>NZ_CP118615.1:3275000-3930000 GCF_028993575.1 Micromonospora cathayae | reverse complement strand
TATCGGTCACGGTCACCGATTGTCCCCCATCACCGGCGGCCGGACGTAGCGGGATTCCGGACCGACCACCCCGGCTACGCTGGCCGTCGCGTCGGACGGGAGGAGCCACGGTGGAGAAGCCCGACATGAACGGTGGGTTCGTCGCCCTGCTGGGGCTCGAGTTCGACGAGGTGACCGGGGACCGGGTCGTCCTCCGCTGGCGGGTCCGCCCGGAGCTGCACCAGCCGTACGGGATCCAGCACGGCGGGGTGTACTGCGCGGTGGTGGAGACGGCGGCCAGCGTCGGCGGCGCGCACTGGCTCGGCGACCGGGGTCAGGTCGTCGGGGTCTCCAACCAGACGGACTTCCTGCGCGCGGTACGCGACGGCGAGCTGACCGCGGTCGGTACGCCGGTGCACCGTGGGCGCAGCCAGCAGCTCTGGCAGGTGGAGATCACCGACACCGCCGGGCGGCTGGTGTCCCGGGGGCAGGTCAGGTTGCAGAACCTCAGCGACCGCTGACCGTTCCACCGGCCGACGACGACCGGGCCGGGCCGACGGCCAGCGCTGGTGCCAGCCGTGAACGGCGGCCAGCGGCGACGACCCGGCCGGCACCGACGACCAGCGGCAGCGACCCGGCCGGGACCGACGGCCAGCGACGGCGACCGGGGGCGGGCCAAGGGCCAGCGAGGCCCGGACCAGCCCGACGATCGGCGATCGGTGGCGGCGAGGGCCGGCTCAGCGGTCGGCGGCGTCCAGGACCGGTTCGGTGGTGGCGGGCTCGGGCTGCTGGCCGGGGTACAGGCGGACCTGGGCGATGGCGTGGTGGTCGATGGCGGCCACCTCCAGCCGCCAACCGTCGATGGTGACGTTCTCCCCGGTCTCCGTGGGGATGTGCCCCAGGCAGGCCAGCAGCAGGCCGGCGATGGTGGTGTAGTCCCCCTCGGGCCGGTCGGGCAGTTCCACCCCGATGTCCGTCAGGTCGTGCACCGGGAAGGTGCCGGGAAGCGTGATCGTGCCGTCCGGCTCGGGTCGGACCGCCCGGACGTCCCGGTCCGTCTCGTCGTAGATCTCGCCGACGATCTCCTCGAGGATGTCCTCCAGGGTGACGATGCCGTCGACCGCGCCGCGCTCGTCCACCACCAGGGCGATGTGCTGCCGTTCCGCCTTGAACTGCCGCAGCGCGTCCACCACCGGCAGCGAGTCCGGCAGCAGCATCGGCGGGCGGGCACACTCGTCGATCGGCCGGTCGTCCGGTACGCCGACCAGGTCCCGCAGGTGGAGCACGCCGACCGCGTCGTCCAGGCCGCCGTGCCGGACCACCGGGGCGCGGGAGTGGCCCGAGGCGGCCAGCACCAGCCGAGCGGCCTCCGCGGTGGTGCCGCTGTCCAGGCAGAAGACCTGCAACCGGGGTACCAGCACGGCCCGCAGCCGCCGGTCGGCGATCTCCACCGCGCCGGAGATGATGGTCTGCTGTTCCTTGGTGAACCCGTGGTTGCCGGCCACGATGTCCCGCAGCTCGTCCGGGCTGATCTCGTCGCGTTGCGGCTTCGGATCGACGCCGGCGAGGCGAACCACCAGGTCGCTGGTGGCACCGAGGGCCCAGACGGCCGGTCGGGAGAAGCTGGCGAGCAGATCGAGTGGCCGGGCCACCATCAGCGCCCAGCGTTCCGCCCGCTGCATGGCGACGCGCTTGGGGGCGAGTTCGCCGAAGACCAGCGTGACGAAGGTCAACGCCAGGGTGACCAGCACGATCGCGACCGTCTCGGCGGCCCCGCCGAGAAAGCCGAGCAGCGGCACCAACGGCCGGGCCAGGGACACGGCCGCCGCCGCGGAAGCGAGGAAACCGGCCAGCGTGATGCCGATCTGGATGGTGGCCAGGAACCGGTTCGGGTCCTTGGCGAGTTTCGCCAGCACCCGTCCGGACCGGCTGCTGCGTTCCAGCCGCTGCACCTGGCTCTCCCGCAGGGAGACCAGCGCCATCTCGCTGCCGGCGAAGAGCGCGTTCAGGACGACCAGGACTCCGACCAGGGCCAGTTGGCTCCAGTAGCTCTGCACGCCGGGACTCTCCTCACGCAGGCCGCGTCGCCACGGCGACGCCGCGGGCCGGTGGTCCCGGCCCGCGTAGGCGTGTCCTTTCCCAATGGCCGGCCTGGTGAATCATCGGCCAGCTAGGGCCGGTGTCGAAATCCTCGGTCGAGCCGAGGCGGAGCCCAGCCGGCGGTCCGGCAAGGCGGGAACCGGTCCGGATACCGGTGTCGTATCCGGACCCGATCCCCAACGCCGCCGGCCGTCGTCTGGGCCCGCCGTAGGCCGGCCAGGGACTTCGGCACCGGCCCTAGTGCCCCGCGCCGTCGCGGGCGCGCGGCAGGTCCAGCACGTACGTGTCGCCGTCCGGGCGGAAGCCGAGCCGGTGGTAGTACGGGGCGACCATGCCCGGCGGGCTGACCACCCGACGGTAGCCCCGGTCGGTGAACAGGGTGCTGCGCCGGAACACGAACTCGCCCGGGGTGAGGTCACGGAACCGCCGGGTGACGTAGTCCAGGTCGATCTGGGCGACGTTGCCGGCCTCCGCGTGCGACAGCACCACCCCGACCACCTCGTCGGCGCGCAACACCAGGAACGCGTCGCCGGAGGCGGTGCGGGCGTCCCACTGGAAGTCCGGGTTGAACCGGGCGATGTCGCGGGCGTGCACCCGGAGCGTGTGGGCGAGGAACGCGTCCCGGACCCCCACCGGTACGACCTCGAACGTCCGGTCGTCGTGCCGGGTGGTGATCAGCTTCCGCAGGTACCACACGTTGATCACGGCGAGCACCACGTTGAGCCCGACCATGGGCCACACCGACAGGGCGGCGTTGTACCCGATCAGCACCAGGCAGCCGACCAGGTTGAGCGCGCGCAACCGCAGGATGCGCGCCTGGAGCAGGGACCAGACCAGCAGCGCCGACCCGATCCAGCCGATCATGTCCAGCCAGTTCACCCCGCGAGGGTAGTCGCAGGTCACCGGGTTCGTCGCGGCGACCCGGGACCTCCGGCCCGCCCCGCGTACCGTCCGGCCCTGGTGGGTGGCGCGTCCGCGTTGGTACCACGGAACGGGACGGCGGATCCGACAGCCGTCGACCCGTCAGCCGAGGAGGGACTGCCATGACCGCGATCCTCAACCCCACCGGCCCGGCCCCGCTGGCCGCGCCGGACCGGGCCGCGCCGGTGCCCCGGCCCGCGCCCGCCGTCGGGCCGGTGCTGGAACTGCCGGGTACGCCGGCCACCGCCCTGGTGCCGGTGACCGACGCCGGACGACCGGTCGGCGCGTTCGTGCTGTCCGGTGGCCGGTTGCGGTACCGGCCGGTGGTCGACCCGGACCGGCTCGTCGCGGCCGCCGCCGGGGTGCTGGCGGCCGGGCTGCTCGCCGCCGGGCTGGTGGCGGCCGGGCGACGCCGTCCCCCGGCGGTCGGCGCGGTGACCATGGGTCCCGGCGGCTGGATCAGCGTCCGGGGCGCGCCGGTGCCCGCGCTGCGCGCGGCCCGCCGCCGGCCGTGGTGGGCGCGCGCCCTGCGGGCCCGCCGCCTGGTCGTCGAACGTTGACCGCCGCCGTGCCGGCGGGCCAGTGTCGAGCCGGGCCGGCGTCGAGCGAGGGCCGGCGTCGAGTCGGGCCAGTGTCGAGTCGGGCCGGGTGCGGTCGGTGCCGGCCGGCCGGGACGCCGGCTCTCCAGGCGGCCGGAGCATCGACCGGCCCGGTGCCTGCGGGAGGCCGGCCGGCCCGGGTGGGGCGGGACGGAGGTCCCGGGTACGCCGGTCCTGTGCCCCTGACCACAGCCGGCGCGGGCGACGAGGCTGGGGGACGGAAGCGAGAAGAGGAGGCCCTGAGATGCGCGCCACCGTCGTCACCGCGTTCGACCGTCCGCTGGAGCTGTTCGACCTGCCCGTGCCGGAGCCGGACGCCGGGGAGATCCTGGTCCGGATCGAGGCCAGCGGGCTCTGTCACACCGACATCCACGCCGCCCGGGGCGACTGGCCGGTGAAGCCGAACCCGCCGTTCGTCCCCGGGCACGAGGGCGTCGGCATCGTCGAGCGGATCGGTGCCGGGGTCACCGAGCACGCCGTCGGCGACCGGGTCGCCCTGCCGTGGCTGGGTTGGGCCTGCGGCACCTGCGAGTACTGCGTGACCGGCTGGGAGACGCTGTGCGAGGCGCAGCGCAACACCGGGTACGCCATCGACGGCGCGCACGCCGAGTACGCGGTCGCGTCGGCCCGGTACGCGGTACGGGTGCCCGACGGCGTGGACCCGGTCGAAGCGGCCCCGCTGACCTGCGCCGGGGTCACCACGTACAAGGCGGTGAAGGTGGCCGGGGTGCGTCCCGGCGAGCGGGTCGCGATCTTCGGCATCGGCGGGCTGGGGCACCTCGCCCAGCAGTACGCGCAGCTGTTCGGCGCGGAGACCGTCGCGGTGGACGTCACCGAGGAGAAGCTGGCGCTGGCCGGCGCGCTCGGTGCGACGCACACCGTCAACGCGGCCGTCACCGACCCGGTCACCCCGGTCACCGCCCTCGGCGGGGTGGACGTGGCGATCGTCCTGGCGGCCAGCCCGACGGTGATCGAGCAGGCGCACCGCTGCCTACGGCGCGGCGGGCGACTGGTGCTGGTGTCGCTGCCGAAGGACAACCTGGTCACGCTGCCGGTCTTCGAGACCGTGCTGAAGGGGATCACGGTGCTCGGTTCGATCGTCGGCACCCGCGCCGACCTGGCCGAGGTGTTCCGGCTGCACGCCGCCGGGCGGACCCGGGTGGTGTACGAGGTGCGCAAGCTCGACGAGATCAACGAAGCGGTCGAGGACGTGCTCGCCGGTCGGGTCGCCGCCCGTCTGGTGCTCCAGCCCTGACCGTGGCGCTCCAGCTGTGACCGTGGTGTTCCAGCCGTGACCGTGGTGTTCCAGCCGTGACCGCCTCCGGTGCGGGAGCCGGGCCCGGGGGCGGCTGGCTCCCGCACCGGAGCGATCTGTCGCACGCCGAGGCGACCGGGCCGGGAAGCTGCGCACGGGAACGTCCGTCCACCGGCCGGCCGGTACGGGACACTCGGGACATGGGCCGACGCGCACCGTACCGGGGACTGTGGGACCGTTCGTGGCCGCCGACCGGGACACCGGTGGTGCGGGCCGCCACCGCGACGGGAGCGCGGGCGGTCGGGGCCGGCGCGGTCGGCGCTCTCGCGGTCGGCAGCCTCGCGCTGGGCGCGGTCGCGGTCGGTTCGGTCGCCGTCGCCGCGCTGGCCATCGGTCGGCTGGCGGTGCGCCGGGCGGTGATCCGCGAACTACGCATCGGGCGGCTGGAGGTGGGCGAACTCGTGGTCCACCGCGACCACCCGCCGGCCGCCCACCCGGCCGCCCGGTAGCGCGCCCACGCACCGGGGTCGGAGGTCCCGGGCCGGAGGTCCCGGGCGGGCGGGTGCAACGCCCCTACCCGCCAACCGGTACCGGCGGAAGTCTGGAGCCGACAGTGGCGCGGCGACCGGGCGTGCCCGTGGAGCGAGTGGAGATCGACGGTGGGCGCACCCACGGTGGAGACGGACCTGACCCGACCGGCGGGGTCGACGGACCAGCCGACCGGACTCGGTCGCGCCGAGGCCGCCGACCGGCTACGCGTCGACGGGCCGAACAGGGTGGCCGCGCCGGTCCGCCGGCATCTGGTGGCCCGGATCGCCCGGCAGCTCGCCGACCCGCTGGTGGCGCTGCTGCTGGCCGCGGCGGTGGTCACCACCGTGCTGGGTGACCTGCCGGACACGCTGGTGATCGCGCTGGTCGTGCTGGTGAACACCGCGATCGGGGTGGTGCAGGAGGTCCGCGCGGACCGGGCCATCGCCGCGCTGGACCGGCTGGCCGCGCCCACCGCGCGGGTGGTCCGCGACGGCATCGACCTGGTCGTGCCCGCCGCCGACCTGGTCCGCGACGACCTGGTGCACGTCGAGGCCGGTGACGTGGTCCCGGCCGACCTGCTGCTGCACGAGACGAACCGGCTGCACCTGGACGAGTCGGCGCTGACCGGCGAGTCGGTGCCGGTGACCCGGGAGGCCGGCGAGGAGGCGTCGGCCGGCACGGTGGTCACCACCGGCCGGGGCACCGGCACGGTGGTCCGTACCGGTGCGGCGAGCGCGTTGGGGCGGGTCACCGCCCTGGTGGCGGCCACCCGGCCGGGCCCCACCCCGTTGCAGCGTCGGCTGGCCGCGCTGGGCCGGGCCCTCGGCCTGGCCGCGGTGGTCCTCTCCGGGCTGGTCTTCGCGATCGGGTTGGTCGGTGGCCGGCCGGTGGTGGAGATGGCGATCACCGCGGTGAGTCTGGTCGTCGCGGCGGTTCCCGAGTCGCTGCCGGCGGTGGTGACCCTGGCCCTGGCCCTGGGGGCCCGCCGGATGGCCGGTGCCCGGGCGATCCCCCGGCGGCTGCACGCGGTGGAGACCCTCGGTTCGGTCACGGTGGTCGCCTCCGACAAGACCGGCACCCTCACCGAGGGCCGGATGGCCGTCCAGCAGGTGGTCACCGCCGACGGCGCCGAGTACACCGTCCGGGGCACCGGGTACGCCCCGCATGGCGAGATCCACGCCGCGGGCCGGCCGGTGGCCGTACCGGACGACCTGCGTCGGCTGGCGCGGGCCGGGCTGCTCTGCAACGACGCCGCGCTGCTGTCCCCGGAGCCGGACCGCCCGGAGTGGGCGGCGGTGGGTGACCCGCTGGAGGCGGCGCTGGTGGCGTTCGCGGCCCGGTGCGGCCTGGACCCGCAGTCGACCCGGGCGGCCTGGCCACGGGTGGCCGAGCAGCCCTTCGAACAGGCGCACCGGCGGATGACGACCGTGCACCGGACCTGCGCGGGGCAGTACCTGGTGGTCTGCAAGGGAGCGCCGGAGAACGTGCTGACCGCGCCGGTGGTGGACGCCCCGGCCGACGAGGTGGCCGGGCTGGTCGCCGAGGCGCACCGGCTGGCCGGGGCCGGGCTGCGGGTGCTGGCGGTGGCGACCGCGCTGGTGCCGGAGCTGCCCGACCCGGCGCGTCCGACCGGGCTGCGGCCGGCGGGACTGGTCGCCGTCGGTGACCCGCTGCGCGCCGGGGCCGCCGAGCTGAGCGACAGCTTCGACACCGCCGGGGTCCGGCTGTTGCTGATCACCGGCGACCACCCGGCGACCGCGGCGGCGATCGGCGGCCAGTTGGGGTTGTGGCGCGACGGCGACCCGCTGGTCCGGGGTGACGACGGCCTGGCCGACGTGCACCCGCAGGCCCGGGTCTTCGCCCGGACCCAGCCGGAGCAGAAGCTCGACCTCGTCGCCGGTCTCCAGGCCCGGGGCCACGTGGTGGCGATGACCGGGGACGGGGTCAACGACGCCCCGGCGCTGCGCCGGGCCGACATCGGGGTGGCGATGGGCGGCGGCACCGAGGTCGCCCGGCAGGCGGCCGACCTGGTGCTGGTCGACGACAACCTGGCCACCGTCGCCACCGCGATCGGCGAGGGCCGCCGGATCTACGACAACATCCGCCGCTTCCTGCGGTACGCGCTCTCCGGTGGGGTCGCGGAGATCGCGGTGATGCTGGCCGGGCCGCTGTTCGGGTTGGCCGTGCCGCTGCTGCCGGCCCAGATCCTCTGGATCAACCTGCTCACCCACGGGTTGCCGGGGGTGGCGCTGGGCGCGGAACCGGCCGAACCGGGCATCCTGCGCCGCGCGCCCCGCTCGCCGGACGAGTCGGTACTCGGTGCCGGGCTGGGTCGGGCCGTCCTGCTGACCGGCGGGCTCATCGCGGCCGTGACGCTGGTCGCCGGGGTGGTCGCCGCGCAGCTGGATCGCCCGTGGCAGTCGGTGGTCTTCGTGGTGCTCGGGTTGGCGCAGCTCGGCGTCGCCCTGGCGGTACGCGCGCCCCGGCCGGCGGGGGCGCGGCACGGCAACCGGGCCCTGCTGGTCGCGGTGGCCGGGTCGGCGCTGCTCCAGGTGGCGGGGGTGCTGCTGCCGCCGCTGCGGGACCTGCTCGGCACCGAGGCGCTCGGTGGGGCCGAGTTGCTCGCCTGTGTGGCGGTGAGCGTCCTGCCCGGCCTGCTGCTGCGCGGACTCCGCCGCTCCCGCCCGGAGGCCGGTCCGAACGCCGGGGCCGGTTCCCACGCCGGGACCGGTTCCCACGGCCGGGTCGGGTCCAACGGCCGGATCGGGTCCCAGGCCGGAACCGGGTCCCGTGCCCGGGTCGGGTCCCAGGCCGGAGTCGGGTCCAACGGCCCGGGGGCGGGGACGTCGGACCCTGCCCGCTGAGGCGGCCCGACGACCAGACTGGGACGTGGACGAAGGAGGAGATGACGATGGTCAGGCCAGACGCACCGGTCGTGGTGGGGGTGGACGGTTCGGAGACCGCGTTGGACGCGGTCCGGCTGGCGGTCCGGGAGGCCGCGATCCGGGGCCGGTCACTGCGGGTGGTGCACGCCTTCGTCTGGCCGCTGCTCGGCGTGCCGCTGGGTCCGGTGCCGGACGGCCCGGCCGGGGGCGGGCTGCGCAACCAGGCGGAACGGATCGTCGCCGAGGCGGTGGCCGAGGCCGGGAAGGTCGCCCCGGAGGTACCGGTCACCGGCGTGGTGGTCGACGGGCCGCCCACCCCGGTGCTGCTGGCCGAGGCCCGCGACGCCGACCTGGTGGTGCTCGGCAACCGAGGGCTCGGCGGTTTCGCCGGGCTGTTGCTCGGCTCGTCGGCGGTTCAGGTCGGCGCGTACGCCGAATGCCCGGTGCTGGTGGCCCGGGGCGAACACCGGGCCGACGGTCCGGTGGTGGTGGGCGTCGACGGTTCGGAGTTGTCCGACCTGGCGGTCGGGTTCGCCGTCGAGGAGGCGGCCCGGCGCGGGACCGAGCTGGTCGCGGTGCACACCTGGCTGCACCCGGTGCCGTTGGGCCCCGGTGACGTGCTGCCGCTGGTGTACGACCTGGACGCGCTCGCCGCCGAGGAGGAGCGGGTCCTGGCCGAGGCGGTGGCCGGCTGGTCGACGCGCTACCCGGAGGTGCCGATCCGGCAGCGGCTGGTCCGGGGCAACGCGTCCCGGGTGCTGGTCGAGGCGTCGAAGGAGGCACAGCTCGTGGTCGTCGGGGCGCGCGGTCGGGGCGGGCTGGCCGGGCTGCTGCTCGGCTCGGTCAGCCACGCGGTGCTGCACCACGCGCACTGCCCGCTGGCGATCGTCCGGCGGCACGGTCCGCAGGAGTAGGCCCGGTCGGGGCCGCCCGGTTCGCCGAACCCGCTGGTCGGGCGTGTCGGAGTCGGGGCCGGCGGGTAGGTCCGGGTAGACCAGGGAGAAGTCCGGGTGACCGGGGAGAAGCTGACGACCCGTGGACGGGAGAGCTGATGAACCGACCGGTCGTGGTGGGCGTCGACGGATCGCCGTCGAGCCTGATCGCCGCCGAGCACGCCGCGCGGGCCGCGTCCCTGCGCGGCTGCCCGCTGCACCTGGTGCACGGTTACCTGCACCCGCTGGGGTACGGCGTTCCGATCAACCCGTACGACCTGGGGGTGCCCGAACCCAGCGACGAGGCCGGCAAGATGCTCACGCAGACGGCCGGTGAGCTGCGGGAACGTTGGCCCGAGCTGGCCGTCGAGGTACGCCAGGTGGCCGGCGGGCCGGGGGCGACCCTGGTCGAGGAGTCCCGGCGGGCGGACCTGGTGGTGGTCGGCAGCCGGGGGCGGGGTGGCTTCGCCGGGCTGCTGCTGGGCTCGGTGAGCACCCAGGTCGCCGGGCACGCGCACTGCCCGGTGCTGGTGGTCCGGCCCGCCGACCGGCCGGAGCCGGCGACCGGGCCGGTGGTGGTCGGGGTGGACGGTTCCGAGGTGGCGGAACTGGCCGTCGGGCAGGCCGCCGACGAGGCCGCCGGGCGGGGGGTACCGCTGGTCCTGGCGCATGTCTGGTACGCCGACGGCAACCGGCCGGTGCCCGAGGAGTTCGCCGAGACGGAGGCGGCGTTCCGGGTGGCGGCCGGGCGGCTGCTGGCCGGGGCGGCCGAGACGGTCCGGGCCCGGTATCCGGACCTGGCGGTCGAGGAACGCCCGGTGCGGGCGGCGAAGCCCGAGGAGGCCCTGATCAGCGCCAGCGGGGAGGCGTCGCTGGTGGTGGTCGGCTCGCGCGGCCGGGGCGGCTTCGCCGGGCTGCTGCTCGGCTCGGTCAGCCAGGCGCTGGTGCAGCACGCGCACTGCCCGGTGCTGGTCGTCCACCCGCACGGGCACACCGGTTGACCTACGCCCCACACGGCCGGCCGGCCGTGTGGGGTCGCGGTCAGGCGCGCGGGCGGCGGCGGGGTACGTGCCGCCGGTAGACGCTGACCGTCGGATCGCCGGTGATCCAGAAGCGCCACGGCACGTCGTGGGCGGCGGCCACCCCGACGCGGGGACCGGCGGAGATCGCCGACGGCGGGACCGGGCGGGTCGGCGGGGTCAGTAGCAACGGGCCGGTCCCGTCGACGACGGAGGTGCCGTTCGCCTCCGCCGTGATTCCGAGCGCGACGACCAGGCGGGCCGGTCCCCGGGCGAGATCCCGGTCGGGCACCCGGCGTTCACGGCTGTCGTCCGTGACGACGGCCCCGGAGGTGGCGGCCGGCCCTGCCGCCGGACGTTCGCGCAGGTCGTCCGCGCTTGCGGTGCCGGAGGCGGGGACCGGCCCTGTCGCCCGGTGTTCGCGGCTGTCGTCCGTGGCGGTGCTCCGGCGGGTGTCCGCCCCGGCGGCCCGGCGTTCGCGGGCCAGGTCGGCCCCGTCGACGACCTCACCGGCGCGTAGCAGGACCGCCGCCGCCTCCCCCGCGCCGCCGCAGACGACGTTCAGGCACCAGTGCACGCCGAAGACGAAGTACGTGTACGCGTGCCCGGCCGGCCCGAACATCACCCGGGTCCGTGGGGTGGGGCCCCGGTGGGCGTGGGAGGCCGGGTCCGCCCCGGTTCCGGCGTACGCCTCGACCTCGGTGAGCCGGATCCGGACGCCACCGGCCGAGATCTCCCAGCCGAGCAGCGTCCGCGCCGTTTCGGGTACCTGCCCGGCCGGGGCGGACAGCCACGAGTAGTCCACCCGACCAGGAAACGCCGGGCCGGGCCGGTCGGCAAGTCGGGGCGGGCGGGGGCGGGCGTGTCGAACCGCACCCACCCTTCAACTTAGGATCGCCTTACCTTATCGTGGCTGCGTGACACCCCTGTCCGAGCTGCTCCCCGCCGCCGGGACGGCCACCCGCGCCGCCACCGGGACGCTCCCCCGCACCTCCGGGACGGCCACCCGCACCGCCGGGACGGTCCCGTTCGTCGACGGGCTGGCCGCCCACGGTGACCGGCTCGCCGTCAGCACCGACGACGGCGAACTGACCTACCGCGAGCTGGCCGACCGGGTGACGGAGGTCGCGCGGCGGCTGGGCACCGGCCGGCGGTTGGTGCTGCTGGCCGGGTCGAACACGGTGGACGCGCTGGTCACGTACCTGGCCGCGCTGCACGCCGGGCACCCCCTGCTGCTGGTGCCGGGGACGTCGGCGGCGGTGCCGGCGCTGGTCGAGGCGTACGACCCGGACGTGGTGGTGGGCCGGACCGACGGCAGGTGGACGCTCGACGAGCGCCGGGCGGGCAGCGCGCACACCCTGCACCCCGACCTGGCGCTGCTGTTGAGCACCTCCGGGTCGACCGGCTCCCCGAAGCTGGTCCGGCTGTCGCACACCAACCTCCAGGCCAACGCCGAGTCGATCGCCGAGTACCTCGGCATCCGGGCCGACGACCGGGCCGCCACCACCCTGCCGCTGCACTACTGCTACGGCCTGTCGGTGGTGAACAGTCACCTGCTGCGCGGGGCCGGGCTGATCCTGACCGACCGTTCGGTGACCGACACCGGTTTCTGGGAGCTGTTCCGGCGGCGGCGGGGCACCACCTTCGCCGGGGTGCCGTACACGTTCGAACTGCTGGACCGGGCCGGTTTCGCCGGGATGCGGCTGCCGCACCTGCGGTACGTCACCCAGGCCGGCGGGCGGCTCGCCCCGGAGGCGGTGACCCGGTTCGCCACGCTCGGGCGGCGGCAGGGCTGGGACCTGGTCGTCATGTACGGGCAGACCGAGGCGACCGCCCGGATGGCGTACCTGCCGCCGGAGCTGACGACGGTCTGCCCGGAGGCGATCGGGGTGCCGGTGCCGGGTGGGTCGTTCCGGCTGGTACCGCTGCCGGACCGGCCCGAGCCGGACATCGGCGAGCTGGTGTACGCCGGACCGAACGTGATGCTCGGGTACGCCGACGGGCCGGCCGACCTGGCGTTGGGGCGTACCGTCGCGGAGCTGCGCACCGGGGACGTGGCCCGGCGGCGGCCGGACGGCCTGTACGAGCTGGTCGGCCGGCGCAGCGGGTTCGCGAAGATCCTCGGCCTGCGGGTCGACCCGCAGCGGGTGGAGGCCCTGCTGGAGCGGCACGGCGTCCGCTCGTGCTGCCTGGGCGCGGACGACGAGCTGGTGGTGGCGGCCGCCGGCTGCGTCGACCCGGACGGCGTGCGCCGGCTGGTGGCCGGGGAGTGCGGCCTGCCGCCCCGGGCGGTGCGGGTCTGTCCGGTACCGGAGCTGCCCCGACTGCCCAGCGGCAAGATCGACCGACCCGCGGTCCGGGAGTTGGCCCGGACGGCGACACCGGCCGGCCGGGACGACGGCTCGTCCGCCCGGACGGTGACGGCGTCCGGGGGCCGGGACGGGGACGTCGACCTGTGCCGGCTGTACGCCGAGGTGCTCGACCGCGCCGACGTCGCCCCGGGGCACAGCTTCGTGGACCTCGGCGGTGACTCCCTGTCGTACGTGGAGATGTCGGTGCGCCTGGAGCGGGCGCTGGGGCACCTGCCCGCCGACTGGCACACCCGGCCGATCCGTGACCTGGCGGCGGGTGCCCGCACCGGCCGGCGCCGCCGGTCACTGGAGACCAGCGTGGCGCTGCGGGCGCTGGCGATCGTGCTGGTCGTGGGGTCGCACATCACCCTGTTCAACGTCACCGGCGGCGCGCACCTGCTGCTCGGGGTGGCCGGGTTCAACTTCGCCCGGTTCCAGCTCACCGACGCCGACCGGGTCGACCGGCTGCGGCAGATCCGCGCCGGTGTCACCCGGGTGGCGCTGCCGGCGATGACCTGGATCGCGGTGGCCGCCCTGGTCACCGACGACTACCGGCCGACCACGGTGCTGCTGCTGCACAGTTTGGTCGGCCCGGACGACTCCACCACCGACTGGCACTTCTGGTTCATCGAGGCGCTGGTCTACCTGCTGCTGGCGGTGGCGGCCCTGCTCGCCTCGCGTCGGATGGACCGGCTGGAACGGCGGTTCCCGTTCGGCTTCCCGGTCGCCCTGGTGGCCGTCGGCCTGCTCAGCCGGTATGACGTGTCCGGCCTGGACGCCCGCTACGACCTGCCCACGGCGGTGGTGGCGGGTTGGCTGTTCGCGCTCGGCTGGGCCGCCGCCCGGGCCGCCGACGTCCGGCAGCGGCTGCTGGTGACGGTGGCCGTGCTGGTCACCGTGCCGGGTTTCTTCGGTCAGCCGCAGCGGGAGGCGCTGGTGGTGGCCGGTCTGGTGCTGCTGGTCTGGGTGCCCAGCCTGCCGAGCCTGGGTGTGCTGAACCGGGTCGCCGGGGTGCTGGCGGCCAGCTCGCTGTACATCTACCTGACCCACTGGCAGGTCTACCCGCACCTGCGCGACCACGAGCTGCTCGCGCTGGTGGTCTCGCTCGGCGCGGGCATCGGGTACGCGGCACTGGCGGCCCGGCTGGGCCGGCTGCCGGGCCGGGTGGCTGCTCGGCTGTCAGGCCGGCTGTCAGACCGGGTGGCGGCTCGGCTGCCGGGGCGGGTGGCCCGTCGTGCCCGGTCGCGGGTGTGATCACGTACCACCCTCTTCAACATTTCGTTGACAACGACGCGATGCGATGGTGGAGTGGTGGGCATGGCTGACACCGATCCGTTCGCTCCCCCGAACCCCGGCGCCGACCGGGCCCGACGGGACCATGCCGCGCTCTTCCGGATCGCCGAACGGCACGCCGGCACGGACGAGCGCCGCCGCCGGCACGCGCACGCGGACGTACCCGAGCCGTACGAGGCGGCCAGCCTCGTCCTCGCGCTGGCCGCCGGCGGGGCCGAGGTGACGCCCGACGAGGAGCCGGTCGACCGGTCCGACCTGATCGCGGCGCTCACCCTGCTCCCCCGGGTTCGCGCCGACGTCGACACCCTGGAGGCCGGGCTGCTCGCCCTGGCCCGGGACCGCGGACTGACCTGGCAGGAGATCGCCTTCGGGCTGGGCCTGGGCAGCGCGCAGGCCGCCCGGCAACGCTTCGACCGGGTCACCGGCCGGACCACGACCACCGGCTGAACCGGGTGTCGCCCCCGGGTGGTTAGGTGTGCGCTACGCCCACCCGCCACGAAACCGTCATGCCGGGGTGGGCCGGAAGGGAGCCCGACGATGACCCGTGCCGAGATGCTGGCGTACTGCCTGACGAAGCCCGGCGCCTGGGAGGACCGGCCCTGGGACGACGAGCTGGTGACCAAGGTCGGTCCGAAGATCTTCGCCTTCCTCGGCACCGGGGACGAGGCCAGCGTCATGGTCAAGTGCGGCCCGGACCGGGACGTCGCCGACGAGTGGCTGCACCGGTACCCGGACGACGCCCGGTCCGCCCCGTACCTGGGCCGGTCCGGGTGGAACACCCTGCGGCTCGACGGCGCGATCGACGACGAGGAGTTGCGGGAGGCGGTGGACGCCTCGTACGAGATGGTCGTGGCCAAGCTGCCGAAGCGGGCCCGGCCGACCGTCTCCTGACCGCCCCGGCCCCGCTTCCCCGGTCAGGTTCTCCGGGGTCACCCTGACGTGTCCCCGACTCTCCTTCCCGCATCGGCTGGCACCTGCTAGATTTTCTTGGCATGTGCAGGTTCGAGCTATGAGCGGGGATCCGCCGAGCGGTGACGAACTGCCGAGCGGTGACGAGCTGCTGCTGGCCCTCGGCACGCTGGCGAATCCGCACCGGCTCCGGGTGATCGCCGTGCTGGCGCGGGAGCGGACCTACGTCAGCCGGCTGGCCCGCGAGCTGGGCATCAGCCGGGCCCTGCTGCAACTTCACCTCAAGAAGCTCGAGGCGGCCGGACTGGTGACGGCCCACCTCGAACTCTCGGCAGACGGGAAGGCCATGAAGTTCTACGAGGTACGACCGTTCGCGTACCGGCTCACGCCGGAGACGATCGCGGACGCGGCGACGACCCTCACGGTCGAGCCGACCGGGACGGACGACGGAAAGGGCGGTCGATGATGGACGGACACGACGCGGCGGAGATCGTCGGCGCGATCGGCATCTTCGCCATCATCATCATCGTGCTGCTCGCGGTGATCGCCCGGATCGCCCCCACCTGGCGGGCCCGCGCCGAACTGGCCCGGGACCAGGAATACCGCGCCCTGGCCGAACAGTCGGCACACACCCAGCAGGAACTCACCCGCCAACTCGGCGAGCTCAGCGGCCGGCTGACCACCATGGAAACCCGGATGAGCTCGATCGAGCGGACGCTGCGCGAGGTCGACTGACCGGGGTCCACCGGCTGCCGGGTCGTCGAGCGGCAACTCGACGACCCGGCTCGGACGAAGCACCACCTCGCCCTGGGGCGAGCTCTTCACGCAATGCTCCCTCCACCGCAAAGGACAGCAGGTCATGCTGCGCGAACGCAAGTCGGCGGCACCGCCGACACCTCTTCCCCCACCGCCCCGGACGCTGACCGAACGGACGGTCGACTGGTCGGTCCGCCACCCCGTCCGTGCCATCACCGGCTGGCTGGCCCTGGTCGGCGCGGCCGTACTGGCCGGCATGCTGGTCCCCGGCGGTGGCGCCCCCGCCAACGACCCGGGCGAGGCCGGAACGGCCCGCCGGGCGATCGAGGCACAGGGCAGCTACGAACCGGTCCAGGAGAACGTCCTGGTCCGGTCGGCCGTCCCGGACGCTCCGCCGGCCGCCGACGACCCGGCGGTCCGGGCCGCGGTGGACGATCTGCTGGGCACCCTCACCGGCACGCCGGACCAGCCGGTCAGCGCGGTGTACTCCCCGTTCGGGCCGGACGGCGCGGACCGGGTCGCCACCGACGGCCGGGCGGTGCTGGTCACCTTCGAGGTCAACGGGGACATCGACCAGCGCGAAGCCCGCTGGACGGCCGCGACCGCCGCCGTCGCCGAGGTGGCGGCGCGGCACCCGGACGTCCGGCTCGCCCAGGCCGGCGACCGCAGCCTCACCCGCGCGGTGGACCAGGGCGTCAAGAGCGACTTCGCGGTGGCCCACCACATCTCGCTACCGCTGACCCTGGTGATCCTGCTGGCGGTGTTCGGCTCCCTGGTCGCCGCGGCGGTGCCCCTGCTGCTCACCCTGACCGCCGTGGTCGGCACCCTGAGCCTGCTCCAGGTGGTCGACCACTGGCTGCCGATCAACAGCGTCGTCGCCCCGATGGTGCTGCTGATCGGGATGGCCGTCGGCGTCGACTACTGCCTGTTCTACCTGCGCCGGCAACGGGAGGAACGGGCCGCCGGCCGTACCGTGCGCGAGGCCCTGCGGATCACCGCCGGCACCTCCGGTCGGGTGGTGGTGGTCTCCGGCCTGACCGTGATGCTCTGCCTCGGCGGGCTGCTGCTGACCGGGATCGGCGCGTTCACCGGGGCCGCCGTCGGCACCGTACTGGTGGTCGGCGCGACGATGCTCGCCTCGGTGACCGCGTTGCCCGCGGTACTGGCCGTGCTCGGCGACCGGGTGGACCGGGCCCGGCTCCCGTGGCTGGGTCGACGCCGCACCGCCGCGCGTCCGTCCCGGTTCTGGTCGACGGTCGCCACCGCCGTGGTCCGCCGTCCACTGGTCGGCGGCGGCCTGGGCGTGCTGCTGCTGGCGGTGCTGGCCGCGCCCGCGCTGCACCTGCACCCGCAGGACGCCGCCGTGGTGGACAGCCTGCCGCGCAGCGTGCCGACGGTGGACGCGGCGATCCGGATGCACGAGGAGTTCCCCGGTGCCGCCACCCCGGCCCGGGTGGTGGTGTGGAGCGGGGCGGCCGACCCGGTCGGCGACCGGCCGGACGTGGCCGAGGCGCTGGCCGCGCTCCGGGCCCGGGTCGCCGCCGACCGGGCCGGGCTCGCCGGGCCGGTGACCGTCGCCGAGGTCGACCGGGCCGTCGTGGTCCGGGTGCCGCTGGCCGGTACCGGCACCGATCCGGCCTCGAACCGGGCGCTGCGGCAGCTCCGCGACGAGGTGCTGCCGGCCACCCTCGGGCAGGTCGACGGCATCCGGTACGCGGTGATGGGCCGCACCGCGTTCGCGTACGACTTCACCGAACGGATGACCGGACGCGCGCCGCTGGTGGTCGGCGCGGTGCTGCTGCTGGCGTTCGTGCTGCTCGCGCTGACCTTCCGGGGGCTGGTCGTGCCGCTGGTGTCGATCGCGCTCAACCTGCTGTCCCTCGGCGCGGCCTACGGGGTGCTGACCTGGGCGTTCCAGGACGGGCACCTGGCCGGCCCGCTCGGCTTCACCCCGTACGGCGGGGTGGTGGGCTGGCTGCCGCTGTTCATGTTCGTCCTGCTCTTCGGCCTGAGCATGGACTACCACCTGTTCGTCCTCAGCCGGGTCCGGGAACGGTGGGCCGCCGGGGCGGCCCCGCGCCGGGCGATCGTGGACGGGGTGGCCCGTAGCGCCGGGGTGGTCACCAGCGCGGCGACCATCATGGTGGCGGTCTTCGCGGTGTTCCTGACCCTCAGCGCCGTCGAGTACAAGATGCTCGGCTTCGGCATGGCGGTGGCGGTGTTCCTGGACGCCACCGTGGTACGCGGGGTGCTGCTGCCGGCGGCGCTGGCGCTCTGCGGCGAGCGGGCCTGGGGCCGCCGCCGGCCGACGACCGGGGAGACCGTGGGAGCGGCCGCCGGCTCCTGACGCTGCGCGGCGGACGCGGCACTGACGCTGCGCGGAGATCACCTCACTGACGCTGCGCGGAGGTCGCGGCGCGCGGGCTTCCCTTCCGCGCGCCGCGACGGCCGGACCGCCCCGGAGGGCGGCCCGGCCCGCACTCAGCGGGGTACCACCCGCTCGGCGGCCCACTCCCGCCAGCCGACGAGCTGGTCGGCGGCGGCGGCGAGCTGGTCGGCCACCGGTCCGGGGCCGGTCGAGCCGGGGGTGATCCGGGCGGCCAGGGCCGAGCGGACCGAGAGCACGTCCCGCACCGACGGGTCGAGGTGCGCGCTGACCGCCGCCAGGTCGGCGTCGGTGACCTCGTCGAGGGCGCAGTCCCGGGCCGCGCAGAGCGCCACCAGCTTGCCGGTGATCTCGTGCGCGTCCCGGAACGGGACGTTGCGGCGGACCAGCCAGTCGGCGACCTCGGTGGCGAGCGAGAATCCCACCGGCGCGGCGGCCACCAGGCGGTCCACCCGGACCGTCATCGTGGAGATCATCCCGGCCAGCGCCGGCAGTAGCAGTTCCAGGGTGTCGACCGCGTCGAAGGCCGGCTCCTTGTCCTCCTGCATGTCCCGGTCGTAGGCCATCGGCAGGCCCTTGAGCATGGTCAGCACGGCCATCAGCCCGCCGACCAGCCGGCCGGACTTGCCCCGGGCCAGCTCGGCGATGTCCGCGTTCTTCTTCTGCGGCATGATCGACGAGCCGGTGGCGAAGGCGTCGTCCAGCTCGACCCAGCCGAACTCCTGCGAGGTCCAGAGCACCACCTCCTCGCCGAGCCGGGACAGGTGCACCCCGACCAGCGCGGTGACGAAGAGGAACTCGGCGACGAAGTCCCGGTCGGCGACGGCGTCCATCGAGTTGGCGAAGGACGTCCGGAAGCCCAGCTCCTTGGAGACCGCCACCGGGTCCAGCGGCAGGCCGGAACCGGCGAGCGCGCCCGCGCCGAGCGGGCTGACCGCGGTGCGGTGGTCCCAGTCCCGCAGCCGCTCCAGGTCGCGCAGCAACGGCTGCACGTGGGCCAGCAGCCAGTGCCCGAAGGTGACCGGCTGGGCGTGCTGGAGGTGGGTCATCCCCGGCGCGGCGGTGTCGATGTGCCGTTCGGCCTGCTCGACCAGGGCCTCGGCCAGCTCGACCAGCCGGGCGGCCACGCCCCGCGCGTGGTCACGCAGGTAGAGCCGCAGGTCGGTGGCGACCTGGTCGTTGCGGGACCGGCCGGCGCGCAGCTTGCCACCCAGGCTGCCGAGACGCTCCAGCAGGCCGCGTTCGAGGGCGGTGTGCACGTCCTCGTCGTCGACGGTGGGCCGGAACGCCCCGGAGGCGCAGGCGGCCTCCAGGTCGTCGAGCGCGGCGAGGATCCGCCCCAACTCGTCCGGGTCCAGCAGGCCGGCCCCGGCCAGCACCCGGGCGTGCGCCCGGGAACCGGCCAGATCGTACGGGGCCAGTCGCCAGTCGAACTGCACGCTCACCGACAGTCGGGCCAGGGCCTCGGAGGGGCCGCCGGCGAACCGGCCACCCCACAGGCTCGTCCGGTTGGTCGCGGCGCTGTTCTCGGTCAGACTCTTGTCGTCCACCCCGACCATTCTGGTGGTCACCACGCCGAAACCCCCAACCGGGCGTCCCCCGGCACGGCCGGCCGGCCCGGCAGGCCACCCAACCGCACGGAACCCCTCGCCAGGGACCGGTCGAGGGTGTCCCCGATGTCGTACAGCTCGATCATGATGCGGCGTTCCCTTCCACGTTCTCTTCCCGACGGGACCAGCCGCTCAGCTTCTCGCCCAGCGCGGTCCCGCCGTCCGCCTCGCGGGCCACCACGAGGATGGTGTCGTCGCCGGCGATGGTGCCGACGACCTCGGGCAGGCCCGCCCGGTCCAACGCGCTGGCCAGGTACTGGGCCGCGCCCGGCGGGGTACGCAGGACGGTGATGTTGCCGCTGGCGTCCACCCCGTTGAGCAGCTCGCGCAGCAGCCGGACCAGCCGGGTCGGCGCGGTCTCGGCGTCCCGCAACGGCCGGTGGCCGTCCTCGGGGATCAGGTAGACCCCCCGGCCGTCACCGCCGCGTACGGTGACCGCCCCCAGCTCCTTCAGGTCCCGCGACAGGGTGGCCTGGGTGGTCTGGACGCCCTCGGTGGCGAGCAGGTCGGCCAGCTCGCTCTGGGAGTGGATCGCCCGGTCGCGGATCAGCTCGACGATGCGGGCGTGCCGGGCGGCCCGGGTGGACGGTGCGGTCATGGGGTCGATGCCTCCAGGAGAAACGTCAGCAGCGCCTTCTGGGCGTGCAGGCGATTCTCCGCCTGGTCGAGGACCGCGCTGCGCGGGCCGTCCAGCACCTCGTCGGTGATCTCCTCGCCCCGGTGCGCCGGCAGGCAGTGCAGCACGAACGCGTCCGGCGCGGCGTGCCCGAGCAGCTCGGAGTTCACCTGGTACGGCAGGAACGGGGTGACCCGGTCCAGGCCGTCGGTCTCCTGCCCCATCGACGTCCAGGTGTCGGTGGCGACCACGTCGGCGTCCCGGACCGCGGCGACCGGATCGGCCGACGCCCGTACCGACCCGCCGGTCCGCGCGGCGATCCCGGCGGCCTTGTCCAGCACCGCCGGGTCCGGGGCGAACCCGGCCGGCCCGGCGACCCGGACGTGCATCCCGGCGGTCGCCCCGGCCAGCAGGTACGAGTGGGCCATGTTGTTCGCCGCGTCCCCCACGTACGCCAGGGTCCGCCCGGCGGTACCGCCGCACCGCTCCCGGACGGTGAGCAGGTCGGCGAGAAGCTGACAGGGGTGGAAGCCGTCGGTGAGCGCGTTGACCACGGGCACCGTGGCCGCGCCGGCCACCTCGGCGATCCGGTCGTCACCGTGGGTACGCAGCACGATCGCGGCCACGTAGCGGGACAGCACCCGGGCGGCGTCGGCGAGGGTCTCGCCCCGGCCGAAGTGGGTGGCCTGGGTGTCCACCACCAGCGGATGACCACCCAGCTCGGCGATGCCCACGTCGAAGGAGAACCGGGTCCGCAGGCTCTGCTTGTCGAACAGCACCGCCACCGACCGCGGGCCGGCCAGCGGACGGGACCCGAACCGGTCGGCCTTCATCCGGACGGCCAGGTCCAGCACGGACGCCTGCTCGGCGGGGGTGAGGTCGTCGTCGCGTAGCAGGTGCCGGGTCATCGGGTCGTCTCCGGGCTGGTCGGGGTGGGGGTGGGAGCGTCCGGAACCGACGCGGCGGCCGGGACCGCCGCCGCGTCGGAGGACACCGGGGCCGGGACCGCCGGGTGGCGGGTACCCGGGGCGGGGGCTGCCGCGTCGGGCGCGACCGGGGCCGGGGGCACCACGTCGAGAGGGCCCGCCGCCGGGTCGGCCTGGGCGGCCGGGACCGCCGGGGCTCCGGGGGCAGCCGGGACCGCCAGGTCGGCCGGGGCGGCCACGTCGAGGGCGGCCGGGAGGGCCGCGAAAAGGGCGTCGACCTGGTCGACGGTCAGGATCAGCGGCGGGGCCAGCCGGACCACGTCCGGCTGCACCGGGTTGACCAGGAACCCGGCCGACCGCAGCGCCTCGGCGACCGGCGCGGCCACCGGCGCGGCCAGCGTCACGCCGAGCAGCAGACCGGTGCCGCGGACCCCGGTGACCAGCGGGTGGCCCAGCCCCTCGATGCCCCGGCGCAGCCGCTCGCCGACCCGCTTGACGTGGTCCAGCAGCCCCTCGCTGGCGATGGTGGAGATCACCGCCAGGGCGGCGGCGCAGCTCACCGGGTTACCCCCGAAGGTGGCGCCGTGCGAACCGGGACGCAGCAGGTCGGCGGCCGGACCGAAGGCCAGGCAGGCCCCGATCGGCAGGCCGCCGCCGAGCCCCTTGGCCAGGGTGACCACGTCGGGTTCGATCCCGTCGGCCTGGTGGGCGAACCAGTGGCCGGTCCGGCCGATGCCGGTCTGCACCTCGTCCAGCACCAGCAACGCGCCATGCCGGGCGGTGATCCGCCGGGCCTCGGCCAGGTAACCGGCGGGCGGGACGACCACACCGTTCTCCCCCTGGACCGGTTCCAGGATCACCATCGCGGTGGCGTCGGTGACCGCCGCCGCGAGAGCTGCCGCGTCGCCGTACCGGACGTGGGTGACGTCACCGGGCAGCGGACGGAACGGGTCGGCCTTGGCCGGCTGACCGGTGAGCGCCAACGCGCCCATGGTCCGGCCGTGGAAGCCGCCCTCGGTGGCGACCACGTGGGTGCGTCCGGTGAGCCGGGACAGCTTGAACGCCGCCTCGTTGGCCTCCGCGCCGGAGTTGGCGAAGAACACCCGGCCGGGCCGGCCGGCCAGGGCCAACAGCAGCTCCGCCAGGGCCACCGGCGGTTCGGCGACGAACAGGTTGGAGACGTGACCGAGGGTGGCGATCTGCTTCGACACCGCCGCCACCACCGCCGGGTGGGCGTGCCCGAGCGCGTTGACCGCGATCCCGCCGACCAGGTCGACGTACTTCCGGCCGGACTCGTCGACCACGACGGCGCCGGACCCGGCGACCAGCCCCAGCGGCGGGGTGCCGTAGTTGTCCATCATGGTGTGGGCCCAGCGTTCCACCAGCGTGCTCATGACGAGACCACCATCGTTCCGAACCCTTCCGAGGTGAACACCTCCAACAGCGTGGAGTGGGCGACCCGGCCGTCCACCACGTGCGCGGCGGGAACCCCGCCACGCACCGCGCGCAGGCACGCCTCCATCTTCGGCACCATCCCGGACTCCAGACCGGGCAGCAGCTTCGCCAGGTCGTCGGTGGTGATCTCGGAGACCAGGCTGGTGGTGTCCGGCCAGTCGGCGTACAGGCCGGGGACGTCGGTGAGGACGACCAGCTTGCGGGCCCGCAACGCGACCGCCAGCGCGGCGGCGGCGGTGTCGGCGTTGAGGTTGTGCAGCACCCCGTCGACGTCCGGCGCGACGGTCGAGATCACCGGGATGCGGCCGGCGGCGATCAGGTCGGTCACCGCGGAGGTGTCCACCGAGTCCACGTCCCCGACCTGGCCCACGTCGACCGGCTCACCGTCCACGTACGCCGGGCGGCGCACCGCGGTGAACAGCCGGGCGTCCTCGCCGGACAGGCCCACCGCGAACGGGCCGTACGCGTTGATCAGCCCGACGAGTTCCCGGCCCACCTGGCCGACCAGGACCATCCGGACCACGTCCATCGCCTCCGGGGTGGTGACCCGCAGGCCGCCCCGGAACTCGCTGTCGATACCGAGCCGGCCGAGCATCGCGGAGATCTGCGGCCCGCCGCCGTGCACCACCACCGGCTTGAGACCGGCGTACCGGAGGAACACCATGTCTGCGGCGAAGGCGCGTTGCAGCTCCGGATCGACCATGGCGTTGCCGCCGTACTTGACCACGACGGTGGCCCCGGAGAACTCGGCCAGCCAGGGCAGCGCCTCGATCAACGTGGCGGCCTTGGTCTGCGCCCGGGTGAGATCACTGCTGAGGGTCATGTCGAGTAGGCCGAGTTCTCGTGCACGTACGCGTGGGACAGGTCGTTGGTCCAGACGGTGGCCTCGGCCGGCCCGGCGTGCAGGTCGATCCGGATGGTCACGTCCCGCCCGGTCAGGTCGACCAGCGAGCGGTCCTCGGCGGCCGACCCGGCCCGGCACACCCAGACGCCGTTGACCGCCACGTCGACGTCGTCCGGTTCGAACACGGCGGCGGTGGTGCCCACGGCGGCGAGGATCCGACCCCAGTTCGGGTCGTTGCCGAACAGCGCGGTCTTGACCAGGTTGTTGCGGGCCACCGCCCGGCCCACCTCGACCGCGTCGTCGTCGTCGGCCGCGCCGACCACCTCGATGGCGATCTGCTTGGTCGCGCCCTCGGCGTCGGCGATGAGCTGCTGGGCCAGGTCGTGGCAGGCGGCGGTGACGGCGGCGGTCAGCTCCTCGACCGTCGGTTCGATGCCGGAGGCCCCGCTGGCCAGCAGCAGCACCGTGTCGTTGGTGGACATGCAGCCGTCGGAGTCGATCCGGTCGAAGGTGACCCGGCAGGCGGCCCGCAGCGCCGCGTCGAGGCTGTCCGGTCCGGCCACCGCGTCGGTGGTGAGTACGCAGAGCATGGTGGCCATGGCCGGGGCGAGCATGCCGGCGCCCTTGGCCATCCCGCCGACGGTCCAGCCGGGGCCGGCAGCCACCGTGGTCTTCGGCTTCGTGTCGGTGGTCATGATCGCCTGCGCGGCGGCGGCCCCGCCGTCGCGGGTCAGCCCGCGGATGGCGGCCCGGACACCGGGGAGCAGCTTCGGCATCGGCAGCCGCTCGCCGATCAGGCCGGTGGAGCAGACCGCGACGTCGGCCGCGCCGAGACGCAGCCGAGGGCTGGCCGAGGTGAGCGCGGCGGCGGTGTGCTCGGCCGTGGCGTGGGTGTCCTGGAAACCGGCCGGACCGGTGCAGGCGTTCGCGCCACCGGAGTTGAGCACGACGGCGCGGACCACGCCGCCCCGGACCACCTGCTGGGTCCAGAGCACCGGCGCGGCCTTGACCCGGTTGGCGGTGAACACCCCGGCCACGGTCGCGTCGGGGCCGTCGTTGACGACCAGGGCGACGTCTGGCGCGCCGCCGCTCTTCAGCCCGGCGGCGACGCCGGACGCCCGGAAGCCCCGAGGGGCGGTGACGGTCACAGTGCCGACCTTTCGTTCACGATTGCGGGGCTCCGCTGCGCTGCACTCCTCACGCTCACGGATGCCCACCTTTCGTTCACGACTGCGGGGCTCCGCTGCGCTGCACTCCTCACGCTCACGGATGCCGACCTTTCGTTCGCGACTGCGGGGCTCCGCTGCGCTGCACTCCTCACGCTCACGGGGCGATCCCCCAGACGGAGAGGCCGGTGGTCTCGGGTAGGCCGAGCATCAGGTTGGCGCACTGCACGGCCTGCCCGGCAGCACCCTTGCCGAGGTTGTCGATGGCGCTGACCACGATCACCCGACCGGTGTCCACGTCGGTGGTGGCCTGGAGGTGGCAGGAGTTGGAGCCGAGGGTGGCGGCGGTGTGCGGCCAGCTTCCCTCGGGCAGCAGGTGCACGAACGGCGCGTCCGCGTACGCCTCGGCGAGCACGGCGCGCGGGTCGGTGCCGGCGGTCGCCGGTACGGCGGTGACCGTGGCGAGGATGCCCCGGGGCATCGGCGCGAGGATCGGGGTGAAGCTCAGCCCGGTCGCGCCGCTGGCCTGCTTGATCTCGGGCACGTGCTGGTGCGCGCCGACCTTGTAGGGCGACAGGTCGCCCATCACCTCGCTGCCGAGCAGGTGCGGCTTGGCGGCGCGGCCCGCGCCGGAGGTGCCGGAGGCGGCGACCACCACCACGTCGGCCGGCGAGACCGCCCCGGCGGCGACCAGCGGGGCCAGGGCGAGCGTGGTGGCGACCGCGTAGCAGCCGGTGGCGGCGACCCGGTCGGCGGCGGCGATGGCGGCCCGCTGGCCGGGCAGTTCGGGCAGGCCGTAGGTCCAGGCGCCGGCGTGCGGTCCGCCGTAGTACCGCGCCCAGGCGGCGGCGTCGGTGAGCCGGTGGTCCGCACCGAGGTCGACCACCTTGACGGTGGGCGGCAGATCGGCGGCGAGGGCGGCCGACTCGCCGTGCGGCAGGGCGAGGAAGACCAGGTCCGCTTCGGCCAGGCCGGCCGGGTCGGTGGCGGCGAGGGTCAGGTCCAGCCCGGCGAGCTGTGGGTGTACGGCGCTGACCGGCTGACCGGCCTGGGTGTGGGCGGTGGCGACGACCAGGTCGAACTCGGGGTGGCCGGCGATCAGGCGCAGCAGCTCGCCACCGGCGTAGCCACTCGCTCCCGCGACCGCAACTCGAATACCCATACCTACCTCCGCATGACTATACGGAGATGGTAGCCGGCCCGATGGGTCACCGCAAATAAATACGGCCCCCTGCATGATGATGACGCAGGGTGGGGTGCGCCGACGGCGACCGGGTGCCGCCACGGTGACCGGCCGGCACACCCCACGACCAGCGACGGCAGGTCAGGCCGACTCCACGGTCAGCCCGTACTGCCGCTGATGGGCGCGGATCGCCGCGTCCCACGCCTCGGTGTACTCCGACGGCCCCAGCCCCAGGTCGTGGTGCCCCTTCAGGGCGTCCCGGAGCAGCTCGGCCAACTCCATCGGCACCCGGCGACGCTCGTCGGCGTACTCGCCGAAGACCTGCGCGAACTGCTTCTCGGTCAGCCGGGCCGCGTGCCGGGTCACCGGATCGTCCGCCAGCCGGCTGAGCACCTCACGCCAGCGGCTGGTCAGGTCCTCCGCCTGCCGCGTCCGCAGGGTGTCCAGTTCGTGCCGGCACTCCAGCCGGATCCGCTCCTCCCAGTACGGCCGCAGCTGATCCCGGATCCGTTGATCGGGCAGGACGCGCACCTGCACCGTGAACCGTGGGCCGTCCCCGCCCCGGGGCCAGACCTGCCCCGCGAGATGGGCGTTCAGGGCCCGTTCGAGCTCGTGCGAACGGTGCGGCTCGTGCCGCCGCGCGAGGTCGGCCGCCTGGTCCCGGACCACGCCGCCCGCCCAGTCGAGATAGCCGTCCACCCGCTGACGGAACTCGCCGAAGGAGGCACCCCGACCCGTCCAGGTGTACGCGGGGTGCACCTGGAAGTCGAAAGCGTCCCCCCGGGCCGGTACCAGCACCGGCTCGCGGGCCTCCCGCCGCAGCACCAGCTCCGCGGGCGGCGGTGGGGCCGGCAGGGTGACGATCGGCTCCGGGACGACCGGCCGACTGAACTCCCGCCACCAGCGGCGGAACCGGGCAAGGAGCGACTCGGTAAATCGGTCGGACGAGAAGACGGTCATGGCACATCCTCGACGGCGAGTAGGGCGACAGCGGAGAGCAGCCGGTTCGTGGGCATGATCGGACGCCAGACATGCCGCACCTGGTGGCGTAGGCGTCGCCGGAGTTGGGCGGTGGTCACCACCTCCCTGAGCAGCCGCAGGCAGGCGTCGGTGACCTCCGGACGGCCGTCGGCCTGGTTGATCCAGTAGCCGACGATCCGCCACGACCGGTACCCGGTCGCCGGCAGGCTCAGCGCGGTACGCCAGAGAATCGCCAGGTCGGCGAGGTCGACGACGCCCGCGCGCAGCAGGTCGAGCAGTTCCGGCCAGTGGGCGCGTGGCGCGGGCGACCACCGCTCGGCGAGCACCCGTACCGTCCGTGCCGCGTGCCGCACCAGCTCCGGTTCTCCGCTGGTCACCCAGCCGGCCAGCTCGCGCAGCAGCAACCCGGTGTGCCCGCTCTCGTGCAGGTCGAGCAACGCACGCCCCACCGAGTTGTGCCACCGTTGGGAGCGGAACTCGGCGGCCAACCGCACCTGGGCCAGCGCCTCGTCCGGCCAGAGCCGGGCCAGCCCCAACCCGTACGCCCGGGCCACCGTGTCGCGCTGGTACGCCCGCCCCTGCGCCCAGGCGGAGATCCTGGTCCGGACCCGGTTACGCAGCGCCGGCTGCATCGCCATGGCGACGAGCGCGATACCGGCAGCCTGCCGCACCCCGGCGCGCCGGTCCCGGGCCAGGTCGTCGACGAGCGTCAACGCCGCGTCCAGGTCCCGGCCGGCGGCCCACCCGATCGCGCCCGCCGCGGCCCGTCGGGTCGCCGGATCGTCGGACCGGGCGAGTAAGCCGAACCAGCCCAGCAGCCGGTCCGGTGCCCACTCCGCCCAGGCCACCTCGAGCAGGGTCCGCCGCAGTTCCTCCTCGGCGGGACGGAACCTCAGGGTACGACGGGTCCACGCGGTCCGGTCCACCAGCACCGCCTGCGCCAGAACGGTGCCGAGCAGGTCGTCCAGGTCCGGGGCGCGCAGGTCGGTGGTGAACACCGGGCCGTCCGGACCGGGCCGGACCAGCCGGTGGGCGGCGTCCTGGATCGCCGCTACGCCGTGCCCGGCGAGCACCGCGCAGGAGAGCCGGAAGGCCCGGACGTGGTCCCCGCCGCCCGGCCCCTGCGGGTTCAGGATCTCCCGGGCCCGTCGGCGCACCTGTCCGGGCAGCAGCCGGTCCAGCAGCCGGGTCAACTCGGCACCCGTCGGCAGCCGCGCCGCGACCGCCGCCACCACCTGTACCACCTCCCACGGCCGCGGCGTGCCGTCCAGGTAGGCCCGCAGGGCCGGCTGGGCGAGGCACTCCGCGTCCAGGTAGGACTGCACGCAGTCCCCCCGGCAGTCGGGCGGGCAGCCGCCGAGGCAGCGCTGCCGCAGGTGCCGGCGCAGCTGGGCGGCGAACACCTCCACCGGCACCGGTGGGCCGTGTACGACGGTCGGCAGGGTGCCACGCTGGTCGGACGCGGTCGACTCCACCAGGACGAGGGTGTACCCCCGGTTGCCCGCGCGGGTGGCGAGCGCGGCGAGGAGCAGACCGTCCGCCTCCCGCGCTCCCTGGTCCACGGTCACCACGTAGCCGAACCCGCCGGTGAACGGGGTGTCGGCCCCGGCCAGCCCGGTCAGGTCGGTGGTGGTGACCACGCCGACCCGGTGCATCCCGTACCGCCGGGCGAGGGCCAGGCAGGCGGTGGTGTACCGGCCGCTGCCCTCCGGCCCGGTCAGCCGCACCAGGGGGTGCCGCTTCATCGCCTGGTCGAGATGGTCGTCGGTGACGGTCGACGCGTACCCGTCCGCCAGGTCCCGCACCTGGTCGGCGGTGAGCACCTCACGCCACACCCGGTCGCTGCCGGTGGCACCCGAGCCGACGATGATCCGTCCGATCGCGAACGACCCGTGTCCCATGGCGTTCGCACCGTCGACCCGGACGTCGCCGGTGTGGACGCCACCCAGCCGGCCGAGCAGACCACCGATGCCGGTGAGAACGGTCCGGGGGTCCGGCGGCTCGCCCTCGTCCTCGATCAGGGTCTCGTCGTCCCCACCGGACGGCGGTGCGCCGTCGCCCGGTTCCTCGCCGGCGGCGGCCCCGGCGTCGTCGTCCCACCCGGACCACCGGTCCTGCTCCGGACCGGAACCGACCCCGCCGGTGTCCCGCACCGCACCGGCCACCGGCCCCGGTGCCGACGGCCACTCCTCGTCGGGAAACGGGGTGTCCGGGCTCACGGCCGACCCCGGTCGAGGTACGCGTCGCCGCCCACGGCGGTAGCGCCGTGGCCCATCGCGTTCGTGCCGTCGACCCGGACGTCGCCGACGTGGAACCCGCCACCGGTCGGCCCGGACGGGTGCCGGGTCCGGCTCCGCCGGGCCGGGGTGCCCCCGTCCGGCCCCGGACCACCACCGTCCCCGTCCGGCCCCGGACCACCACCGTCCCCGTCCGGCCCCGGACCGCCGCCGTCCCCGCCCGGATCGCGGGGCGGCGGGGACAGGTCCTCGTCCACCACGCAGATCCACGCCCACTCGCGGAACTCCTTGTCCGGGTGGCGTACCTCGACCCGGCGGAACCGGTCCGGACGCAGCTCCTCCGGGTACTCCGTCACCACGTCCCGGTAGATGTCGGACGAGACGATCAGCCCGACCCCGGCGTCCGGGAACCGGGCCAGCGCCTGCTTCAGCGGCTTCGCCTCACAGAGCCGGCACACCTCGACGACCGCGTGGCCCGGGAAACCGTTGGCCCCGTCGAGGTGCACCAGTCCCTGATGGATGGAGACCCGCAACCTGATCCGGCCCACCGGGAGGCGGGTGCTGTTGTGGTCGCGCAGCATCCGGTTGAGCTCCGGCACGAACCGGCCGATCAGCAGCGGCTCCCGCACGTCCCTCGGCAGGATCGCCAGTTCCCCGTCCCCGGCCTGCTGCGTCGTCCAGCGCACCCGGTCCAGACCGACCGCGGCGGCCGCCCGGTGCAGCATCTGCTGGAACGCCTGCTGCGCCTCGTACTGTTGCCGGTTGCCCCGCCGGCTGTACCGCTCCATGTCGACGGCGATCAACAGTCGCCGCTCGGGATGATTCATCTGCCCGCGTCCTCCGTCAGGGGACCCGCCGCCGTGGTGGGTCACCGGGACATGAGATCGCCTGTCGGCGGGCCGGACCCCCCAGAAGTACGGGTTGTCGGACCCCCATCAGTCCCTGCCGTTACGGCTTTCGGCCACCGGTAACGGAGTGTGCTGGCGACATGACGAACCAGTTCCTCGAGATGCTTCTCGACGCCGGCGCCTCCCCGGCGGTCCTGCTTGTCGCCGCCGCGCTCGGGGTCCTCACGGAGTCCCTCCACCTTGTACGGTCAGCGCGGAGCGCGCCACCGCGATCACGCTTCGCCACCGTGGAACCCCTGGGGAGGACGCACGTGCCGATGTCGCGACAGGAGAACGGGGCCGGCTGGCCGTACGGGACGTTCCTGCAACGCCTCACCCCGACGGCCCGGACGGCCCTGCTCGACCTCGGGGTACGCCGCCAGGTCGACGCCGGGCACATCGTCATCCACGAGGGCTGGCGGGAGTCGCACCTGGTGCTGCTGGAGGACGGGCTGACCAAGGTGACCGCGAACCTGCCCGAAGGGCGCACCGCCCTGCTCGCCCTGCGGGTCGGCGGTGACCTGGTCGGCGAGATGTCCGCGCTGAACGACAAGCCGCGCTCGGCCACGGTCACCACCTGCCGGCCGACCCGCTACACGGTGATCCAGCCGGACCGGTTCACGCTGTTCCTGCGGGAGCATCCGGACGCCGCGCTCGAACTGGCCGCGATGATGTCCGACCGGCTGCGCTGGTCGAACCGGCGGCGCATCGACTTCACCGGCTACCTGGTCCGGCAGCGGGTGGCCCGGGTCGTCGCGGAGATGTGCCGTACCCACGGCCAGCAGCGCCGCGACGGCGTGGTGATCGACGTCCAGCTCACCCAGCCGGAGCTGGCCACCATCTGCGGCGCCTCGGAGGCGTCGATCCAGAAGGCGCTGCGGGAGCTACGCCGGGCGGGTCTGCTGGACACCGACTACCGCCGGATCACCGTCCGCGACCTGCCCGGCCTGCGCGCCGAGGGCCTGCTGGACACCGACGGGGAGTGAGCGGGCCGCCGGAAGGCCCCCCGGGTGCCGGGGGGCCTTCCGGACAGGTCAGGCGCCGCGCAGGGTGGCGCCGAACCGTTCCGCCGCGCGGGCCACCGCCGCGTCCCGGGCAGCCACCGCCTCCTCGACGGTCAGCGTACGGTCCGGGGCCCGGAAGGTGAGCTTGTACGCCAGCGACCGGCGGCCCGCGCCGAGCTGCGCCGAGGCGTACACGTCGAACAGGCGCACCGATTCGAGCAGCTCACCGGCCCCCTCGACGAGGGCACGGCGCACCTCGTCGGCGGGCACCGACTCGTCGACGACCAGCGCCACGTCGATCAGCGCGGGCGGGAACCCGGAGATCGCCGGGGCGGGCACCACCCCGGCCGCCGGTACCGCGTCCAGGTCGAGTTCCAGGGCCGCGCTCCGCTTCGGCAGTTCCAGCCCGGCCAGCACCGACGGGTGCAGTTCCCCGGCGTACCCGACGACGGTGTCGTCGACCAGGAGCTGCGCGCAGCGTCCGGGGTGCCACGGGGCGTGCTCGGCGGCCCGGACGGTGACCCGGTCGGCGGTGATGCCGGCGGCGGCGAGCACCGTCCGGCCGGCCTCCACCGCGTCCGCCCAACCCGCCGGCCGTCCGGCCCCCCACCAGCCGGCCGGTTCGACGTCACCGGCGAGGACCACCGCCACGTGCCGGGGCTGCCGGGGCAGCACCGCGTCGGCGGCGGCGAACTCGGTGTCGGACGGCCGGTGCGCCACCGACATGGCCGGCGGCGGCCCGGCGTCCGGGCGGGGGTGGAAGACCAGGCCGGTCTCGAACAGGGCGAGGTCCCGCTGGCCCCGGCCGATGTTGCGCTTGAGGATGCCGAGCAGCGGGCCGAGCAGCGTGGTCCGCAGCAGCGGCTCCTCCTCGGACAGCGGGTTGGCCAGCCGCACCGCCGCCCGGCGCGGGTCGTCGGCCGGCAGCCCCAGCAGGTCGGGCAGGCCGGGGGCGACGAACGGGTGGGCGAGCACCTCGACGTACCCCTGCTCGGCGAGCGCCCGGGCGACCGCCCGGTGCCGCCGCTGGGCCGGGGTGAGACCACGGCCGGGGGGCGCGGTCGGCAGCACCGACGGCACCCGGTCGTACCCGTCGAGGCGGACCACCTCCTCGACCAGGTCCGCCGGGTCGGTCAGGTCGGGCCGCCAGGTGGGCGGGACCACGGTCAGCACGGCGCGGTCCCCGGCCGGCACGCCGACCGTGCCCGGGTCCTCGGCGAGCCGGTCGGCACCCTGGCTGACGGTGCAGCCGATCTGCTCCAGCAGGGCGACCACCCGGGCCGGCGGGTAGTCGACGCCGACCCGCCGGGTCGGCAGGTCCGCCGGCAGGGTCACCGGGGTACGCGGCCGGACGTGGTCGAGGTCGAGGATCGCCGGGTCGGCGGTGCCGCCGCCGTGCGTGGTGAGCAGGGTGACGGCCCGTTCGATGGCGACCAGCGGCAGCGCCGGGTCGACGCCGCGTTCCCAGCGTTTCGCCGCCTCGCTGAACAGCTTGTGCCGGCGGGCGGTCCGCCCGACCATCACCGGGTCCCAGTGGGCTGCCTCGAACAGCACGGTGCTGGTGCCGGCGACGACCTCGCTGGTCTCGCCGCCCATCACCGCCGCCAGGGAGACCGGCACGCCGGCGCCCTCGTCGACGGGGTCGGGCAGCCCGGCGTCGCAGATGACCATGTCCTCGTCGACCAGCGTCCGGGTCACCCCGTCCAGGGTGGTGAGCTTCTCCCCCGACCGGGCCCGGCGCACCACCAGCCCGCCGGTGAGCCGGTCGGCGTCGAAGGCGTGCATCGGCTGGCCGAGTTCGAGCATCACGTAGTTGGTGATGTCGACCGGCAGCGAGATGGTGCGGATGCCGGCCACGGTGAGCCGCCGGGCCATCCACTGCGGGGTGGGCGCGGTCGGGTCGACGTCGCGGACCAGCCGGGCGGCGAACCGGTCGCAGCCCACCGTGTCGCGGATCTCCACCGGGTACGCCGGCTGCGCGGTGCCGCCGGGCGCGGGCAGCAGGGCCGGGTCGCGGAACGGTACGGCCAGGGCGTGCGACAGCTCCCGGGCGATACCCCGGACGGACATCTGGTAGCCCCGGTCCGGGGTGATCTCCAGGTCGAGCACCACGTCGTCGAGGCCGACCACCGGTCGGGCGTCGTCACCGGGCTTGGCCGCGACGTCCCCGGGCAGCACGATGATGCCGGAGTGGTCGTCGCCGAGGCCCAGTTCCTTCGCCGAGCAGATCATGCCGTGGGAGTTGCGCCCGTACGTCTTGCGCGCGCCGATGGCGAAGTTCCCGGGCAGCACCCCGCCGGGGAGGATCACCACCACCCGGTCGCCGGGGGCGAAGTTGCGCGCCCCGCAGACGATCTCCTGCAACTCTCCGGTGCCGTTGGCGTCGCCCACGTCGACCCGGCAGAACCGGATCGGCTTCTTGAAGCCGGTGAGTTCCTCGATCTCGCGGACCTCACCGACCACCAGCGACCCGGTGACCGTGGCCCGCAGGTCCACCACCGACTCGACCTCGATGCCGAGGTCGACCAGGGCCTGCTCCAGCCCGGTCGGGTCGAGGTCGGCGGGCAGGTCGACGTACTCCCGCAGCCAGCTGACTGAAACTCGCATTGCCTTAGCCCACCGTCTCCGTGTCTCGTTCCCGCACTTCCGTCACGCCCCGAACGCTTGTCACGCCCCGAACGCGCGGGTGAACCGCACGTCCCCCTCGGCCATGTCCCGCATGTCGCTGACCCCGTGCCGGAACATCACCGTGCGGTCGATGCCCATGCCGAACGCGAACCCGGAGTAGACCTCCGGGTCGATGCCGCAGGCCCGCAGCACCTTCGGGTTGACCATGCCGCAACCGCCCCACTCGACCCAGCGCGGCCCGTCCCGGTGCTCCGGGAACCAGACGTCGAACTCGGCGGACGGCTCGGTGAACGGGAAGTAGTGCGGCCGGAAGCGGGTCTTGGCGCCCGCGCCGAACATGGCCCGGGCGAAGTGGTCGAGGGTGCCGCGCAGGTGGGCCATGGTGATGCCCCGGTCCACCACCAGGCCCTCGACCTGGTGGAAGACCGGCGCGTGGGTGGCGTCCAGCTCGTCGGTGCGGTAGACCCGCCCGGGCACCACCACGTAGATCGGGGGCTTGCGGGTCAGCATGGTGCGCGCCTGCACCGGCGAGGTGTGGGTACGCAGCACCATGCCCGAGCCCGCCGCACCGGCCGACGTCGCGGCGGCGCCGTCGGCGGGCGCGACGTGGAAGGTGTCCATCAGGCCGCGGGCCGGGTGGTCGGCGGGGATGTTGAGCGCGTCGAAGTTGGTCCACTCCAACTCGACCTCGGGGCCCTCGGCCACCTCGTAGCCCATCCCGACGAACAGGTCGCTGATCTGCTCCATCAGGGTGCTGATCGGGTGCCGCGCGCCCCGGGGGCGGCGGTCGTAGGGCAGGGTGACGTCCACCCGTTCCTCGACCAGCACCCGCTCGGCCTGCTCCCGTTCCAGGGTCTCCAGGCGGGTGGCGTAGGCCGTCTCGATGCTGCGGCGGGCCTCGTTGACCCGTTTGCCGGCGTCGGACTTGGCGGCCGGCGGCAGCGCGCCGATCTCCCGGCGCGCGAGGGAGACCGGGGACCGGTCACCGAGGTGCGCGGGACGCAGCGCGGTCAGCGCGTCCGGGTCGGCGGCGGCGGCGAACGCCTTCTCGGCGTCGGCCACGGCCGAGGCCAGGGCGGCCGGGTCCAGTAGGGCGACCTGCTTCGGGTCGTAGGGGTCGTTGCGATAGGTCATGGCGTACGGGCACTCCCTCACGGCGGCGCCGACCCTCACGGGACGGCCAGGCGAGTCTACGGACGCGCGGCTGTGCCGCAGCCCGCCGGTGGGAGGGACGCGCGGAGCAGGTCAGGCCCGCCGCCCGCCGACACCGGCGGGCTGGCTAAACGAACGCCTGGGCGCGTTCACGGGCGGACGCTCTCCTTCGTGGGGGGTCCCGTCGGGCGGGACCGCTGTGCTCTGGCCGAAGCGTACAGGCAGACGGCCGCCGCCGCAGCCAGGTTGAGGCTCTCCGCGCGCCCGTGCAGCGGCACCCGGACCCGGGCGTCGGCGGCGGCGGTCAGCTCGTCCGGCAGGCCGTGCGCCTCGGAGCCGAACAGCCAGGCGGTGGGGGTGGCCAGCCGGCCGGCGTCGGCCAGGTCGTCGAGGTCGCTGTCGCCGTACCCGGTGGTGGCGAGCACGGTGAGCCCGGCGGCGCGCAGCGCGGCGACCACCGCGACCGGGTCGGCGGCGCGGACCACGTCGACGTGGAACAGGCTGCCGGCGGAGGCCCGCACGCACTTGCCGTTGTACGGGTCGACGGCGTCCCCGGCGAAGACCACCGCACCGGCCCCGGCGGCGTCGGCGGTGCGCAGCACGGTGCCGGCGTTGCCCGGGTCGCGGATCCCGGCGAGCACCGCGACCAGCCGGTGCCCGGCGGTCAGCGCCCGGTCCAGCGGGACGTCGAGGTGCCGGCAGACGGCGACCAGGCCCTGCGGGGCGACGGTCTCGGTGAGCGCGGCGAGCGCCTCGTCGGTGACCTCGGAGACCGGTACGTCGGCCGTGGCGGCGCGGGCGGCGAGGTCACGGTACCGGTCCAGGGCGGCGGGGGTGCCGAAGAGTTCGACCACCAGGCCGGGACGGGTCAGCGCCTCGCGGACGGCCTGCGGCCCTTCGGCGAGGAAACGTCCGGTGCTGTCGCGGTCGCGGCGGCGGTGCAGCCGCCGGGCGGCGGCGACCCTGGGGGTACGCGGGGTGAACGGCCCCGACACGGCGTCGAGGCGTCTCCCGCGCGGTGGTGAGTGCATGGGAGACGCCTCGACGTTCGGGTGCGGGTGGATCAGGCGGCCTGGGCCGCCGCGCCACCGGTGCCCTCGGCCGCCACGGCGGCGCGGGCGACCTCGACGATGGCGGCGAACGCCGTCGCGTCGTTGACCGCCAGGTCGGCCAGGATCTTCCGGTCGACCTCGACGCCGGCCAGCTTGAGGCCCTGGATCAGCCGGTTGTAGGTCATCCCGTTGGCGCGGGCGCCGGCGTTGATCCGCTGGATCCAGAGCTGCCGGAAGTCGCCCTTGCGGTCCCGACGGTCCCGGTAGGCGTACTGCATCGAGTGCAGCACCTGCTCCTTGGCCTTGCGGTACAGCCGGGAGCGCTGACCGCGGTAGCCGCTCGCGGTCTCCAGCAGGGTACGACGCTTCTTCTGGGCGTTGACCGCCCGCTTGACGCGTGCCATTCAACTACTCCTTACTAGTGGTCAAGATGGCGCGCGTCAGCGGCCGAGCAGCTTCTTGATTCGCTTGACGTCAGCCTTGGCCAGCTCGACCGTGCCGGTCAGCCGACGGGTCTGGGTGGAGGGCTTCTTCTCCAGGTTGTGGCGGAGCCCGGCCTGCTGGGCGACGATCTTGCCCTTGCCGGTCACCTTGACCCGCTTGCCCATACCCGTGTGGCTCTTCATCTTCGGCATGTGAAACGTCTCTCCCCTGTTACTCGCCGGTCGTCCCGGCGGGTCCGGCCGCCTCGGCCGGTGGTGCCTCGGCGGCACCGGCCTCCCGCTCCCGCGGCGTGCCGGCCCGGGCTGCCGTGGCGGCGGCCTTGGTGGCACGGTGCGGAGCGAGCACCATGATCATGTTTCGACCGTCCTGCTTCGGAGCGGCCTCGACGTACCCCAGTTCCGAGATCTCGGACTCGAGCCGGCGCAGGAGCCGGTAACCCAGCTCCGGGCGGCTCTGCTCCCGACCACGGAACATGATCGTCACCTTGACCTTGTCGCCGGCCTTGAGGAACCGCACCACGTGACCCTTCTTGGTCTCGTAGTCGTGCGGGTCGATCTTCGGCCGGAGCTTCATCTCCTTGATGACGGTCTGCTGCTGGTTTCGCCGCGCTTCGCGCGCCTTCAGTGCGCTCTCGTACTTGAACTTGCCGAAGTCCATGAGCTTGCACACCGGCGGGCGCGCCATCGGCGCAACCTCGACCAGGTCCAGGTCGACGTCCGCGGCCAGCTGCAGGGCGCGCTCCAGCGGGACGATGCCCACCTGCTCACCCTCAGGGCCGACCAGTCGGACCTCACGTGCCCGGATCTGCTCGTTCACGCGTGGTTCGACGCTGATGGGGCCTCCTCGAGTCCGTTCTCCTGAGTGGCCGACCCCGACGGCCCCCGGTTGGGAACCGACCCGGAAAGCAGAAGGCCCCGGCGCATGCCAGGGCCCGCTCGACCGGTCGGCACGATCACATGATCGCGCATCCGGACCGGGGCTGCCCCCGGAACCGGTGACCGGACCCGGCCGCCACGGGGGCAACTCGGGTGGGAGCAGGGCGCTCCACTTCATGGCTGGTCACAGGTTCACACCTGGACAGCCTGGTCGACAGGGAAACACTACACCCTGCGCGTCGGATGCCCCAAATCGACCCGCCGGACCCCGGCCCCTGGCCCCCGGGTGCCTCAGCCCTGCGCGAGGGTGGCCTGGCGGGCCCGGTGCAGCCGGCGCAGCGCCCGCACCCCGTCGACCGCCAGCTCCTTGTCGGCCGCCTGCAACGCCACCATCGGCAGCAGGTCGTCGTCGTACAGCTCCAGGCTGGCCCAGGGCGCGCCCCGGTCGAACCGGACGTTGCGCACCAGGTCCCAGGGCAGCTCGTACGAGCCGACGATGTTGCGGACCCGGACGCCGTGCGCGTCGGCCTCGACCCGGGGCCGGGTGAAGAGGAGGATCACCAGCGCGCCGAGCACCCCCAGCCCGATCATGGCGAACTGGTCGCCGCGCTGGAAGCTGCCGTAACCGTTCCCGGTCGGCCCGTGCAGCGAGGTGGCCACCAGACTGAAGACCACCAGCAGCGCGACGGCCGAGAACCAGCAGACCAGCCGGATCCGGCGGGGACGCAGGCGTACCAGGTCGGAATCGCTCACCCCACCAGTCTGCCATCCGACCCGGCGGGCGCTCGCACCCACCGGTCAGCGGGTCCGCTCCGGGTCACCGGGACCCGCCGGGTCAGCGGAGTCCGCCGTCGGATCACCGTCCGCCGGGGCCGCCGGGGCCGCCGGGGCCGCCCGGTCGGCCTGATTCGCCTGGCGCGGGTCCGGCACCGTCGGCCCGGGCCGGTTCCGGACGCCCCGGTTGCGGCCACCGCCGTCTCGGCCAGCGCGGTTTCCGGCGCCGCCCGGCCGGGCCGACCGGCCGGCGACCACCGCCGCGGCCAGGGTGAGCAGCGCGCCGGCCAGCACCGGCAGGCGCAGGCCGGCCCCACCCGGCAGCAGCGCGTCGAACAACAGCGAACCACCGAGCTGCCCGGCCACCAGGACCAGACCGGTGCGCAGCACCCCGACCGAGCGGACCCCGACCAGCAGCGCGGCCACGATGGTGACGCCGAGCAGGCCACCGGTCCACAGGTACCAGTCCCCCGGCCAGCTCGCCGGCCACCGGCCGAACGCGCCCACCCCGGCCGCGACGGCGAACACCGCCACCGTGCTGACCACGAAGTTCACCGCCGTGCCGGCGGCGGTGCTGCTGGCGGCGGAGACCCGCCCGTTGAGCGCCGCCTGGAGGGCCACCGCCAGCCCGCCCGCCACGGCCAGCAGGACGCCGCCGACGGCCAGTTCGCCCAGCGGACGGCCGAGCTGGGCCAGGGTGACCGCCGCCACCCCGAGCACCGCGCCACCGATCCGGGCGCGGGTCAACGGCAGCCGACCCACCGGGGCGAGACCGGACCGGTCCACCGCGAGGCCACCCAGGCTGCCCCCGGCCACCTGGGCGATGGTGAACACCGCCACCCCGAGCACCGGCACCACGTACGTGGCGATCACCACGATCGCCGCCCCGCCGAGCCCACCCAGGTACGACCACCAGGGCAACCGGGCGGTCCGCAGGGCCCGCAGCCCGGCCCGCATGGACGGCAACGCCACCAGTCCCACGGCGACGAGCAGCGTGCCCACGAGGTTGTTGACCACCGCCCCGAGCACCGGGCTACCGGCCCGCGCCCCGAACTCGGCGTTGGCCAGGCCCTGCGCCGCCGAGGCGACCCCGCCCAGGGCGACCAGAGCGAGCGCCGCCGGCGGCGGCAGCGGCCTCACAGCCGGCAGGCGTGGATGTTGGTGACCAGGATGGCCCGCGCGCCCACCTCGTACAGCTCGTCCATGATCCGGTGCACCTGGTCGCGGGCCACCATCGCCTGCACGGCCACCCAGCCCTCCCGGTGCAGCGGCGAGATGGTCGGCGACTCGATGCCGGGGGTGAGCGCGGTGGCCTGCTCCAGCAGGTTGGCCGGGACGTCGTAGGCGAGCATCACGTACCGGCGGGCGACCAGCACCCCGTGCAGCCGGTGCAGCAGCTGGTCGGCCTGGGCGCAGCCGGGGGCCCCGGCCCGGCGGACCAGCACCGCGGCCGAGCGCAGCAGCGGCTCGCCGAAGACCACCAGGCCGGCCTGGCGCAGGGTGGCACCGGTCTCCACCACGTCGGCGACCACGTCGGCCACGCCCAGCCGGACGGCGTTCTCCACCGCGCCGTCGAGCCGGATCACGTCGGCCTTGACGTCCAGCTCGGCGAGGTGCCGCCGGACCAGGCCCGGGTACGCGGTGGCGATCCGGTGCCCGCCCAGCTCCTGCACGGAGGCGATGTCGTCGGGGCGGGCGGCGAACCGGAAGGTGGCCCGGCCGAAGTTCAGGTCGACCACCTCCTCGGCCGGCGCGCCGGAGTCGATCAGCAGGTCGCGGCCGGTGATGCCCAGGTCCAGGTCACCGGAGCCGACGTAGGTGGCGATGTCCTTAGGCCGCAGGTAGAAGAATTCGACGTCGTTGCCCTCGTCCCGGCAGACCAGGTCCTTGGCGTCGGTGCGCTGGCGGTAGCCCGCCTCGCGCAGCATCTGGGCGGCCGGCTCGGCCAGGGTGCCCTTGTTGGGGATGGCGACACGCAGCATGACGGAGTGCTCCTGTTCTCGATCGTGACGGACCGGTCGGGGTGGGCACTCACAGATGTCGGTAGACGTCCTCGAGTTCGAGCCCGCTGGCCAGCATCAGCACCTGGACCTGGTACAGCAGTTGGGAGATCTCCTCGGCGGTGCGCTGCGGCCCCTCGTGCTCGGCGGCCATCCACGACTCGGCCGCCTCCTCGACGACCTTCTTGCCGATGAAGTGGACCCCCCGCTCCAGCGCGGCGACCGTGCCCGAGCCCGGGGTGCCGGCGGCGGCCTTGGCCTGCAGCTCGGCGAACAACTCCTCGAACGTCTTCACGGAACGTGATTCTTGCAGCGGCCACGGGGGCACCGAGCGCCGGGTCCGGGCCGGTCCGGGCAACGGAACGGCATCGATTCCCTACCGGAATGGTGGGGCACCGGTCGGGGTGCGCCCGGGATGGCCCTACGCTGTGCGGCATGCTCACTCCACGTACCGTCGTGCTCACCTGCGCCGGGGTCCTGCTGGCGGCGGTGGCCGGCTGCGCCCCGCAGGACGACGCCACCCCCGCCCCCGCCGCCAGCGGCAGCGCCGCCGCCTGCACCAAGGACACCCTGCCCACCCGGACCCCGGGCCGGCTCACCATCGCCACCGACGAACCCGCCTACGAGCCGTGGTTCCGGGAGAACAAGCCGGACAGCGGCGAAGGCTTCGAGGCCGCCGTGGCGTACGCGGTGGCCGAACAGCTCGGGTTCGCCCGCGGCGACGTGACCTGGACCCGGGTCAAGTTCGACAGCGCCATCGCGCCCGGCCCGAAGGAGTTCGACTTCGACATCAACCAGTTCTCGATCACCGAGGAACGCAAGCAGGCGGTGGACTTCTCCGCCCCGTACTACTTCGTCCGGCAGACCGTCATCGCGCTGAAGACCTCGAAGATCGCCGGAAAGACGTCCCTGGCCGACCTGCGGAACGCCAAACTCGGCGCGCAGGTGGGCACCACCAGCTACCAGGCGATCACCGACGTGATCAAGCCGACCGGGCAGCCGCAGGTCTACAACAGCAACGACGACGCCAAGAAGGCCCTGCAGAACGGGCAGCTCGACGGGCTGGTCGTGGACCTGCCCACCGCGTTCTACATCACCGGCGCGGAGATCCCCGAGGCGGTCATCGTCGGGCAGGTGCCGCAGGTCGGCACGCCCGAAACGTTCGGACTGCTGCTGGACAAGGGGTCCCCGCTGACCGGTTGTGTCAGCCAGGCGGTCGGCGCGCTCGAGCGGGCCGGCACCCTGAAGGCCCTGGAGCAGCGGTGGCTCGCCCAGGTGGCCGGGGCACCCGAGCTGACGTGACCACGCTCGGCCACACCCCCTCGGCGGTACAGCGGCAGCGGGCCGCGTACCGCCGCCGGCAGACGATCCAGAGCGTGCTGGTCGCCGCCTCCTCCACGGCGGCGCTCGGCACGCTGCTGGTCGTCGCGGTGACCGGCGCACCCGGCTGGGAGCGGGTCCGCGCGTCCTTCCTGGACCCGGCGATCGCCCGGGACGCCCTACCCACGGTGCTGACCGGGCTCTGGCTCAACGTCCGGCTGCTGGTCTGCTGCGCGGCCGGCGCGCTGCTGCTGGGCCTGCTCATCGCGGTGCTGCGGACGCTGCGCGGGCCGGTGTTCTTCCCGGTCCGCGCCCTGGCCGCCGGCTACACGTACACCTTCCGGGGCCTGCCGCTGATCATCGTGCTGTACGTGCTCACCCTCGGGGTGCCCGGCCTGCGGTTGCAGGGCATGCCGTCGGTGCTGGTGCTGGGCGGGGCCGCCCTGGTACTCACCTACGGCGGGTACCTGGCCGAGGTGTTCCGGGCCGGCATCGAGTCGGTCCACCCCAGTCAGCTCGCCGCAGCCCGCTCGCTCGGGCTGACCCACCGGCAGACCATGCGGCACGTGGTGCTGCCGCAGGCCGTCCGCCGGGTGGCCCCGCCGCTGCTCAACGACGTGGTGGCGTTGCAGAAGGACGTCGGGCTGGTCTCCCTGGCCGGTCCGATCGACGCGGTCCGCGCCGCGCAGATCGCCACCGCCGAGACGTTCAACTACACCCCGTACATCCTGGCCGGGGTGCTGTTCGTGCTGCTCGCCATCCCGCTGATCGCGGTCACCGACTGGGTGACGCTGCGGGCGGCCCGACGCCAGTCCGGAGGCTGACATGGCCCTGCTCACCTGCCGAGGGCTGCGCAAGGAGTTCGGTGGTCACCCGGTCCTCGACCGGCTCGACCTGACCGTCGCCGAGCACCAGGTGGTGGCCCTGATCGGGGCGTCCGGATCGGGCAAGTCCACCCTGCTGCGGGTGGTGAACCTGCTGGAGCAGCTCGACGACGGGACGATCGAACTGGACGGGGAGGACATCTCCGACCCGCGGGTGGACGCCGACCGGGTACGCCGCCGCATCGGCATGGTCTTCCAGTCGTACAACCTCTTCCCGCACCTGACGGTGCTGGAGAACGTCACCCTCGCGCCGCGCCGGGTGCACCGACGGGCCCGCGCCGAGGCCGAGACCCAGGCCCGGGAACTGCTGGCCCGGGTCGGCCTGGTGGACAAGGCGGACGCCTACCCGGACCGGCTCTCCGGCGGGCAGCAGCAGCGGGTGGCGATCGTCCGGGCACTGGCGAACTCGCCCCGGCTGATGCTGCTGGACGAGGTGACCTCGGCGCTGGACCCGGAGCTGGTCGGCGAGGTGCTGGCGCTGATCCGGGAGCTGAAGGCGGACGGGATGACGATGGTGCTGGCCACCCACGAGATGGGCTTCGCCCGGGAGGTGGCCGACCGGGTCTGCTTCCTCGACGGCGGCCGGGTCGTCGAGTCCGGGCCGCCGGAGCAGGTGCTCGGCGACCCCACCCAGCCCCGCACCCGGCAGTTCCTCCGCCGGATCATCGAGGCCGGCCGGCTCTGACCCCCGACCGGCCCCGACCGGCCGACCGGGAACCTGGTCCGCCGGGCTGGAAACGGCCCGCCGGGCTGGAACCCGGTCGGCCGACCGGGAACGGTCCGCGCCGAAGCGGTGGCTCAGCGGCCGAAGCCGACCCGGTGGCCGTTGGCGGCGGCCAGGTCCCGGATCGCCAGGGCCGCGTCGAGGGCGGCCACGGTGGCCGCCCAGCCCTTGTCCTCCGCCGAACCGGGCAGCCCGGCCCGGTCCCGGGCCTGCTCGATGGTGTCCACGGTGAGCACCCCGTGCGCCACCGGCTTCCCCTCGTCCAGCGCCACCCGGGTCAGCCCGTCGGTCACCGACCGGCAGACGTAGTCGAAGTGGGCGGTGGCCCCGCGCACCACCACGCCGAGCGCCACCACCACGTCGCAGCGCCGGGCCAGGGCCTGCGCCACCACCGGCAGCTCCACCGACCCGGCCACCCGGGCGGTCACCGCCCGCGCCCCGCACGCCTGCGCGGCGGCGACCGCCCGGTCCAGCATGTGGTCGGTCAGGTCGCCGTGCCAGCGGGCCGCCACCACCCCCACGGTCAGGCCGGCGGCGTCCACCGTGCTCACCCCCGGCTCACCGAAACCCGCCATCTCACGCTCCGATCTCGTCGGCCGCGGCCACCCGGCCCAGCGGCGTCTCGGTCACCTCGTCCAGCTCGTCCAGCAGGTGCCCCATCCGGTCCCGCTTGGTCCGCAGGTAGCGCACGTTCTCCGGGTGCGGGTGCACCGGCAGCGCCTCCCGGCCGGTGACGGTCAGGCCGTACCCCTCCAGCCCGGCCCGTTTGGCCGGGTTGTTGGTCAGCAGCCGCATCGACCGGACCCCCAGGTCGTACAGGATCTGCGCGCCGGTGCCGTAGTCGCGGGCGTCGGCCGGCAGCCCCAGGTCGAGGTTCGCGTCGACGGTGTCCCGGCCCAGGTCCTGCAACTGGTACGCCTGGAGCTTGTGCAGCAGCCCGATGCCGCGCCCCTCGTGCCCCCGGACGTAGAGCACCACGCCCCGGCCCTCCTGCGCGACCCGGGCCAGGGCGGCGTTGAGCTGCGGCCCGCAGTCGCAGCGCAGCGACCCGAACACGTCCCCGGTGAGGCACTCGGAGTGCACCCGCACCAGCACGTCCCGGCCGTCACCGAGGTCACCCATCACCAGCGCGATGTGCTCGGCGGGGTCGTGCGCGGTGCGGTAGCCCAGCGCCCGGAACACCCCGTGCCGGGTCGGCATCCGGGCGTCCGCGACCAGCTCGACCTGCTTCTCGGTACGCCGCCGGTGGGCGACCAGGTCGGCGATGGTGACCAGGGTGAGGCCGTGCTCGGCGCAGAACTTCTCCAGGTCCGGCAGGCGCATCATGGTGCCGTCGTCGTTGACCAGCTCGCAGAGCACCCCGGCCGGACGCAGCCCGGCCAGCCGGGTCAGGTCGACGGCCGCCTCGGTGTGGCCGGGACGGCGCAGCACCCCGCCCTCGCGGGCCCGCAGCGGCACCACGTGGCCCGGCCGGGCCAGGTCGGCGGGGCTGGTGTCGGCGGCGGCGAGCAGCCGGATGGTGTGCGCCCGGTCGGCGGCGGAGATGCCGGTGCTGACGCCCTCCCGGGCGTCCACGGTGACCGTGTACGCGGTGCCCCGCCGGTCCTGGTTGGTGTGATGCATCGGCGGCAGGTCCAGCCGATCGCACTCGCTCTCGGTCAGCGGCACGCAGATGTAGCCGGAGGTGTGCCGGACCATGAACGCGAGCAGCTCCGGGGTGGCCCGCTCGGCGGCGAAGATCAGGTCGCCCTCGTTCTCCCGGTCGGCGTCGTCGACCACGACGACCGGCCGGCCGGCGGCGATGTCCGCCACCGCCTGCGCGATGGTTCCGAACGTGGTCATGCGACGGCCTCCAGGTAGCTCGACGGGACGGGATCACGGCGCGCCCCGGCCGCCCGGGAGGTCCGCCACCAACTGACCAGACCCCAGGCGCAGAACAGGCCGTAGCCCAGGTACATGGCGGCCGACGGATAGAAACCGCCGCGCAGCAGCAGCGGCACCCCGACCGCGTCCACCGCGATCCAGATCAGCCAGAAATCGACCCAGCCCCGGGCCATGCCGTACGTGGCGAGCAGGCTGCCGACCAGGATCCAGGCGTCCGGCAGCGGCCCCCACGAGCCGAGCGCGGCCAGCACCGGGTACGCCACCGCGGTGCCGACCACCGCCGCCACCAGCAGCCCCAGCCGCTCCCGGCCGGTGGCCCAGCGCGGGGTGACCGCCGCGCCGTCCGACGCCTCCCCGGCCCGGCGGGTACGCGACCACCGCCACCAGCCGTAGCAGGCCACCGCGAAGAAGAACACCTGCCGGCCGGCCTGCCCGTACAGGTCGTGCGCCTGCGGGGTGGCGAACACGCCGCCGAGGAAGACGGTCAGCAGCAGCGCGTTGCCGACCATGCCGACCGGCCAGGCCCAGACCAGGCGGCGCAGCCCGAGCAGCGCCGAGACCAGCCCGAACCCGTTGCCGACGATCTCCCGGACCAGCACCGGCGCGCCGACCACCTCGACCTGGGCGGTGAGCAGCCAGCCCAGCGGGCCGGTCACCGGGCGTCCCCGGCCAGCCGGTCGCCGAGCAGCCGCTCGACGTACTTGGCGAGGACGTCCACCTCGAGGTTGACCGGGTCGCCGGGTTTCTTCACGCCGAGGGTGGTCAACGCCAGGGTGGTCGGGATCAGCCCGACGGCGAACCAGTCGTCGCCGACCGCCGCGACGGTCAGCGACACCCCGTCCACGGTGATCGAGCCCTTCTCCACCACGTACCGGGCCAGGGCGGTGGGCAGCCGGAAGCGGACCGTCTCCCACTTCTCGGCGGGGGTCCGGTCGAGCAGTTCGCCGACCCCGTCGACGTGCCCCTGCACCAGGTGCCCGCCGAGACGGCTGCCGAGCGCGGCGGCCCGTTCCAGGTTGACCCGGTCGCCGGGGCGCAGCGCGCCGAGCGCGGAGCGGCGCAGCGTCTCCCCCATCACGTCGGCGGTGAAGACCCCGTCGGCGCTGTCGACCACGGTCAGGCACACGCCGTTGACGGCGATCGAGTCACCGTGCCGGGCGTCCGAGGTGACCAGTGGGCCACGGACGGCGACCAGCGCCGAATCGTCGCCGGTCTCGGTGACCCGGACGACCTCACCCAACTCCTCGACGATGCCGGTGAACATGTCAGCCCTCCCTCTTCCGGGGCAGCGCGGTGATCCGCAGGTCGGGGCCGACCTGCGTGACGTCGACGATCTCCAGGTCGAGGGCGTCACCGATGGTGTGCACGCCCGCGTCGACCAGCGCGGTCGGGCCGGCCCCGAGCAGCCGGGGCCCGAGGTAGCCGACCACCCGGTCGACCAGCCCGGCGGCGAGGAACCCGCCGGCCAGCCGGGGGCCGCCCTCCAGCAGCACCGCCCGGACCCCGCGCCGGTGCAGCGCGGCGAGCAGCGCCGGCAGGTCGACCCGGCCGTCCGGGCCGGTGCCGACCTCCTTGCCGGTGGCGATCCAGGTGTCGGCGGCGGCGTCGCGGACCCGGGCGTCGGCCGGGGTACGCCCGGCGCTGTCCACCACCACCCGCAGCGGCTGCCGGATGGCGAGGCTGCCGTCGCGCAGGTTCCGGACGGTCAGCCGGGGGTCGTCGGCGAGGACGGTGCCCACCCCGACCACGATCGCGTCGACGGTGGCGCGCAGCGCGTGCACGTCGATCCGGGCCGCCTCGGACGTGATCCACATGCTGGTGCCGTCCTCGGCGGCGGACCGGCCGTCGAGGGTGGCCGCGTACTTCCAGATCACGTACGGCCGGCCCCGGCGGACCGAGGTGAGCCAGGCGATGTTGCCGGCCTCCGCCTCGTCGGCGCGTACCCCCAGCTCCACGTCGATGCCGGCGGCGCGCAACGTGCCGGCCCCGCCGGAGGCGACCGGGTTGGGGTCGGGCACGGCCACCACCACCCGGGCGACGCCGGCCTGGATCAGCGCGTGCGTGCAGGGGCCGGTGCGGCCGGTGTGGTCGCAGGGTTCCAGGGTGACCACGGCGGTGCCGCCCTTCGCCCGGTTGCCGGCCTGGGCCAGGGCGACGATCTCGGCGTGCGGGCCGCCGGCGTAGGCGTGGAAACCCTCCCCGACGATCTCGCCGGCCGGGTCGAGGAGCACGCAGCCGACCACCGGGTTGGGGCTGGTGGTGCCCAGGCCCCGGGAGGCGAGCGCGATGGCTCGCCGCATCGCCTCGTCGGTGCTGACGCCGGCCATCGCCTACCCCTGCTCTCTCACGCGTCTCGACGCGCGGGCGGGGCGGGAGGCGGGCAGGCGGCGGCGGAACCCGGGGACGGCGGGGCCGGCCCGGGAAGGCCCTCGGGCAGCCGGCATGGTCGCCGGCACCGGGGCCGTCCGTCCCGCGCGCTGTCTCCCATCCGGACTGTCTGGGTGCGGGTGGCCCCGCCCCCAACCGTCGGCCCCGGATTCTCACCAGGTCCACCGGGCGGCCGAAGCCGACCGGGTCGCGGGCTTACCACGGTCGGGCCGTGGATCACCGCCGGTTCGGAATTACACCGAGTCCCGCCAGCGCGTGGTGGGTACGAGGGAAGTCTTACACGCCGACGGGGGGTGCGCGCCACCCCGGCGAGGTACCTCACAGCGGCAGCGCACGTTCCGAGACGGTCAGGGCACGTTCGGAGACCGGCAGCGCACGTTCCGAGACGGGCGACGCACGTTCCGGGACCGGTCAGGGCACGTCCGAGACGGACAGCGCACGTCCGGGACCGGTCAGGGCACTCCGCGTCGCCGGTCCACCGCGACGTACGAGCCGGGTTGGCTCTTGGCGACCGATTTCATCTCCGAGGCGACCGCGATCGCCTCCAGGGGGTCGGTGAACCGTTTCCGGCTGTCGGAGAGGGAGACCCCGATGGAGAGGGTCACCAGGGCGGCCCGGCGGATGTTGCCGCGCCGGTCCTTCAGCTCGACGTACCCGCGTTCGGCGTCCTCGGGGTCGTAGAGCTTGTCGGCGGCGGTCTCGAAGTCGACCACCGCGCGGGAGGTGAGCGGGCGTACCTGCTCGGGCGTGCAGACGATCACGAAGTCGTCGCCGCCGACGTGACCGAGGAAGGCCGGCGGCAGCCCGATCGACACCACCGCCCGGTGCAGGCTGCGGGCCAGGGCGGAGATGAAGTCGTCGCCCCGGACGAAGCCGTACCGGTCGTTGACGCTCTTGAACCGGTCGATGTCGACGTACCCGACGGCGTAGTCGCTGCCGCTGCGGACCCGGTCGGTGATCTCGCGGCGGATCCGGCTGTTGCCGGGCAGCCCGGTCAGCGGGGAGACCTCGCGGAACTCCTTGTTGCGGCGCAGCGTGGAGGAGACCCGGGCCACCAGTTCGAGCGTGTCGAACGGCTTGACCAGGTAGTCGTCGGCGCCGGCGCTGAGCCCGTGCACCTTGTCGACGGTCATCCCCTTGGCGGTCAGCATGATCACCGGCAGGGCGGAGGTCATCGGGTCGGCGCGCAGCCGGCGGGTCAGCTCGAGACCGTCGATGCGGGGCATCATCAGGTCGACCACGGCCAGGTCGGGACGCTGCCGTTCGATCACCTCGAGGGCCTCCTGGCCGTCGCCGGCCAGCAGCACCTCGAAACCGTGCAACCGGAGGTTGAACTGCACGAACCGGGCGATGTCCTGGTCGTCGTCGACGACCAGGATGACGTCGGGCTGCTCACCGGCCGGCTCCACCGCTCAGACCCCGGCCGCCGCGCGCTCCGCCAGGGACCGCAGCCGCCCGATCGCCTCGGCCGGGTCGTCCGCGCCGTAGACGGCGGTGCCGGCGACGAAGGCGTCCGCGCCCGCCTCGGCGGCCTGCGCGATGGTGTCGGCGGCGATCCCCCCGTCCACCTCGATCCGCAGCTCCAGGTGCCCGGCGGCGACGTGCCGGCGGGCGGTGCGGACCTTGTCGAGCAGCTGCGGCAGGAACCGCTGCCCGCCGAAGCCGGCCTTGATCGTCATGATCAGCAGGGTGTCGAAGCTGGGCAGGATGTCCAGGTACGGCTCGATCGGGGTGTCCCGGTCGATGGCCAGCCCGGCCTTCGCCCCGGCCGAGCGCAGGTCCCGCGCGAGGGCCACCGGGTTGTCGCACGCCTCGGCGTGGAAGGTGACGTTGTACGCCCCGGCGTCGGCGTAGCCCGGTGCCCACCGGCGCGGATCGGTGATCATGAGGTGCACGTCGAACGGCAGGTCGGTCACCGCCCGCAGGCTCTGCACGACCGGCAGCCCGATCGTCAGGTTCGGCACGAAGTGGTTGTCCATCACGTCCACGTGCAGCCAGTCCGCGGCATGTTCCACGGCCCGTACCTCGTCGGCGAGGCGGGCGAAATCGGCGGCGAGGATGCTGGGCGCGACGATCGGCGGCGGTACGGTCACCAGGCCAGTGTACGAACGCGCCCACCCCGGGCCGGCACGCGCCACGGTCGGACACCCGACGCCACCCGGACGTCACGCTCTGTCGCCCGTCCACCGTCCGGCGACCGACACGCCGGACGGAAAGCCGGTCGACACTGGCCGAACGGCCGGACGGCCGCGACACTCCAACAGGGACGGTGCGAGGCCGGGCGCTCGGGGCGGCCGGCGCCGGTCGTCGGTTCCCGGGAAAGGGCGGACGATGCGACGGGTGCTCGTGGCGCTGGTGTTGGCCGGCGCGCTGGCGTCGGTGGCCGGGTGCGCCCGGCCGGGCCCGGCCGACGGTGATCTGACCGACGACTGGCCGGCCCTGCCGGCCGCCCGCCCGTTCGTGCCCGCCGCGGGCGTCTGCCTGCCCCGGATCAGTGCGGTGGCCCAGGCCGCCGGCTACGAGACCGTCGACTGCGCCCGCCCGCACCTGGCCGAGACGATCCACGTCGGCACGGTCGACGGCACGGCCACCGTGCCGGACCGCCCGGCCACCGACACCGGCCCCGTGCCGGACGGCCCGACCGCCGACCGGACACCCACCGACGGCCCGACCAGCGACCGGACACCCACCGACGGCCCGACCGCCGACCGGGCGGCCACCGACGGCACGGTCGAGCGGCCGGCGGCCGGGTCGGCGGCGCTGCGCGCGATCCGCGCCGACTGCGACCAGCGGACCCGGGAGGTGCTCGGCGGAGACTGGCGGTCGGCCCGGCTCACCCTCCAGGTCACGCTGCCCAGCACGGCCGCCTGGGCGGCCGGGGCCCGCTGGTACCGCTGCGACCTGAGCGAGACCGGCAGCCTGGACAACAACCGGCCGGTGGTCCGCAGCGGCAGCCTGCGGGGTGCCCTGATCGGCGACTCGCCGCTCACCCACCGCTGCTTCGACCCCAAACTCATCGCCGACGACCTGAACTACATGGCCCCGGTGCTCTGCACCGAGCCGCACCGCGCCGAGTTCGTCGGCGTGTACCGGGAACGGGAGATGAGCTGGGCCCGGTTCGCCGCCGCCGACGACGCGGTGCACCGGCGCTGCCTGGGGCTGATCGCCGAGTACGCGAAGGTGCCGAACAACGGCGACCTGCCGTACCGGGTGGGTTCGATCTTCTATCCGCCGAGCCGGCAGGAGTGGGCGGAGGGCGACCGGGGTGTGCGGTGTTTCCTGTGGAGCGACGACCGCAAGCTCACCCGCTCGATGCGCGGGGCCGGTCCGGCCGGGCTCCCCGCGAGCTGACGGTGCCGTATGCTCCTGCGCCGTGGCGTGCACCTCGGCGGCAGGTGGCGACGCCCACCACGGGGAAGGTTGGGACGATGCGACGGTGGTTGAGGGCGGGCGCCCTGGGTGCGGTGGCGGCCCTGGCGCTGGCCGGCTGCGGGGTGCCCGAGGGCACCGACGGTGACCTGGCCGACGACTGGAAACTCCCGGCCGCGCCGGCGGTGTTCCAGCCGGAGAACGGCACCTGCCACCCCTTCCACCAGCAGATCGGGTACGTCACCTCGTACCAGCCGGTGGCCTGCACCACGGAACACCTCACCGAGACCGTGCACCTGGGCACCCTCACCGGCGCGAACGCCGAACGGTCCACGCCCCCGCCGGTCGGGTCGACCCCGCGGCAGGCGGCGTACGCCGAGTGCCAGCGGGAGATCGCGCGGGTCCTCGGGGCGGACTGGCGGTCGGGACGGATCGGCCTGAGCATCGTGTTCCCGTCGCCGGCCGGGTGGCGCGGCGGGGCCCGCTGGTTCCGGTGCGACCTCGTCGAGCAGACCAGCCTCGAACTGGACGACCCGAAGAAGCGCACCACCAGTCTCGCCGGGGCGTTGAAGCCCGGCTCCCCGCTCACCTACGGCTGCTTCAACGCCACGCTCGACGCCGCGCGCCGGGTGGACGAGATGAACCCGGTGGCGTGCACGAAGCAGCACAACGCCGAGTTCGTCGGGGTCCACGAGGCGGCGGCGGGCAGCTACGCCGCGTTCGAGAAGAACGACGAGAAGATCCACCGGGCCTGCCTGAAGCTGGTCGCCAAGTACGCGAAGCTGCCCGACGACAGCAACCTCAAGTACCGCTCCGGGACGATCGCCTACCAGCCGGACGAGGACGAGTGGGCCGACGGCAACCGCGGGGTGAAGTGCTTCGTGTGGACCGACAAGCGCAAGCTGACCCGCTCGGTCAAGGGTGGCGGCACGAAGGCCCTGCCCATCCAGTACGCCTGAGCACGTCCCCGCGCCCGTAGCGGGCCGGACCGGGGCCCCGTAGCGGGCCGGACCGGGGCCCCGTAGCGGGCCGGACCGGGGCCCCGTAGCGGGCCGGACCGGGGCCCCGTAGCGGGCCGGACCGGGGCCCCGTAGCGGGCCGGACCGGGGCCCCGTAGCGGGCCGGACCGGGGCCCCGTAGCGGGCCGGACCGGGGCCCCGTAGCGGGCCGGACCGGGTGCGCAGCGGACCCGCCGCGCACCCGGTCGTCGGCGTCAGCCCCGGCGCAGCACCGCCAGGAACATCGCGTCGGTGCCGTGCCGGTGCGGCCAGAGCTGCACGGTCGGCCCGGCCCCGAGCCCCGGCATCCCGGCCGGCAGCAGTTCCCGCGCGTCCACGAAGTCCACCGGCGCCCCGCAGCGGCGGGCCGCCTCGGTGACCGTCACGTGCGTCTCCACCGTGTGCGGCGAGCACGTCACGTACGCGACCAGGCCGCCCGGCCGGGCCGCCCGCAGGCCGGCGACGAGCAGTTCCCGCTGGAGCCGGGTCAGTGGCGGCAGGTCGGACGGCTGGCGACGCCAGCGCGACTCCGGCCGGCGGCGCAGGGACCCCAGCCCGGTGCAGGGCGCGTCCACCAGCACCCGGTCGAAGTGCTCCTCCGGCAGTTTCGGGTCGGACCCGACGGTGCGCCCGTCGGTCGCCAGCACGGTCACCGGCAACCCCCGGGTGGCCTGGGCGACCAGGCGGGCCCGGTGCTCGGCCACCTCGACCGCGGTCACCCGGGCACCCCGCTGGGCGGCGAGCGCGCTGAGCAGGCCGGTCTTGCCGCCCGGCCCGGCGCAGAGGTCCAGCCAGCGGCCGTCCGGGCCGTCCAGCGGCGCGTCGGCCAGCGCCGCCGCCACCAGCTGGGAGCCCTCGTCCTGCACGTGCGCCCGGCCCTCGGCCAGGGCAGGCAGGTCACCGGGCGCGCCGCCGGCCAGGTAGACCGCGTACGGGGAGAACGCCCCCGGCGCGCCACCGACCGCGTCGGCCAGCTCCACCGGGTCGGCCAGCCCCGGCCGGGCGCACAGGTGCACCGGCGCGGGGTCGTTGTCCTCGATCAGCAACCGGGTCGTCTCCCCCAGGTCACCGCCGAGCGCCTCGGCGAACGCCCGGACGATCCACTGTGGATGGCTGTGGGCCAGCGCGAGATGCCCGATCGGGTCGCTCTCCATCGCCGGAGCGAGCCGCTGCACCCAGGCGTCCGCGTCCCGGCCGGCGACCTCCCGCAGCACCGCGTTGGCGAAGCCGGTCGCCCCGGGCGCGACCGCCCGGACCAGGTCCACCGTGGACGAGACCGCCGCGTGCGGCGGAACCCGGGTGTGCAGGAGTTGGTACGCGCCGAGCCGCAGCGCGTCACGGACCGGCGGGTCGATCCGGGCGACGTCCCGTCCGGCGGCGTCGGTGAGGATGGCGTCGAGGGTGCCCACCGCCCGTAGGGTGCCGTAGGTCAGCTCGGTGGCGAAGGCCGCGTCCCGGCCGTACAGCCCCGCGTCGCGCAGGACCGCCGGCAGGACCAGGTTGGCGTACGCGTCGTCCCGGTGCACCGCCGCGAGCGCCTCGTACGCCGCGTACCGTGGCCGGTCCACGGCGGGCCGGACGGGCCGCCCACCACGCCGGTCGCCACCGCCGGCCGGGCGGTCACCGCGCTGCGGACGCTCGTCCCGACGACCCGCCCCGAACCGCTCGTCCCGTCGCCCGGTCCCGGCACGGTCGTCCCGACGGTCCGTCCCGGCGCGGTCGTCCCGGCGGTCCGTCGTCACGGCGCGGTCGTCCCGGCGGTCCGCTCCGGAACCGTCGGCGCGCTCCTGCGGGCCGGTCACGCGAACTGCTCGCCGGCGTCGACCCGGACGCCGCGCGCCCAGTCGGTGGCCGGCATCGGCTTCTTGCCGGCGGCGCGCACCTCGCCCAGCGCCACCGGGGTGGTGGCCGTGCCGGCCAGCACCCGCTTGCGCTCCACCAGCAGTTCACCCGGCTTCAGCTCGGGGCCGTCGGGCACCGGCCGCACCGGACCGAGCTTGACCCGGTCGCCACGGAACGTCGTCCACCCGCCGGGGGCCGGGGTACAGGCGCGGATCCGCCGGTCCACCGCGAAGGCCGGGTCGGTCCACCGGACCTGGGCGTCCTCCACGGTCAGCTTCGGCGCCAGCGACACCCCGTCCGCCGGTTGCGGCTCGGCGCGGGCGGTACCGTCGGCGATCGCGTCGAGGACCGCCACCAGCAGGCCCGCGCCGGAGCCGGCCAGCCGGTCCAGCAGGTCGCCGGAGGTGTCCTGGGGACGGATCTGGTCGGTGAGCGTGCCGTAGACCGGGCCGGTGTCCAGGCCCTCCTCCAGCTGGAACACGCTCGCCCCGGTCAGCTCGTCACCGTGCAGCACCGCGTGCTGCACGGGTGCGGCCCCCCGCCAGGCGGGCAGCAGGGAGAAGTGCAGGTTGACCCAGCCGTGCCGGGGGATCTCCAACGCGACCGGCGGCACCAGCGCACCGTACGCGACCACCGGCACGCAGTCCGGGGCCAGCTCGCGGAGCCGGTCGAGGAACTCCGGCTCCCGGGGCCGGGCCGGGGTGAGCACCTCGACGCCGTGCGCGTCGGCCCACGCGCCGACCGGGGACCGGACCAGGCCACGGCCCCGCCCGGCGGGCGCGTCCGGCCGGGTCACCACGGCGACCAGCTCGTGCCGGGAGGCGGCGACCGCCTGCAGGGCGGGAAGCGCGACAGCCGGCGTACCGGCGAAGACCAACCGCAACCCGGTCACCGCCCCAGGCCGAACGGGCTGGCGGAACCGTGCGGGTTCAGCTTGACCACCGGCGGCGCGCCGGCGTCGTACCACTCGGCCTGCCGGATCGCCTTCATCGCCTCCTTGCGGCCGGCCGGGTCCAGCCGGTCGACGAACAGCACCCCGTCGAGGTGGTCGGTCTCATGCTGCACACAGCGGGCCATCAGGCCGGTGCCGACGATCTGCATCGGGTCACCGTACGCGTTGAAGCCCTTGGCGATGACATTCTGCCGACGCTTGGTGTCGAAGTAGAGCCCGGGGATGGACAGGCAGCCCTCCGGGCCGTCCTGCTCCTCCTCGTCGGGGAACTCCAGCACCGGGTTGACCAGGTGCCCGAGCACGTCGTCGACGTCGAAGGTGAACACCCGCAGGCCCACACCGAGCTGCGGGGCGGCCAGGCCGGCCCCGCTCTGCTCACGCATCGTGTCGGTCAGGTCGGCGACGAGCTTGCGCAGCTCGGCGTCGAAGTCGACCACCGGATCGGCCGGCGTGCGCAGCACCGGATCCCCGAACAGACGGATGGGCTGGACGGTCACGCGGGATGGCTCCTTCGTCGGTGGGACGGTGTCGTGCCGTACCAGTCTACGGAGTGTCCGGACCGGCCCCGGCGGTGTACCGCCACCAGCGGCACGCCGCCCGGTGACCCGCCGCCCCACCGCTCGTCCACCGACGCACCGGCCCCGGGGACGCCGGCCGGTTACCGACGTACCGCACCCGCAGACGTACCGGCCGGTTACCGACGTACCGGCCCTCGGCGACGTGCCGACCGTCAGCGACGGTCGACGGTCGGCCGGCGGCCGGCCGGGACCGACGGTGACTGAAGGTCGGCCGGGACCGACGACCAGGGCTGAGGGGCGGCCGGGACCGACGGTGACTGCGGGTCGGCCGGGACCGACGACGGGGGCCGGGGGCCGAGGGTCACCGGGAGGCTCTGGTAGCCGCGCAGGGTCAGTCGGGTCCGGTGCTGCGGCTCGCCGGCCAACGCCAGGCCGGGCAACGTCCGCAGCAGCAGGGGGAAGGCGATCTCGGCCTCCAGCCGGGCCAGCGCCGCGCCGAGGCAGTAGTGCGGCCCACCACCGAAGGAGAGCGGCTGGTTGTGCGGGCGGGACGGATCGAACCGGGACGGGTCGGGGAAGCGTTCCGGGTCCCGGTTGCCCGCGCCGAGCAGGAGCAGCACCCGGTGTCCGGCCGGCACCGGCACCCCGGCCAGGGTCAGCTCGACGGTGCTGGTCCGGCTGGTCATCTGCACCGGGGAGTCGATCCGGAGCAGTTCCGCCACGTACGCCCCGGCCCGGTCGGGGTCGGCGCGCAACGCGTCGGCGTGCGCCGGGTGCCGCAGCAGCACCACCAGCCCGTTGCCGATCAGGTTGGTGGTGGTCTCGAACCCGGCCACCAGCAGGATCACCAGGTTCGCCAGGAGTTCGTCGCCGGAGATCCGGCCGACCTCGGCGTCGTGCGCCCGCACCAGCGCGGTGACCAGGTCGTCGGCCGGGTCCCGGCGGCGGGCGTCGACCAGCGCGGCGACGTAGTCGCGCAGCGCAAGCGCACCCCGGTCGGCGACGGCCAGGTCGGACTCGGTGAGGTCCGGTTCCAGCGCGCCGGCCAGGTCGATGGTCCACGCCCGGAACGCGTCCCGGTCCCCGGCCGGCACGCCGAGCAGGGCGCAGATCACCCCGATCGGCAGTGGGTAGGCGAACTCGGCCAGCACGTCGACGGTGGCCCCGCCGGCGCCCCGGGCGACCATCGCCTTCAGCAGCTCGGTGGCCTGGGCGGTCACCACCTCCCGCAGGGCGGCGATCCGGCGGGGGGTGAACGCCGCGGCGACGAGCTGCCGCATCCGTCCGTGGTCGGGCGGGTTGGCGCGCAGCATCGACCGGGCGATGGTGGCGACCGCCGGGCTGGTCGACCAGCCCGCGATCGGGGTGGCCGGCAGCGGCTCGTACGTCACCCCGAACCGGGGGTCCCGCAGTGTCTCGTCGATGACCGCGTAGCCGGTGGCGACGTGCACGCCCAGGTCGGTCCCCACCACCGGCCCGTACGCCCGTAGCCGCTCGTACGCCGGATAGGGGTCGGTCCGCCCCTGTGGGGAGAACAGCAGGCTGACGGCCTCGGTCACGTCCATGGTCGACCTCCGTCGACGGCGCTCGGGGCCTCATCATGCCCCGATCACCCTCGGTGGCGGAAACCTGACGCGCCGTGGAGGTCGGGCGGCATCGCGCCGCGGGCGGCGGCGACGGGTCGGGTCAGACCACGGTCGTGCGCTGCGCGCCGGCCGACGCCACGCCGGATCAGTTCCCGGCGGCCGGGTCGCCGGCGAGTACCGCGTCGGGGGTGCGCAGGGCGTGCTCCGGCAGCGGAAGCTGGATCTTGTGGGCGGCGGCCCAGTCCTGGACCGTGCCGGCCCGGACCTGGCGGGTGAAGTACTCCGCCGCGCTGAGCCCGTCCACGACCAACTCGTCGACCTCGGCGGCCAGCCGGGCCGGCACCAGCGTGAACCCGTTCTGGATCGCGGCGCTGAGCCGGCGGTGCCCGTCCACCACGAAGAAGTACTCGCCGGAGTAGCCGATGGTCAGCGGTTCCAGCCCCTGGTCGCCGCCGGCGGCCACCGACCCGACGAAGTCGCTGTCCCACAGGCCGGGCAGGTTCTGCACGTCCTCGGTCGGGTAGACCCGGGCCGGGTCGAGCAGCAGCAGCGGCGGGGCGTCGCGGAGCACGTCGGCGGCGAGCCGGCCCTCGTACGCGTCGATGACGTGCGTGATGACCTGTTCCGGGGTGGCCCGGGTGGTGTCGCAGATCAGGTCGTAGTTACGCAGCCGGGCCTTGTCCACGCCGTACCGGACGATGAACCGGTTCCGCTCGCTCTCGCTGCGTTCCCGCAGCCGCTCCTTGGCCTCCTCCAGCGAGGTGTAGCTCTCCGCCGGGCCGGACGGCCGCAGCAGCACCCGCCGGGCCGCCTCACCCGGCTCGGTGATCATGTGCACCTTGAGCGCGTCGGTGAAGAAGTGCCAGGCCAGCCGGGAATCCATCACCAGCGACTCGCCGGAGGCGGCGATGTCCCGCTGGAGCTGGTCGACGTAGCCGTCGACCGCCTGGTCCAGCTCGGCGTGCAGGTTGAGCTGGAGCGCGGTCATCTGCCGCTCCTGGGCCATCTGCCGGTACAGGTCGCCGACACTGACCCGCCGCAGGCCGAGCCGCTTGGCGATCTCAATGGAGACGGTGCTCTTGCCGCTACCGAGGTCACCGTTGAAGACGATCGATTGACGAACGGTCACGACTGATCCACCTTCTGATCACCGGCTGGTTGACATCATCGATATGGGCGTCGGATCGACGCGCTCCCGGCATCGTCACGCGGTGCGGGCGCGGACATGGGGGGCGATGCTACCACGGTCGTCCCAGGGCATTCCCGGCGAACACCGCGGCACCGGACGGATACGCCACCCCCTCAGAACAGCTCCAGCGGGTCCACCTGCACCCGGACCGGATCGACGGCCTTGCGGGCGGCCCGGACCCCGGCGGCGGCGTGCAGCGCCCCGGCCAGGGCGGCGGCCCGGCCACGCGGCACCCGGACCAGCATCCGTTCCCGGTCGTCGGCGGCCGGAACCGGGCCGAGCACCTCGGCCTGCTCCGGGAGCCGGGCCTCGGCCAGCAGGTCGGCCACCGCCGCCGCCGACCCGGTCACGCTGGCCATCCGGACCGCCGGCGGGAAGCCCAGCTCCCGCCGTTCGGCCAGCTCCCGGGCAGCGAACCAGGCCGGATCCCAGCGCAGCAGCGCCTGCACCGGGGCGAGCGCCCCGTCGGCGACCACCACCACCCGGCCACCGTCCGCCGCCGGCCGGGCCAGCGCCGCGGCGGCCAGCCAACGCCGCAGGGTCTCCTCACCGGCGCGCAGGTCGGCCCGGGTCAGCAGGGCCCAGGAGTCGAGCAGCAGCACCGCGCCGAACCCGCCCTCGGCGACCGGCTCGGCCCCGGGGGTGGCGACCACCAGGCCGGCGCCGCCGGGCACCCGGGCCAGCACCTCCTCCCGGCCCGAGGTCCGCACCGGCACCCCGGGGAAGGCCCGGCCCAGCTCCTCGGCGGTACGCCGGGCACCGGTCACCGCGGCCCGCAGCCGCCGTCCCCCGCACTCCGGGCAGGCGTACGCGGCGGCGACCCGGCCGCACCAGCGGCAGGCGGGGGCCCCTCGGGCGGACGGCAGGGCGAGCGGGCCGGCGCAGTGCGGGCAGCGGGCCGGGGCCCGGCACTCGGCGCAGGAGACCGAGGGCAGGTAGCCCCGGCGGGGCACCTGCACCAGCACCGGGGTGTCGGCGCGCAGCGCGTCCCGGGCGGTGGTCCAGGCCAGGCTGGGCAGCCGGGCGGTGGCGGCGGCCGGGTCGCGGGCCAGTTGCGGGTCGTCGCCGGTCGGGGCGATGGCCGGGGTACGTGCCCGGACCGTCTCCCGGGCCGCCACCAGCTCCCGTGCCCAGCCGGTCTCCACCAGCAGTTGCGCCTCGGCGGTCCGGGCGTACCCGCCGACCAGGACGGCGGCGTCGCCGAGCTGGGCCCGGGTGAGCAGCACCTCACGGGCGTGCGGGTACGGGGCCCGGGGCTCGGCGTGCAGGTCGTCCCCGTCGTCCCAGACGGCGACCAGCCCGAGCCGCGCCACCGGGGCGAACATGGCCGCGCGGGTACCCACCACCACCGGTACCCGGCCGCGTCGGGCGGCGAGGAAGGCCCGGTAGCGGCGGGCCGGGCCGAGCGCGGCGGAGAGCGCCACGTGCCGGTCCGGGCCGAGCGCGACGGTCAGCGCGGCGTCGAGCCGGTCCAGATCCCGGGCGTCGGCGACCACGGCCACCACGCCCCGTCCGCCGCGTACCGTCGCCGCAGCCGCCTCGGCGAACCGGGCCGGCCAGTCCTCGCCGGGCAGCGCCGACCAGACCGCGCGGGCGGCCCGGCCGTCGGTCAGCGCCCGGAGGAAGCCCGGACCGGCCGGGTACGCCGCCCAGCCGTCCCCGCTCCGAGCTGAGCCGTTCGCGGAGCCGGGCACCCCGGCCGGAGCCGGGACGCCGGACCGGGACGCGGCGGCCGGAGCCGGGCGGTCCACCGGGTCGGATTGGGATGCGCCGGCCGGAGCCGTCCCGGCCACCCCCGGACCCGCCGGAGTTCCCCCGGGCGGGACGCCGGGGGCGGGGTCATGGTCGTGCTCGTCGTCGGGTACCGGCGAGGGCTCGTCGGGTACCGGTTCCTTCTCCACCCGGGCGTGCCGGGGTGGGACCGCGAGCCGGAGCACGTCGGCGAGGCTGCCGGCGTACCGGTCGGCGACCGCGCGGGCCAGCCGGGCGACCTCCGGGTCCAGCACCGGCTCGGGCGAGACCAGTTTCTCCAGGTACGCCAGTTTGCCGGAGTGGTCGGACCGGCCGGTGCGTTCGAGCAGCCAGCCGTCGACGAGCTGGCCGGCGAACCGCACCTTGACCCGGGTGCCGGGTACCGCCTCGGCGGCCAGCTCGGCCGGGACCAGGTAGTCGAAGGGGCGGTCCAGGTGGGCCAGCGGGACGTCCACGCAGACCCGGGCGACCGGCGTCCCGTCTGCGGGTCGCCGGTCGTCGGGTGCGCGGCGGCTCAGGCGCCGGCTGCCGACTTGAGGTCGGCGGCTCGGTCGGTGTTCTCCCAGGTGAGGTCGGGGAGTTCGCGGCCGAAGTGGCCGTAGGCGGCGGTTTGTTGGTAGATGGGGCGCATGAGGTTGAGGTCGCGGATGATGGCGGCGGGTCGGAGGTCGAAGATCTCCTTGACGGCCTTTTCGATCTTGTCGACGGGGACGTTCTCGGTGCCGAAGGTTTCGATGAAGAGGCTGACGGGGTGGGCTTTGCCGATGGCGTAGGCGACTTGGGCTTCGCAGCGTTCGGCGAGTCCGGCGGCGACGATGTTCTTGGCGACCCAGCGCATGGCGTAGGCGGCGGAGCGGTCGACTTTGGAGGGGTCTTTGCCGGAGAAGGCGCCGCCGCCGTGGCGGGCGTAGCCGCCGTAGGTGTCGACGATGATTTTGCGTCCGGTGAGGCCGGCGTCGCCCATGGGGCCGCCGATCTCGAATCGGCCGGTGGGGTTGACCAGGAGGCGGTACCCCTCGGTCTCCAGGCCGAGACCCTCCAGCTCCGGAGCGATCACGTGCTCCCGCACGTCCGGGGTGAGCAGGGACTCCAGCGAGATGTCGGCGGCGTGCTGGCTGGAGACCACCACGGTGTTCAGCCGGACCGGCCGCAGGCCGTCGTACTCGATGGTGACCTGGGTCTTGCCGTCGGGCCGCAGGTACGGGATGGTGCCGTCCTTGCGGACCGCCGACAGCCGGCGGGCCAGGCGGTGGGCCAGCGCGATCGGCAGGGGCATCAGTTCCGGGGTCTCCGAACAGGCGAACCCGAACATCATGCCCTGGTCACCGGCGCCCTGCGCGTCCAGCGCCGACTCCGACGACCCCGACCGCAACTCGATCGCGTTGTCCACACCCTGCGCGATGTCCGGCGACTGCGCCCCGATCGACACACTCACCCCACACGACGCCCCGTCGAAACCCTTCTTCGACGAGTCGTACCCGATCCCCAGGATCGTCTCCCGCACGATCGTCGGGATGTCGGCGTACGCCTTCGTGGTCACCTCACCGGCGACATGCACCTGACCAGTCGTGATCAAGGTCTCCACCGCGACCCGCGAATGCGGATCCTGCCCCAACAGGGCATCCAGGATCCCATCACTGATCTGATCGGCGATCTTGTCCGGATGGCCCTCCGTGACCGACTCGGACGTGAAAAGGCGGCGTGGCACGGCACTCCTCAGCAGTAAAGGTCGTCCGCGGCAGTGTAGTCGTACCGCCCGGCCGGATGTGTGTGACCGCTCAGTTATGAACGAACCGTCAAGCGGGTCACCACGAGGTCCCACACGTCGTCGGCCAGGTCCTCCTTGGCCCGTTCCGGGATGGTCCGCAGCGACCCGTCCGCCCCGATGACGGTCGCCGCGTTCGTCTCGGCGCCGAAGACCTTGTCCACGCCGACCTCGTTGACCACGATGAGGTCCGCCCGCTTGCGGGCGAGCTTGGCCCGGCCGTTGGCCTCGGCGTCACCGGTCTCGGCGGCGAACACCACCAGCACCTGCCCCGGCCGACGACGCGCCCCCAGCTCGGCCGCGATGTCGGGATTGGTCACCAGTTCGATGGTCGGCGCGGGGCCGTCCGCCGACTTCTTGATTTTGCCAGGCGCGTAGACCGCCGGCCGGAAATCCGCCGGAGCCGCCGCCATCACCACCACGTCGGCGTTCTCCGCCGCGGCGAGGGTGGCGGTCCGCAGTTCCTCGGTGGTGCCGACCCGGACCAGGTCCACCCCGGCCGGATCCGGCAACGCCACGTTGGCCGAGACCAGGGTCACCCTGGCTCCCCGGGCCACGGCGGCCCGGGCGAAGGCGTACCCCTGCTTGCCGGAGGACCGGTTACCCAGGAAACGCACCGGGTCGAGGGGCTCGCGGGTGCCGCCGGCGGTGACCACCACCCGGCGGCCGGCCAGGTCGGCCGGAGCGCTGCCGCCCCGGCGCAGCGCCCGCCGGGCCACGGCGAAGATCTCCGCCGGATCCGGCAGCCGCCCCTTGCCGCTGTCCGCGCCGGTGAGCCGGCCCACCGCCGGCTCGATCACCAGGACGCCCCGGGAGCGGAGCGTGGCCACGTTCGCCACGGTCGCCGGGTTCTCCCACATCTCGGTGTGCATGGCCGGGGCCAGCAGCACCGGGCAGCGGGCGGTCAGCAGGGTGTTGGTGAGCAGGTCGTCGGCGAGCCCGTGGGCCGCCTTCGCCATCAGGTCGGCGGTGGCCGGCGCGACCACGACCAGGTCGGCCTGCTGGCCGAGGCGTACGTGCGGCACCTCGTGCACGTCGGCCCAGACGTCGTCGGCGACCGGCTGGCCGGAGAGCGCCGCCCAGGTCGGCGCTCCGACGAAGCGCAGCGCCGACGCGGTCGGCACGACCCGGACGTGGTGGCCCGACTCGGTGAAGAGCCGCAGCAGCTCGCACGCCTTGTAGGCGGCGATGCCGCCGCCTACCCCGAGGACGATCCGGGCGGACATCGGCGGGACGGGTACTACGGCTGGTCGGTCGGCTCGGCGGTGAGCAGACCGGCGTTGATCTCGCGCATGGCGATCGAGAGCGGCTTCTCCTGGGGAGTGGTCTCCACCAGCGGGCCGACGTACTCCAGCAGGCCCTCACCGAGCTGGCTGTAGTAGGCGTTGACCTGGCGGGCCCGCTTGGCGGCGAAGATCACCAGAGCGTACTTCGAGGTGGTCTTCTCCAGCAGCTCGTCGATCGGCGGGTTGGTGATGCCCTCGGGGTTGGCGATGGATCCCACGAAAAACCTCTGCGTCTTTAAGCAACCGCGCGCGGCGCGGCGGGTCAGTCAACCGCGCGGTCGCGGTTGGACCGGAGCCGGAAAGGACGAACCGAGCAATCCTACCAGCCCGGTTGTCACCCGTTCGAGCAGGTCACGCTCGGGACGTCGACGGGCGGACCCGACGGGCGCGGGGCCCGGACAGCCGGAACCCGCCGACCGCGACCAGCGGGGGCGGACCCGGCGGGCGCGGAGTGAGGTCCACGTCGACGCACGACGCGCCCGGACGGCATCGACACCACCGCCCCGACCGGCCCCGAAGGAGCCGGCGGGGGCGGCGGGCCGAGCCGCCGGGCGCGTTCCGTCACCCGGGTGCACCGTCCGGTGGCACCCGGGTCACGGGGTCAGTTCGCGGCGAACTCTCCCAGCAGCGCCTTGCGCTGCTGCTCACCGAGACCGCGCAGCCGGCGGCTGTCCGCGATCTTCAGCTTCTCCATGATCTGGGTCGCCCGGATCTTGCCGATGCCCGGCATGGACTGGAGGACGGCCGAAACTTTCAGCTTGCCCACGACGTCGTCGGACTCGGCGCGCTCGAGGACGGAAGCGAGGGTGGTCTTGCCCTGCTTGAGCTGCTCCTTCAGCTCGGCACGGGCTTTGCGGATCTCCGCGGCCTTCTCCAGCGCGGCCGCGCGCTGCTCAGGGGTCAGTGACGGGAGCGGCACCAGTTCTCCTCAGGTCCCTATCGCGACGGGCGGGACGCGCCGCCGCTTCTGTGAAACGTGGTGTCGCTGGGAGCCAAAGGGGTCCGTGGTTCCCAGCGCGGGGAAAACTAGCGGTCAACGGAACTTTCGGCAACGTGGACGCGCGGCGATCATCGTTCGGTGACCGACCCGTCAGTCAGTTTCGGGGCGTCGAGAACCCGCCGGCACTCGGCCGCCGCCTGCTCGGCCGCCGCCCGGAGCGCGGCCGGATCGGGTCCCGCGGCGAGCACCTGACGGGAGTACGACGGGAGGACGCCGGAGAGTGCGGGACCGAAGACGGTGCGCAGATCGGCGGCGGTCGCGCCCTGCGCGCCGAGCCCCGGAGCGAGCAGTGGACCGTTGACGCGGGACAGGTCGTGGCCGGTGTCGCCGATCGTCGCGCCGACCACCAGTCCCATGCTGCCGAGCGGCTCCGCACCCGCGTTGAGCTGCGCAATCTCGTCGATGACCGCCTGCGCCACGGTCCGTCCGTCGGCGCCTCGGGCCCGCTGCACCGCGCCGCCCTCGGGGTTCGAGGTGAGCGCCAGGACGAAGACCCCGCCGCCGTGCCGGGTGGCCGTGTCGAACATCGGGGCCAGCGAACCTACTCCCAGGTAGGGGCTCGCCGTGACCGCGTCGACATACAGCGGGCTGGATGGATCGAGATACGCGGCGGCGTACGCGGCAACGGTCGATCCGATGTCGCCCCGCTTGACGTCGAGCAGAACGAGCGAGCCGGCATCCCGCAACTGTCGGATAGTTGACTCAAGGACGGCGACGCCCCGCGAGCCGAACCGCTCGAAGAAGGCCGACTGGGGTTTGACCACCGCAACCTGGTCACCGAGGGCTTCGGTGACGGTCCGGGCGAACCGGTCGAGGCCCGACACGTCGTCGGGCAGCCCCCAGCGGGCCAGCAGCCCGGGGTGCGGGTCGATCCCCACACAGAGCGGCCCGCGCTCGCGCATGGCCCGGTGCAGTCGGACGCCGAAGCTCTCCATCTGCTGTCGTCTCCTCTCCTGTCGGCCGCCCCGGTGCCGCTCCTCGTCGGTCACCACCGGCATGCTCGTACGTTGACGCCGCCACCCCGGTGGCGGATGGTGCGGCCCACGGCCAGCGCGGCGCACCTTCGGCCACCCGCCCCGGCGGCGGCACGTCCCAGGCCACCGCGACGGCGGCTGGCCCACCCACCGGCGCGGGCAGCGGCACGTTTCAGCCCGCCGCGACGGCGGCGGCGATCCCGGCGGCGATCCGGGCCAGGTCCGCGTCGTCGGTCAGGTAGGGCGGCATGGTGTAGACCAGGTCCCGGAACGGGCGCAGCCAGACGCCCTCGGCGACCGCGGCGGCGGTGGCCGCCGGCAGGTCCACCTCGTGGTCGAGCTGCACCACCCCGATCGCGCCGAGCACCCGGACGTCGGCCACCCCGGCCGCGCCCCGCAACGGCTCCAGACCCGTCAGTAACCCCCGTTCCACCCTGGACACCTCGGCGGCCCAGTCTCCGGCCCGCAGCAGGCCGATGGAGGCGTTCGCGACGGCACAGGCGAGCGGGTTGCCCATGAACGTCGGACCGTGCGCCAGCACCCCGTCGACGGAGATGCCCCGGGCCACCTCCGGGGTGCACAGCGCGGCGGCCAGGCTCAGGTAACCGCCGGTGAGCGCCTTGCCGACGCAGAGCACGTCCGGTGTCACCCCGGCGTGCTCGGCGGCGAACATCGTCCCGGTCCGGCCGAAACCGGTGGCGATCTCGTCGAAGACCAGCAGCACCCCGTGCGCGGCGGTCACCTCGCGCAGCACCCGCAGGTACTCCGGGTGGTGGAAGCGCATCCCGCCGGCGCCCTGCACCACCGGCTCCACGATCACCGTGGCCAGCTCGTGGGCGTGCCGTTCCACCGCCTCGACCAGCGCGTCGACGTACGCCGGGTCGACCGGGGCGGTGAAGCCGGCCGGGGGCACCGGGGCGAACACCTGCCGGGGCAGCACGTCGCCCCACAGGTGGTGCATGCCGCCCACCGGGTCGCAGACGCTCATCGGGTGGAAGGTGTCGCCGTGGTAACCGCCCCGCCAGGTACCCAGCCGGCGGCGTTCCGGCCGACCGGTGGCCCGCTGGTACTGCAGGCACATCTTGACCGCGACCTCGACCGAGACCGAGCCGGAGTCGCAGAGGAAGACCCGCTCCAAGCCGTCCGGGGCCAGTTCGACCAGGGTACGGGCCAGCCGGACCGCCGGTTCGTGGGTCAGCCCGCCGAACATCACGTGGCTCATCCGGCCCACCTGGTCGACCACGGCCGCGTCGAGCGTCGGGTGCCGGTAGCCGTGGATCGCCGCCCACCAGGACGACATCCCGTCCACCAGTTCCCGCCCGTCGGCCAGCCGGAGCCGGACCCCGGCCGCCTCCGCCACCACGTACGGCGGGACGGCCGGCGGCAGTGGCGCGTACGGGTGCCACACGTGCTCCCGGTCGACGGTCAGGATCTCCTCAGGCGTCACGCGCCCCTCCCCGTGTCTCCTCGTCGCCGTCGACCGGTCGGCCGGCACCGCCGTCGGCGCACCCTAGGCCGGTGTGCCGACGGCGGGGGCGGTACGGCTGCCCCGGGCGACCGCCCGGACCAGGGCCGGGCCCCGGTAGATGAACCCGGTGTAGAGCTGCACCAGGCTGGCCCCGGCGTCGAACATCCGGGCCGCGTCGTCCGGTTCGACGATGCCGCCGACGCCGACCACCGGTAGCCGGCCGCCGGTCTCCCGGTGCACGAAGCCGACCACCTCCCGGGCCCGTGCCGCGAGCGGGCGACCGGACAGTCCGCCGGTCTCCGCGCCACGCGCCCGGTCGGCCGGGGCCAGTCCGTCCCGGGACAGCGTGGTGTTGGTGGCGATCACCCCGGCGGCCCCCCGGGCCAGGCAGACCTCCAGCAGCTCGGCGATGGCCGGCCAGGTCAGGTCCGGGGCGATCTTCACCAGCACCGGCTTCTCCCCCACCAGCGCGGCCAGCAGCACGTCGAGGTGCTCCCGGTCCTGGAGGGCGCGCAGTCCGGGGGTGTTCGGGGACGAGACGTTGACCGCGAAGTAGTCCCCGTGGTCACGCAGGACCCGGTACGAGGCGAGGTAGTCGTCGACCGCCTCCGCCAGTGGGGTGACCTTGGACTTGCCCAGCGAGATACCCAGCGGCACGCCGAGCGGGCGGGACAGCGCGGCGAGCCGGGCCGCGAGGGCTTCGGCGCCGGCGTTGTTGAAGCCCATCCGGTTGACCACGGCCTCGCTGGCCCGCAGCCGGAACAGCCGGGGCCGGGGGTTGCCCGGCTGGGCGTGCGCGGTGACCGTGCCGACCTCGACGAACCCGAAGCCGAGCGCCGGCCAGGCCGGCAACGCCCGCCCGTCCTTGTCCATCCCCGCGGCAAGCCCGACCGGATTCGGAAACTCGACCCCGAACACCCTGCGCGGCGCGGCGACCGCGTACCGGGACCGCAGCACGGCCAGCAGCGCCCCCCGCCGCGACACCCCGGCCAGCCGCTCCAGCGTCCACTCGTGCGCCGCCTCCGCGTCCCCGCCCCCCACCCGGAACAACCCCGCCCGGAGCGTCCGCTCGAACATCACCGTGTGCCACCCCCCTCGCCGTCGATCATGAAGTTGTCGTCCGGGCCACCGGCGTGTCGCGTCACCAACTTCATGATCAACGGGGTGGGGTGGGGGTGGTGCGGAGGGTGGCGTGCAGTTCCTGGAGGGGGCGGACGCGCATGTCGCCGCGGATGCGGGCCTCGATGCCCATCACCGCCGCCGCCGCGCCGGGGACGGTGGTGATGCAGGGGATGTCGGCGGTGACCGCCGCGCTGCGGATCTCGTAGCCGTCGGAGCGGGCGCTCGCGCCGGAACCCTGCGGAGTGTTGATCACCAGGGCGACCTCGCCACCGAGGATCAGCGACACCGCGTCGTCATCCTGACCGGCCTCGTAGTGCTTACGGATCTGCTCGCAGGCGATCCCGTGCCGGCGCAGCACCTCGGCGGTACCGGTGGTGGCCAGGATCTCGAAGCCCAGGTCGGCCAGCCGCTTGATCGGGAAGATCATGCCGCGCTTGTCCCGGTTCGCCACCGAGACGAAGATCCGTCCCGAGGTCGGCAACGAGCCGTACGCGGCGGACTGGCTCTTGGCGAAGGCGTGCCCGAAGGCGGTGTCGATGCCCATCACCTCGCCGGTGGACTTCATCTCCGGGCCGAGCAGCGAGTCCACCCCCTTGCCGGTGGGGGTACGGAACCGCTTGAACGGCAGCACCGCCTCCTTCACCGCGATCGGGGCGTCCGGCGGCAGCACGCCACCGTCCCCGGTCGCCGGGAGCAGCCCCTCGGCGCGCAGCTCGGCGATGGTCGCGCCGAGCGCGATCCGGGCCGCCGCCTTCGCCAGCGGCACCGCGGTCGCCTTCGAGACGAACGGGACGGTCCGGGACGCCCGCGGGTTGGCCTCCAGCACGTAGAGCATGTCGTCCTTGAGGGCGTACTGCACGTTGAGCAGGCCGCGCACCCCGACGCCCCGGGCGATCGCCTCGGTGTACCGGCGCACCTGGCTCAGATGCGAGCTGGCCAGGGTGATCGGCGGCAGCGCGCAGGACGAGTCGCCGGAGTGGATGCCGGCCTCCTCGATGTGCTCCATCACCCCACCGAGGTAGACCTCGCCGTCGGCGTCGCAGAGCGCGTCCACGTCGATCTCGATGGCGTCGTCGAGGAAGCGGTCCACCAGCACCGGGTGGTCCGGGGAGATGTCGGTGGCCCGGCCGATGTAGTCGCGCAGCGTGGCGTCGTCGTAGACGATCTCCATGCCCCGACCGCCGAGCACGTACGACGGGCGGACCAGCACCGGGTACCCGATCTCGTCGGCGATCGCCTTGGCGTCGTCGTACGAGGTGGCGGTACCGTGCGCGGGGGCGCGCAGCCCGGCGCGGGCCAGCACCGCCCCGAACGCGCCCCGCTCCTCGGCCAGGTGGATCGACTCCGGCGAGGTGCCGACCACCGGCACGCCGGCGTCCTTGAGCCGCTGGGCCAGACCGAGCGGGGTCTGCCCGCCCAACTGGACGATCACCCCGACCACGCCCGGCCCGCCGGCCGCCTTGCCGGAGGTGTCCTCGGCGTGCCAGACCTCCAGGACGTCCTCGAAGGTCAGCGGCTCGAAGTAGAGCCGGTCGGCGGTGTCGTAGTCGGTGGAGACGGTCTCCGGGTTGCAGTTGACCATGACGGTCTCGTAGCCGGTCGCCGCGCCCGGACCGACCGGCGCGCTGCGCAACGCCATCACCGCGTGCACGCACGAGTAGTCGAACTCGATGCCCTGACCGATCCGGTTCGGCCCGGAGCCGAGGATCAGCACCTTGGGCCGGTCCGAGCCGACCACCTCGGTCTCCGCGTCGTACGACGAGTAGTGGTACGGCGTGGTGGCGCCGAACTCGGCCGCGCAGGTGTCCACCGTCTTGTAGACCGGCCGGACGGCCAGCCGGTGCCGCAGCGTACGGACGCCGTCCTCGGCGGCCAGCTCGGGGCGGAGCGCGGCGAGCTGCCGGTCGGACAGCCCGGCCCGCTTGGCCCGACGCAGCAGGTCCACGTCGAGCACCGGGGCCTCGACGATCTCGGCGCGCAGCTCCACCAGGGCGACGATCTGGTCCAGGAACCACGGGTCGATCCCGCCGGACGCCGCGCTCACCTCGGCGATCGAGGCGCCCAGCCGCAGCGCCCGCTCGACGGTGTAGAGCCGGCCGTCGTGCGGCATCCGCAGCGCGTCGAGGGTGTTCTCCTTCGTCGCGTCCGCCGGGTCGGGCTGGGTCCAGAACCCGGCCGCCTTCGTCTCCATCGAGCGCATCGCCTTGTTCAGCGCCTCGGTGAAGTTGCGGCCCAGGCTCATCGCCTCGCCGACCGACTTCATCGTGGTGGTGAGTTCCGGATCCGCGCCGGGGAACTTCTCGAACGCGAACCGGGGGATCTTCACCACCACGTAGTCGAGCGTCGGCTCGAACGCGGCCGGGGTCTTCAGGGTGATGTCGTTGGGGATCTCGTCCAGGGTGTAGCCGATGGCCAGCTTCGCGGCGATCTTGGCGATCGGGAAGCCGGTCGCCTTCGAGGCCAGCGCCGAGGAACGGGACACCCGGGGGTTCATCTCGATCACCACGATCCGGCCGTCGGCCGGGTTCACCGCGAACTGGATGTTGCAGCCGCCGGTGTCCACGCCGACCTCGCGCAGCACCGCGATGCCCAGGTCACGCAGGCGCTGGTACTCCCGGTCGGTGAGCGTCATGGCCGGGGCGACGGTGACGCTGTCGCCGGTGTGCACGCCCATCGGGTCGACGTTCTCGATCGAGCAGACCACCACGACGTTGTCGTTGCGGTCCCGCATCAGTTCGAGTTCGTACTCCTTCCAGCCGAGCACGCTCTCCTCGATGAGCACCTCGTGCACCGGGCTGGCGGCCAGCCCGGACCCGGCGATGCGCTCCAGGTCCTCCGGGGTGTGCGCCATGCCGGAGCCCAGGCCGCCCATGGTGAACGACGGCCGGATCACCACCGGCAGGCCCAGCTCGGCGACGGTGTCCCGGACCTCGTCCATCGAGTGGCAGACCCGGGAGCGGGGCACCAGGGCGGCCGGGTCGGCGAAGCCGAGCCGTACCCCGGCCTTGGCGACGATGTCCTTGAACAGCTGCCGGTCCTCGCCGCGCCGGATCGCCTCGATGTTCGCGCCGATCAGCTCGACGCCGTACTTGTCGAGCACGCCCGCCTCGTGCAGCGCCACCGCCGTGTTCAGCGCGGTCTGCCCGCCCAGGGTGGGCAGCAGCGCGTCCGGGCGTTCCTTGGCGATGACCAGCTCGACGAACTCCGGGGTGATCGGCTCGACGTACGTGGCGTCGGCGAACTCCGGGTCGGTCATGATGGTGGCCGGGTTGGAGTTGACCAGGCTGACCCGGATCCCCTCGCTGCGCAGCACCCGGCACGCCTGGGTGCCGGAGTAGTCGAACTCGCAGGCCTGACCGATCACGATCGGCCCGGAACCGATCACCAGGATGTGCTTGAGGTCCGTCCGCTTAGGCATGCTGCTTACCGCCTTCGATCAACTGGGCGAAGCGGTCGAAGAGGTAGTCCGCGTCGTGCGGGCCGGCCGCCGCCTCGGGGTGGTACTGGACGGTGAACGCGGGCACGTCCTTCGCCCGCAGGCCCTCGACCACGTTGTCGTTCAGGCAGACGTGACTGATCTCGACCCCGCCGAACTCGGTGTCGATGATCCGGTCGGGCACCACGGCGCCGGGCTCGGCACCGGGGAACTGCACCGCGAAACCGTGGTTGTGGCTGGTCACCTCGACCTTACCGGTGGCCCGGTCCAGCACCGGCTGGTTGATGCCCCGGTGCCCGTAGCCGAGCTTGTAGGTGCCGAAGCCGAGCGCCCGGCCGAGGATCTGGCTGCCGAAGCAGATGCCGAACAGCGGGATCCGCCGGGTCAGCACCTCCCGGGCCAGGGCCACCGGCGCGTCGGCGGTGGCCGGGTCACCGGGGCCGGGCGAGAGGAACACCGCGTCCGCGCCGACGGCGAGCAGGTCGTCGATGGTCGACGTGGCCGGCAGCACGTGGGTGGTGACCCCCCGGGCGGCCAGCCGGCGCGGCACGTTGCGCTTGATGCCCAGGTCCAGGGCGGCGACGGTGAACCGGTGGGTGCCGTCCGCCTCGACCACGTACGGCCGCGCGGTGGTCACCTCGGCGGACAGGTCCGCGCCGACCATCGCCGGGGCCTGCCGCACCCGGGCCAGCAGGGCACGCGGGTCGGTCTCGACGCTGGAGACCCCGACCCGCATCGCGCCGCGTTCGCGCAGGTGCCGGGTCAGCGCCCGGGTGTCCACGCCGGCGATGCCGACCACACCCTCGGCGTCCAGCCGCTCGGCCAGACCGCCGGTGGCCCGCCAGTTCGAGGCGGTCCGGGCCGGGTCGCGGACCACGTAGCCGGCCACCCAGATCCGGGACGACTCGTCGTCCTCGTCGTTGACGCCCGTGTTGCCGATGTGCGGGGCGGTCTGCACCACCACCTGCCGGTGGTACGACGGGTCGGTGAGGGTCTCCTGGTAGCCGGTCATGCCGGTGTTGAAGACCGCCTCGCCGAAGGTCTCCCCGACCCGGCCGTACGCCTCGCCGTGGAAGGTGCGCCCGTCTTCGAGGACGAGGATCGCGGCTCTCCGATTCGCCATTACCTGACCGCCTTTCCGTCCAGGACCGTCGGCTCGCCGCGCAGGAAGGTCGCCACGATGCGACCCGGCAGCGTCATGCGGGCGTACGGGGTGTTGCGACTACGGCTGGCCAGCTCGGCCGGCTCGATCACGCGCCGGGCGGCCGGGTCGACCAGGGTGAGGTTGGCCGGGACACCGGGGGCCGGGTCCACGCCGTGGCCGGTCAGCCCGGCGATCCGGGCCGGGGTGCGGGACATCCGCTCGGCGATCAGGTCCCACTCCGGGCCGAGCACGTCCAGCGCGATGGACAGCGCCGTCTCCAGCCCGACCATGCCCGGCCGGGCGTACGCCCACTCGCACTCCTTGTCCTCCACGGCGTGCGGGGCGTGGTCGGTGGCGATGATGTCGATCACACCCTCGACCAGGGCGGCGCGCAGCGCGGCGATGTCGGTGGCGGTCCGCAGCGGCGGGTTGACCTTGTAGACCGGGTCGTACGTCTCGGCGAGCGTGTCGGTGAGCAGCAGGTGGTGCGGGGTGACCTCGGCGGTGACCCGTACCCCCCGGGCCTTGGCCTGGCGCAGCACCTCGACGCTGCCGGCGGTGGAGACGTGGCAGACGTGCAGCCGGCTGCCGACGTGCTCGGCGAGCAGCACGTCCCGGGCGATGATCGCCTCCTCGGCGACCGCCGGCCAGCCGGTCAGCCCGAGCCGGGTGGAGACCTCACCCTCGTGCATCTGCGCGCCCTCGGTGAGCCGGGGCTCCTCGGCGTGCTGGGCGATGATCCCGTCGAACGCCTTGACGTACTCCAGCGCCCGGCGCATCAGCTTCGGGTCGGCGACGCAGTGCCCGTCGTCGGAGAAGATCCGCACCCGGGCCGCCGAGTCGGCCATCGCGCCCAGCTCGGCGAGGCGTTCCCCGGCCAGCCCGACGGTGACCGCGCCGATCGGCTGGACGTCGACCAGCCGGGCCTCCCGGCCGAGCCGCCAGACCTGCTCGACCACGCCGGCGGTGTCGGCGACCGGGGAGGTGTTCGCCATCGCGCAGACCGCGGTGTAGCCGCCGAGCGCCGCCGCCCGGGAGCCGGACTCCACGGTCTCGGCGTCCTCCCGGCCCGGTTCGCGCAGGTGGGTGTGCAGGTCGACCAGGCCGGGCAGGGCGACCAGCCCGGCCGCGTCGAGCACGGTGGCGTCCGGCGCGGTCAGGCCGGGGCCGGCCTCGGCGACGACGCCGTCGCGGACCAGCAGGTCGGTGGGGTCACCGCCGACGACGCTGACCCCCTTGATCAGGTACGCGGTCATGAGTTGTTCCCCCCGAGCAGCAGGTAGAGGACGGCCATCCGGACGGAGACCCCGTTGGTGACCTGTTCGACGATGGTGGAGCGGGGTGAGTCGGCCACCTCGGGCGTGATCTCCATGCCCCGGTTCATCGGGCCGGGGTGCATGACGATCGCGTGTTCCGGCAGGCGGCGCATGCGCGGGCCGTCCAGGCCGTAGCGGCGGGCGTACTCGCGGGCGGACGGGAAGTACGAGTCGCTCATCCGTTCCCGCTGCACCCGCAGCATCATCACCACGTCCGCCTGGGGCAGCACGGCGTCCAGGTCGTAGCAGACGTCGGTGCCGGGGGCGAGGGCCTGGGCGATGTCGACCGGGATGAGGGTGGGCGGGCCGACCAGGGTGACCTTCGCGCCGAGGGTGGACAGCAGCAGCACGTTGGAGCGGGCCACCCGGCTGTGCAGCACGTCACCCACCACCGCGACGTGCAGGCCGGCGAGCCGGCCCAGCCGGGACCGCATGGTGTACGCGTCCAGCAGGGCCTGGGTGGGGTGCTCGTGGGTGCCGTCGCCGGCGTTGACCACGCTGCCGTCGACCCAGTTCGCCAGCCGGTGCGGGGCGCCGGAGGCCGGGTGGCGGACCACCACCGCGTCGGCGCCCATCGCCTGGAGGGTCAGCGCGGTGTCCTTCAGGCTCTCGCCCTTGGCGACGCTGGACCCCTTCGCCGAGAAGTTGATCACATCGGCGCTGAGTCGCTTGGCCGCCGCCTCGAACGAGATCCGGGTCCGGGTGGAGTCCTCGTAGAAGAGGTTCACCACGGTCCGGCCGCGCAGCGCGGGCAGCTTCTTGACCTCCCGCCCGGCGACGGTGGCCATCTGGGCGGCGGTGTCCAGGATCAGGGTGGCGGTGGGCGCGTCCAGGTCCGCCCCGGAGAGCAGGTGCCGGATCATGCGGCCTGCACCTGCCTTTCGTTCGCGACTGCGGGGCTCCGCTCCGCTGCACTCCTCGCGCTCACTGGGTGGTACCCCCGTACAGGCGGACCTCGTCGACGCCGTCGACCTCGGCGAGGGTGACCTTGACGCTCTCGGCGAGCGCGGTGGGGATGTTCTTGCCCACGTAGTCGGCCCGGATGGGCAGTTGCCGGTGACCCCGGTCGACCAGCACGGCGAGCTGCACCGAGGCGGGGCGGCCGAGGTCGTTGAGGGCGTCCAGGGCAGCCCGGACGGTCCGGCCGGAGAAGAGCACGTCGTCGACGAGGACGACCCGCTTGCCGTCGATGCCGCCGGGCGGCACCTCGGTCGGGCCGACCGCCCGGGTGGCGTGCCGGCGCAGGTCGTCGCGGTAGAGCGTGATGTCGAGCACACCGACCGGTACGGCGATGTCCTCGAAGGCGCTGATCCGGGCGGCGAGCCGGCGGGCCAGCGGGGTGCCCCGGGTCGGGATGCCGAGCAGAACGGTGTCGGCGGCGCCCTGGGTCTTCTCCAGGATCTGGTGGGCGATCCGGTCGACCACGCGCTGCACGTCGGCGCTGGCGAGGATCACCTTCACCGAGGGTTGCCTCGACACCTCGGATCTCGCTGCCGGTGGGTAGGCCACGGCGGACCTCCTTCCCCGCCTCACGGGACGGGTCGTTAAAGGACGTCTGACTGCCCCGACCAGCCGCGAGCGGCCCGGACCGGGGGCTTCCGGCCACGTTACCAGTGGTCACCGGGGCGGTCAGCGGCTGGTGGCTGATCGGCAGATCAGTCCCGAAATGCGGATGGATCGCCCGGTGGATCTCAACAGGTGTGTCACGAGCACTTGACCACGTGTCGTAATCCCCGTACCGTCACGCTCCGTAGCGATAGCTGGGAGAACCCCGATGCAGCACTGGGAGTGTCCGAATGCCCTCTGAATACGCCAAGTCGCTGGGCGCCCGCCTGCGTTCCATCCGCCAGCAGCAGGGCCTGTCCCTGCAGGGCGTGGAGGAGAAGTCCAACGGACGGTGGAAGGCCGTCGTGGTCGGGTCGTACGAGCGAGGCGACCGCGCCGTCACCGTGTCCCGGTTGGCGGAGCTGGCCGACTTCTACCGCGTACCCGTCTCCGAGCTGCTGCCCGACGGCAGCGGCGTACGGCACGAGCCGACCAGCAAGATCGTGCTGGACCTGGAGCGGCTGTACGACGAGGCGTCCGAGGAGCTCGCGTACGTGGCCCGGTACGCCCGTGCCATCCAGCAGCAGCGTGGCGACTACAACGGGCGGGTGCTGTCGATCCGCGCCGACGACCTGCGCGCCCTCGCCATCGTCTACGACTCGTCGCCGTCCGGTCTGATCGAGCGGCTCACCGAGCACGGTGTGCTGGTCGCCGACCCCCGGGCGTTCTTCGCGTCCTGAGTCCCGCTACCGCACCCCGAGGGCCCGTGCCGACCGGCACGGGCCCTCGGGGTGTCCGGCGTCGGGCCGGGGTGACGGTCAGCGGGTGGCGTACTCGGCGATCCGGCCGAGGATGCCGTTGAGGAAGCGCGGCGAGTCGTCGGTCGACATCTGCCGGGCCAGCTCGACGGCCTCGGTGATCGCCACCGCGTCGTCGATGTCGTCGAGGTAGAGCAGCTCGTAGACGGCGATCCGGGCCAGGTTGCGGTCGACCACCGGCATCCGGTCCAGCGTCCAGCCCTCGGCGTAGCTGGCGATCAGCTCGTCGATCCGGTCGAGGTGGGCGGCCACCCCTTCGACCAGGCTGACCGTGTAGTCGAGATGCTCCGGACGGGGCTTCTCGATGCGTTCCACGTACCCGGCGAGCACCTCGACCGGGGGCTTGTCACGCAGGTCGGCCTCGTAGAGCACGTCCAGCGCCCGCTTGCGCGCCTTGCGACGCGCCGGCATCTGCTGCTTGGGGGCCTCGGCCATCAGGCGCGGCCGAGGTAACGGCCGTCGCGGGTGTCGACCTTGATCTTCTCGCCGGTGGTGATGAAGAGCGGCACCTGCACGGTGGCACCGGTCTCGACGGTGGCCGGCTTGTTGCCACCGGTGGAGCGGTCACCCTGCAGCCCCGGCTCGGTGTAGGTCACCTCGAGCACCACGCTGGTGGCCAGCTCGACGTAGAGCGGCACGCCCTCGTGGGTGGCCACGATCGCCTCCGCCTCGGGGAGGAGGTAGTTCGCCGCGTCGCCCACGGTCGCGCCGGGGACGGTGATCTGGTCGAACGTCTCCAGGTCCATGAAGACGTAGTCCTCGCCGTCGGCGTAGAGGTACTGCATGGTCCGCTTGTCCACGGTCGCGGTCTCGACCTTGGTGCCCGCGTTGAAGGTCTTGTCGACGACCTTGCCGGAGAGCACGTTCTTCAGCGTGGTGCGGACGAAGGCACCGCCTTTGCCGGGCTTGACGTGCTGGAACTCCACGACGGCCCAGAGCCCTCCGTCGAGGTTGAGTACCAGGCCGTTCTTGAGGTCGTTGGTGGTGGCCATTTCCTGCCTTGATCATCAATTGGCGGACGGACCGCGCCAGTCTACTAGCTGGCCGGTGGGCACCCGCCGCGCGGCGGACGGCCCCCGCCTCGGCCCCGCCGCACGGCACCGGCGGCCGGGTCAACCGCGCCGGTCGGCACCCGGCTACGGGGTCAGCCGGGCCGGGCGGCCAGGTGGTGCAGGGCCAGCCGGTACCCGTCGACCCCCAGGCCGCAGATCACCCCGGTCGCCACCGCCGACACCACCGAGTGGTGCCGGAACTCCTCCCGGGCGTGGATGTTGGAGATGTGCACCTCCACCAGCGGCCCACGCAGCATGGCGCAGGCGTCCCGCACCGCCACCGAGTAGTGCGACCAGGCCGCCGGGTTGAGCACCACGGCCGCGCCCTCGTCGGCGGCGGCGTGCAACCAGCCCAGCAACTCGTGCTCGGCGTCGGTCTGCCGCACCACCACGTCCAGGCCCAGCTCACGGCCGGTGCGTTCGCAGAGCGCCACCAGGTCGGCGTAGCTGGTCACGCCGTACACGTCGACCTGCCGGCTGCCCAGCCGGCCCAGGTTCGGCCCGTTCAGCACGTACACCCGGGCGCCGTCGCCGCTCGCGGCTGCGGGGCTCCGCTCCGCCGCGCTCACCCGGCCACCGCCCGGTAGGCGGCGTGCAGCAGGTCGTCGTCCGGGCCCTCCAGGATCGCCGGCCGGGCCAGCCCGTCGAGCACCACGAACCGCAGCCGGGAGCCCCGGGCCTTCTTGTCCACCCGCATGGTGGCGAGCAGTTCCGGCCAGGCGTCCGCGGCGTAGCTGGTCGGCAGGCCGAGGGCCGCCACCACCGTCCGGTGCCGGTCGGCGGTGGCCGCGTCGAGCCGGCCGGCCAGCCGGGCGAGCGTGCCCGCGTACACCAGCCCGACCGCGACGGCGTGCCCGTGCCGCCAGCGGTACCCCTCCACCTTCTCGATGGCGTGGGCCAGGGTGTGGCCGTAGTTCAGCACCTCCCGGACGCCGGACTCGCGCAGGTCACCGGAGACCACGTCGGCCTTGACCCGGATGGCCCGTTCGATCAGCTCCCGGTTGACCGCGCCGGCCGGGTCGGTGGCCGCCGCCGGGTCCCGCTCCACCAGCTCCAGGATCACCGGGTCGGCGACGAACCCGCACTTGACCACCTCGGCCAGGCCGGCGGCCAGGTCCACGGCGGGCAACGTGTCCAGGGTGGCCAGGTCGCAGAGCACCCCGGCCGGCGGGTGGAACGCGCCGACCAGGTTCTTGCCGGCGGCGGTGTTCACGCCGGTCTTGCCGCCCACCGCCGCGTCCACCATGCCGAGCAGCGACGTCGCCACCGGCACCCAGCGCACCCCGCGCAGCCAGCAGGCCGCCACGAAGCCGGCCAGGTCGGTGACCGCGCCGCCGCCCACCCCGACCACCACGTCGGTACGGGTGAAGTTCGCCGCGCCCAACCGGTCCCAGCAGTGCGCGGCCACGTCGATCTGCTTGCCCGCCTCGGCGTCCGGCACCTCGATCGGCAGCGGCTCGACGCCGGCCGACCGCAGCCGGTCGCCGAGCGCGTCGGCCAGCTCCTTCAACAGCGGAGCATGCAGCACCGCCGCCCGGGTGGCCCCGGGCAGCAGGTCGGGCAGCGCGTCGGTCAGGCCACGCCCCACCAGTACGTCGTACGGGTGCGCGCCACCGACCGTGATCCGGGTCATCTCGTCCATCGCTGCGCCAGCCTAGTCGAGCACGGGTCGGCACCGAGGGAAGCGTCCACCTGGTGACCGGAGACCGGTCCGGAGCGTTTATCCGGGCAGGGGCCGGGCAGGTCCCGGAAGGCCCCGATCGACGACGGTGGAGGTTCCTCCGATGGCAGACCGTACGACCGACCACGCCGACATCCGGCTCCCCGCCCTGCTGCTCGGCATCGGGCTGGGCGGCTTCGCCGACGGGATCGTGCTGCACCAGGTGCTCCAGTGGCACCACATGCTCAGCGCCACCGGCAGCGACAACGTCGGCATCCGCGGGTACCCGGTGGACACCGTCGCCGGCCTGCGGATGAACACCCTGTGGGACGGGCTGTTCCACGTGGTCACCTGGGTGTCGGTGCTGACCGGGCTGGCGCTGCTGTCGGCCCGGGTGACCACCGGCCGGGGCCGGTTGTGGCGCTCCCGTGCCCTGTGGGGCTGGGCGCTGGTCGGTTGGGGGTCGTTCAACCTGGTGGAGGGGATCGTGGACCACCACCTGCTCGGCATCCACCACGTCCGGCCCGGGGCGCACCAGCTCTGGTGGGACCTCGGCTTCCTCGCCCTCGGTGTCGTCCTGATCGCCGCCGGTTGGCTGCTCCAGCGGGACACCCGCCGGGTCGACGCCGACGACACCGTCGGCCCGGTCAGCCACGACGTCCCGGTCGAGCAGCGGTGACCGGCCACGACCACGGCGGCGACCCGGCCGGACCGTCGCTGGCCGTGCTGGCCGCGCTCGCCGTACCGCTGCTGCTGCTCGGGGTCTACCTGCTCGCGGTACGTCGGCAGCGCCGGGGCGGCGGGGCGTGGAGCCGGTGGCGGACGGCGAGCTTCGGCACGGGGGCCGCGCTGCTCGGGGTCGGGCTGGCGGTGCCGGCGCACGACGCCGTCGGGCACATGTGGCAGCACCTGCTGGTGGGCATGCTCGCGCCGCTGGGCCTGGTGCTCGGCGCGCCCGGCACGCTGGCCCTGCGCGCCCTCGACCGGGAGACCGGCCGGGCCACGGTCCGGCTGCTGGCCCACCCGGTGCCCCGGCTGCTGGCCCATCCGGTCACCGGCCTGCTGCTCACCACCGGTGGCCTGTACGCGCTGTACCTGACCCCGCTCTACCGGGCCACCCTGGCCGCTCCGGCCCTGCACTGGCTGGTCGCCGCGCACTTCCTGGCCAGCGGGTGCCTGTTCACCTGGTCGATCGCCGGGCCGGACCCGGGGCCGCACCGCCCCCGGGTGCCGGTCCGGCTGGTGGTGCTCGGGGTGGCGGTGGCCGCGCACGCCGCGCTCGCCCAACTGCTGTACGCCGGGCTCCTGGTCGACGTGCCGGGGACCGTCGGGCAGCTCCACGCCGCCGCGTCGATCATGTATTACGGCGGGGACCTGGCCGAGATCCTGCTGGCCCTGGCCCTGCTGGCGACCTGGCGACCGGAGCGCCGGCGGATCCCCCGGCCCCGGCCGGCAACGACACCTCACGACGTCGCGGTCACGGCACCCGACAGGGCGGCCACGGCACCCGGCGTCACGGCCCCGGCGACCCGCTTGGCCGCCGGGGCACCCGGCGGGGCGGCCGGACGCCCGGTCGGGCGGGCGTCAGCGACGCAGTAGCGGCAGGATCCCGGCGACGATCTCGGCCGGGGTCCGTCCGTCGGTGACCACGGTGGCGGTCGCCACCTCCTCGTACAGCGGACGGCGCTGGTCCAGCAGGTACTTCAGCGTGGCCCGGGGGTTCACCGCCAGCAGCGGCCGGCCCACCCCCAGGTCGACCCGCTTCAGCGCGTCGGTCAACTCGACCGACAGGTACAGCACGGTGTGCCCGACGAGCGCGGCGCGGTTCTCCTCGGCGAGGACCGCGCCGCCGCCGACGGCGAGCACCCCGGGGCAGCCGGCCAGCGCCGCCGCCACCGCGGCCCGTTCGAGGGTACGGAAGTGCGCCTCGCCCTCGTCGACGAAGATCTCCGGGATCGGCTTGCCGGCCATCCGCTCGATGTCCCGGTCGGTGTCCCGGAACTCCACGCCCAGTTCGGCGGCGAGCGCCTCGCCGATGGTGGTCTTGCCCGCGCCCGGCGCGCCGACCAGCACACAGACCGGCCGGGTCACCGCCGCTCCCCCGCCCCGGCCGGCCGGCCGTCGGGCCCCCGTACCTGCGCCACCGTCACCGGATCACCAACGCGTCGAGGTAGCCGGCCAGGTTGCGGCGGATCTCGGCCACCGAGTCGCCACCGAACTTCTCGGTGGCCGCCTCGGCGAGCACCAGGGCCACCATCGCCTCGGCGACCACCGCCGCGGCCGGCACCGCGCAGACGTCCGACCGCTGGTTGATCGCGGTGGCCGGCTCACCGGTGGTCACGTCCACGGTGGCGAGCGCCCGGTTCAGCGAGGAGATCGGCTTCATCGCCGCCCGCACCCGCAGCGGCTCACCGGTGGTGATGCCGCCCTCCAGGCCACCGGCCCGGTCGGTGACCCGACGGACCCCGGTGGCGGTGGAGATGATCTCGTCGTGCGCCTCGGAGCCCCGGGACCGTGCCTGGGTCCAGCCGTCCCCGATCTCCACGCCCTTGATCGCCTGGATCGACATCAGCGCGGTGGCGAGCCGGGCGTCGAGCTTGCGGTCCCACTGGACGTGGCTACCCAGACCGGGCGGCACTCCGTACGCCAGCACCTCGACCACGCCGCCGAGCGTGTCGGCGGCCTTCTTCGCGGCGTCGACCTCGGCGACCATCCGGGCGCTCGCCTCGGCGTCGAGGCAGCGCAGCGGGTCGGCGTCGATCCGCTCGGCGTCGGCCGGGGTGGGGCGCAGGCCGGGTTTGACCGCGACCGGGCCCAGCTCCACCACGTGCGAGACGATCTCCACGCCGAGGGCCTGCCGCACCAGCGCCTTGGCGACCGTGCCGACGGCGACCCGGGCGGCGGTCTCCCGGGCGCTGGCCCGCTCCAGGATCGGCCGGGCGTCGGTGTGGCCGTACTTCTGCATGCCGGCCAGGTCGGCGTGGCCGGGGCGGGGCCGGGTCAGCGGCGCGTTGCGCGCCTGCCCGGCCAGCTCGTCCGGGTCGACCGGGTCGGCGGCCATCACCGTGCGCCACTTCGGCCACTCCGAGTTGCCCACCCGGATCGCCACCGGGCTGCCGATGGTCACGCCGTGCCGCAGCCCGCCGATGATCTCGATCTCGTCCTGCTCGAAGGCCATCCGCGCGCCCCGGCCGTAGCCGAGTCGACGGCGGGCCAGCTCGGCGGCGATCTCCCCGGTGGTCACCTCGACCCCGGCGGGGACACCCTCCAGCAGCGCGACCAGGGCGGGACCATGTGATTCACCTGCGGTAAGCCAACGCAACACCGGACCAGTCTGGCACGCCCCGGGAATGCGGTTCCGTACCGCCCACCATGTCCCGCCCTACGGACTGCGCACCCATGAAGAAGCGATGTCGTGGACCATGAGCCCGAGCGGGTCGTCCAGCGGCCGGGTCGGTCGAGAGCGCGTCTCGAGTCAGCCTGGAGATGCGCTCGGACCCGTTCCCCTAGCGTCCTTGCCGGACGGGGGATCGGGTGCCGGTGGCACCGGACACGGCGGGCGTGGGGGAACGGACGGGAACATGGCGAGCAGACGACACCGGACGGACGTGCTGGTGGTGGGGAGCGGCCCGGTCGGGTCGACGCTCGGGGCGGAGCTGGCCCGGCACGGGGTGGACCGCACCTTCGCCGAGATCGACGGGCCGCGCGGGGACGACGGCGTCGACGGGCCGGTACCCCCACCCGGACGGCTCGACGCGGTCGCCGTCGACGACGACGGGGTGCGGGCCCGGGTCACCGACCCGCGCACCGGCGACCTGGTCGAGGTGACCGCCGACTACCTGGTGGCCTGTGACGGCGTCACCTTCCCCGCCGCGCCGGGGTCGGCCGGACGGCCGGTGGACGTCCGCCCCCGGCAGGGTCGGCTGTTCCACTGCGGCCTGGCCCACTCCGCGCCGACCGCCGACGGCCTGCCGGGCGGTGTCGGGGACGAGCTGGGGGTCGGGGTCGGCGACGCGGTCAACCTGGCCTGGAAACTCGCGGCGGCCGTGCACGGCTGGGCCGGCGACGGTCTGCTGGACAGCTACGCCGAGGAACGACGACCGGTGGCCGGGGTCGGCGACGGGCCGCCCGGACCACACCGCTACCGCTCGGCCGTCATCGCCGACGACGAGCCGGTCACCGACCCGTCCGACGAGACCCGGCCCGGTCTGCGGGCCCCGAACGTCCCGCTCGCTCCGGGACTGTCCACCCGGGACCTGACCGGTCCCGGCTTCACGCTGCTGCGGCTGTCCGACCCGTGGTCGCCGCGCGCCGACGTCCCGCACCCGCCGGGCGTGCCCGCGCTGCGCGCGGCGTTCGCCGCCGCCGGGGTGCCGCTGACCGTCGCCGACTGCCGGGACGCCGAGGCGGCCCGCCGCTACCGGCAGCCGCTGGTGCTGCTGCGCCCGGACGGGTACGTGGCCTGGCGGGGCTCCCGGCCGCCGCGGGACCCGGCGTCCCTGGTGGACCTGGTCCGCGGCGCGACGCACTGCCCGGTGGCCGCCGGATCCCCTGTTCCGGTGGGCGTCTGACCCCCACCGTCCGTCGCAGCCGGAGCCACACCCGCGCCCCGGCTGTACCCCCGCCACAAGACCGCGATCACGACACCCCGACCATCCGGACGGGAGCTGTCGCGACCCGAGAGGAGCACTGTGACACGCCGTCTGTTCACGTCCGAGTCGGTCACGGAGGGCCATCCGGACAAGATCGCCGATCAGATCAGTGATGGGATCCTGGATGCCCTGTTGGGGCAGGATCCGCATTCGCGGGTCGCGGTGGAGACCTTGATCACGACTGGTCAGGTGCATGTCGCCGGTGAGGTGACCACGAAGGCGTACGCCGACATCCCGACGATCGTGCGGGAGACGATCCTGGGGATCGGGTACGACTCGTCGAAGAAGGGTTTCGACGGGGCGTCGTGTGGGGTGAGTGTGTCGATCGGGGCGCAGTCGCCGGACATCGCGCAGGGTGTGGACAACGCGATCGAGTTGCGGTCGGGGTCGTCGGAGTCGGCGCTGGACGCGCAGGGCGCCGGTGACCAGGGCATGATGTTCGGGTTCGCCTGTTCGGAGACCCCGGAACTGATGCCCCTGCCGATCGCGCTGGCCCACCGCCTGGCCCGCCGACTCACCGCCGTCCGCAAGGACCTGTCGGTGCCCTACCTGCGGCCCGACGGCAAGACCCAGGTGACGGTGGAGTACGACGGGCTGCGCCCGGTCCGCCTCGACACCGTCGTCGTGTCGTCGCAGCACGCCGCGGACGTGTCCCTGGACACCCTGCTCACCCCGGACGTCCGCCGGTACGTGGTGGAGCCGGAGCTGGAGGCGCTGGGGCTGGAGACCGAGGGGTACCGGCTCCTGGTCAACCCCACCGGCCGATTCGAGATCGGCGGCCCCATGGGCGACGCCGGCCTCACCGGACGCAAAATCATCGTCGACACCTACGGCGGCTACGCCCGCCACGGCGGCGGCGCCTTCTCCGGCAAAGACCCCTCCAAAGTCGACCGCTCCGCCGCCTACGCCATGCGCTGGGTCGCCAAGAACATCGTCGCCGCCGGCCTCGCCGAACGCTGCGAAGCCCAGGTCGCCTACGCCATCGGCAAAGCCCACCCCGTCAGCCTCTTCATCGAAACCTTCGGCACCGAGAACGTCCCCGTCGACAAGATCGAAAAGGCCGTCAAGGAGATCTTCGACCTCCGACCCGCCGCCATCATCCGCGACCTCAACCTCATGCGCCCCATCTACCAACAAACCGCCGCCTACGGCCACTTCGGCCGCGAACTCCCCGACCTCACCTGGGAGAACACCGACCGAGCCGCCGACCTCAAGTCGGCAGCCGGCGCCTGACCAAGCTGGGCCCGACGCCGTTTCGCCGAAACTGCGGTATCCGAGCGCGAGGGATACCGCGACCTCGACGGAACGGCGTCGGCAACAGACGCCGGTCGCTCGGGTCTGCGGCAGCCTCAGTGGAACGGCAGGGCGGCGCGCATCGCGTCGACCGGGGCACGCACCCCGGTGAACTGCTCGAACTGGCCGACCGCCTGGGCCAGCAGCAGGTCCAGCCCGGACACCACGGGGCAGCCGGCCGCCCGCGCCGCGCCGGCCAGCGGGGTCGGCCACGGGTCGTAGATGGCGTCGAAGCAGACCGTCCCCGGCCGCCAGGCGGCGGTCACCGCGACCGGGTCGGCGGCCCCCTTCGGCAGGGTGGAGAGCAGCACGTCCACGTCGAGGTGGGCGGCGGCGTCGGCGAGCGGGGCACCGGCCAGCGGCACCCCCAGCGTGTCGGCCACCGGGCGCAGCTCGTCGATCGCCTCGGGGCGGCGGGCCAGCACGGTCACCGAGGTCGCGGCCAGCCGGGCCGCCGCGGCGAGCGCCGCACGGGCCGTCCCGCCGGCCCCGAGCACGGTCACCGTGGCCCCGGGCCGCACCCCGGCGGCGGTCAGCACGTCGACCATGCCGGTCACGTCGGTGTTGTCCGCGTACCACGAGCCGTCCGGCCGGCGTACCAGCGTGTTGGCGGCACCGACGGCGGCGGCGACCGGCGACGCCGCGTCGGCCACCGCGAGCGCCGCCTCCTTGCCCGGCATGGTCACCGACAGCCCGGCCCACTCCGGGCCCAGCCCGGCGACCAGGCCGGGCAGCCCGGCCGCGTCGCACTCGAAGCGGGTGTACGACCAGCCGGTCAGCCCGGCCGCCGCGTACCCGGCGGTGTGGATCGCCGGGGAGAGGGAGTGCGCGATCGGCGTGCCGACCACCGCCGCCCGACGTGCCGGCGTCATCAGATGATGCCGGCCTCTCGGGCCTTCGCCTCGTTCTTCTGGTGCTGCTCGTAGGTCTCGGCGAAGGCGGAGTTGCCCTCCTTGTCGACCGCGACGAAGAACAGCCACTTGCCCTCCGGCGGGTCCATCGCCCCTTCCAGCGCGTCCTTGCCCGGGTTGTTGATCGGAGTGGGGATCATGCCGGGCAGCTTGCGGTTGTACGGGTTCTTCGGGTTGTCCAGGTCGGCGGCGGTCATCTGCTTGGAGGACTTGGTCCGCTGACCGGTCGACTCCAGGTAGTAGTTGACCGTGACGTCCATCTCCAGGCAGCTGCAGTCGAAGGTGCCGCTGTAGGCCCGGTTGTAGGCGACCCGGGCGACCTTGCCGAGGTCCTCCTTGGTGCCGGCCTCGGCCTGGGCCAGGGAGGCGACGATCAGGGCCTCGTACGGGCTGATCCCGCCGCGTTCCTTCTCCACCCGGTCGGCGAACTCCATCTTGCCGGTGACGGTGAGGAAGTGCGACACCATCTCCTTGAGGATCACCTCGGCGGTGGCCTTCGGCGGGATCTCGTAGGTGTCCGGGAACAGGAAGCCCTCGATCGACTTGACGACCTTCTTGCCGTCGGTGCGGGTGAACCACCAGTCCGGTACGCCGAGCGCCTCCGGGTCCTTCGCCGCCGCCTCGAAGTCCTCGACCGGGATCTTGGTCTCCTTGGCGAGCAGCTCGTACGTCTGCTTGGCGGTGCGCCCCTCGGGGATGGTGATCCCGTTGACGATCTTGTTCTTCAGGTCGAGCAGCATGGTGAGCGCGCTCTCGCCGCTCATCTCCTTGCGGACCTTGTACGTGCCGGGCTGGATGTTCTTGGCCCGCGAGTTCTCCTCGGCCGCGTCGATGAACGCCTGGGCGCTCTTGATCACGCCCGCGCTGTACAGCACGTTGGCGATGTCGGCGATCAGCGCGCCCTGCTTCACCTCGACGGTCACCTCACCGCTGCCGGTGCCGTCGTAGTCGGGAGTGACGAAGTAGCTCTGCACCCGGTCGAAGCCGTAGAAGGCCCCACCACCGATCGCGCCCAGCAGGACCAGCGCCAACATCAGAGCCAGGACGGTCTTGCCAGCGCCACCGCCCTTGCCGTCGCGCTTGCGCATCGCACTGCGCCGGTGCCGGCCCTTGTCGCCTCGGTCCCGCTCGTCGAAACCGAGATCCAGGTCGTCGATCATTACGTCCGCCTCCGCTGCGCGTCTAGCCAGCTCTGCAGAATCTCCACCGCGGCGGCCTGGTCGACCACCGCGCGTTGCCGTTTCCCCCGGACGCCCCGCTCGGCCAGCCTACGAGAAGCCACCACGGTCGACATCCTCTCGTCGGTCAGCGTCACCGGAACAGGCGCTATTACATCAGCCAAACGGTTCGCGTACGACACCGCGTGAACGGCCGCCGGACCGTGCTTTCCGGCGAGGTTCACCGGCAGACCGACCACCACCCCGACCGCCTCGTGCTCGGCAACCAGCCGGCGCAACTCTGCCAGATCCGCCGGCACGGCGTCGTCGGCGCTGGTCAGGTCACGCGCCAGGGTGACCAGCGGGGTGGCCAGGATGCCACCCGGGTCACAGATCGACACCCCGACCCGGACCTGCCCGACGTCCACGCCGAGCCGGACACCCCGGGAGAATTCACTCACTCGGTTTCACTCCCCGTACAGGCACCAGGGCGGGCCGTAAGGCCCGCCCTGGTGCACCTCGATGACGAACGTCACGTCTCGCTGATCGCCTTCTCCACGGTCAGCAGCAGGTTCGACGCCTCGGCGGCCGGCAGGCCACCGCCCTGCGCCAGGTCCGGGCTGCCCCCACCCCGACCGGAGAACGCCGCCTTGACCAGGTCGTTCGCGGCAAGCCCCCGGCTGCGGGCCGCACCGTTCACCGCGACCACCAACGACGCCTTGCCACCGGAACGGGCCGCCACCGCGACCACCGCCGGCCGGGCCGGGTCGATCCGGCCCCGGATCTCCTGGGCCAGGGTCCGCACGTCGTTGCCGGCCGCGCCCTCCGGCGCCTCGGTGCCCACGTACGCGACCCCGCGCACGTCCTTCGCCCCGGCCGCCAGGGCCGACGCGCCGCCGAGCACCAGCTGGGCGCGCAGCTTCTCCAGTTCCTTCTCCGCGTCGCGGAGCTGGGTGACGGTCTGCTCCACCCGGTCGGCGACCTGGTCGCTGGGCACCCGGTACAGCTCGGCGAGCCGGGCCACCAGCAGGTGCTCCTTGGCCAGGAACCGGAACGCGTCCATACCGACCAGCGCCTCGACCCGGCGTACCCCGGAACCGATCGACGACTCGGAGAGGATCTTCACCAGGCCGAGCTGCCCGGACCGGTCCACGTGCGTGCCGCCGCACAGCTCCCGGGCGTAGTCGCCGACCTCGACCACCCGCACCTCGTCGCCGTACTTCTCGCCGAACAGCGCCATCGCGCCGATCCGGCGGGCCTCCTCCAGCGAGGTGATGAAGGCGTGCACCTCCAGGTCGGCCAGGAGCACCTCGTTGACCTGCTGCTCCACGTCGTGCAGCACGCTCGGCGCGACCCCGGTCGGGGTGTTGAAGTCGAACCGCAGCCGGCCCGGGGCGTTCAACGAACCGGCCTGGGTGGCCGACTCGCCGAGGAAGTTCCGCATGGTCTGGTGCACCAGGTGGGTGGCGGTGTGCGACCGGGAGATGGCCCGCCGCCGGGTGATGTCGATCTCGGCGAAACCGGTCTCCCCGGCGCGCACCTCACCCCGGCGGACCTTGGCCCGGTGCACCACCAGGCCGGGCATCGGCTGCTGCACGTCGAAGACCTCGACCTCGCCGCCGCCGACCGTGATCAGGCCCTGGTCGGGCTGCTGGCCGCCGCCCTCGGCGTAGAACGGGGTGGTGTCCAGCACCAGCTCGACGGTGTCGCCCTCGACCGCCGAGGCGACCGGCGCACCACCGGACAGCAGCGCCCGCACCCGGGACTCCCGGGACGTCTCGGTGTACCCGGTGAAGCTCACCGGACCACCGGTGTCCAGCACCGACCGGTACGCGCTCAGGTCGGTGTGCCCGGTCTTGCGGGACCGCGCGTCCGCCTTGGCCCGGGACCGCTGGTCGGCCATCAGCCGGCGGAAACCCTCGGCGTCGACGGTCAGCCCCTGCTCGGCGGCGATCTCCAGGGTCAGGTCGATCGGGAAGCCGTACGTGTCGTGCAGCTGGAACGCCTTGTCCCCCGACAACGCCGGCTTGCCGGCCTTGCGGGTCTCGGCGAGCGCGGTGTCCAGGATCGTCGTCCCGGCCCGCAGGGTGGACAGGAAGGCGTCCTCCTCGGCATACGCGTACTGCGAGATCCGGTCGAACTCGGTCGCCAGCTCCGGGTACGACGGGGACATGCAGTCCCGGGCCACCGGCAGCAGCTCCGGCAGTGCCGGCTCCTGGTACCCGAGCAGCCGCATCGCCCGGATCGCCCGGCGCATGATCCGGCGCAGCACGTAGCCACGGCCCTCGTTCGACGGGGTCACCCCGTCGCCGATCAGCATCAGCGCGGTACGGACGTGGTCGGCGACCACCCGCAGCCGGACGTCGTCCGGGTGCGACTCGGCGGCCACGTGCCCGGAGTGCGCGCCGTACCGCTTCCCGGTCAGCTCGGACGCGCGGGCCAGGATCGGCCGCACCTCGTCGATCTCGTACAGGTTGTCGACGCCCTGGAGCAGCGAGGCCATCCGCTCCAGACCCATCCCGGTGTCGATGTTCTGCCTGGGCAGGTCACCGACGATCCGGAAGTCCTCCTTGCTGGTCACGTCGGCGATCTCGTACTGCATGAAGACGAGGTTCCAGTACTCCAGGTAGCGGTCCTCGTCGACCTCGGGGCCACCCTCACGGCCGTACTCGGGGCCCCGGTCGTAGTACAGCTCCGAGCAGGGTCCGGCCGGGCCGGGGATGCCCATCGACCAGAAGTTGTCCTTCTTGCCCCGCCGGACGATCCGCTCGGCCGGCAGCCCGACCTCGCGCCAGATGGCAGCCGCCTCGTCGTCGTCGAGGTAGACGGTCGCCCAGATCCGCTCCGGGTCCAGCCCGAAACCGCCCTGCTCGACCGGCTTGGTGGACAGCTCCCAGGCGAGCGGGATCGCCCCGGCCTTGAAGTAGTCACCGAAGGAGAAGTTGCCGTTCATCTGGAAGAACGTGCCGTGCCGGCTGGTCTTGCCGACCTCGTCGATGTCCGGGGTGCGGATGCACTTCTGCACGCTGGTCGCCCGCGGGTACGGCGGGGTCTGCTGACCCAGGAAGTACGGGACGAACTGCACCATGCCGGCGTTGACGAACAGCAGGTTCGGATCGCTGATGGCGGGCAGCGGAGCGGACGGCACCACGGCGTGCCCGTTCGCCTCGAAGTGGGCGAGATACCGCCGCTTGATCTCCGCCGTCTTCATCGCTGGGGTTCCTCCGGAAAGATCTCTCGGTCACCGATGCGCGGGTCTTCCCGCAGCTCGGCGAACTGGTCGTCGAACGCCTCGCCCCGGGCGAACGCCTCGTGGATCTCCTGCTCGCGTTCGGCCATCCCGATCCGGACGTCCTCCACGAAGCTACGCAGCGACTCCACCAGCCCGCCAGCGGATTCGGTCAACGAGCTGGCGATGCCCTGCGGCGTGTACGCGTGCGCGGTCCGGGTGGCCTTGCGGACCACCACCACGCCGACGGCGAGCCCGATGCCGAGCCAGAACAGACGCCTCATGTCCTCGATCCTCCCGCCGACCGGCTCAGCGGTTGCCGCGCTTGGCGGCGCGGCGCTGCTGCTTGATGGTGTCGCGTACCTCGCGCTCGGTCTCGGCGTGCCGGCGCGCGGACGCCGCCTTCCGCACGCCGTACCCGAAGGCGGCCACCTTGACCAGCGGGTTCGCGGCGGCGGCGGAGACCACGGTGGCCAGGTTCGCCACGTTGGCGGTGATGTTCTGGGCGTGGCCGGTCATGGTGTCGACCTTGGCGAGCTGGAGGTTCACCCCGTCGAGCGAGGTCTGCACCTGGGTCAGCGCGACGTTCACGTTCTCCACCGTGGCGTTGACGTTGCCGAGCAACGGCGCGGTGCGGTCGTTGAGGTCGTTGATCATCCGGGTGGTGGCGTCCACCGTGTGCCGCAGTCGCAGGATGGGCAGCGTCAGGATCAGCACCAGCATCGCGAACGCTATCGCCGCCACCAGTGCCGCGACCTCTCCAAGCTCCACGCGTGTCCTCCTCAAACAGTGTGTCGCGGACCCGTCGTCCACGGGGCCGCGCGAGGCGTCGTACCCGCCCGGACCTCGTCACCGACGCTGGTCAGCGCCGGCACCGGGCCCGCCGCCCCCAGACCCTACCGTCAGTGATGGACGGCGGCTCAGGACGGTGACGGTGTCAGGTCCAGCAACGGGTCGTCGGTGAAGGTCGGGAAGGGATCCTCACCGGTGAGCGACGGGTCGGTGCTCGGTTGCGGGCGGGTCCGGTCGTCGTCGATGGCGTTACGGACCTTCACCGACACCAACGAGCCGGTGCAGTCGTCGGTCGGCTCGACGGGGGTCGGCTGCGGCGACGGCGGGATCGCCGGCGCGCCGTCCACCGGCGGCGGCACGCAGGTCGGTGGCCGCACCCAGAGGTCGAGGGTCAGCTCGTCGCGCCGCCAGCAGGTGTACTGGCCGGGCGCCGGTTGTTCCGGGCAGCGGGTCACCTTCCACGGCTGCCAGCCGGCGGCGGTCAGCGCCCGCTGGTACTCCGACGCGGTCTCCTCCGGGGAACGCTCCGACTCGGCGGTGCGTTCCCGCAGCCGGCAGTCCTGCAGGCACCAGCGGCTGCCGCTGACGTTGTCGACGGTCTGCTGCGTGGCCCAGGCCGGCACGTCGAGTTCGTCGAGCGTACCGAACACCGGGTCGCGGCTGAGCGTCCGGACGGCGAAGAAGGCCGGTACCGCGCCGAGCAGCAGCACACTGACCAGGACGAGGACGCCGAGCCGCAGCCGGCGGCGCTCCCGGATCTGCCGGCGCAGTTCGGAACGGGCGGTCCGCAGCGGACCGTCGGAGGGTCCGTCGGCCCCGGACGGTCCGTCCCCGGCGGCGCTGCGCAGCGGCGGCGCACCGGGTGGGCCGCCCGCGGCGACCGGTACGACGGCGGCGGCCCGGGCGACCGGAGCCTGGCCCGGCCGGGCGACCGGGGCGTCCGGCCGGCCGTCGGGGGCCGGGGCAGCTGCCTCGGCGGGCCCGTCCGGGCCGGCGTCGGGTGGTGCGGCGCGGCCGGTCACGGGTCGCTGCGGGCCCGGCACCCGGCCGGTGCCCACGGGTACCGAGGCACGGGCCTCGGCCGGCGGGCCGGACACCTGGGCGGGACCGGTGCGGACCGGACCGGCCGGTGGACGTGCCGGGTCGGTCGGCCCGGCGGGCTGCTCCGGCGGAGGCTGGTCGGTGGGCGGGGCCGGGCGGGCCGCGCCACGGGCCGGCGGGCCGGCGGGCGGCGGCGGACGGTCCCCCGCGCCGGGTGGTGCCGGACGTGGTTCGCCGGCCGGTGCCGGCGGAACCGGACGCACCGCCGCGCTGGCCGCCGCAGACGGCGGACGGACCACCGCACCGGTGGTCGGGGACGACGGACGGCCGCCGGACGGCGGCGCGGTGGTCGGGTCCGGCCCGGTCCGGGGCGGCCCGGCCGGCGGCGGTACCGGGTGCGCTGCCCCGGCGGGCACGGACCCGGGACGGGGCGGCCCGGCGGGCACGGCTCCGGGACGGGGCGGCCCGGCGGGCACGGCTCCGGGGCGGGGTGCCCCGGCGGGCACCGGGCCGGGATGGGACGGGCCGGCGGGTGCCGGTCCGGGTCGGGCCGGCGGGGCGGACCGTGGGTCGGGCACCGGCACGGAGGCGGCGGCCCCGGTCGGTGGGACCGGCGGTCGGGCCGACCCGGTCACCCGCCCGGTCGGCGGCGGTTCCTCCCGGCGGCCGGGGGCCGGAGGAACCGGGGCGAAGCCGCCGGTCGGCCGTTCGCCGCCGGGCCCCGCCGGCCGGGGCACGTCGCCGGTGTGACCGCCGGACCGGTCGTCCGGTCCGCCGGCACGTCGCCGGCCGCCGGGCCACTCGCCGTCGGACCGGGGCGTCGGCCCGTCGTCGGCGCGTCGTCGACCCGTCGGCGCATCGTCCGGTTCGGCGGCCCGTCGGCGACCGGCCGGCCGCTCGGTGTCGGACCCGTCGGCCCGCCGTCGGCCGGCCACCGGCGCGGTACCGGCACCGGGGGGCGGGCCGCCGGTGGGCCCGGCAGCCGGACCGGAGCCGGGCACCGTGCCGCCGGCCTGGGCAGGCAGGACGGGAACCGCCGGGGCGTTGCCCGACGCCGGCACCACCGGCACGTCCGGCTCCGGGGGGCGACGCCGGCTCTCCGGACCGTCCGGTACCGGATAGGGACGGGCCGCGCCGGCGGGCCGCGCGACGCCGGCGGCCCCCTCCACCGGCACCCGGCCGGCGGGACGCGGTGACGATCCACCCGAGGTAGGCCCACGCCCCGGCTCGGGTGCCGCCGGTGCGGCGCGCCGGCCGTGGTCCACCGGTGGCGGCCCGTCGGGACGTACCGGTGGCTGGGCCGTCACGGGCGGTCGGACCGGCGGCTCGCCGCCCGGCCCGGGTCGGACCGGACCGTCCGGCCCGGGGCGCTGCGGACCGTCGAGGCCAGGGCGCTGCGGACCATCCGGGCCGGGGCGGTGCGGGCCATCGGGGCCAGGGCGGTGCGGACCATCCGGGGCGGGGCGGTGCGGGCCGGCGGAGCCGGGCCAGGGTCCGTCCGGACGGACGGCGGCCCGGCGGCCCGGCGGGGCCTGCGGTGGTGCCCCGGTCGGACCGGGGTGCCCTGGACGCGCCGGCGTTCCGGGCGGGACAGCGGCTCCGGGCGGGACAGCGGCTCCGGGCGGCGGTACGGCGGCTCCGGGGGCCCGCCCCACCGGGGGCGGAGCGTCCGGGCGCGGAGCAGGGGGCGGACCGCCGGCCGGCCGACCGACCGGCGGCACCGGGCCGGTCGGCGGGCCAGCGGATGGCGGGCCGGCGGGCGGCGGACCGCCTGCCTCCGGGCCCAGCTCGGTCCGCTGCCGCTTCGCGGTGCGCAGGTCGTCGATCCAGCCGAGCTCCTCGCTACCGACCGGCTCGTCCGGCTCCGCGTCGGCCCGGCCGCGTCCCCAGCGGCGTCCCTTGGCACGGGGGTCCCGCCGCTCGTCGGGGCCCTCCTCCGGCCGCTCCGAACCACGAGGTCTCACTGGTGACCCTTCCTGGCGGCGTCGTCGCCGCCATCATCCACCGGAACGTCGGTCGCGCCCGGCCCACCCCGCCCGGCACCGACCGGTACGGCGTCCTCCGGGCCCGTCGTCGGCCCCGACCGGCCCCGCACGATCCGGCGCAGCAGGGGCAGCCGGGCGGCCACCGCGCGCTCCGCGCCGTGCCCGCTGGGGCGGTAGTAGTCGGTGCCGACCAGATCGTCGGGGGCGTACTGCTGGGTGACCACGCCCCGCTGGTCGTCGTGCGGGTAGCGGTAGCCGGTGCCGTGGCCCAGCCCACGGGCGCCGGAGTAGTGGCCGTCGCGCAGCGCGCGGGGCACCGGCCCGCCCCGGCCGGCCCGGACGTCGGCGATCGCCGCCCCGATCGCCGAGGTCGCCGAGTTGGACTTCGGCGCGGTGGCCAGGTGGATCACGGCCTGGGCGAGGTTGAGCTGGGCTTCGGGCAGGCCCACGTACTCCACCGCGTGCGCGGCGGCGGTCGCCACGCTCAGCGCGGCCGGATCGGCCATGCCGACGTCCTCGCTGGCGAAGATCACCAGCCGGCGGGCGATGAACCGGGCGTCCTCCCCGGCGACCAGCATCCGGGCCAGCCAGTGCAGTGCCGCGTCGACGTCGGAACCCCGCATGCTCTTGATGAACGCGCTGGTCACGTCGTAGTGGGCGTCACCGGCCCGGTCGTAGCGGACCGCCGCCACGTCGACCGCCTGCTCGGCGGTGGGCAGGTCGATCCGGTCGAGGCCGAGCGCGGTGGCGGAGCCGGCCGCCGCCTCCAACGCGGTCAGCGCCTTGCGGACGTCGCCACCGGCCAGCCGGACCAGGTGCTCCTCGGCCTCCGGGTCGAGGGTGAGCGCGCCGCCGAGGCCGCGTTCGTCGGTGACCGCGCGGCGCAGCAGGGCCCGTACCGCGTCCTCGGTGAGCGGCTGGAGGGTGAGCAGCACGCACCGGGACAGCAGCGGTGAGATCACCGAGAAGTACGGGTTCTCGGTGGTCGCCGCGAGCAGCGTGACCGTCCGGTCTTCCACTGCGGCGAGCAGCGAGTCCTGCTGGGTCTTGCTGAACCGGTGCACCTCGTCGATGAACAGCACGGTGGGCGGGCCACCGGACCGGCGCTGCCGACGGGCGGTGTCGATCACCGCGCGGACGTCCTTGACCCCGGCGGTGAGCGCCGACATGGCCACGAAACGCCGGTCGGTGGCCCGGGCCACCAGGTGCGCGATGGTGGTCTTGCCGCAACCGGGCGGCCCCCACAGGATCACCGACATCGGCGTCGTACCGCCGACCAGCTGTCGCAGCGGCGCACCGGGGGCGAGCAGGTGCTCCTGCCCGACCAACTCGTCGAGGTTGGCCGGACGCATGCGTACCGGCAGTGGCGAGTCGGCGCCGACGGTGCCGAGGCCGTCGACACCACCGGACCCCACGGACGCGGACGGCGCAGCCGTGGGATCACCGAGCGTGAACAGGGCGTCGGACTCCATCACGGAAACAGTACCGGCCCGGTCCCACGTCGCCGGAATCGCGGCGCGGGACGGGCCGGTGATGATCGAAAGCGGTCAGCCGCGTCCGGGGCGACGCCCCCGGTACCAGCGCCCGCCGCCGCCACCGCCGCCACCGCGCGGACCACGGCCGACGCCGGCCAGGTAGAGCGAGAGCAGCAACAGGCCGATCAGGACCAGGGTGTTCCAGTTGAACAGGTCGGGGGCGCCGAAATCTGTGTTGAGCAGGTCGAGGAGCAGGGCAAAACCGAAAACGATGGCCGCGCCGATGGCGAGCATGTCGGTCCTCCGGTAGGTGTTCGGGGTGGGTCGACCGCCCTGTACCCAATCGGTCCGATCGTCAATCTCCACCGTGGAGCGCACCGGGCTTCCGGCCGGGCCGGCGACGTGGTCGGCACAGCCCGGCCGGCACGGGTGCGGGGGATCGTCCGGACGGCCGCCGGTCACCACCCGTACGCCCGGCCCGTCGGTGGTTCCCCGCCACCTGTGCGTCGACCGCCGTGCGGTTCAGGTGGGGCGGGAGCCACTCCCCTGCGCCGGGGCGGGAACCGACGGGCCAGCCGCAGGAGCGGCGGCGGGGTCCGGAGCGGCAGCGGGGTCCGGAGCGGCGGCGCGGCGGCTGGCCCGCCAGGCGGGGAGGTACAGGGGCGCGGCGGCGGCCAGCACCACCGCGCCGACCAGCATGGCGGTGCTGATGCTGGTGGCGTCGGCCAGCGCGGTCAGCACCACGCCGCCGACCGCGCCGGCCGGCAGGGCCACCATCGAGTTCAGCGACAGCACGCTGGTCCGGTACGGGCCGTCGACCTGCCGGTGCAGCAGCCCGGTGTGCAGCGGGTTCGACGCGCCGTGCACGGCGTAGCAGGCCAGGTAGGCGACCAGCAGGCCGACCGGCCCGGCGAACAGTCCCATGCCGACCACGGTCAGCCCCTGGCCGATCCGCAGCAGCGCGGCGCTGGGCGCGGCCCCCCACCAGCGGATCAGCAGCGGGGTGAGGGCGGCGCCGGCCGCCGAGGCCAGCCAGGCCACCGAGTTGGCCGGTCCGAGCAGCACCGCGGCCCGGTCCGCGTCGCCGGTCACCTCGGCCAGCCGGACCGGGAACAGTCCCTCGAAGGTGCCCATGCCGAAGCCCCAGAAGAGTTCCACCGCGATCAGGGCGGCCAGCACCCGGGACCGCCGCAGCAGCCCGAACGCCTGCCCGACCAGGCCGGGCGCGGCGGCGACCGAGGCCCGCAGCGCGGCCCGGTCCCGGGTCCCGGGTTCGACCAGCAGCGCGGCGAGGGCCACCAGGCCGACCAGTTGCAGCCCGACCGCGACCACCACCGGCGTGGTCAGCGCGCTCAGCGGCCCGACCGGGCCGAGCGCGACCAACCCGCCACCGAGGAGGGCACCGGCGCTGATCGTGACGCCGAGGACGGTGCCGCCCAGGCCGAGCCCCTTCTCGTACCCGGCGTCGGGGTCGGCGGCCAGGCTGGCGTCGACGTACCAGGACTCCAGCGGGCCGCTCTCCAGGGCCCGGTACACCCCCTGGAGCAGCCACACCGTCACGAGGAGGGCGAAGGTGTCGGCGACGGCGAACAGCGCCAGCGAGGCGAGGTTGACGGTGGCGGCCACCAGCAGCACCGGCCGGCGGCCGAGGGCGTCGGCGAGCCCACCGGTGGGCAGTTCCAGCAGCAGCACCACCACGCCCTGGGCGGCGAGGACGAGCCCGATCTGGGTGAGGGTGAGGCCGCGTTCCTGCATCAGCAGGATCATCACCGGGATGACCAGGCCGGTCGGCAGCCAGCGCAGTCCGTGCAGGAGCAGGTAGCGGCGGCGTACCTGACGGACGGTGAGCGCGCTCATCGGTTGTCCTCCCGGGCGGGCAGCGCGGCGTAGAACAGGTGCACCTGCCGGGCGTCGGCCTCTCCGTCCGGCGACTCGGCGCGGTAGCGGGCGACGAGCTGCCCGATCTCGTCGTTGAGCGCCCGGAGCCGGTCCGGCCCGATGGTCAGGAACGAGTCGCTCATCCCGGCCGCGTCCCGCCACTGCGGGGAGTACGTGGCCCGCTCGGTGAGCCACCGTTCGGCGTGCCCGGTGTACAGCCGTACCTGCTCGTTCTGGATCCACTCGACGGAGGCGCGGGCGTCCGGGTCGTCGTCGTAGTCGGACGCCTCCCAGCTGCTGATGTCGTGGGCGGCGCGCCAGTACCGCTGCCGGGCGGTGCCCTGGTCGGGGTCCTCGACCACCAGCCCTACCTCGGCGAGTTGCCGCAGGTGGTAGCTGGTGGCCCCGGTGTTGGTGTCGAGTTTCGTGGCGAGTGTGGTGGCGGTGGCCGGGCCGTCGGTGCGCAGCGCGCCCAGTAGCCGGATCCGCAGCGGGTGGGCCAGCACCCGGACCTGCCGGTGGTCGAGCCGCACCGACCGCGACGCCCTGTTCTCTTCTCCTGCCATGGTTGCACAATAAGTGTGCACAGAAGTTATGCACAAGACTTGTGCATTGTCGTCCTGGTGACAGGGACGACAGTCGCGCGACGAAATCAGGCGGCGGGAAACCCGCGGTCGCACCGGGCTCGCCGGGCCAGGCGGACCCGGCGGGCTCGGCGGACCCCGCGAGCCGGGCGACGGCGGCGGCCGGTGAGCAGGGCCGCCGCCGACCGTTCGACGATCCGGGGGCGGGGCGGCAGCGGCGGCGGGCCGACCAGCGCCGCCGCCGCCCGGTAGCCGGGTCCGGGCCGCAGGTCCCACAGGTGTCCGCGCAGCTCGGGGCGGCCCGGGTAGCCGAGCAGCCGGGACCGGGTGACCGTCACGTCGCGGACGCGTACCCGCAGGCCGTCGCCGGTGGCCTTGACCACCGCCTCCTGCCGGCACCACCGAGCCAGGTCGGCGGGTGGTCGGCCGGGGTCGAGGCGTTCCACGTCCACGCCGAGGCCGGTCCACCCGTCGGCCCCGGCATGGTCGCCGACCGCCACCGCCACCCGCCGGCCGGAGTGCGAGACGGAGACGCCGACCGGATGGTCCGGCAGCCGGGGCCGGCCGTGCTGCCCGGGGCAGCTCGGACAGGCCCGGACCACCCGGAGCCGGTCGGCCGACGCCCCGGTGTGCCGGGCCACCGCCAGGCGCAGCAGCACCGCGCCCAGGGTGGACTGCCGCCGGGACCGGGGATGGACGATGGTGGCGAGCCGCCGCCGCTCCGTGTCGTCCAGCAGCCGGAGGTGCCAGGGACGCAGCATCCCCAGGTCGGCCCACCAGACGGTACCGACCGGCACCGGACGGTGGACCCGCCGGTGGATCAGAACGCCTCCTCGGGGACGTCCATCAGGTCGAGCGAGGCCGACTGGATGATCCTGCGGTCGGCGGTGAGCCGGGGCAGCACCTCGCGGGCGAAGAACCGGGCCACCGCCACCTTGCCGGTGTAGAAGGCCCGGTCGGCGCTGGTGAGGTCGGGCCGGTCACCGGCCGCCCGGTCGGCCCCGTCGGCGGGGTCGAGGGCCCGGCCCGCGATCTCGGCCTGGGTCAGCAGTAGCCAGCCGACGAACAGGTCACCGAGGGCCAGCAGCAGCCGGCGGCTGTGCAGCCCGACCAGGTAGAGCTGGCGGGGTTCGCCGCCCTGGGCCGCGCCCAGCCACTCCAGCATCGCGCCGAGCGCGCCCTGCACGTCGGTCACCGCCCGCCCGAGCGCCACCCGCTCGGCGGCGAGGGGATCGTCGTCGCCCTCCGCGCCGACGAACTCGCCGATCTCGCCGGCCACCGCCATCAACGCCACGCCCTGGTCCTTGGCGATCTTCCGGAAGACCAGGTCGAGGCTCTGGATCGCGGTCGTACCCTCGTACAGCGTGTCGATCTTCGCGTCCCGGACGTACTGCTCCAGCGGGTAGTCGGCCAGGTAGCCGGAGCCGCCGAAGGTCTGCAACGACTCGTGGCCGAGGATCTCGTACGCCCGCTCCGAGCCGACCCCCTTGACCAGTGGCAGCAGCAGGTCGGTGACCCGGGCGGCCAGTTCGGCGTCCGGGCCGAGCACGGCGCGGTCCTGCCAGCGTCCGGTGTAGACGAGCAGGGCACGCAGCCCCTCGGCGTACGCCTTCTGGAGCATCAGCGACCGGCGCACGTCGGGGTGCGCGACGATCCGGACCCGGGGGGCGGTCTTGTCCGCCATCCGGGTCAGGTCGGCGCCCTGCACCCGCTCCCGGGCGTACGCCAACGCGTTCAGGTAGCCGGTGGACAGGGTGGCGATGGCCTTGGTGCCGACCATCATCCGGGCGTACTCGATGATCCGGAACATCTGGCGGATGCCGTCGTGCCGGTCCCCCACCAGCCAGCCGACCGCCGGGGTGCCGTGCTGGCCGAAGGTCAGCTCGCAGGTGTTGGAGACCTTCAGCCCCATCTTCTGCTCGACGTTGGTCGCGTACACGCCGTTGCGGTCGCCCAGCTCGCCGCTGGTCGGATCGAAGTGGAACTTCGGCACCACGAACAGCGACAGACCCTTGGTGCCGGGCCCGCCCACGCCCTCGACTCCGACCGGCCGGGCCAGCACGTAGTGCACGATGTTCTCGGTCAGGTCGTGTTCGGCGGAGGTGATGAACCGTTTGACCCCGTCGAGGTGCCAGGAGCCGTCCGGCTGCGGCACCGCCACGGTCCGGCCGGCGCCGACGTCGGAACCGGCGTCCGCCTCGGTCAGCGCCATGGTGGAACCCCACTCGCGCTCGACGAAGATCCGCGCCCACTCCTTCTGCGCGGCGGTGCCCTCGTGCCAGAGCACGTTGGCCAGCGGCGGGCCGGAGGCGTAGATCCACACCGCCGGGTTGGCGCCCATCACCAGCTCGCCGATGGCCCGCCACAGCATCCGGGGGGACGGCGTGCCGCCCAGCTCCGGAACCAGGTCGCCGAGCCGCCAGAAGCCGGCGTCCAGGAACGCCCGGTACGCCTTGTGGAAGGCCGGGGGCAGCGGGGCGGTGTGCGTCGCCGGGTCGAACACCGGCGGATGCCGGTCACCATCGGTGAACGCCTCCGCGACCTCCTCCCGGGCCAGCCGGTCCACCTCGGCGAGGATCTGCCGCAGGGTGTCGGTGTCCAGGTCCGGGTACCCGCCGGCGCCGAGGAAGTCCTGCACGCCGAACACCTCGAAGAGGTTGAACTCCAGGTCCCGCAGGTTGCCGCGGTAGTGCCCCATCTGCCCGTTCTCCTGTTCTGCTCCGGTGGCGGCGGCCGGTACGCCGGACCCCGGCCCCCGGGTGACGGTGGGGGGCCGGGGTCCTGGCGGGTCCGCCGGGTGGTGCGGTGGTGGTGACGGCCCGGTCCACCGGGCGCGGCGGTACGGCTCAGCCGCCGTGGATGGCCGCCATGTCGACCTTGGCGCGGTTGTTCGGCAGCACGAACGTCACCAGTACGGCGACCGCGGTGAGGATCGCGGCGACCAGGAAGGCCGCGTGCAGGCCGTCCAGCAGCGCCGAGCCCTGCGCCACCCCCTCGCTGATCTTCCCGGAGAGCGCCTCGTTGGCGACGGTCACCAGGACGGCCAGGCCGACCGCGCCGCCGACCTGCTGGGAGGTGTTCATCAGGCCGGAGGCGATGCCGCTCTCCTCCCGGGCGACCCCGCTGACCGCGGCCACCACCAGCGGCACCAGCGCCAGCCCGAAGCCCGCGCCGGAGAGCAGCAGGGTGGGCAGCAGTTCACTGACGTACGACCCGCCGACGGTGCTGCGCAGCAGCAGGAGCTGACCGACGCCGACCAGCGCCAGACCGACCATGATCAGGTTCCGGGTGCCCAGCTTCGGGGTGAGCTGCATGGCCGCCCCGGCGAAGACCGCCATGGTCAGGCCCAGCGGCGCCCAGGACAGCCCGGCCCGGATCGGCGACCAGCCGTTGATCACCTGCATGTAGAGGCTGAGGAAGAAGAACGTCCCGTACAGCGCCGAGGCGGCCAGCACGGTGAGGATGTTGGCGACCGCGATCTGCCGGTTCGCCAGGATGCCCAGCCGCAGCAACGGCTCCGGGGCGCGGCCCTCCCACCAGACGAAGAGACCGATCAGCAGGGCCGCGCCGGCCAGGCCGCCGATGGTCAGCGGGTCGCTCCAGTCCCGGTGCGAGGTGTTCAGCATGGTGTAGACCAGCAGCAGCAGACCACCGGTGATGGTGGCCGCGCCGAAGCCGTCCAGCCGGCGCGGGCCGCCGACCGTCTCGATGTCGGCGCTGCGGCCCCGCAGGCCGGCCACGGTCAGGGCGAACAGCAGCGCGCCCACCGGCACGTTGATGAAGAACACCCACCGCCAGCCGATGGTGTCGGTGATCAGGCCGCCCAGCAGCACGCCGGTGGTCCCGGCGATGCCGGACAGGCCACCCCACACGCCGAGGGCCTTGCCGCGCTGGTCGGCGTGGGTGAAGGCGCTGACCAGGATGCTCAGCGCGGCCGGGCTGAGCAGCGCCGCGCCGAAGCCCTGCACGCCCCGGGCGATGATCAGGGCCTCGTCGGACTGGGCGAGCCCGCCGGCCAGCGACGCGCCGACGAAGACGGTCAGACCGACGAGGAACATCCGCTGCCGGCCGAACAGATCGGCGCCGCGGCCACCGAGCAGCAGGAAGCCACCGAAGAGCAGCATGTACGCGTCGACCACCCAGGCCAGCGAGGAGGTGCTGAACTCCAGGTCGGTCCGGATCGACGGCAGAGCCAGGTTGACCACCGTCTCGTCGAAGATGACGAGCAGTTGGGCACCGCAGGTGATGGCGAGCAGCAGGGCGACCCGGCCCCGGCTCAGCATCTGGTCCCCCTCGGGCACGGCGGCTTGCACCATCACGACTCCTCAGCAGTGCTCATCGGTTGCGGTGGGACCGCCCCAGGGTGGGCGGACAGGACGGGCCCGGCCACCGGTGTCAGCGGCGGTCGGACGCGGTGGGGTGGGTGGTGCCGGTCGCCGGAGGCGCGGTGGTGGGTGTGGTCAGTCGCCGAAGGCGCGCTGCCGACGGCGGCGCAGCGAGCCGGCCATCAGCTTGGCCACCGGCTTGGCCGGCACGCCCGCCCGTTCCTCCGGCTCGGCGACCGAGTCCAGCCAGGGCGGCATGAAGCCGAGCGTCCACTTGGGAGCGGTCCGGAGCATGTTGCGCTCGAAGCGGCTCCACACCGACGCGTCCAGCGCCGGGGCGAGTCGCTCGGTGAGCTCGCGCTCCTCGTCGGCGCAGTGGTGGGCCAGCGAGTCACGCAGCCGCCGTACCGCCGCGCCGAACTCGGCCCAGCCGCTGGCCGGGCCGGTGGCCAGCGCGGGCAGCCGGCCGTGCACGTCGGTGAGGTGGCCGAGCAGTTCGGCGTGCTCGTCGGTCATCAGGGTCAGCACGTCCTCGCCGGCCCCCCGCTCGCGCAGCATCGGCCAGAAGAACTCGTCCTCACCCTCGTGGTGGTGCTCGATGATCTGGAGGATCCGGTCGGCGTAGTCGGTCAGCGCCGCCGCGCGGGCCGGATCCGGGGTGGCGGACAGGGCGTCGGCGGTGGTCGCGATGCGGTCCAGGTCGCGCTGCATCGCCCGGTGCGCGAGCCGCATCGTGAGGTGCCCGGGAGGAAGACCGACGGTGGGTTGACTGGACATGCTCGTCTCCTTGCTGCCACCAGCGCTGAACGCACCGCCGACCGTATCAGCTATTCACCGGCACCGGCGCTCCTGTCCCCAATGGCCGGACCACCGATTTGACGCGGCACCCTCCTACAACGTCACTCAAGGCTCACTCGAGAACCACTCGAGAACCACTCGAGGATTGCTGGAGCCGGACTCGATTCACCATGGGCGGCCGAATTGGGGAGCGCATTCGTGACGGGCCGTTCCGGACCGGTGACATGACGGTGACATATTCCGGCGGCGCGCATTAGGACGGATGCGATCGGACGCAGTTTCGCCGACTCCAGAGTGGATTGGCTCCGCTCGGCCCATGGTGATCGGCATCCGGCTTGGATAAAGTGCGGTACCTGTTTGCTGCGCGAACCGTGGACGGGGGGCCGTCGGATGACAGCGCGTGCACCAAGCGGTCACCCGGTCGTGTTCGGCGACGGGTCAGTCGCATCATCCGTCCCGTCTCCCGGTCGCTTTCCCGGTCACGGTCCGACCTTCCGACGCCGCGCCGGCCACCGACCCGGCGGGCGTGCCGGCCCGGCCCGGCGTGCCCCGCGCACGCCGCGACCCGCCCTGATCACCCACACAGCTCAAGAGGTAGGTACATGGACGGCAGAGAGCACCGCTGGTTCATCCTGACCGCGTCCGTGGCGCCGCTGATCGGCGTCGTCGTGGCGATGGTCCTGCTGTGGAACAGACTGTTCAGCTGGTCGGATCTGGTGGCCCTGGTGGTCATGTACACCATCTGCGCCTTCGGCATCTCCACCGGCTACCACCGGCTGTTGACCCACCGCTCGTTCCGCACGCCCCGCCCGATCTACCTGGCGCTGGCCACCGCCGGCGCGATGGCCGGGCAGGGCCCGCCGATCATCTGGGCCGCCCACCACCGGCGGCACCACCGGGTCGCCGACCGCGAGGGCGACCCGCACAGCCCGCACCTGGGCTTCGAGCCGGGCTTCAAGGGCATCCTGCGGGGCCTGTGGCACGCGCACCTGGGCTGGCTGTTCGACGTCGGCCTGAAGTCGGAGCCGATGCGCTACTGCCCGGACCTGGTCCGGGACCGGGCGCTGCGCTGGATCAGCGAGAAGTTCGTGCTGGTCGTGCTGGCCGGCATCGTGCTGCCCGGCCTGATCGGGCTCGCCCTCACCGGCACCCTGGTCGGCGCGCTGACCGGTGCCCTGTGGGGTGGCCTGGTCCGGCTGTTCCTGGTCAACCACATGACGTACGCGGTGAACTCGGTCGGGCACTACTTCGGCCGTCGCCGGTTCGGCACCCTGGACCACTCCCGGAACGTGGCCTGGCTGGCCATCCCGTCGTTCGGCGAGGCGTGGCACAACAACCACCACGCGTTCCCCCGGTCGGCGCGGCACGGCATGAAGTGGTGGGAGGTGGACCTCAGCGCCATCTTCATCTGGTCGCTGGAGAAGGTCGGCCTGGCCAGCCACGTGATCCGGATCGACCCGGAGAAGCTGGCCCTGCGCGAGGGCGGGGTCAGCCTGGTCGGCAACGTCAAGCCGGCCGACCGTACCCCGGCGACCAGCGCCGAGGAGCTGCTCACCGCGCCGGCGGCCCCGCCGCTGTCCGAGCGGCGGCCCGCGTCCGAGCTGGTCTCGGTCACCGACGTCGAGTGAGGACAGCGGACGGGGTACGTCTGCGGAGGGGGACGCGATGCAGCTGTGGGACAACCTGACCGGGGCCGGCGCGCGCGGGCGACTGCACGCCTGGGCCGGCAACCGGTTCACCGCGACACCCTGGTCGGAGGTGGTCGCCGACGGCCGGGCCGCGGCGGCCGCCCTGCGCCGGGCCGGGGTACGCCCCGGCCGGCAGGTCGCCGCCGTCCTGGACAACTCCCCCGAGGCGGTCCGTGGGCTGCTCGGGGTGTGGCTGGCCGGTGGGGCGGTGGCCTCGCTGCCGGTGCCGACCCGGGGCATGGACCGGCAGGAGTACGCCCGGCACCTGACCGCGCTGGTCGGCAACCTGGACGCGCCGGTGCTGCTGGCCGACGAGAAGCTGGTCCCGTTGCTGCCGGAGGAGCTGTCGGCCCGGCTGTCGGTGCGGTCCTGGCAGTCGCTGGCCGGTGGCAACGGACGGATCGACGAGGCCCCGCCGGGCCCGGACGAGCTGGCGTTCGTGCAGTACTCGTCGGGCAGCACCAGCGTGCCGAAGGGGTGCGCGCTGACCACCCGGGCGATCGGTGCGCAGCTGGAGCTGATCCTGGCGATGGCCGGTGGGGTGCCCGGGGAGGAGACGGTGGCGTCCTGGCTGCCGCTCTCCCACGACATGGGCATGTTCGGTTGCCTGCTCTACGCCTGGGCGCACGACTTCGGGCTGGTGCTGTCCACCCCGGAGCGGTTCATGATGTCGCCGCGCACCTGGTTCCGGGACATGGCCGAGTACGGCGCGACCATGACCGCCGGCACCAGCACGGCGCTGCACCTGGCCGCCCGGGGGCAGGGCAGCGGGGCCCTGGCCGCCCCGCTGAGGCTGCGGGTCTGCGTGGTCGGGGCGGAGCGGGTGGAGTGGGAGGCGCTGCGTCGTACGGTGGCCGCGTTCGGGCCGTACGGGCTCCGCTCCGAGGCGCTGATGCCGGCGTACGGGCTGGCCGAGGCGACGCTGGCGGTGACCGCCTGCCCGCACGACGAGGCGCCCCGTTTCCTCGACGTGGACGGCAACCGGCTGGCCGACGGCGAGGTGGTGGCCTGTGCCGCCGACGACCCGGCGGCGACCCGGGTGGTGTCCACCGGCCGGCCCTGCGCGGGGGTGTCGGTGGAGCTGGCCGAGCCGGGCCGGCTGTCCGAGATCCGGATCGCCTCGCCCAGCCTGGCCAGCGGCTACTTCGCCGATCCGGAGCGCACCGCGGCCCGGTTCGTCGACGGTCGGCTGCGTACCGGTGACCTGGGGTTCCAGCACGACGGCGAGCTGTACGTGGTGGGCCGCTCCGACGACCTGCTCTCTGTCGGTGGGCGCAACGTGTACGCCCGGGAGATCGAGAGCACCATCGACGGGCTGGACGCGGTCCGCAAGGGCTGCGCGGTGATCGTGGACGTGGCCGAGGACGGCCGCAGCGAGCTGGTGCTGCTGGTGGAGCTGAAGGCCCGCAGCACCGACTACCGGGCGTTCGCCGACGAGGCGGCGGCGATCGCGATGACCAAGGCCGGGGTGTCGCTGGCGGAATGCGTCTTCCTGCCGAAGGGCACGCTGCCGAAGACGCCGAGTGGCAAGATCCAGCGGTTCCGGTGCCGGTCGCTGCTGGCCTCGGACGCGCTGGTTCCGCTGGCCCGGGTGACCGTGGGCTGACCGGCCGGCCCGCGTGCCGACGTGCCGTGACTGGCCGGCCGGCACGCGGGCCGGCGAGGCTCGCCGTGCCGCCCGCCGGTCGGTGGGCCTGGCCGCACCGCATTGCGTACGAGGAAGCCGGGGTGGGGTCTCCCCCACCCCGGCTTCCCGGTTTCCGGCCGGCTACGCCGCGTCGGCCCGCCAGCGGACGGCGGCCGCGCCGGCCATGTCCCCGGCGTGCGCGAACCCGGCGAGGACCAGCAGGTCACCGGGGTTGACCCGGCCGTCGGTCACCGCCTCGTGCAGGGTGATCGGCACGGCCGCGCCGAACAGGTTGCCGTACTCCTCGAAGGTGTCCAGGTGCCGTTCCGGCTTGAGCTGGAGCGCCTCCCGCCAGTTGCGGAGGAACATCCGGTTCGGCTGGTTGGTGACCAGCACGTCGATGTCCGGGGTACGGACGCCGATCCGGTCGCAGAGCGCGGTGACCACCTCGGGGACGAGCTGGTTGCCCCGACCGATGATCTTGGCGACCTTGGAGTCGGTGAAGCTGACGTCCATCTCGCTCAGCCCCGGCTGCCAGTACTTGCGGTCGTCGTCGAAGGCCAGCCCGACGTCGGTGGCGTACTCGACGTACTGGCGGACCTCCACGTCGAGGACCGGGGACTCGTCGCCGACGCGCAGGTAGCCGATCCCGCAGCCGTCGCCGGGCACCGGCGCGTGCGACTTGGTGCGGATGGTCGGCTGGGTGAACACCTGGCCGGCGCTGTTCTGCACGTTGCACAGCAACGCGGTCCGGGCCCCGCCGGACTGCATGATCTGCCTGGCGAGCTTGAGCATGTAGACGAACGACACGCAGCCGCCGTTGTGCACGTCGAGCACCCATTCCGGGCGCTGGCCGAGCCGGTGGGCGACCTCCGCGCCGGCCCCGGTGAACGGCAGGTCGGGCAGCAGGACGTTGGTGATGAGCAGGTCCACCGGCCCGTCACCGTGTTCCTTCGCCCGCTCCAGCACCGGCCGGGCGGCCCGGACGATCAGGTCGGCGGCGGTCTCCTCCGGGCCGATGTGCCGGCGGTACTTCGGCGACTTGAACATCACGCTGTCGTCCAGGACGGCGTCCGCGCCCCGGTAGAAGTCGGTGGCGACCTTGGCCTCGGGCAGCGCGCTGCCCAGGTCGACCAGGCTGACCGGGGTGGTCACGCGGACACCCCTTCGCGGACCACGTGCCCGGTCACCGGGATGCCCCGGGCGTGCCGGTACTCCAGGATGGCCTTGAGGTTGTCCAGCTCGGCCCGGTGGCCGGCGTAGAACAGCGGCCACATGTCGCCGACCCAGACCCGGTCCGGGTCCGACACCAGGTGCTTGTTGGGGTTGTCGTCGTAGTACGGGTGCCGGCAGTTGGTCCAGACCAGCACCGTGCCCGGCTTCTTCAGCACCAGCTCGGCGGGGATGATCCGGTTGAGGTAGATCATCCACAGCTCGTCGCCCTGGTCCCAGGCGCAGTGGTAGTCGACGGTCAGCGCCTCCCGGTTGGCGACCACCTTCGCGTAGATCCGGGTGTCGTCGGCCAGGGTGTCCCAGCCCTGGTGCAGGCCGGAGTCGTCCACCGGCTCGAAGTGCCGGGTGCTGTACGTCCACTCGTCGAGGTTGCGCAGGTCGGCGAGGTAGTCGAAGACGTCCTCCGGCGGGCAGTCGATGTAGTCCTGCACGGTGCAGAACTGCCCGTACACGGCGTCGTGGGGGTAGACCGCGTGGGTCATCTCCGCGGCCTTGGCCAGCGCCGCCTCGCGCGGGGTGGTCTCACAGCGCAGCAGGTTCGGGATGTCAGCCAACGGCGACGACGGGCTGGTCATGAGGTGCTCCTTGGGGCTTCACGGACTGGTCGAGATGGTTGAGGAACGGTACGAACGGTGGGATCTCCCGCGGACTCACGTCGATGCAGACCACGGCCGGCGACCGGGACGTCGCGTGGTCGGCCAGGGCCTGCCGGAGTTCGTCCGGTGTGCGGGCGTGGGTGACCGGCAGGTCGGGGAACATGCCCCGGATCCCGGCGGCCAGGTCGGTGGGGCGGAACTCGTTGAAGGTGTACGCGTCGGCGTAGTAGAGCTGCTCGCGGGTCACGCACATGCCGTGCGCGTTGTTGTTGACGACCACGAAGGTCACCGGCACGTCGTGCTCGACCGCGGTGTGGATCTCCATGCCGTGCATCAGGAAGCCGCCGTCGCCGATCACCACGTAGCTGCGGCGTCCGGTGGCGAACGCCGCCCCGATGCCGGCGCCCATGCTGTGCCCCATCCCGCCCATGCCGAGGGCGACGACGAACCGGCCGTGCCGGGGCGTGGCCAGGTAGTGGATGACGCCGGCGGCGGCGTTGCCCGCGTCCGCGACCACCGTCGCGCCGTCCGGGACGGCAGCGTCGATGGCGTCGACCGCGTCCCGCAGCCGGAGCACGCCCTCGCCCTCGAACGGCGGCACGGTCAGGAACCGCAGGTCCGCCGACGGCTCCGGGGCGGGTCGCGCGGCCGGCGCGGGGCGGGCGGCGTACAGCCGGTCCACCGCGGCCCGCAGCTCGACGCGCAGGTCGCCGTCGACGTGCAGCCCGTGGTCGGGGAAGGCCGGCTCGGCCCCGAAACAGATCAGCTCGGTGCCGGCCAGCAGGGCGTCCAGTCCGCCCCGGGCCATCACCGGCAGCCGGGTGCCGACCAGCACGCAGAGCCGGGCGTCGCGCAGCGCGTCGGTGACGCTCGGGTGACCGATCACCCCGGCGACCCCGACGAACCGGGGGTCGTCGTTGGGGAAGACGTCCTTGCCGTCGGGCACCACGGCCACCCGGGCGTCCAGCGCGGCGGCGAACTCGGCCAGCTCGGCGCGGGCCTCCCGGCGGGCCACCTCGTCCCCGGCGATGACCAGCACCGGCGCGCCGGCCAGCTCGACCAGCCGGTCGCCGGCCCGGTCCCGGGCGGCGGAGGCGGCGACGGACGTCCGACGCCGGGCCAGCAGTTCGCCGATCGGGGGCAGCTCCCCGACCTGCGCCTGCTGCACGTCCTTCGGCAGCAGCAGCACCGCCGGGCCGCCGGGCACCCCCCGGGTGGCGGCGATCGCGTCGGCCAGCACGTCGGCGATCTCCGCCGGGTCGTCCACCCGTCGGCAGTACCGGCTGATCTCGGCGAACAGCCGGTACGCGTCGAACGAGCCGGCCAGGCCGCTGGTGTCCTGGAACGCGCCCCGGCCCTCCAGCGGGCGGGGCGGCTGCCCGACGATAGCCAGCAGCGGCACCCGGGAGGCGTACGCCTCGGCGACGCCGGGGACCAGGTTCATCGCGCCCGCGCCGGAGGTCGACACGGCCACCGCGAGCCGGCCGCTGACCCGGGCGTACCCGTCGGCCATCGCGGCGGCGGAGAACTCGTGCTTGGCCACCACGGCCCGCACCCGCTCGTCGCAATGGTGCGCCGCGTCGTACAGGTCCTCAATGTTGGCGCCACCGACGCCGAATATGTGTCGCACGCCGACCTGGTGCAACGATCTGATCAGATAATCGACTAACCGGCCCGGTCTGTCCATTATGGATGGCCCCCGCCGTACCTCGAAGCTGATGTGCGCCCAGAAGTGCCCATCATGCCGGTGCAACCCGCGACACACAAGCGCCGAATTGGAGGGTCGCCCCCATCCCTTCCACTGTGGCATGATCGCCACGGACCGGCCCCGGCGGGTCGGGTTACGCATTCTCGGAGCAGTCGTCACCGGCACCGCTCACTCCCAATAGAACAATCACCCCACGTGCAGGAGGAGTTACGCAGTGATTACCGTCGAACAGGTCTGCGAAATGGTGCAGAAGAAACTGCGCGGAAAGAACGCCGAGGGGATCACCCTCGGCGAGCAGACGGCCTTCGATGAGTTGGGGCTCTCCAGCCTCCAGGTGGCCGATATCGTCTACGGCATCGAGGACCAGCTCGGTATCGAGTTCGACCCGTCCCGCGCGGCCGACGTCAAGACCATCGGCGACCTGGTGAACCTGGCCAACACCACGGCCCAGGTCCAGGCATAGGGCCGTGTCCGTCCACGCACCCGAGGCCAGCGCCCCGTCGACGGCGGTCGGTGCCGACACCGGCCGCTACGACGGGGCGTCCATGGACGCCATCCAGCAGCACTACGACCTCTCCAACGACTTCTACGCCCTGTGGCTCGGCAGCTCGATGGCGTACAGCTGCGCGCTGTGGGACGGGCCCGACGACGATCTCGACACCGCCCAGCTGCGCAAGTTCGACTACCTCATCGAGGGGGCGCGGGCCACCGGCGCGCGCCGGGTGCTCGACGTCGGCTGCGGCTGGGGCGGCCTGATGGACCGCCTGGTGGGCACGCACCGGGTGGGCCACGCCGTCGGGTTGACCCTGAGCGACCAGCAGGCCGACTGGGTGCGCCGGCACTCCCCGGCCGCCGTCGAGGTGCACGTCCAGAACTGGCTGGACCACACCCCGGACGAGCCGTACGACGCGATCATCTCGATCGGCGCGTTCGAGCACTTCGCCCGGGACGGGCTGACCCGCCCCGCCCGGATCGCCGCGTACCGCGAGTTCTTCGCCCGCGCCCGGGGCTGGCTGCCGGCCGGCGCCCGGATCGCCGTCCAGACCAACGTCAAGGGCAACAACGTCCGGATGGACCGGCAGACCGTACGGGACCTGCTGTTCATCATGCAGCGGGTGTTCACCGAGTCGGAGATCCCCGACCTGGCCGAGGTGATCCAGGGCAGCGAGCGGATCTTCGACGTGGTGTCGGTGCGTAACGACCCGGACCACTACGCGCGCACCTGCGCCGAGTGGCTCGCCGGGCTGCGCCGGCACCGCGACCAGGCCCTGGCGCTGGTGGGCGAGGAGCAGGTCGCCGACTACGAGCGGTACCTGTCGTCGACCGTCGGGCACTTCGAACGACGTCACCTCGGCCTGGCCCGCCTGGTGTTCGAGGCCATCTGACCATCACCGACACGACACGGTCAGCGAAGGAGTGTTGTGCCGCACTACCGACACGAGGTCTACTGGCAGACCACCGAGGCCGCCGAGCCGCAGGACGCCCTCACCGGGGACGTGGACTGTGACGTCGCGATCGTCGGCGCCGGGTTCACCGGCATGTGGACGGCGTACGGGTTGAAGAAGGCCCGACCGGACCTGGACATCCATCTGCTCGACGCGGATCTCGCCGGGGGCGCCGCCTCCGGCACCGCCGACGGTTTCGTCACCCCCACCCTCGGCAAGGACCTGGACCAGCTGATCCGGGTGTACGGCGAGCAGGCGGCGGCGAAGGCGTCGGCCACGGTCGGCCGGTCCATCCTGGAGATCGGCCGGTTCTGCCGCCGGGAGAAGGTCGACGCCGAGTACGAGGCGAACGACTACCTGATGGTGGCGCTCAACGACGGGCAGCTCGCCCGGCTGGAGCACGACCGGAAGCTGGCCCTGCGGCTGGGCAGCGAAACCAAGATCATGGACGCGGCGGAGGCCCGCGAGTACGTCGACTCCCCGCAGATCAGGGGGGCCGTCCGGGTCGGCGGGGCGCTGGTCAACCCGTTCAAGCTGGCCCGGGGCCTGGCCCGGACGCTGCGCGGGATGGGCGTCACCATCCACGAGCGCTCCCCGGTGCTGCGGGTCGACCAGACCGGTACGGCCGGCGGCCCGCACACGGTCGTCACCGCCGCCGGGCAGGTCCGCGCCCCGCAGGTGGTCCTCGCCACCAGCGCGTCGCAGTACACCTTCCCGGAGTTCCGGCGGACCGTGCTGCCGATGTGGAGCTACGTGCTGATCAGCGAGCCGCTCACCGAGGAGCAGCTCGGCCGGGTGCACTGGCCCGGCCGGGAGGGCATCGTCGAGGCGAAGACGTTCCTGCACTGTGCCCGGTTCACCGCCGACAACCGGCTGATGTGGGCCGGTGGGCGGGCGTACTACTACCCGCGCAGCCCGTTCGACCGGGCCCACCACGACAACGAGGCGATCTACCGGGAGCTGACCGGGTCGTTCGGCCGGTTCTTCCCGGCCTGGCGGGACGACGTGCGGTTCAGCTTCGCCTACGGCGGGGTCATCGACATCACCCGGGACATGATGCCGCACTTCGGCACGCTCCGCCCCGGCCTGCACTACGGGTACGGGTACTGCGGCAACGGTATCGCCGCCACCCACACCGGCGGCCGGATCCTGCGCGACCTGGTGCTCGGCGAGTCCACCGACTACTCGACGCTGGCCCTGGTCGACGCGCCCCGGCCCACCTTCCCGCCGGAACCGATCAGCTTCGCCGGGTACCAGGTGCTGTCCCGGGTGTACGAGTGGAAGGACAAGCGCCCGTGAGCCGACCGAAGGTCGTCCTGCTGACCGGGGCCTCCGGCGTGGTGGGCCAGTCGATCATCCGGGAGCTGGCCGGGCGGCCGGTCGTCGCGCTGGTCCACTCCGGCACGGTCGACGGCCCCGGGGTGGAGCTGCTACGCGGCGACCTGTCCCGCCCACAGCTCGGCCTCGACGACGACACCTACCGGGACCTGGTCGCCCGGACCGGGGCGGTCATCCACTCCGGCGGGCTCACCGACTGGGGGCAGTCCCCCGAGCGGTACCAGCGGGCCAACGTGGACGGCACCCGCGAGGTGATCGAGCTGGCCCGCCGGGCCGACGCGGCGATCTACCACCAGAGCACGTCGTTCGTGCACGCCCTCGCCGACGACGCCCCGCTGGCGCTCAAGCCGACCAACGTGGTCGACGCGTACGTGCGCTCCAAACTGGCCGCCGAGGAGCTGCTGCGCGCCTCCGGCGTACCGTACGTGATCTTCCGGCCGACGAACCTGATCGGCGACGCGGCGACCGGGCTGACCTCGCGCGGGCAGATCGTGCAGCTCATGTCGGACTGGATCTGCCGGGGCCGGGCCAAGCTGTTCCCGGCCCACCCGGGCAACCTGGTGGACATCGTCCCGCAGGACACCCTCTCCCGGGCCACCATCGCCGCCATGGACGCCGGCGACAGCGGCCGGGAGTACTGGGTGACCTACGGCAAGGAGGCGATGACCGTCGACGACGCGCTGGACGTCTGCGTCGAACACGCCCGTCGGCGCGGCAAGGAGATCACCCGGCCCCGGGTGGTACACCCGGACGAGCTGACCGAGGCGGAACTGGCCGCCCTGGCCCCGATGTCCCGCCGGTACGTGGAGGTGCTCGCCGACGTCAGCGAGGTCACCGCGTGCGCCGGTGGGGCCCTCCCCTCCTCCCTGGACGAGCTGCGCGACCGGTACGGCCTGCCGCACGTCTCGGACCGGGACGCCTACCGACGAAGCCTCGAGTACTGGAGCGAGCACGGTGCCTGACGCAGCAGAGAACGCCACCCCGCCCACCACTGCCGACCCGGTCTCGGCCGCCGGCACCGACCCGGTCTCGGCGGACGGCCGGTGGGAGTCGCCGGCCCTGGCCGGCAGCGTCGCGCTGGTCACCGGGGGCAGCCGGGGCGTCGGCCGCGGCATCGCCCTGGCCCTCGGCGACGCGGGGGCCACCGTCTACGTCACCGGCCGCAGCACCCGCGCCGAAGGCAGCACCGAGGGACTGCCCGGCACCGTCGACGAGACCGCCGACGAGGTGACCAAACGGGGTGGGCAGGGCATCGCGATGCGCTGCGACCACCACGACGACGCCCAGGTCGCCGCCCTGTTCGAGCGGATCGCCGCCGAGCAGGACGGCCGGCTGGACCTGCTGGTCAACAACGCCTGGAGCGGGTACGAACGCTCGTTCGAGGCCCGGTTCGACGCGCCGTTCTGGCGGCAGCCGATGTGGCGGTACGACGCGTACGCCGCCTCGGTGCGGGCCCAGTTCACCGCCAGCCGGCACGCGGTGGAACTGATGCTGCCCCGGGACACCGGGCTGATCGTGACCATCTCGTACACCGACGGGGACACCTACCTCGGGCAGGCGGCGTACGACATGTTCAAGGCCGCCTCCGACCGGCTCAGCCGGGCGATGGCCGGAGACCTGCGCAAGACCCAGATCGCCTCGATCGGGCTGCACCCGGGTTTCGTCCGTACCGAGCGGGTCGAGGCGGCCTGGTCGGCGCTGGGCAGCGGCCCGGCGGCGGTCGTGCACTCCGCCGAGTACGTCGGCCGGGCCGTCGCCCACCTGCTCGCCGACCCGGCGGTCCGGGCCGACTCCGGGCAGGTGCTCGCCGTCGGTGACCTCGCCGAGCGGTACGACTTCTCCGACGTCGACGGGCGTCGCCCGCCGGCGTTCCGGCTGGAGGGCATGATGAGTCTGGCCACCCGGATGGAACGGCTGAACCGGGTCATCGCCGCCCAGCAGAAGGGCTGACCGGCCGGGGAGCCGGGCTGACCGGACACCGGAAGGGCCCCCGCACCCGGGGGCCCTTCCGTGCGTCTCAGGTCGGGTCGGCGACCGGGGCGGCCGGGCCGGCGGTGCCGGTGTGCGCGGCGGCCGGCGGCTTCGGCTTGGCGTCGATGCCGGCCTCGGCGCGCTGCTGGCCGGTGATCGGGGTCGGCGCGCCGGTCAGCGGGTCGAAGCCGCCCCGGGTCTTCGGGAAGGCGATCACCTCGCGGATCGAGTCCGCCCCGGCCAGCAGCATGCAGACCCGGTCCCAGCCGAACGCGATGCCGCCGTGCGGCGGCGGGCCGTACTTGAACGCCTCCAGCAGGAAGCCGAACTTGTCCTGCGCCTCCTCGGGGGTGATGCCGAGCAGGTCGAACACCCGCCGCTGCACGTCGCCCCGGTGGATACGGATCGAGCCGCCACCGATCTCGTTGCCGTTGCAGACGATGTCGTACGCGTACGCCAGGGCGCGGTCCGGGGCTTCCTCGAACCGGTCCACCCACTCGGCGTTCGGCGAGGTGAACGGGTGGTGCACCGCCGTCCAGCCGCCCGCCCGGCCGCTCTCCTGGTCGGAGGCCCGCTCGAACATCGGCGCGTCGACCACCCAGCAGAACGCCCAGGCGCTCTCGTCGACCAGCTTGGCCCGCTTGGCGATCTCCACCCGGGCCGCGCCGAGCAGTTCCTGCGCGTCCCGGGTGTCCGGGCTGGCCGCGAAGAAGACCGCGTCGCCGGGCTTCGCGCCGACCGCGTCGGCCAGCCCGGCCAGGTGCTCGGCGGAGAGGTTCTTCGCCACCGGGCCGCGCGCCTCGCCGGTCTCGGCGTCCAGCACCACGTACGCCAGGCCCTTCGCGCCGCGCGCCTTCGCCCAGTCCTGCCAGCCGTCCAGTTCCTTGCGGCTCTGCGCCGCCCCGCCCGGCATGACCACCGCGCCGACGTACCCGCCCGCGTCGATCGCCCCGGCGAACACCCGGAACGCGGTGCCACGCAGGTAGTCGGTCAGCTCGGTCAGCTCGACGCCGTAGCGCAGGTCCGGCTTGTCCGAGCCGTACCGGGCCATCGCGTCGTGCCAGGTGATCCGCGGGATCGGCCGGGGGATGTCGTACCCGGCCAGGTCGGACCAGAGTTCGGCGACGATCGCCTCGCCGAGGTCGATCACGTCGTCCTCGGTGACGAAGGACATCTCGATGTCGAGCTGGGTGAACTCCGGCTGCCGGTCGGCGCGGAAGTCCTCGTCCCGGTAGCAGCGGGCGATCTGGTAGTACCGCTCCATGCCGCCGACCATCAGCAGCTGCTTGAACAGCTGCGGGGACTGCGGCAGCGCGTACCAGCTGCCCGGCTGGAGCCGGACCGGGACCAGGAAGTCGCGGGCGCCCTCCGGGGTGGACCGGGTCAGCGTCGGGGTCTCGATCTCCAGGAAGTCCCGGTCGTGCAGCACCTTCCGGGCCAGCTGGTTGGCCCGGGACCGCAGCCGCATCGCCTTGGCCGGCCCGCCGCGACGCAGGTCCAGGTACCGGTAGCGGAGCCGGACGTCGTCACCGGCCTCGACCTGGTCGTCCACCGGCAGCGGCAGCGGGGCGGCCTCGGAGAGCACCTCCAGCCCGCTGGCGGTCACCTCGACCTCGCCGGTCGGCAGCTCGGGGTTCTCGTTGCCGTCCGGGCGGCGGGTCACCTCGCCGGTGACCTTGACGCAGAACTCGTTGCGCAGCGCGTGCGCGTCCTCCTCGCGGAAGACCACCTGCACCACGCCGGAGCCGTCACGCAGGTCGACGAAGATGACACCGCCGTGGTCGCGCCGGCGGGCCACCCACCCGGCGAGCGTCACCGTGGTGCCGGCGTCCGTGGCCCGAAGGCTGCCGGCGTCATGGGTACGGATCACGACGTGCGTCTCCTCATCTGCGAACGGTTCTGCCCTCCGCATTCTGTCAGCCCCGCCGCCGGCGCGCCGACGGGCACCCGGTCGCCGGTTCCGGTCGGGCGACGGCACCCGGCGGGAGGGGTACGGTGTGCCGGGTGCGCGTCGTACCCGGCTGGGCCCTGCTCTCCTCCGCCGCCGCCCCGGTCCTGCTGATCGGCGGCTGGACCCTCGGCGCGTACCGCCAGCCCGGCGGGTTCGACCAGGTGGCCGGGACGATCAGCGCGCTCGCGGCCCGCGACGCCACCGACCGCTGGATCATGACGGTGGCCCTGCTCGGCCTGGGTGTCTGCCACTGCGTCACGGCGGCCGGTTTACGTCCGCTGCGGACCGCCGGCCGGCTGACGCTGGCGCTCGGCGGCGTCGCCACCGTGGCCGTGGCGGCCTTCCCGCTGCCCACCGAACGGGGTGGCTCCGCCGCGCACGGGCTGGCCGCCGCGGTCGCCTTCGGCGCGTTGGCCCTCTGGCCGGCGCTGGCCGTCCCGCGTCCCGGGGCGGTGACGCCGCCCGGCCCGACGACGACGCCTCCCCGCCTCCGGTGGGCCTGGGCCGGCACCGCGCTGCTGCTGGCCCTGCTGGTCGGCTGGTTCGTGGTGGAGCTGGTCACCGGCGGCACCCGGATCGGGTTGTCCGAACGGGTGGCCGCCGGCGCGGAGGCGCTGGTACCGCTGCTGGTCGTGCTGGTGCTCCGGGCCGACCGCGGCGGGGACTGCGGGCACGACAGGAACGGCGGGGACGGTGGGCACCGGGCCGGAGGGTTCAGTCCGGGTCGGCCGGGAGCAGGTGGGTGACCTCGGGGTCGCCCTGCACCAGCTTCCGGGCCCGTTCCTCGGCCGCCTGGTCGGCCCCGGTCAACCGGCCGCCGTGCTGCCGCAGGTGCTCCTCCCAGGAGGGCACCTGGTACACCTCGACGAACCCGTGTTCGCGTTCGCCCGCCCGGAACAGTCCCCAGCGCATCGCCCCGGTACGCCGCCGCGAGCGGCCCACCGCCCGCATCGCCTCGACGAACTCGTCCTGCAGCTCGGGTGGCACCGTGTACGCCACGGTGACCAGCACCGGGCCGGTACGCGGGTGGGCGGTCAGGGTGAGGTGCGGCTCGGGCCAGTAGGCGGCCGGGTCACGGTTGACGCCCCGGGTGTCGCGCAGCGGCCAGAGCGGTACGGTCAACGCGCACCCCGCCATGACCACGCCGGCGGTGGCCAGCGCGACGACCAGACCGGCCAGCTCACCCAGGGTGCCCCAGGCGACGGCGCCGAGCGCCTGCCCGCCGGCGAAGACCATCTGGTAGACGGACAGCCCCCGGGCGCGGACCCAGCCGGGGAGGAAGAGCTGCATCGCGGCGTTCACGCTGGACATCACGGTCATCCAGGCCAGCCCGGCGGGGACCAGCGCCACGGTGACCGGCACCGGGTGCGGCACCCAGGCGAGCACCAGCAGCGATCCGGCGTAGACCAGCCCGGCCAGCAGCAGTAGCTGACTGCTGGAGAGCACCTGACGGATCCGGGGCAGCACCAGCGCGCCGCCCACCGCACCGAGGCCGAGCGCGGCGAGCAGGATGCCGTACCCGCCGGAGCCCAGCCCGAGCCGCCGGCTGGCGACCAGCGGCAGCAGCGCCCAGAGCGCGCTGCCCGGTACCACGAAGAGCGCGGCGCGCAGCAGGATCCGGCGGACCACCGGGGAGTGCCGGACGTACCGGCCACCGGCGCGCAGCGCGGCGGTGAACCGTTCCGGCATCGGCCCGTCCTCGGCGCGTTCCGGCCCCCAGCGCACCAGGGCCAGCGCGAAGACGGCGAAGGAGACGGCGTTCACGCCGAAGACCACCGCGACGCCGGCCTGCGCGACGAGCACCCCGGCCACCGCCGGCCCGACCGAGCGGGCCAGGTTGATGCTGATCGCGCCGAGCGCGGAGGCCGACACCAACTGGTCCCGGGGGACGAGTTCCGGGATGACCGCCTGCCAGGCCGGCAGGGTGAGCGCCTGGCCGACCCCGATGGCGAAGGTGAGGGTGAGCAGCAGCGCCGGGGGCATCCGGTCCGCGGCGGTCAGCCCGGTCAGCAGTACGCCCACCACGGCGAGGAAGCCTTGGACGGCGATCAGCAGGCGGCGGCGGTCGAAGGTGTCGGCCAGCGCCCCGGCGGGCAGGGCGAGCAGTAGTACCGGGAGCATGCTCGCGGTCTGCACCAGCGCCACCAGGGTGGCCGCGCCGGGCTGGTCGACCAGCAGCCACTGGGCGCCCACGGTCTGCATCCAGGTGCCGATGTTGCTGGCGAGCACGGCCAGCCACAGGCCACGGAAGGCGGCCAGCCGCAGCGGGGCCCAGGCCGAGATGCTCGGTGCGGAGACGCTCACCGGCCGGACGCTACCCGCTGCCGGACCGGACGGCTGGGCGGCGGACGCGGAAGCGGACCGTCGGGTGGTCCGACGGTCCGCTTTCGCGTCGAGCTACCGGGGTCCGGTCAGCGGTCGAGCTGCCGGCTCCGGTACGGATCAGAAGACGGAGACCCCGTAGACGCCGAGCGCCTCGGTGACCGGCTGGAAGAACGTGGTCCCGCCGAAGGAGCAGTTGCCGCTGCCCCCGGAGGTCAGGCCCAGCGCGGTGCCGCCGCTGAACAGCGAGCCGCCGGAGTCACCCGGCTCGGCGCAGATGTTGGTGCGGATCAGGCCGGAGACCGAGCCCTCGGCGTAGTTCACCGTGGCGTTGGTCGCGGTGACCGAGCCGCTGCGCAGGCCGGTGGTGCTGCCGGAGCGCTGCGCCGACTGGCCGACGACCGCGTTGCCGGAGCCCGTGATGTCGCGGAAGGTGCCGTTGTACAGGGACACGTTGCCGGTGGCGTTGGCGGAGTTGTTGTGCCGCACGATGCCGTAGTCGTTGCCCGGGAAGCTGGTGCCGGCGCGGGAGCCCAGCAGGTTGGTCTGGGCGGAGTTGCTGTACCAGCTCGACGAGATGTTGGTGCAGTGGCCGGCGGTGAGGAAGTAGTAGGTGCTGCCGCTGCGGACGTTGAAGCCCAGCGAGCAGCGACCGCCGCCACCGGCGTAGATGGCCTGGCCGCCGGAGATCCGGGTGCTGTACGTGCCGGCCTCCTGCTCGACGCGGACGGTGCCGCCGAGCTTGCTGGCGACGGCCTGCACCTTCGCCAGCTTGGCGCCGGTGACGGTGCTGTCGACGGAGACGACGACCTGGTTGCTCACCGGGTCGGTCCACCAGGCGGTGCCCGGGATCTTCGCGGAGCGGTCCAGCTCGGCGGTGGCGGCCTTCAGTTCGGCGGCACCCCGCTTGACGATCTTCGCGGTCGCGCCGGCGGCGGTGACCTGGCGGGCGGCGGCGGCGTCGGTGACGGTGACGACCATCTTGCCGCTGGCGTCGAGGTAGGCGCCGGCGGAACGGTCGCCGAGGCGCTCGGCCAGGCCGGTGGCGGCGTCGGGGGAGGCAGGCGAGACGGGGGCGGCCTGGGCCGGCGCGCCGAGCAACGAGCCGGCGACCAGGGTTCCGGCGAAGGCGACGGTCGCGGCGCGGCGGAGCATTGACCTCGTGGGTCGCATGTACATCCTCCAAAGAGGGGGCGGGGGCACACCGTTCGGCGATGCCCGGGACCACCCGAACGACCTGGGGGAACCGATCGGGTGAGCTGAAGTATTCACATATTTAAGTTCATCTGCAAGACCCCCTTTGCCCGGGTTGACCAGCACGGGACACGTCATCAGCCGGCAACATTGTGGACACAGATGATGGTCTATACGCTCTGCTCACCGTGTCTTTCTCGTCGGCAACCGTGATCCGGAGGCCCCGATGACCCCCATCCGTCGCGCGCTCACCGTCCTCACCGCCCTCGCCGTCAGCGTCCCCCTGCTCGGCGCGCCGGCCACCGCCGACGCCGGCCCACCACCGACGTCGATGGCCAGCCTCGGCGACTCCATCACCCGCGGCTTCAACGCCTGCGGGTGGTACGTCGACTGCACCTCGCGCTCGTTCAGCACCGGCGACGACTCCGGCGTCAACAGCCACTACCTGCGCATCCGCGCGGTCGACCCGGCCATCGGCGGACGCAACCACAACGACGCGCGCACCGGCGCGAAGTCCGCCGACCTGCCCGGACAGGCGAGCACCGCGGTCAGCCAGGGCGTCGGCTACGTGACCGTCCTGATCGGCGCGAACGACGCCTGCACCAGCTCCGAGTCGAGCATGACCCCGGTGAGCACCTACCGGGCGAACATCGACACCGCCCTGGCCCGGATCAAGGCCGGCCTACCGAACGCCCGGGTCGCGCTGATCAGCGTGCCCGACATCCACCGGCTCTGGGCGGTGGGCAAGGACAGCGGCAGCGCGCGCAGCGCCTGGGGACTCTTCGGCATCTGCCAGTCGATGCTGGCGAACCCGACCTCCACCGCGCAGGCCGACGTCGACCGGCGGGCCCGGGTCCGGCAACGCGTGATCGACTACAACACCCAGCTCGCCCAGGCGTGCGCCGCGTACGGCAGCAACTGCGACTTCGACGGCAACGCGGTGTTCAACTACCCGTTCACCCTCGGCCAGCTCTCCGGCTGGGACTACTTCCACCCCAACACCGCCGGCCAGCAGGTGCTGGCGAACGTCTCGTACGCCGCCGGTTTCCGCTGGTGACGACGGCCTGCCGGGCGGGTGGGCGGTGACCGCCGCGCACCCGCCCGCGTGGCGCGGCCGGCCTCAGTCGGCGCGCCGGCGCGCGCCGGGGCCCGGCCGGGGCACCAGGTCACGCGGCTCGGTCACCTCGTGTCCCGCAGCGCAACGCAGCTCGACTTGTACCTCCGCGCCGCAGTCACGGTGCCGGACGCGCAACGGCGATCCCTCCGGGTCGGCCAGGTAGCGGTCCCCCCAGGCGAGCACCGCCACCAGCACCGGCCACAGGTCGAGGCCCATCGGGGTGAGCCGGTACTCGTGGCGCACCCGCGCACCCGGTTCCCGGTACGGCTCCCGGCGCAGCACCCCCTGGGCGACCAGGCCGGCCAACCGGTTGGTGAGCACCTGCCGGGGGATGCCGGTGCGCACCCGCATGTCGTCGAAGCGGCGCACCCCGTTGAACACCTCGCGGAGCACCACCACGGTCCACCGCTCGCCGAGGATCGCCATCGCCCGGCCGATGGTGCAGTTCTCCACCGACCAGTCCAGTGCCTCGGGTCTCATACCGACCAGGCTAGGTCTCGTTGACAGACGCAGCAACGCGCTGCCAGGCTGGGTCCGTGACACAGACCCAGGACCCGACACGCAGCCGTACCTTCTCCTGGTCGGACCCGGCCGCCAACGCCGCCCACGTCGGCCGACGCGGCGGTCTCGAACTGCTCCAGGCGATGATCGCTGGCGAGCTGGCCGCGCCACCGGTCATGCACCTGATGGACATGGCCCGGATGGACGTCGCCGAGGGTTGGGTGGCCGTCGAGCTGACCCCACAGGAGTTCCACTACAACCCGCTGGGCACCGTGCACGGCGGGGTCATCTCGACGTTGCTCGACACCGCCGCCGCGTGCGCCGTGCACACCACGCTCCCCGCCGGCGTCGGCTACACCTCGCTCGACCTGAACGTGAAGTTCCTCCGCGCGGTCACCGTGGCATCGGGCACGCTGCGCTGCGAGGGCACCGTGCTGCAACGCGGGCGACGGACCGCCCTCGCCGAGGCCCGGCTGACCGACGCGGCCGGCCGCCTGGTCGCCCACGCCACGTCGAGCTGTCTGCTGTTCGACCTGGCCCACTCCCCCGCCTGACCCGGCCGGCACGACCGCCGCCGCACCGGACGGCACGGCGGGTCCGGCCCGACGGCAGGACCACTGCCGGTCGGGCCCGTCCCCGACCGGCGCTGTCGGGCGGCGGCCCCCTCCGCTACCAGAGCCGGCCGGAGCCCGCCCCCGCCCCCTCAGCGGGCGGCGAGTCGGGCCGCGCGGGCGTCGCGCTTCTCCTCGAACCGGGACGCCGCCCGCTCCAGGTCGTCGAGGTGGGTGGCGATCAGCTCCCGGGCCTTCTCACCGTCGGCGTCCAGCCCGGAGACGTTGAACACGTCCCACTGCCGCAGCACCGGGACCACCACGTCGTCGCGGTGCTGACGCAGGTCGTAGATGCCGGCCAGGGCGATCGCCACCGACTTGCGGGCGAAACCGTCGATGCCGACGCCGGGCATCTGGAAGTCGGTCAGCACGTCGGCCACCGCGCGCATCGCCTGACCGGGGGCCAGCTCGAACGCGGCGGCCAGCAGGTTGCGGTAGAAGACCATGTGCAGGTTCTCGTCCGCCGCCACCTTGGCCAGCAGCGCCTCGCATCTCGGGTCGCCGGTGAGCTTGCCGGTGTTGCGGTGCGAGATCCGGGTGGCCAACTCCTGGAACGACACGTACGCCAGGGTGTGCAGCACCTCGTCGTCGTGGTTGTTGGAGTAGCCGGCCGTCATGTGCACCATCCGGGCCCGCTCCAGGGCCACCGGGTCCACCGCCCGGGTCACCGTGAGGTAGTCGCGGATCGCGGTGCCGTGCCGGCCCTCCTCCGCCGTCCACCGCCCCACCCAGGTCCCCCAGGCCCCGTCCGGCCCGAACAGGGTCGCGATCTGGTGGTGGTACGAGGGGAGGTTGTCCTCGGTGAGCAGGTTGACGATCAGCGCCGTCCGGGCCACCTCGGGAATCGTCGAGTCCTGCGGCGACCACGCCTCGCCACCGAGCGGGCCGTCGAAGGTGCGTCCCTCGCTCCACGGCACGTACTCGTGCGGGAACCACTCCTTCGCCACGCCGAGGTGGCGGTTCAGGTTCTTCTCGACGACGGACTCGAGTTCGAGGAGCAGCGCGGTCTGGCTGAGTACGGTGCTGGCGGTCACGAGTTCTTTCTCCCTACGGTGGCGTAACTTACGCCACCGTAGGGACTCTAACCCGTACGCGCGAGTAACCGGCTCAGCCCACCAGCGGTTTCAGGTCCGCCCGGGGTGGCGTCCACTCCCCCGCGGCGGCGCTGACCTGCTCACCCGTCCGGATGTCCTTCACCTCGTCCGGAGCCCCGTCGACCCCGGGGAACCAGACGTACGGGATGCCGCGCCGCTCGGCGTACCGGATCTGCTTGCCGAACTTCGCGGCCGTCGGCGACACCTCGCACGGGACGCCCCGCCCGCGCAACGCCTGGGCGATCCGGTCCGTCTCCGCCCGCCGCTCCTCGGTCGGGACCGCCACCAGCACGCAGGTCGGCACGCTGCGCGACACGGTGAGCCGGTCGGCCCCGAACAGCAGGCCCAGCAGCCGGCTCACCCCGATCGAGATGCCCACCCCCGGGAACCGGTTCGCCCCCGAGCTGGCCAGGTTGTCGTACCGGCCGCCGGAGCAGATCGAGCCGAACCGCTCGAAGCCCTGCAACTGGGTCTCGTAGACCGTGCCGGTGTAGTAGTCCAGCCCCCGGGCGATCCGCAGGTCGGCCACGCAGAGCCCGGGGGCGTGCGCCGCCGCGGTCTCCACCACCCGGGTCAGCTCCTCGATCCCCTCGTCCAGCAGCGGGTGGGACACCCCGAGCGCCCGGACCCGGGCGGCGAACGAGGCGTCCGGCGCGGAGATCGCCGCCAGGTCCAGGCAGGCCCGCGCCTGGGTCTCGGTCGCCCCGGCGGTCTCGCCGAGCAGCGCGGCCACCCGGTCCGGGCCGATCTTGTCGAGCTTGTCCACCGCGCGCAGCGCCGCCTCCGGGTCGGTCAGCCCCAGGCCGAGGTAGAAGCCCTCGCAGACCTTGCGGTTGTTGACCTGGATGGTCACCGGCGGGATCGGCAGGCCGCGCAGGGCGTCCCCGATCACCAGCGGCATCTCCGCCTCGTGGTGCGCGGCCAGGGTGTCCCGGTCCACGATGTCGATGTCGGCCTGGAGGAACTCCCGGTAGCGGCCCTCCTGCGGGCGCTCGCCCCGCCACACCTTCTGGATCTGGTAGCGGCGGAACGGGAACTGGAGCTTCCCGGCGTTCTCCAGCACGTACCGGGCGAACGGCACGGTCAGGTCGAAGTGCAGGCCGAGGGTGTCGTCGGCGGCCGGGGCGGCGCCCTCCTCCTCGTGCAGCCGGCGGATCACGTAGACCTCCTTGGAGGTCTCCCCCTTGCGCAGCAGCTGGTCCAGCGGCTCCACCGCGCGGGTCTCCAGCGGGGCGAAGCCGTACAGCTCGAAGGTGTCGCGGAGCCGGTCCAGCACGTACTGCTCGATCATGCGCTGGGACGGCGTCCACTCCGGGAACCCGGAGATGGGCGTGGGCTTGCTCATCGATGCTCCTTGAACTCCCGGGACGCGCCGCGTGCCGGGTGACGTCGAGAGGCCCGCGCGCCGCGCGGGCGGGGTACTACCAGCCGCGGGTGGGTGCCGGGCGCGCGCCGCCGTCACCGGCGACCTCGATGAGGTACGGGTTGCTCGCGCGCTCCCGACCGATGGTGGTCGCGGGGCCGTGGCCGGGCAGCACGACGGTGTCGTCGGCCAGCGGGAGGATCTTCTCCCGGAGGCTGGTCACCATCGCGGGCATGCTGCCGCCCCACAGGTCGGTACGGCCGATCGAGCCGGCGAACAGCACGTCACCGGAGAGGCAGATCTGCTCCGCCTCGAAGGGCGAGCCGGCGCCGGGCAACCGGAACAGCACCGACCCGCCGGTATGGCCCGGGGCGTGGTCGACGGTGATCTCCAGCCCGGCCAGGGCCAGGGTCGCGCCGTCGGTCAGCTCGGCGACGTCCTCCGGCTCGCTGTACGGCAGGCGACCCCCGAAGAGCTGGCTGAGGTCCATGGAGAGGGCCTTGCCGGGGTCGGCGAGCAGCTCCAGGTCGGCCGGGTGGACGTACGCGGTGATGCCCCGCGCGCCGCAGACCGGGGCGACCGAGAAGGTGTGGTCGAGATGGCCGTGGGTGAGCAGCACGGCGGCCGGATGCAGACGGTGCTCGGCCAGCAGGGCGTCGAGCCGGTCGACCACCCCGATGCCCGGGTCGACGACCACGCACTGCTCCCCCGGCGCGGTGGCGACCACGTAGCAGTTGGTGCCGAAGGCGTCCGCGGGAAAGCCGGCCACGAACACGTCCGCTCCCCTTTCGTCGTCGGTGTCGTACCTCTCGCAGCAGCCTAGCCGGGCGGACACCATGACCACGGCGCGGCCACCCCGGGTGGGCCCACCGACGCGGGCAGTGAGAGCCGACGATAAACCCCGGTGACCGACCTGGTACACCACATTCCCAGTCGGTACCCGTACACTCTGGCGGGCGTGTGGCGTGGCGCACGTGCGCACCAGGAACGCGCACCGGCGCACGACGGGGCGCACCGGCGCCCGTCCGCCATGACGACCAGGGTAGAGGAAGGGGAGCGCGGGTGGCTTCCAGCAGGGACCGGCAGCGCAAGCTGGCACGGGAGAAGCTCGACCGGCAGATGGCCCGCCGGGCGGCCCGGGTGAAGCGTCGCCGGCAGATCCAGGCCGGCGTCGGTGCCGCGGTGGTGCTCGTCCTGATCGTGGTCGGCTCGGTGTGGGCCCTCGGCGGCTTCGACCGCGACCCGGAGGACAACCAGGCCGCACCGGACGTCTGCGCGTGGACCCCGCAGAACACCGAGGGCAACGCCAACCTCAAGGACGTCGGTACCCCGGAGACCAAGGGGCTGCCCACCTCCGGCACCCGGCCGATGACGGTCACCACCAACCAGGGCGGCCCGATCACCGTCGAGCTGGACCTGGCCGCCGCGCCGTGCGCCGCCGCGAGCATCGCCCACCTGGCCAGCCGGTCGTTCTACGACAACACCACCTGCCACGAGATCACCACCGAGGGCGCGCTGCGCTGCGGCGACCCCAGCGGCACCGACCTGGGCGGCCCCACCTACACGTTCTACGACGAGAACGTCCCGGCCGCCCCGTCGCCCAGCCCGGCGGCCGGTCAGCCGCCCGCGTACCCGAAGGGCACCGTGGCGATGATCGCCAACCCGCCGGGCGCCAACGGCAGCCAGTTCCTGATCTTCTTCAAGGACGCCAACCCGGCTCAGCCGGCCTATTCCGTGATCGGGAAGGTCACCGGCGGGCTCGACGTGGTCGAGAAGGTCGGCAAGCTCGAGACCGTGGACAATGGTTCCGGGGCGAAGGTCAAGCCGAAGACCGACGTGGTGATCCAGAGCCTCACCGTCGGCGAGCCGGCAACGGCGCCGGAGCCGGCCCCCGCGCCGAGCAGCCCGGCGGCCGGTGCGCCGTCGGCCTCGCCGAGCGCCGGCTGACCGGAGCGCCCCACCCGACCCACCAGAAGCGGCAGCGGGCCGCCGACATACATGACGAGGAGTGACCGTGACGTCCACGAAAGAGCGGCAGCGCGCGGCGGCGCGGGCCCGACTCGAGCGGGAGATGGCCGAGCGTGCGGCCAGGGCCCGTAAGCGCCGGCAGGTTCAGGCGATCGTCGGAGCCGGGGCGGCCCTGCTGCTCGTCGTCGCCGGCACGGTGTGGCTCGTCGCGAGCCTCGGTGACGACGACAAGGCCACCGACACCACCGCCGCGTCCGGTACGTCCCTCTGCGTGTGGAACGAGGCCCCGGCCGAGCAGCGGACCCCGCAGACCAAGGACGTCGGCCTGCCCGGGACGCAGCAGCCGAACGTGGGCACCCAGACGATGACCATCGACACCAACCTGGGCCCGATCACCGCCCGGCTCAACCTCGCCGACGTGCCCTGCACGGCGGCCAGCTTCACCCACCTGGCCAGCAAGAACTTCTTCGACAACACGAAGTGCCACCGGCTGGTGACCGAGGGGCTCAAGGTGCTGCAGTGCGGTGACCCGAGCGCCACCGGCAAGGGCTACCGGGACACCGACGGCACCGGCGGCCCGCAGTACCGGTTCGCCGAGGAGAACCTGCCCACCGACGAGCGCCCCCCGTACCCGGAGGGCGTCATCGCGATGGCCAACTCCGGGCAGCCGGGCAGCACCGGCAGCCAGTTCTTCATCGTGTACGGCGACTCGCAGCTCGACCCGGCCTACACCGTGCTCGGGAAGATCACCGAGGGCATGGACATCGTGAAGAAGGTCGGCGCGGCCGGGCACGACAACGCGTTCGCCCAGCAGGCCGGGGGTGGTCACCCGAAGACGGAGACCATCATCAAGAAGATCACCATGAGCGAGATCCAGAAGTGATCCGCTGACCCGACCCGACAAAGGGGCCCGCCGGCAGCTGCCGGCGGGCCCCTTTCGCTTTGCTCAGGCGCCCGAGGTGACCCGGTACGCGTCGAAGACACCGTCGACCTTGCGGACCGCGGCCAGCAGGTGGCCCAGGTGCTTCGGGTCGGCCATCTCGAAGCTGAACCGGCTCACCGCCACCCGGTCCCGGGTGGTGGTGACCGTGGCGGAGAGGATGTTCACCCGCTCCTCGGAGAGCACCCGGGTCACGTCGGCCAGCAGCTTGTGCCGGTCGAGGGCCTCCACCTGGATCGCCACCAGGAACGTCGACGCGCTGGTGAGCTTCCAGCTCACCTCGACCACCCGCTCCTGCTGCGCCTTGAGGTCCTCGGCGTTGGCGCAGTCGTCCCGGTGCACGCTCACCCCGCCGGAGCGGGTGACGAACCCGAAGACGGTGTCCGGCGGCACCGGCGTGCAGCACCGGGCCAGCTTGATCCAGACGTCGCTGACCCCCCGGACCACCACGCCCGGGTCGTGGCTGGCGGCCCGGCTGCGCGGCGGACGGGTCGCCACGGCGGTCTCGGCGATGTCCTCGACCGCGCCCTCCTCGCCGCCGTACGTGGCCATCAGCTTCTGCACCACGGACTGCGCGGAGACCTGGCTGTCGCCGACGGCGGCGTAGAGCGAGGCGACGTCGGCCAGGTGCAGGTCCCGGGCGATGGTCATCAGCGCGTCCGGGGTGAGCATCCGCTGCAACGGCATGCCCTGCTTGCGCATCGCCTTGACGATCGCGTCCTTGCCGGCCTCGATCGCCTCCTCACGCCGTTCCTTGTTGAAGTACTGGCGGATCTTGGTACGGGCCCGGGGGCTCTTGACGAAGCCCAGCCAGTCCTGGGTGGGGCCGGCGGTGTCGGACTTCGAGGTGAAGATCTCGATCACGTCGCCGTTGGACAGCGTCGATTCGAGGGGCACCAGCTTGCCGTTGACCCGCGCCCCGATGCACTTGTGCCCGACCTCGGTGTGTACCGCGTACGCGAAGTCCACCGGCGTCGACCCGGTCGGCAGCGGGATGACGTCACCCTTCGGGGTGAAGACGTACACCTCCTGGCTGGACAGGTCGAAGCGCAGCGCGTCGAGGAACTCGCTCGGGTCGGCGGCCTCCCGCTGCCAGTCCAGCAGTTGGCGCAGCCAGGTCATCTCGTCGATGTGCGCGGGCGGGCCGACGATCTGGGTGCCCTTGTGCTCCTTGTACTTCCAGTGCGCGGCGATGCCGAACTCGGCGGTGCGGTGCATCGCGTACGTGCGGATCTGCATCTCGACCGGCTTGCCGGTGGGCCCGATGACCGTCGTGTGCAACGACTGGTACATGTTGAACTTGGGCATCGCGATGTAGTCCTTGAACCGGCCCGGCACCGGCTGCCAGTTCGCGTGGATCACGCCCAGCGCGGCGTAGCAGTCCCGCACCGTGTCGACCAGGATCCGTACCCCGACCAGGTCGTAGATGTCGTTGAAGTCGCGGCCCCGCACGATCATCTTCTGGTAGATCGAGTACAGGTGCTTCGGCCGGCCGGTGGTCTCCGCCTTGATCTTGGCGGCCTTCAGGTCGGTCTGCACCTTCTGGGTGACCTGGCGCAGCAGCGCCTCCCGCTGCGGCTGGTGCTCGCCGATCAGCCGCTGGATCTCCTCGTACCGCTTCGGGAACAGGGTGCCGAAGGCGAGGTCCTCCAGCTCCCACTTGATGGTGTTCATACCGAGGCGGTGCGCCAGCGGGGCGAGGATCTCCAGCGTCTCCTTCGCCTTCTGCTCCCGCTTCGGCGCGGGCAGGAAGGAGAGCGTACGCATGTTGTGCAGCCGGTCGGCGAGCTTGATGACCAGCACCCGCGGGTCCTTCGCCATCGCCACCACCATCTTGCGGATGGTCTCCGCCTTGGCGGCGTCGCCGAGCTTGACCTTGTCGAGCTTGGTCACCCCGTCGACCAGCAGCGCCACCTCGCCGCCGAAGTCGGTCTTCATCTGGTCCAGGGTGTACTCGGTGTCCTCGATGGTGTCGTGCAGCAGCGCCGCCACCAGCGTGGTGGTGTCCATGCCCAGGTTGCCCAGGATGGTGGCGACCGCCAGCGGGTGGGTGATGTAGGGGTCACCGGACTTGCGGTACTGCCCGGAGTGCCAGCGGGCGGCCATGTCGAAGGCGCGCTGGAGCAGCCGGGCGTCGGCCTTCGGGTGGTTCTCCCGGTGGCACGAGATCAGCGGCTCCAGCACCTCGCTGACCTGCGAGGTCTGCCAGGGCGCGTTGAACCGGGCCAGGCGGGCCCGGACCCGTCGACCGGTGGGGAACCCGCCGCCCGAGGCCGCGTCGGACTCGTCGGCCGGAGCTGGATCCACCAGGGGGGCCAGAGCGGCACCGGTCACCGGGGCACCGGTCGTCGGTCGGACCGCCCCGTCGGGGCCGGCCGGGCCGACGCCGTCACCCGGCACACCCACTGCCCCGGCACCGGTACGGTCGATGGTCGTCGAGCTGTCCGCGTCGCCTGTCGGGTACACCGTGCCCTCCACCGGAGGAACGACATCGTGGGACACCGGCCTCCCTCACCGTTCGCCGGAAACGAGCCGCCCGTCACCGGACGGCTGACCTGCCGGGCCGGGTGACCCACGGCCGCCCGGTCAGCAAAGGGCAATGCTACCCGCCGGGTCGATCCCGTGCCGCTCCCCCGGCCGGCCCGCGCCGGGTCACCCCGCAGGCCGACGGATCAAACGGTCAGCAGGGCATGGACGGGACGCGGGGCGAGCTTCGCCCGGCCACCGAGGAAACCCAGCTCCAGCAGGACGGTGAACCCGGCCACCGTGCCGCCGGCCCGCTCGACCAGGTCGAGGGTGGCCTCGGCGGTCCCGCCGGTGGCCAGCACGTCGTCGACCACCAGGACCCGGTGCCCGGCGGTGAACGCGTCCTGGTGCACCTCCAGGGTGGCCTCGCCGTACTCCAGGGCGTAGGAGGCGGTGTGGGTGGCCCGGGGCAGCTTCCCCGCCTTGCGGACCGGCACCACCCCGACCCCGGTGGCGTACGCGATGGCGGCGGCCACCACGAACCCGCGCGCCTCGATCCCGGCCACCACGTCGAAGTTCTCCCGCCCGTGGTGGGCCACGATGCCGTCGATCACCTCGCGGAACACGTCGCCGTCGGCAAACAGCGGCATCAGGTCCTTGAACACGATGCCCGGTTTCGGGAAGTCCGGCACGTCGAGCACCCGACCGGCCACCAGTTCGGCGACGGCCGGACCGCTGTCTCCGCGTACCCCGGTGGTGTGGGTCTCGGTCACGTTTTGTCCCCCTCGACGACGCGGCGTCCGCCATGCTGCTCGCACAGCATGGCGGACGCCGGGATGCCGGTTGTCGGCGGGTGGGCGGTGTGTCCCACCCTGGCGGTCAGCGGACCTGGCCGCCGGTTCGGGTCAGCGGCGCTTGCCGCCGGGACGGCTGCCGCCGCCACCGGCCGGCCGGCCGCCGCGGGCGCCGGTCGGCCGCTTGCCGGCCGGTCGGGCACCCACCTTCGGGGCCACGCCGGCCAGGGCCGCCTGCTCCGGGTCGACCGGCTCGTCGCCCTCGGTGGCGGCCTTCGGGGTGCCCTTCGGGGTCACCTCGCCCCGGGCGATCGCGCCCCGCCGGGCCAGGATGCGCTTGTTGTGCGCCTGGATCCGGGGCTCCTGGTTCTTCAGCAGCACCAGCAGCGGGGTGGCCAGCGAGATCGACGTCAGGAAGGCCACCGCCATACCGACGAAGAGCACCAGGCCGAGGTCCTTCAGGGTGCCCGCGCCGAGCAGGCCGGCACCGATGAAGAGCAGACCACCGACCGGCAGCAGCGCCACCACCGAGGTGTTCAGCGACCGCATCAGGCTCTGGTTGACGGCCAGGTTGGCCGCCTCCCCGTACGTCTGGTTGTTGCTGGCGGTGATCCCCCGGGTGTTCTCCTGCACCTTGTCGAAGACCACCACCACGTCGTACAGCGCGAAGCCGAGAATGGTGAGGAAACCGATCACCGTGGACGGGGTGACCTCGAAGCCGACGGCGGAGTAGATGCCGGCGGTGATGATCAGGTTCAGGAAGAGCGAGGCGACCGCGGCGGCGGCCATCCGCCACTCGAACCGCAGGATCAGGTACAGGGTGACCAGCGCCACGAAGATCACCAGACCGAGCAGGGCCCGGGAGGTGACCTGGCTGCCCCACGCCTCGCTGACCTGGTTGGCGCTGATCTGGTCCGGGTTGAGTCCGAAGTCCTCGGCGAGCGCGAGCTTCACCGCCTCGGACTCCCCGGCGTCCAGCGTCGAGGTGCGCAGCTCGTAGAAGTCGCCGCTCGGACCGCCGACCTCCTGGGCGGTGACCAGCTCGGCCCCGCCACCCGGGCCGGCCAGCGCGTCCCTGACCTTGTCCTCGGTCTGCTCCAGGGTGCCGACGCTGGCCGGCACCTGGAAGGAGTTACCGCCGCTGAACTCGATGCCCAGGCTGAAACCGCGCAGCGCGAAGCTGAGGATCGCCAGCAGGACCAGCACGCCGGCGACGGTGAACCAGACCTTGCGGCGGCCGACGATGTCGAGACCGGCCTCGCCCCGGTAGAGCCGGTTCGCCAGACCACTCTTTGCCATCTCAGGCCTCCTTGGCGCGCGGGTTGCGGGTGGACGCCTGCTCGGTGCCCTTGGCGGGGAGCACCCGGCCCAGACCGCTGACCCGTGGGGACAGGAACGCCCGGGTCCGGGCGAACATCGTCATGATCGGGTGTCGGAAGAGGAACACCACCACCAGGTCGAGCACGGTGGCCAGCCCCAGGGCGAACGCGAAGCCCTTCACCGCGCCGACCGAGACGATGTAGAGCACCACGGCCGACAGGATGGTGATGGCGTTCGCCGAGATGATCGTCCGGCGGGCCCGGACCCAGGCGCGCGGCACCGCGCTGCGCGGGCTGCGGCCCTCGCGGATCTCGTCCTTGAGCCGCTCGAAGTAGATGACGAACGAGTCCGCCGCCACACCGAGTGAGACGATCATGCCGGCGATGCCGGCGAGGGTCAGCGTGAAGCCGATCTGCCGGCCCAGGTAGACCAGCGCGCCGAAGACCAGCAGCGCGGACAGCACCAGGCTCAGGAAGATCACCGAGCCGAGCAGCCGGTAGTAGAAGAACGCGTAGATGATGACCAGCGCCATGCCGATACCGGCGGCGAGCAGACCGGCGCGCAGGTGGCTCTCACCCAGGGTGGCGGAGACGTTCTGCTGCTCCTGCGGCTCGAAGGTGACCGGCAGCGCGCCGTAGCGGAGCTGGCTGGACAGCTCGGTGGCGGTCCGGTTGTTGAAGCTGCCGGTGATCTGCGAGTCACCGGTGAGCACGCCCTGGATCTCCGGCGAGGAGATCACGTTGTTGTCCAGCACGACCGCCACCCGGCACTTGCCGTCCTGGCCGAGCGCGGAGGCGTCACACGCCTGGCCCTCGTTGTTGAACGCCTCCCGGGTCAGCGCGGTCCACTTGGACTGGCCGTCACCGGTGAAGTTCAGGCTGACCACCCACTGGCCGGTCTGGTCCAGGGCCGGGTTGGCGTCGTCGACGTCGGTGCCGAGCACCTTCGCGACGTCGAGCAGGTACTTCGCGCCGGTCTCACAGGCCACCGCCTGCTGCTTCTCGTCGTTGATCGAGCCGGCCGGCCGGTCGTCGAGCTGCTCGCAGGTGATGGTCGGCACGTTGAACTGCATGTTCGCCGGCAGCACCGCGATCTCGCGCGGGGTGAGCGTGCCGAACGGCTTCAGCCGCTCGGCCAGCGTCGGGTCGGCGCTGACGTCGGCCGGGGCCTGGAGGCCGTTGGCGGCCTGCCAGGCGGCGGCGCCGACCTTCTGCTCGACGGCCTTGCGCTGCTCCTCGATGCCCTGCGGCACCGGCTCGGCGCTGGCGCTCGGGGCCGGGGCGGCGCTGGCCGACGCGCTCGGGGCAGGGGTGGCGCTGGGGGCGGGCGCACCGCCGCCCTGACCGCCCGCGCTCGGTGACGCGGTGGCCCGCGCCGATGCGCTGGGCGAGGCGGCCGGGCTGCCGGACGGGGCGGGGCTGCCGGACGGTGCCGGGGTGGCCGACGGCGGGGTGGCGGTCGCGCCGCTGCCGTCGGTGACCTTGAGGACCTTGCGGAACCGCAGTTCGGCGGCGGTGCCGACCTCGGTCAGGTCCCGGTTCTCACCGGGCAGCGAGATGACGATGTTCCGGTTGCCCTCGGTGACCACCTCGGCTTCGGCGACCCCGAGCCCGTTGACCCGGTTCTCGATGATCCGGCGGGCCTCTTCGAGGCTCTCCGCACTCGGCGGACGACCGTCGATGGTGTTGGTCGCCTCGAGCGTGAGCCGGGTGCCGCCGACCAGGTCCAGGCCGAGCTTGGGCTCGAGCCGGTCCTTCCAGCCACCGCTGGCCCCGCCCGCGAAGAACACCAAAAGATAGAGGACGACGAAGATGACGCCGAGCACGGCGAGTTGCCGTCCCGGACGCATCTGTCCCTGAGGTGGTGCCACGGCTGTCCTGTCTCCCTGTGCGGTCGCGCCGCTGGTGGTAGGCGGCGGGTGTCGGGCCGGCCGACCCGGCCACGCGTTTTCCGGGTCGCCGTCGGGTGCCGACCCGGTCAGGACGCGGCGACGGGGTGCACCGGCCGGCTGGTCCTGCCCGGGTCGACACCGAGCGTCGACCTACTATCCACTTGTTTCGATCCGCGCGCAGCCCCTTCCGGCGCGCGGAGTCACTCCTTGACCGGGGTGTCCTCGATGACCGACTCGGTCGGCTCGCCCTTGTCGGCCTTGGCGACCACGCGGGCGACGGCCGGGCGGGCGTACCGGGTCTCGACGCCCGGGGCGACCTCGAGGCTCACCGTGTCGTCGTCGACCCGGGTGACCGTCCCGTAGAGCCCGCCGATGGTGACCACCTCGTCGCCCGGGGCGAGCGAGGACTGCATCGACTCGGCTTCCTTGCGGCGCTTCTGCTGGGGGCGGATCATCATGAAGTACATGACGCCGAAGAGCAGAGCGATCATGAGGATCGGCGTCAGACCGCCGGCTCCCCCACCGCCCTCTGCTGCGTAAAACACGGTGAAGACCTTCCCATTGGCCTCCGGCACGCCGGGGGGCGTCGGAGCGGAGGCGTGTTCTCACGTCCTGTACAGACCGGCGCGAGTCTAATCCCTGCACCTGGGAACGCCGAACGCCGCATGCATCACGTTCACATCACGGCTGATCAGGCTCGACGGAGAAGAGATCGGGCACGGGAGGGGTACCGCCGCCAAATGTACCATTCGGCGGGGTACGCCCCAGATGATGCCAGGCCGCCTCGGTCGCCACCCGGCCCCGAGGCGTACGGGCCAGCAGCCCGGCCCGTACCAGGAACGGCTCGCAGACCTCCTCCACCGTGTCCGACTGTTCGCCGACCGCCACCGCCAGGGTCGACAGCCCCACCGGGCCACCCCGGAACGTGTCCACCAGCGCGGTCAGCACCGCCCGGTCGAGGCGGTCCAGCCCGAGGGCGTCCACGTCGTACACGGTCAGCGCGGCCCGGGCGGTCTCCACGGTGACCACCCCGTCGGCCCGGACCTCGGCGAAGTCGCGCACCCGGCGCAGCAGCCGGTTGGCGATCCGGGGGGTGCCCCGGGACCGGCCGGCGATCTCGGCGGCCCCGTCGGGGGTGATCGGCACGCCGAGGATGCGGGCCGACCGGTGCAGCAGCGCCTCCAGCTCCGTCGGGGAGTAGAAGTCCAGGTGGGCGACGAAGCCGAACCGGTCCCGCATCGGGCCGGTCAGCAGACCGGACCGGGTGGTCGCGCCGACCAGGGTGAACGGCTCCACGTCGAGCGGGATGGCGGTGGCCCCCGGCCCCTTGCCGACCACCACGTCGACCCGGAAGTCCTCCATGGCGCTGTAGAGCAGCTCCTCCGCCGGCCGGGCGATCCGGTGAATCTCGTCGATGAACAGCACGTCGCCCTCGGCGAGGCTGGTCACGATCGCCGCCAGGTCGCCGGAGCGTTCGATGGCCGGGCCGCTGGTCACCCGGATGCCGGAGCCCAGCTCGGCGGCGACGATGTTGGCCAGGCTGGTCTTACCCAGGCCGGGCGGCCCGGACAGCAGGATGTGGTCAGGTGGGGAGCCGCGCCGCATCGCCCCCTGGAGCAGCAGGTCGAGCTGGTCGCGGACCCGGTCCTGGGCGATGAACTCGGCCAGCCGCTTCGGCCGGACGCTCACCTCCAGGTCCCGTTCGGCGTCCTGCGCGTACGCCGAGATCAGGCCGTCGCCGGTCATGCCGGCCCCGCCACGACGTCGCCGCCCACCGGCCGCACGCCGCTCACCTCGTCCGGCCCAGGAGTCGGATGGCCTGCTTGAGCAGGACCGGCACCGGCGGGGTCGGCCCGTCGATCGTCTCCGCCACGGCGGCCACCGCCTGGTCGGCCTGGCCCGCCGTCCAGCCCAGCCCGACCAGCGCCTGGCGGACCTGCTCGGGCCACGCCCCGGTGGTCACCCCGGCCGCGCCGTCGGCGCCCACCGCGACCGGGCCGATCCGGTCCCGCAGCTCCAGCACCAGGCGCTCGGCACCCTTCTTGCCGATCCCGGGCACCCGGGTCAGCGCGGCGGTGTCGGCGTTGGCGATGGCCTTGCGCACCGCGTCCGGGGTGTGCACCGCGAGCACCGCCTGGGCCAGCCGGGGCCCCACCCCGCTGGCCGTCTGGAGCAGCTCGAACAGTGCCTTGGCGTCGTCGTCGGCGAAGCCGTACAGGGTGAGCGAATCCTCCCGGACCACCAGGCTGGTGGCGAGCCGGGCCTGCTGGCCGACCCGCAGCTCGGCCAGGGTGCCGGGGGCGCACTGCACGGCGAGGCCCACCCCGCCGACCTCCACCACCGCGTGGTCCGGGCCGGTCGCGGTCACCGTGCCGCGCACGCTGGCGATCATCGTGCTCCTCCTCGTCGGACCCGGTCGGCGGCGGCGGCCAGCTTCGAGCGGGTACCGCCCCGCCAGACGTGGCAGATGGCCAGGGCGAGGGCGTCGGCGGCATCGGCCGGCTTGGGCGGCTCGGCCAGCCGCAGCAGCCGGGTCACCATGGCGGTCATCTGCGCCTTGTCCGCGACCCCCGACCCGGTGATCGCCGCCTTCACCTCGCTGGGGGTGTACGTCTGCACCGGCAGCCCGGCCCGCGCGCCGGCCAGCACGGCGATCCCGCTGGCCTGGGCGGTGCCCATCACCGTCCGGACGTTGTGCTGGCTGAACACCCGCTCCACCGCGACGCTCTCCGGACGGTGCTCGGCGACCAGCTCGGTCAGTGCCCGGTCCAGCAGCAGCAGCCGGTGCGGCAGCTCGTCGTCGGGGTCGGTGCGGACCACCGTGTACGCGACCAGCGTGCAGGGCCGCCCGGGGACGCCCTCGACCACGCCGACCCCGCACCGGGTCAGCCCCGGGTCGACGCCCAGCACCCGCACGCCGCCTCCTCCCCGAGCCACCGGCAGTACGTGTGTTCGACACCCTACTTGCCAGCTCCGACGACCGGTCGCGGGGACACGCCGGCCCATCCGCAGGTCCACATAGCCGGGGTACGGAGTATGTGCGGGCGAACCATGTGCCGTCGGCCACACACCTCGTAACTTCTGCGCCATGACGGCTGAACCCGTGGCGTTCCCCCATGTCGTACAGGTCGACCTCACCGGTCGTACCGCGCTGGTGACCGGTGGTGGCAGTGGCATCGGCCGGGCGTGCGCGCTGCGGCTGGCCGCCGCCGGGGCGGCGGTGCAGGTGGTGGACCGCAACGTCGAGGCGGCCAAGGCGGTCGCCGCCGAGGCCGGCGGGCGGGCCGAGGGCGTCGACCTGGCCGACCCGGACGCGGTGGACCGGCTGGACGCCGAGGTGGACATCGTGGTCAACAACGCCGGCCTCCAGTACGTCGCGCCGGTGCCGGAGTTCCCGGTCGAACGCTTCTCCCACCTGCATCGGGTGATGGTGGAGGCGCCGTTCCTGATCGTGCGCAAGGCGCTGCCGTACATGTACGCGCGCGGTTGGGGCCGGATCGTCAACATCTCCTCGGTGCACGGGCTGCGCGCCTCGGCGTACAAGTCGGCGTACGTGTCGGCCAAGCACGCGCTGGAGGGCTTCTCCAAGGTCGTCGCGTTGGAGGGGGCGGCACACGGGGTGACCGCCAACTGCGTCAACCCGGCGTACGTGCGGACCGCGCTGGTGGAGAGCCAGATCGCCGACCAGGCGGCCCGGCACGGCATCGGCGAGGACGAGGTGATCGAGAAGATCATGCTGGCCCGGGCGGCGATCAAGCGGCTGATCGAGCCGGAGGAGGTCGCCGAACTGGTGGCGTACCTGTGCTCGCCGCCGGCCGCCTTCATCACCGGCTCGTCCATCGCCCTCGACGGGGGCTGGACGGCGAACTAGAGGTGACCCGCACAATGTCGGTCATGTCGTCGCCGATCGAGTTCCTGGAGCTGCTCGCCCGGGAGGCCGCGGCGGTCGAGTTCGAGGGGCCGCTGGTGGCCGCCCGCTCCGCCGGCCTGCCCGCCGACCGGATCGCCGAACTGGAGCAGGCCAAGGTGGTCGCGCTGCGGGTCCGGGCGCTGCTGGAACGCCGCCGCCGGCGGGAGACCGAACTGTCCGGGCTGTACGACACCGCCAGCGACCTGGCCGGGCTGCGCGACTCCGACGACGTGCTGCGGGCCATCGTGCACCGGGCCCGGAACCTGCTCGGCGCGGACGTGGCGTACATGACGCTCAACGACGACGACCGGGGCGACACGTACATGCGGGTCACCGACGGGTCGGTCTCCGCCCGGTTCCAGCGGCTGCGGCTGCCGATGGGGGCGGGCCTGGGCGGGCTGGTCGCCCAGTCCGGTACCCCGTACGTCACCGCGAACTACGACGAGGACGAGCGGTTCCACCACACCGGGGAGATCGACGCCGGGGTACGCGAGGAGGGCCTGGTGGCGATCCTCGGGGTGCCGCTGCGGCTCGGCTCCACCTCGATCGGCGTGCTGTACGCGGCGAACCGGTCCGCCCGTCCGTTCGCCCGGGAGGAGGTGGCGCTGCTGGTCTCGCTCGCCGCGCACGCCGCGGTGGCGATCGACACCGCCCGGCTGCTGGCCGAGACCCGGGCCGCGCTGGCCGAACTGTCGGCGGCGAACACCACCATCCGGGCGCACAGCGCGTCGGTGGAGCGGGCGGCGGCGGCCCACGACCGGATGACCGCGCTGGTGCTGCGCGGCGGCGGGGTGGAGGACGTGGCGGCGGCGGTCACCGACGTGCTCGGCGGCGCGCTGCTGGCGCTGGACGCCGAGGGCCGGCTGCTGGCCCGGGTCGGGGCGATCGACGAGCCGGAACGCACCGACATGGTGGAGGCGGTGGCCGCGTCCCGGACCGAGGGGCGCAGCGTGCGTCGGGGCCGGCTCTGGTACGCCGCGGTGGTGGCCGGCGCGGAGAACCTGGGCGCGCTGGTGCTGCGCTCCGACGACGAACTGGTCGACGCCGACCAGCGGATCTTGGAGCGGGCCGCCCTGGTCACCGCGCTGCTGCTGCTGTTCCGGCGGACCGTCGCCGAGGCCGAGGGCCGGGTCCGGGGTGAGCTGCTCGACGACCTGATCGCCCGGCCGGTCGCCGACCCGGAGGCGCTGCGCAGCCGGGGCCGACGGCTCGGCGTGGACCTGGACGCCCCGCACGTGCTGGTGGCGGTGGGCGACGACGCGATCGCCGCGACCGGGCAGGCCCGGCAGCGGGTGCTCTCCTGGGCCACCACGTACGCCTCGACCCGGGGTGGCCTGGCCGCGGCGCGGGACGGTCGGGTGGTGCTGATGCTGCCGGGCTCCGACGCCGGCACGGCGGCGCGGGCGGTGGCCCGGGACCTGTCCCGGGTGACCGGCCGGCCGGTGACCGCCGGGGCGAGCGGCCCGGCCACCGGGCCGGCGTCGCTGGCGACCACGTTCCGGGAGGCGGACCGCTGCCTGACCGCGCTCGGCGCGCTGGGCCGCACCGGGCAGGGGGCGAGCACCGCCGAGCTGGGCTTCGTCGGGCTGCTGCTGGGCGCGGTCTCCGACCGGGGTGACCGGGACGTGGCCCGGTTCCTCACCGACACGGTCGGCCCGGTGGTGGACTACGACGCGCGGCGGGGCACCGCGCTGGTGCGGACGCTGGAGGCGTACTTCGGGGTGGGTGGGAGCCTGGCCCGGGCCGCCGAGCAGTTGCACGTGCACGTCAACACGGTCACCCAGCGGCTGGACCGGGTCGGGCAGCTGCTCGGCGCGGACTGGCAGCGGCCCGAGCGGGCGCTGGAGGTGCAGCTCGCGCTGCGCCTGCACCGGCTCCGCGACCCCGCCCGCTGAGAACGTGCACCGGACCGACCGCTGATCCGCCGGCCGGGGTCAGGACGGCAGTTGGCAGACGGCGGCGGCGGCCGTCAGCGAGGTGAGCCGGGCCGCCGGCGCGGGCAGTTCCTCGATCCAGCCCGGCCCGGCGCCGAAGACCCGGACGGCGGGAAAGTCCCGGCCCAGCCGGACCAGGCGGTAGGCGCGTCCGGTGACCGGGGTCTGCGACCAGACGATCACGGTGTGCGGGCGGGCCCGGCGCACGGCGCTGCTCAGCGCCGCCCAGGGCAGCGCCGGGCCGAGCAGCAGCGCGCCGCGCCGCTGTTCCCGCAGTGCGGCGGCCAGCACGTGCAGCCCCAGGCAGTGGTGCTCCTGTTCGGCTCCGGCGAGCAGCACCCCGCTGGGCGGCAGCGGGGCCCGGGGCGAACGGTGCAGCACGTCCAGCCCGGTCCGGATGCCCTCGGAGAGGGCATGCTCGACGGCCACCTCCGGCGCGCTCCGGCCGGCCTGCCCGGTCAGCAGCGGCACACAGACCTCGTCCCACACCGGCCCGACCCCCGACTGGCCGGCAAGTTCCATGAGCAGCCCGGCGACCCGGTTGCTGTCCAGGTCCTCGGCGGCGGCGGCGAGGCGCTTGCGCGCCGTCTCCGCCACCTCGCCCGGTATCCGTTGGCCCGACACCGACACGCACCCCCTGGTAGACGATCTCTACCAGGGGGTTCGCCCGGACCGGCCGGAACGGATGCGGTCAGCGGGTGCTCATTCCCGGCGGCGGGTCCGCCAGCGGACGGCGAGCGCGGCCACCGAACCCCAGATGCCGCGCCGGAACACCAGCACGACGACGACGAAGATGCCGCCGGTGACCAGGCCGATCGCCTCGAAGCCGGAGAACGACAGCCAGTCCTCCAGCCGGACCAGCACGGCCGCGCCGAGCACCCCGCCCCACAGGGTGCCGATGCCGCCGAGTACCACCACGATCACCGCCTTGCCGGAGGTGGTCCAGTGCAGGGTGTCCAGCGAGACGAACCGGTGCCCGACGGCGAACAGGCCGCCACCGAGCCCGGCGAGGAACCCGGAGAGCACGAACGCGGTGAGCTTGTACCGGCGGACCGGGTAGCCGAGCGCGCGGGCCCGGGCCGGGTTGTCCCGGATGCCGACCAGCACCCGCCCGAACGGCGAGTGCACGATCCGCCAGGCGGCGGCCAGCCCGAGCAGCACGATCGGCAGCGCCGCGTAGTAGAACCAGTAGTCGTCGGTGAGGTCCAGGCCGAACAGGTCCCTCGGTACGCCCTGGAGGCCGTTCTCGCCCCGGGTGACCGAGCGCCACTCGTTGGCGATGTAGTAGACCATCTGGGCGAACGCCAGGGTGACCATGGCGAAGTAGATGCCGGTACGGCTCACCGCCAGGTACCCGATCGGCACCGCGAGCGCGGCGGCGGCCAGCGCGCCGAGCAGCACCGCCGCCGGGAACGGCAGGCCGAGGTGGATGGCGACCAGCCCGGTGACGTACGCCGAGGTGCCCCAGAACGCGGCGTGCCCGAAGGACATCAGCCCGGTGTAGCCGAGCAGCAGGTCCACCGAGACGGCGAACAGCGCCCAGCAGAGGATGTCCACGGCGACCGCCGGGTACAGCCCGTTGGGCAGCCAGAACGCCACGGCCAGACCGACGGCGAGCAGCGCGTACCGCAGCCAGCGGGGGGCGCGGCCGGCGGCGGCCAACGCGGACGGGGGCCGCTTCGCGGTGCCCGGGGTGGGGTCGTCGACCAGGGTGGTCACGCCGGTGCCTCCTCTCGGCCGAACAGCCCGGCCGGCCGCCAGAGCAGCACCACGGCCATCACGATGAACACGATCGTCTGGGACAGGATCGGCCAGTCCGACAGGTACGCCTCGCCCCATGCCTGGATCAGGCCGATGCCGAAGCCGGCGGCCACCGACCCGAAGATGGACCCGAGTCCGCCGATCACCACCACCGCGAAGACCACGATGATCAGGTCGGCGCCCATCAGCGGGTTGACCGCGCGCATCGGGGCGGCCAGCACCCCGGCCAGGGCCGCGAGGGCGATGCCGAACCCGAACACCGGCGTGATCCACCGGCCGACGTCGATACCGAACGCCCGGGTCAGCTCGGGGCGTTCGGTGGCCGCCCGGACCACCATGCCGACCCGGGTGTGCCCGAGCAGCCACCAGGCGGCCACGCAGACGGCGACCGCGAACACCAGGATGAACACCCGGTAGGTGGGGAAGTCGAACAGCCCGAGGTCGACCGATCCGCTCAGCTCGGCCGGGGTGGCGTACGGGCTGGACTGCACCCCGTACCGGAGCTTGACCAGGTCCTGGAGGATCAGCGTCAGCCCGAAGGTGAGCAGGAAGTTGTAGAGCGGGTCGAGCCGGGTGAGCCGGTGGATGAAGGCCCGTTCCAGGGCCATCCCGAGCAGACCCAGCCCGACCGGCATGATCACCAGGGCCGCCCAGAACGGCACCCCGGCCTCGGCGAGCAGCACGTACGCGCCGAACGCGCCGAGCATGTAGAACGCGCCGTGGGCGAAGTTGACCACCCGGAGCATGCCGAAGATGACCGCGAGGCCGAGGGCGAGCAGGGCGTAGAACGCCCCGCTCACCAGCCCGTTGAAGGTGTTCTGGAGGAAGCCGGTCACGGCCGGGTCACATCCGGCAGTCCGGGGACGGGGCGCGGAACGCCTCGGCCGCCGGGATGGTCTTGAGGATCTTCACGTAGTCCCACTCCTCGGTGACCTCGGCGGCCGGCTTGACCTGGGCCAGGTACGCGTCGTGCACGACCCGGTGGTCCTCGGCGCGGATCTTGCCGTTGCGCAGGAACACGTCGTCGACGGTCTTGCCCTCCAGCGCGTCGACGATGGTGTCCGCGTCGTCGGTGCCGGCGGCCTGCACCGCCTCCAGGTACTGGGTGGCGGCCGAGTAGTTGGCCGCGTGCGCGAAGGTGGGCCGGGTGCCGGTGGCCTCCTTGAACCGGTCGGCGAACTCCCGGTTGCGCTGGTCGAAGTTCCAGTACCAGGCGTCGGTGTAGGTGGTGCCGGCCAGCGCGTCCGGGGTGAGCGAGTGGATGTCGGTGAGGAACATCAGCCCCACCGCCAGGCCGACGCCCTTCTCCCGGAGCTTGAACTCGTTGTACTGCTTGACCACGTTGACCAGTTCCGCGCCGGCCTGCATGGTGCCCAGCACGTCCGGCTTCGGGTTCAGCGTCGGAGCCTTGAGCAGGTACGTCGAGTAGTCGCCGCTGGTGTTCGGGAACGGCGCGGCGTCCTTCGCGACCACCTTCCCACCGGCACCGGTGATGGCGGCCGAGAAGCTGCGTTCCATGTCCTGCCCGAACTGGTAGTTCGGGTAGAGCACGTACCAGTTCTTCGCGCCCTGTTCGGTGGTGTTCCGGCCGGTGCCGTTGGCCAGCATGTACGTGTCGTAGGCGTAGTGGAAGGTGTACCTGTTGCACTTCGCGCCGGTCAGCGTGGTGGTGGCCGCGCCGATGTTGAAGTAGAGCTTCTTCTTCTCCTTCGCCACGTCGGCGACCTTCTCCGCCGCCGACGAGGTGGGCACGTCGAGGATCAGGTCGACGGCCTTGCGGTCGTACATCTCGGCGGCTTTTGTGTTGGCGATGTCCGGCTTGTTCTGGTGGTCGGCGGTCTCCACGGTGATGTCGGTGGTCACCGCGTCGTCGCCGTACTTCTTCTTGAAGTCGGCGATGGCCAGTTCCACCGCCTTGACCGAGTTCTTCCCGGACAGCTCCAGGTAGACGCCGGACTGGTCGTTGAGCACCCCGAGCACGATCCTGTCGCCGCTGAGCTTCCCGTCGCCGGAGGACTGCGGTCCTCCGCCGCCACAGCCGGTCACCAGCAGCGCCGCCGTCGAAACGACGGCCACTCCCACGGTCCTCCGCATGGGTCATCCCTTCGTCCGCGCTACGCCGCGCGGGTCACGGTCGGTCAGATACCGAGGTACGACAGCAGCTCGCGTTCCCGCGAGCGCACCTCGGAGTTCTCCATCGCCTCCACCACGCGTCCCTCGGCCAGCAGGTAGTGCCGGTCGGCGACGCCGGTGGCGAAGTGCAGGTTCTGCTCGACCAGCAGCACGGTCACCCCGTGCGCCTTGGCCTGCCGCAGAATGTCGCCCACCTGGCTCACCAGCAGCGGCGAGAGCCCCTCGGTGGGCTCGTCGCAGAGCAGCAACCGCGCCCCCATCCGCAGCACCCGGGCCAGGGCGAGCATCTGCTGCTCGCCGCCGGAGAGGGTGGTGGCGGCCGAGTCCCGGCGCGCGTACAGGGCGGGGAACGCCTCGTACACCCGGGCCAGCGGCCACGGGTCCGGGCCGACGGTGGGCGGCAGGGTCAGGTTCTCGGTGACGCTGAGGGTGGCGTACGCGCCCCGGTCGTCGGGGACCCAGCCCAGGCCGAGCCGGGCCCGGCGGTGCGCCGGGAGGCGACCGACGTCCCGACCGTCCAGGGTGACGGTGCCGCTGCGGCCGGCGTGCAGCCCCATCACGCAGCGCAGCAGGGTGGACTTGCCGGCCCCGTTCCGCCCGACCAGGGTGACCACCTCGCCGGCGGCCACGGTGAGGCTCACCCCGCGCAGCACCCGCGCCTCGCCGTACCAGGCGGACAGGTCGTCAACGCGCAGCATCGGTGGCTCCGTGCGGGACGGCGTCGGTGGCGGCATCGGTCGCTCCCAGGTAGGCGGTGATCACGCGTTCGTCGGCCCGGACCTGCTGGTACGGCCCCTCGACGAGGACCTTCCCGGCCTGGAGCACGGTGACGGTGTCGGCGAGCCGGCCGACCACGCTCATGTTGTGCTCGACCAGCACCACGGTCCGGCCGGCGCGGACCCGGTCGACCAGCTCGACGGTGCGGTCGACGTCCTCCAGGCCCATTCCGGCGGTCGGCTCGTCGAGCAGCAGCACCCGGGGGTCGAGGGCGAGCGCGATGGCCAGTTCCAGGGCCCGCTTCCGCCCGTACGCGAGGGCGTCGGCGGGAGCGTCGGCCAGCTCGGCGAGCCCGACCTCGGCCAGCAGCTCGTCGGCGCGGGGGGTGTACCGGCGCATCAGGGTGGCGGACCGCCAGAACCGCCAGCCCAGTCCGCTCGGGCTCTGCAACGCCAGGGCGACGTGTTCGCGGGCGGAGAGCTGCGGGAACAGGCTGGTGATCTGGAAGGACCGGGCCACGCCGAGCCGGGCGACGCGTTCCGGCGGCAGGCCGGCGATGTCCCGCCCGTCGAGCAGGATCCGCCCGGCGGTGGGCCGCAGGAAGCCGGTGAGCAGGTTGAACAGCGTGGTCTTGCCGGCCCCGTTCGGCCCGACCAGGGCGTGCACGCTGCCGGCGGCGACGTCGAGGTCGACCCGGTCCACCGCTCGGAAGCCCCGGAAGTCCCGGGTCAGCCCGCGGACCGACAGGAGTCCTTGCCCGGCCATCGCCACTCCTCCGCAGGTCGTCGGCGACGACCGGTGCGGTGACCGGGGTCACAGGATCGTCGCGTGCAGGAAACCTACGGCGCGGCGACGGAGTCGAACTATGTCGATGCCCACCACATTCGGGTACGCCGACCCGGGCCCGACCGCCATGCGGTCCGGGCCCGGATCACCGTTGCGCGGGCGTCCGGGCCCCTGGACATGTGGTGACGCCACCGGGGGCGATCAGCCGGTAAGCGCGTTCAACGCCAGGTCCACGTCCTCCTCCGTGGAGTACAGGTGGAAGGAGGCCCGGACCCGGCCGGCGCGGACCGCCGCCCGGACCCCGGCTCGGTCCAGCCGTTCCTGGGCGTCCGGCACGTCCACCGTGACGATCGCGCTCTCCCCCGGCGGTCGGCCCAGACCGGTGAGGAAGCGGTTCGCCAGGGCCACGTCGTGCGCCCGGATCGCCGGCACGCCGATCCCGGCGATCACCTCCAGGGCGGGGGCCGCCCCGACGTAGCAGAACAGGGCCGGGGCGATGTCGAACCGCCGGGCGTCCGCGGACAACCGCAGCGGCGGACCGTAGTAGGCGTCGGTCGGGCTCTCGGCGGCGGACCAGCCGGCCGCGTCCGGACGCATCCGCTCCCGGAGCGCCGGTGCCAGGTAGGCGAAGGCCGTGCCGCGTGGCGCGGTCAGCCACTTGTACGCCCCGACCAGCACCGCGTCGGCCCGGCCCGCGTCGAACGGCAGCCAACCGCAGGCCTGGGTGGCGTCCACCGACACCAACGCGCCGTGCGCGCGGGCCGCGGCCACGACGTCGTCGTACGGGGCGACGCGGCCGTCGGCGGACTGCACCAGGCTGAACGCCACCAGGTCGGTGTCGGCGTCGATCGCGTCGACCAGCCTCTCCAGCGGCACCGTACGGACCCGCACGCCCCGCTGCTCCTGCACCAGCCAGGGGAAGAGGTTGCTAGTGAACTCGACCTCCGGTACCACCACGGTCGCCCCCGGGGGCAGCGCCGCCGCGACCGGGGCCAGCAGTTGCGACACCGTACTGCCGATCGCCACGTCCCGGGCCGGTACGCCGATCAGGCCGGCGAACGTGACCCGGGACCGCTCCGCCGCGTCGTTCCACTCCTCCCAGGCGTTCCGCCCCGACCGCCACTGGGTCAGCGCGTCCTGGAGCGCCTCCCAGGCGGGGTCGGCCGGCAGCCCGTAACTGGCCGTGTTGAGCCAGCCGGGCTCCGGCTGCCACAGCTTCCGTGCCTCGTCCAGTTCCATGCCCTCGACGCTAGTCACGTCGGGTCGGACCGGTCACCGCCAATTCGTCGACGGTGGCCCCGGGCGGCACCCGCCCGCTCACCCGCCGGTGAGCCGGGACGGCCGGGGTCAGCTGACGGTGGCCGGGGACGGCGCCGGCCCGGGTCAGCTGACGTTGGCCGGGCCGAGGACGCTCTTCAGGTCCCCCATCAGCGCGGTGGTGGCGGCGACCCGGAACGGTCCGAGCCGCAGCGTGGTGGTCTTCGGGCCGTTGAGCAGCTTGACGTGCACCTCGGTGTCGCCGGGATGCAGCACCAGCGTCTCCTTGAGCCGTTCGACCAGCGGCGGCGTGCAGCGGTGCACCGGGATGGTCAGGGTGACCGGCTTGTTCGCCGGGTTGCTGGTGACGTCCGGGAGCTGCATGTCCATCGCCATGATCCGGGGGGTGTCGTCGCGCCGGTCCACCCGGCCCTTCACCACCACGATCGCGTCCTCGGCGATGTACTGCCCGATCACCTCGTAGGTGTTGGGGAAGAACAGGGCCTCCACCCCACCGGCCAGGTCCTCCAGGGTGGCCGAGGCCCAGGCCCGGCCCTGCTTGGTGACCCGGCGCTGCACGCCGGAGAGGATGCCGGCCAGGGTGACCACCGCGCCGTCCGGGACGGACCCCTCCTCGGACAGCGCGGCGATGGTGCAGTCGGCCGCCGCGCCGAGCACGTGTTCCAGCCCGAACAACGGATGGTCGGAGACGTAGAGGCCGAGCATCTCCCGCTCGAAGGCGAGCTTGTCGCGCTTGTCCCACTCGCCCTCGCCGATCACCGGCATCACCGTGGTGCTGCTGGGGGCGTCGTCGGCGTCGCCGAAGCCGGCCCCGAACAGGTCGTACTGGCCGACCGCCTCCTTACGCTTGACGTCGGCGTACGCGTCGATGGCCTCGGCGTGTACGGCGAGCAGCCCCTTGCGCGGGTGCTTGAGCGCGTCGAACGCCCCGGCCTTGATCAGCGATTCGATGGTCTTCTTGTTGCAGACCACCGCGTCGACCTTGGACAGGAAGTCGTAGAAGTCGCTGTACTCGCCCTTCTCCTCCCGGCAGCGCATGATCGCGGCGACCACGTTCGCGCCGACGTTGCGGACCGCGCCGAGCCCGAACCGGATCTCCTTGCCGACCGGCGTGAACGGACCGGCGGAGGTGTTCACGTCCGGCGGCAGCACCTGGATCCGCATCCGGCGGCACTCGGACAGATAGAGGGCCATCTTGTCCTTGTCGTCGCCGACCGAGGTCAGCAGGGCGGCCATGTACTCGGCCGGGTAGTGCGCCTTCAGGTACGCGGTCCAGTACGACACCAGCCCGTACGCGGCGGAGTGCGCCTTGTTGAAGGCGTACCCGGCGAACGGGACCAGCACGTCCCAGACCTTCTGGATGGCCTCGTCGGAGTAGCCGTTGGCGCGGCAGCCGTCCCGGAACGGGATGAACTCCTTGTCGAGGATCTCCTTCTTCTTCTTGCCCATCGCCCGGCGCAGCAGGTCGGCCTGGCCGAGCGTGTAGCCGGCGAGGATCTGCGCGGCGCGTTGCACCTGCTCCTGGTAGACGATCAGGCCGTAGGTGGGGGCGAGGATCTCCCGCAGCGGCTCCTCCAGCTCCGGGTGGATCGGGGTGATCTCCTGGAGGCCGTTCTTGCGCAACGCGTAGTTGGTGTGCGAGTCGACGCCCATCGGGCCGGGCCGGTACAGCGCCAGGACGGCGGAGATGTCCTCGAAGTTGTCCGGCTTCATCATCCGCAGCAGCGACCGCATCGGCCCGCCGTCGAGCTGGAACACGCCCAGGGTGTCGCCCCGGGCGAGCAGCTCGTAGGCGGCCTTGTCGTCCAGGTCCAGCCCCAGCAGGTCGAGGTCCTTGCCGTGGTTGAGCTGGATGTTCTTCACCGCGTCGTCGATGATCGTCAGGTTCCGCAGGCCGAGGAAGTCCATCTTCAACAGCCCGAGCGACTCGCACGTCGGGTAGTCGAACTGGGTGATGATCACCCCGTCGGAGTCCCGGCGCATCAGCGGGATGTGCTCGATGATCGGCTCGGCCGACATGATCACGCCGGCGGCGTGCACACCGGTCTGCCGGATCAGCCCCTCGATGCCCTTGGCGGTGTCGATGACCTTCTTGACGTCCGGGTCGGACTCGTACAGGCCCCGGATCTCGCCGGCCTCGGCGTAGCGGGGGTGCTTCGGGTCGAAGATGCCGGACAGCGGGATGTCCTTGCCCATCACCGCCGGCGGCATCGCCTTGGTGATCCGGTCGCCCACCGCGTACGGGTAGCCGAGCACTCGGGCCGAGTCCTTGATCGCGGCCTTCGCCTTGATCGTACCGAAGGTGGCGATCTGGGCGACCTTGTCCTCACCCCACTTGTCGGTGACGTACTTGATCACCTCGCCGCGCCGACGCTCGTCGAAGTCGATGTCGACGTCCGGCATGGAGACCCGCTCCGGGTTCAGGAACCGTTCGAAGATCAGCCCGTGCGGGATCGGGTCCAGGTCGGTGATGCCCAGCGCGTACGCGACCAGCGAGCCGGCCGCCGAACCACGGCCCGGACCGACCGCGATGCCCTGGTTCTTCGCCCACTGGATGAAGTCGGCGACCACGAGGAAGTACGACGGGAAGCCCATCTGGATGATGACGCCCAGCTCGTACTCGGCCTGGACGACGTGCCCCTCGGGGATGCCGCCGGGGAACCGGCGGGCCAGCCCCTTGAAGGTCTCCTTGCGGAACCAGGACTCCTCGGTCTCGCCGTCGGGCACCGGGAACCGGGGCATCAGGTTGTGGAACTCGAACATCCCGGCCGGGTCGACCTTCTCGGCGACCAGCAGGGTGTTGCGGCAGCCCTCCAGCCAGATGTCGGAGCCGTCGACGCCGCGCATCTCCTCGGCGGACTTGATGAAGTAGCCGCTGCCGCCGAACTTGAACCGGTTCGGGTCGGCGATGTTGCTGCCGGTCTGCACGCAGAGCAGCACGTCGTGCGACTCGGCCTGGGCCTCGTGGGTGTAGTGCGAGTCGTTGGTGACCACCGGCGGGATGCCGAGCTTCTTGCCGATCTCCAGCAGCCCGTCCCGGACCCGCTTCTCGATGTCCAGGCCGTGGTCCATCAACTCCAGGAAGTAGTTCTCCCGGCCGAAGATGTCCTGGTACTTGGCCGCCGCCTCGAGGGCCTGCGCGTCGTGGCCCAGCCGCAGCCGGGTCTGCACCTCGCCGGAGGGGCAGCCGGTGGTGGCCATCAGCCCGTCGGCGTACTGCGCGATCAGCTCGGTGTCCATCCGGGGCCACTTGACGAAGAAGCCCTCGGTGTACGCCTTGCTGGTGAGCGTGAAGAGGTTGTGCAGGCCGGTCTTGTTCCGCGCCCAGATCGTCTTGTGGGTGTAGCCACCGCTACCGGAGACGTCGTCGCTCTTCTGCTCCGGCCGCCCCCACTTGACCCGCTGCTTGTGGAACCGCGACTCCGGGGCGACGTACGCCTCGATGCCCAGCACCGGGGTGATGCCGGCGGCCATGGCCTGCTTGTAGAAGTCGTGCGCGCCGTGCATGTTGCCGTGGTCGGTCATCGCCACCGCCGGCATGCCCAGCCGGCTCGCCTCGGCGAACAGGTCCTTGAGCCGGGCCGCACCGTCGAGCATCGAGTACTCCGTGTGCACGTGCAGATGCGCGAACGATTCGGCCATGCGTGAGCGCCCCCGGGTCTGTTCCTCGGCCGCCTGACCCCCGGCCAGCCGGTCTGATCTTCGGCAGTCGGCCTAGCCTAGCCCTGCCACCGGGCGGCCCAGCGGACCGCCACGCACCACCGGAGCCCGGCCCCGCGGACCGTCACGCCCGCCGCCGGAGCCCGGGGCCGACCCGCGCCGGACGCCCGCCGCCGGGGTGCCGCCCGACCGGCGGTGGCCACCACGGAGCCGATAGCCACCGAATCAGGCAAATGCCTTTATATACTTTATGGAGGCTGGTGGTTCTCTTCTCTCCCGGTGAGGTCGAATGCCGTTCACTGTTCCCCGCTCCCGGGCCGAGGCGCTGGTGTCGGTCACCCCGGCGCTGGTCGCCCTGACGCTGGTCGCCGGCACCCCGGCCCCCCTGCCGACGACATCCGCCTCACCCTCGGCCACCCCGGTCCCGTTGTCGACGACGACCCCTATCCCGGTCAGCCCGGGCCCGGACGGCCCGGCCCTCACCAGCCGGACCCCGCCGCCCGGCGCGCCCGGCATCCGGCAGGTCGGACTGACCGTCACGGTGCCGTCCGGTCCGGTCCACCTCGGCGCGACCGCCCCCGGCGGGCAACTCACCGGCCACCTCGGCAGCATCGCGGTGGACGACGACCGGCTACTCGGCGGCAGCTGGACCACCACGGTCAGCGCCACCTCCTTCACCACCGGCGCAGGCGGCCCGGCGAGGACGGTCGGGGCCGGCCGGGTGCGGTACTGGTCCGGACCGGCGACCCGGAACACCGGCACCCTGGCCGTCCATCCGGGGCAGCGCGCCGCAGCCGACGCCGTCGCGCTGGACAGCGTCCGGACCGCGTTCCAGGCCGATCTGGACCTGCTCTTCCTCAGCAGCGTCGGGTGGAACCCCTCGTTGATCATCGACCTGCCGACCGGGGTGGTCGCCGGTCGGTACACCGGCACCGTGACCCACTCGGTCAGTTGACCCCAATAACCCCGAACAGCTACATAACGGACAAAACTCGCTATCGTGAAAGGGGTAAGGAAACGCTCGTCCGAGGAGGATCGGTACGTACATGAAGCGACAGATGAGAGCGACCGTTATCGTCGGCGCGGCCGCCCTGGCCGGCACGCTCCTCGGTGGGGCCCCGGCCCAGGCCGCCACCTGCACCGCAGGCGACCCCTGCGACACCGTGGTGACGTTCGACATCACCGCAGGCGCGCTGACCATCACCGTGCCGGACACCGCCACCCTCACCACCCAGGCGCCCTCCGGCACCCCCACCACCTGGTACGCGTTCGGTCAGCTCGGTGCCGTCACGGTCAACGACCTCCGGGCCACCGATCCTGCCAGCTGGACCGTCACGGTCACCAACGCCGGCGGCTTCACGCACAGCACCACCGGCCCCGCCATTCCCAACACCAACGTCTACTACTGCTCGGGCAACGCCACGGCGACCACCGGCGACGGCACGTTCACGCCCGGCCAGGCGAGCCCCTGTGACCCGCCCCCGCCACCGGACGGCACCGCGATCGGCACCGGGGCGACCGCCTTCACCCACACCGGCGGATCCGGCATCAACTCGGCGACCTGGAACCCGTCGCTCACGGTCGCCATCCCGCTGACGGCGGTCACCGGAACGTACACCGGCACCATCACCCACACCGTCGTCTGAGCACGATGCCGGCACGACCGTCCCGGACGAACGCGGCGCTCAGCGCACTCACCGTCCTCCTGGGCACCGTGGCCGCCGGTGTCCCCGCCTCGGCAGACGGGAGCGGGGACACCGGCGGCGGCCGACCGCCCAGGTCCACCGACGGCAGCATCGGCATCCAACTCCTGGAGGCCACGGCAGGTCGCGCGGACGACCCCCGCGCCCACGTCTACGTCATCGACCACCTGAACCCGGGCGCCCGGATGACCCGGCGTTTCGCGGTGACCAACACCTCCCGCAGCCCGCAACAGATCGCCCTCTCCGTCGGCCCCGCGGAGATCCGGGGCAACGAGTTCGTCCCGGCCGCCGATCCGGACGCCAACGAGCTGCCCGAGTGGGTGACCGTGAACCGGGCGAGCGTCCTCGTCCCACCACAAAGCAGCATCGAGCTGCGCGCCGCCGTCGCCATCCCGCCCCGCGCCTCACGCGGCGAACGCTACGGCGCGATCTGGGCGGCCGTCGCCTCCCGCCACAAGGGTGAGCCGGCCGGGACCGTCGAGAAGATCCACCGGGTGGGCATCCGGCTATACCTGGACATCGGCCCCGGTGGTGATCCCCCCTCCGACTTCGAGATCAGCCAACTGGTCCCCGGGCGTACCGAGGAGGGTGACCCGGTGGTCCGGGCCACCGTCCGCAACACCGGCGAACGCGCCCTCGACATGGGCGGGAAACTCTGGCTGTCGGACGGGCCGGGCGGCCTCTCCGCCGGCCCGTTCCCGGTCCAGGTCGGCACCACGGTCGCCATCGGCGGCACCGCGGACGTCCGGGTGCCGCTGGACCGGCAACTGCCGAACGGTCCCTGGCAGGCCCGGGTCCGCCTGGAGAGCGGTCGGATCCACCGCGAGGTGACCGGCACCCTGACCTTCCCCGAGGCACGCGGCACCTGGGGGCCGCCCGCGCTGCTCGACGGACGGACCCGCTGGGTGCTGATCGCCGGCGGGGTGGCCCTGCTCGTGGTCGCCGTCCTGCTGGTCGTCCTCGCCCGCCGGTCCCGTACCCACGACCGCCGGCCGCCGCGCCGGCAACGGGAACCCGTGCACCGCTGAACCGGGCCGGCCGACCGGCCCGCGACCGCCGGGCTCCCGGCCGACCGCGGGCCGGGCGGCCGGGGGCCCGCCGACCAGAGCCGGGCGGCCGGGATTGCCCGGAGCAGGACCGGACGACTAACGTACGGGGCGTGACTGCCGGGTCGGCCCTGAGCCATCAGCGAGAGAGTTTCCCGGCCCTGGCGTGACCGCCGGGTCGGCGAGGGGTCCACCCCTCACCCGCGTTCCTTCCGCACCGCACCACCTTCCGCGCGCCAGCGCTGGCACCGTCCTGCCGCGACGACGGCCGACGCCCGCTGGTGACCGCATCCCGGCACCGACCGGTGTGCCCGGTCGGTGCCCCCCACGGACGAAGGACACGGGGAATTGCCGAACAGTTTCAATGACGCCATCATCGAGGAGTTCCGGGCCAACCACGGGCGGGTCGGAGGTCCGTTCGAGGGCGGCCGGCTGCTGCTGCTCACCACCACCGGCGTCCACAGCGGACGCCCACACACCACCCCACTGGCCTACCTGCCCGACGAGGGCGGCCGGCTGCTGGTCGTCGCGTCGGCCGCCGGGGCGGACCGGCACCCGCACTGGTACCACAACCTGGTGGCCGACCCGCAGGTCACCGTCGAGGACGGCACCTTCACGTACCAGGCCGAGGCCACCGTCCTCCCCGGCGACGAACGGGACCGGGTCTTCCCCCGGATCGCCGAGGCCCAACCCGGGTACGCCGGCTACCAGGCGAAAACCAGCCGGGTCATCCCGGTCGTCGCGCTCCGGCAGGTCGCCGTTGGCCCGCCGCCCGCCAGCTCGCTCGGGGCGGCGCTCCGCCTGATCCACGACGCGTTCCGCCGGGAACTCGCCATCGTCCGGCGGGAGGTCGCCGGCTCCGGCCCTGGCCTGGGCGCCCAGTTGCGGATCAACTGCCTGACCGTCTGCCAGGGCCTGCACCACCACCACACCTTGGAAGACACCGGCCTGTTCCGGGCCATGGACGACCACCCGGAACTCGCCCCGACCCTGGAGCGGCTGCGGGCCGAGCACGAGCGGATCGCCGCCGTCCTGGCCGAGCTACAGGCGGCGCTCACCCGACCGGACCCCGACCCCACGGTGCTGCTCCCCGAGGTGGACCGGCTGATCGCGGAGCTGGAAAACCACCTGACGTACGAGGAGGAGCAGCTCATCCCGATCCTCGACGGCATGCCGCAGCCCTGACCGGCGCGGTCTCCGGGCGGGTGCGCCACGGCCCGCCCGGAGCCCGTACCCCTCACGGCCAGGCGGGGCGGACCGCCTGCCACTCCCGGTCGAGCATCGCGTAGAGCAGCTCGTCGCACCACTCGCCCTTGACGAACTCGCTCTCGACCAGGTGCGCCTCCCGGCGCATGCCGAGGCGTTCCAGCACCCGGGCCGAGGCGGTGTTGCGGGCGTCCAGCCGGCCGACCACCCGGTGCAGGCCGAGCAGGTCGAAGCCGATCTCCAGCATCATCCGGGCCGCCTCGGTGGCGTAGCCCCGCCCGCCGTGATCGGGGTGGAAGACGTACCCGATCTCACCCTGCCGGTGTTCCGCGCTGACCCAGAACAGCAGCACGTCACCGATGAGCTCGCCGGTCTCGCGGACCACCACCGCCAGGTTCAGCGCGTCCCCGGAGTTCCGTAGCGCGGTGCGGTGCCGCTTGCGGGCCAGCGCCTCCCGGGTGGCGGCCTCGTCGTACGGCTCCCAGTACAGGTAGCGCGTCACGTCCGCCCGGGACTGGTACGCGTGCAGCGCGGCGAGGTCGTCCCCGGTGAACGGCCGCAGGTCGAGCCGCTCGGTGCGGATCGGGTAGTCGGGGTTCAGCACCCCGGCAGGCTACGCCCACCGTCGGCAGCACCGGACTGCACCACCGCGTCACCCACCGAAGCAACGTGACGAACGCCAGCGAGCGCGGCTCGGCCGACGCGCTGCGCTAGGTGGTCGACTACGAAGAGGACCGTTCCAGCGGCCCTCGTCAGCCCTGTCAGACCCTCCTCCCCGTATCGCTAGACCCAGACCGCCACGAATCCCCTCCGATGGTCAAGACACGAGGAGGTCTGTACCCACCCACATCGGCGTTGTGTATGGGTACAGACCTCACAAACCGGTGTTATTGATAATCTGCCAATTCATCCCTCACAACCGCTATGGACCACCTCACGAGATCCACCGGAAGCCGATTCCCCAGCAGGTCGACTGAACAGTCGCCAACCGGAGGCTTGTGGTAATAAATCAACTTCCCCTCCCCGGCCTGAGGCGTCAGATCCTAAACTTCAGCCATCCACCCACCAGACCGCATGCCCGACACAGAGGTGAGGGCAGAGATCACGCGGGCGGCCAAGGGGCCACGCCCGGATCAGAGTATAGACAGAGCAGCGGGCGGTTCGCGCAAACTGCTAGCTCTAAAGACTCTTCAAAGCTTGGCCCCACCTCCCAGAACCATCCCATGCCAGCAGCAACCACTCTCCCTCTAGCTTCCAGAAATACGCTTGAGTAGCTGAGCCATTCACCGATAGGGAAATACTGCCCGCCGAGAACTGTCTCCACCTCCAAAGCTAAGGCGCGCTGCCCCGACCCGCCCGCGAGCGGATCGAAATTGTAAGGCTCATCATTAGCAAAATTCGGTCCCACCCTGTTGATCGGCTCAACCGAAAGCCCCCCCAGCGCCGACAGGACAGCTGTAGCCAATGGATGGACCCGGTAGCCTTCGCTCTCCAGAGGCTCTACCCATTGTTTTGGGTCAACGGCGCGGTTCACTCCCCACCCAGCAGCGTCAAGGGCCCTAAGCGTGTCCTGACTAAGTGAGTCAAAGCGGATCATCAAGTCACCCGATTCCGAGATCTTCAAGTAGTCGACTACAACGACCGCAAGCGCGACCTGGTTCGCCATGACCAGTCGTATTTGACGTCGGCATAGAATTGTTCCTTGTCTGCAACGTACGCATGGTTCCACCCCTGATAGCCTCGGGGCCTTCCGCCGCCTGAGCTTGGATCAGACAATGCACCTCTGCGCACCCACCATGGTGACCCGCCCGCTCAAGCGCGTCCGCTAGCGGCCCGCCCGCCTGCTGCCCATGCCTATTATGGCCGTAATACTTAGCACCTGAAGGTGACGTGTACTCCGAGGCGAATTTAACTCCGGGTTTATTGCGCACGCTGTCGGCGTAGTTTGCAAGGTTACAGTTATGGACGAGCAGCGGGGTGTTGCCGCCTACCACATAGTACGTGTGGATGTTGGCGACGGTGAGGTCGCGCATGGTCTCGGCGCCGGGGAAGTTGCGCACCTTGGCGACCGTGACCAGCTCTCCCGTCGTGGTCTTCAGCCACTCCGACGCACGTAGCTCACCAGCGTCGACCCACTTCTCGCGGCTCTCGCTCCAGAAGGGGTGGTGCTGCGTCGTCTCCAACGTGACGAACTCGCCGTCGCCGTTCCGCACCACCAGGTCGGTCAGTTCCCGGTCCTGGTTGATGTGCAGCTCGGTGACGACCTCGGCGCTGGTCCGGCCGGTCTCCGGATCGTGCGCCAGGACCCGGTCGCCCTCGTCCACCTCGTCGATCCGTCTGGTGCCCCCGTCGGCCAGCAGCACCCGCGTGTCGGGTGAGAAGCTGTGCCGGCACGACGGACCACTCGACTTGGCCTTCGTGGTGGTCGGCCCGGACCCACCCGCCGGTTTGCGCGGCGGCGCGGGCGGCTTCGGACTGGTCGGCGCGACGTACTGGCCACCGGCCCGCTGCGCCGCCCGCTCGGCAGAATCGTCCGCGGCCCGCCTCGACGCCGAGTTCAGCGCGGAGTCGGCAGCCCCCTTGGCGCTCCTGCCCAGCATCGACTGGACCCGCTCAGCGATGTAGTCGGCGGCCTTCTTGCACACCGGACCGACACAGACCGGTATGTAGGCGGCGAGTGCCCCGGCGATCGCCGCCGGGTCACCGCTCTCGGCGGCGCGGTACAGGTCGGCCGTGTCGGAGATGAACAGGGCCGGCCGGCAGACGATCATCAGGGTGCAGAGCGACTCGTGGACGATCTGCTCGACCGGGCTGGCTCCTTGACCCGGCTTCCACCTCGGAGCCCGGTAGCCGCCGCTGTCGTGCACCGCCTGGCAGTGGTACCCGCCCCGGCAGTTGCCCGCGTCGTTGCCGCCGAAGTGCGGGTCGGGCTGGTTGAGGAAGTCGGTGTAGATCAGCCCGTCCGGGTCGCTGTAGGTCACCGGGTTGTTCCCGGCGTAGCTGTACCCGTGGATCTGCTGAGGGTCGCCGACGTCGATCAGCGGGTCCACCGAGACGAACCGACCGGTCGTCGGGTCGTACTCGCGGGCTCCGAGGTGGGTCAGCCCGGTCGGATCCTGGTAGCCGCCGACGAACCCACGCTGGTTGGGCCAGGTGGGCTGGCTGCCACGGGGACTGCCGTACGGCGTGTGCCGCCGCTGGGTGACCGTCTGGTTGGCGTCCGCACTGACCGTGATCTCGCCGGTGCCGTGGTGGTCACCAGCCAGCCAGGTCAGTCCCGTGATGGTGCGCTGGGCGACGACCTCCCCGTTGAACCGGTAGTAGCGGGTTCCGTTGGCCTGGGTGCTCCCGTTCGGCAACCGGAGTTCCATGTCCCCCAGGTACAGGGTGGCGCCGGTGGGGTCACGGGAGATCAGCCGGTTGCCGCCCGCGTCGTAGACGTACGAGTTCGTACCGGCCGTGTCCGTCAGCGTGGCCAGGTGCCCCTCGGGGTCCCAGGTGAGCGTCTGCTGCCCCTGGGGTCCGGGGCGGCTGGTGGTGTTACCCGCGCTGTCGTACGCGTAGCTGCCGGTCGTGGTGCCGGTGCTGCTGGTCCGGCTGTACCCGAGCAGGCTGTGCGGCTGGTCCGCGCCGGCCGCCGGGTAGGTGTAGGTGGTGGTGACGTCCCCGGTCGGGGTGGCGTGGTCGGTCTGGCCCAGCCGGTTGCCGACCCGTCCCTTCGGGTCGGTCGCGGTGCCGAAGTCCCAGCTCTGCCAGTACGGTGCCTGCCCGCCGAGCCCGGCGGCGGTGGGAGCCTGGGCGCAGTCGGCGGAGGCCGGGGTCCACGCCTCGGTCAGCCGGCGCTGGTGGTCGTAGGTGAAACACTGGGTGTCCCGCTTCGACCCGTCGACCAACGGGTTGTCGTCGATCTCCGTGACGTTGCCGGCCTTGTCGTAGAAGAACTCCGTGTTGGCGAGGTACGACGGAGCCACCGAGCGGATCACGGCACGTCGGGCCACCCGGCCGGTCGTCTCGTCGTGGTACTGCGCGGTCTGCAGCGACTTGGCCCCGGTCAGGGCGGTGGCCCGGGTGACGACGTTCGGCTCGTAGAGCTGGCTGTAGCCGGCGTCCACGACGTAGTGGGTGACGTCGCCCGCGTTGGTGCTCAGCAGTTGCGGCAACGCGTACGTCGCGTCGTACGTGGTGGTCAGGGTCTCGGTCGCCAGGCCGCCGGCCGCCGGCAGGGTCTGGGTCCGCACCGAACCGTCGACGTTGTAGGCGGCTCGGAAGGTGTAGGTGCCGGCGAGGGCACCCTCCGCCGACGGGATGACGACCCGGCTCTGTGTGGGTTGGTACAACGCGTCGACCGTCACGGTCTCCGTGCGGTACTCGTTGGTCCCCACCCAGCGGGAGGCCGACGTGGTGATCCCCTTCACCGGGGAGTCGTACGTCCAGGAGGTACGGAGGTTCCCGGTGACGCTGCCGTCGCGCACGCTGGTCGGGCGGCCGAGGTCGTCGTAGGTGAACGCCCGGGTGATGCCGCGCGAGTCGGTGGCCGTCTCCAGGTCACCGAGGGTGTTGTAGGTGAAGACGGTCTCGCCCTTGTCCGGGTCGTCGACCCGGATCTGTCGGCCCCGGATGTCGTACTCGTAGCTCCAGGTGTTCCCGCTGGCATCGGACACGCCGGCCAGTCGCCCGGTCGGGTGGTAGGTGTACTTCGTCTCGTCGTACCCGCCGGTCGGCGTGTTGCCGTGGTGCTGCCACAGCTTGCTGGTGTTGCCCCGCGCGTCGGTCCAGACTGTGCTGGCCGCCGCGCCGTCTGGCGGGGTCAGCTTGTTGTGGTCGCCGTGGTAGGAGGTGACACTGCGCCACTTCTCCACGGCCTTGCCGAGCAGGATCTCGTTCGTCGGTCGTCCGGCGGCGTCGAAGACGGTCCGGACCTGCCGGGGTACGTCCAGGTCCAGGCCGAAGTACGGCGTGGTGCCGGCCGTGCCGTTGTGGAAGTAGGGCCCGTTGGTCTTCCAGACCCGGCCCGCCGAGTCGTAGTGCGTCTCGGTGAGCACCCTCCCGCCGCCGTAGGCGGGGGTCTGCGTCTGCCGGGCCCGCCCCAGCGAGTCGACGATCTGGTACGACGTGTCGTACGTCGCCCGGGGGTTGAGGCTCCGCGTGGTGATCGACGACGGCCCGGTCTTCGACACGGTGTAGGTGACACCGGTCGAGGGATCGTTGGGGTAGCTGGTCCGGGGGCGGTTCGGCTGCCACACGCCGATGGTCCGGCCCAGCGCGTCGTACCCGGTCTCGGTGACCCGGAGGTTGGTGTCGGTCCGCTTGACCGGTTCACCCCAGGCCGGGTCGATGTCGACCACCTCGGTCCAGCCGAGCGGGTTGGTGGTGGTGACCTGGGTGATCGCCCCTCCGGTGGCCGGGGCGTACGTGGTGGTGGTCTTCTTCCCCGCCACGTCGGTGACCTCGTGGGTCCGGCCGTAGACGTCGTAGGTGGCGGTGCTCATGGTCTGGTAGAGCCGGCTGCCGCCGTTGTAGTCGCTGATCTCCTCGACGGCGGTCACCTGCCCCTTCGTCGGGGCGGCGCCGTAGGCGGCGTTGTCGAAGCGGAACCGGGTGTCGGCGGTGACCTGCGCGGCGGAGGTGGGGGCGGTCGCACACTGGCCGGTCCAGCCGTGGGTCCGCCGCACCGGCGTCAGCAGCCAGTTCTCTTCGCTGGTGTTCCGCGCGTACTCGGTAACGGTACAGAGATCGTCGGCGACGGCCGGGTCGTCGTCACCGCGGTCGTCCACCGTCGTCGGCATGCCGTAGCTGTCGAAGGTGGTCGTCGAGGTCGTTCGCCGCCACCCGCCACCGTCGAGGGCGACCCGGGTCCGGACGGTGGCCGGTCGGACGTACCGGGACTCGACCACCGGGACGCCACTGCGGCTGGCGGTCGCCGACGACCGCCAGGGGTCGGTGACGGTGGCTGCGAGGACGGTGCTGCCGAGCCAGGTGATCTGCTCGCGCGGCATGCCCGCGTAGTGGTCGTGGTCGGTGACCGCGCCACCCTCCAGGCCGGTGACCGTGACGGTACGGGTGCCCCCGCCGCTGAGCCGGTCGCCGTGCATGCCCCGGAAGTAGAGCGTCTCGGTCTTGGTCTGCGCGGCGCCTTCGCCGACCCGGGTGACCACGGTGGGATAGCCGCGCCACTGGGACCAGCTCTTGCGCTTCGCCGGCACGATCGCGTCGTCGTCGTAGCGCCAGAGCGCCAGGTTCGACGGGTTCCGGTACTCGTACGTGGTGACCACCGGTTCGCCGCCGCCCTGGTGGTCGTACTGCTTGACCTCGTTCACGACGTACTTGTGGAACCAGTCCTGGACCGGGTCCTCCATGCCCTGCGGTGTCCAGTACACCGGGAAGCAGCGCATCCGGTTGTGATCGACGTCCGCCGGCATCGTCTGGTCACGGACGCACTCCCGGGGGGAGTAGGTCACGAACGTCTCGCCACCGGTCTCGTTGACGATCTTGTTGAGCCGCCACCAGTTCATCGCCTTCGAGTGGTCCGAGCCGGTGGCGTCCACCCGGTTGTTCATCTGGATGCCGTCGAGGGTGACCTCGGGCAGCGTGATCGTGCTGCCGTTCAGACCACGCTGGGTAATGCCGGCGAGCCAGAGTCCCGCCCGGGTGCCGTCGCCGGGGTCGGGGAACGTGTGCCGCAGGGTCCACGAGTCGACGTTCTGGTACGAGGAGGTGGCCGCCTTGAACACCTTCGTGGTGACGGTGGTGAGGCGCTTGGACGTCCAGAAGGTCGGTGACCCGGTGAAGCACTGGGCGGTGCTGGCGGTGCACTCCTGCTCCCACGGGGTGTCCGGCCAGGTCGTCTCGTTCTTCGTGGCGCAGTTGCTCAGGCACCGGTCGGAGACGCCGAACTCCACCCGGCCGGGGGTGTTCTTCACGTACGGGGCGGTCGCGGCGTACTCGGAGCCGCCACGGTTGTCGCTTCCGTAGTCGATCCGCAGCAGGTGACCGCCCCGGTCGTACTGCACCGGGCTGGTCAGGGCCCGGTTGCGGGCGTAGCGGTTGGTCTCCTTGGCCCACCACAGCGACATGGTGTTGCCGTGGACGTCCACGACGTAGTCCAGGTTCCACCGCCACGCCTGGGCGCAGAACGAGTTGGCGAAACTGCCGTTCTCACACGGTTCGTCCGCATGGTTTCCGGCGACTGGCACGGTGAGCACCGAGTTGGTGGTCGGGCGACCGGTGGCCCAGCCGGGCAGCCGGTTCCGCCCGAAGAAGTACTGGGTCCCGTCGGCGGTGGTGACCTTCCAGTACTCGTTGTTGTCGTCCCCGTTGGCAAAGGAACTGTCGGTCAGCAGTTCGATCCGGGAGGCGTCCTCCCGGCGCGGATGCCATTTACCGTTGGCGTCCCGGAGTAGCTCGACGGAGGTGCCGCCGAGCGAGAGCACCGCGTTGTAGCCGTCCCAGCACAGGTCACCGGTCTCGGTGCTGTTGCTGCCACCGGTCATGTCGTCGGCGCACGGGGTGTAGCGGCGCTCGACGAAGCCAGGCGAGAAGTCGAATCCCTCACCGATCCAGGACGGCTGGTTGTTGCTGGCCGCGTTGCGCCCGTCCACCGACTGCGAGGAGTAGCCGAGGGAGACTGACGGGGCCGGACCGCCGACCGCAGGTGGCGTACGCATCGGGTACGACCAGTTGAAGCCGCCGGTGGCACCCCCGTGGCTCCAGGTGGAGGAGGAGGCCAGCCCGCTCTCGGCGAACGTCCCGGACCCACCAGAGGTGCCGGCTAGCACGGCGACATACGTGCCGACCGTCCCGATGCGGGCGTTCGCGGTCACCGTCGACCTGCGGACGTCGTTGTCGGTCGGCAGCTCGGTCACCGTGCAGCGGCGCGGGGCCGGCGTGACCACGGCACAGTCGGTCAGGGCGACCAGCCGGAGCCGCGAGGACCAGTCCGCGCCGTACGCGGTGCGGAAGGCGGCGTAGTCGACGCGGACCCGGAAGCCGGCGGCGGTCGCAGCCCGGTCCGCCCGTGCGAGCCGCAGCAGCAGTCCGGACACTCCGGCGGCCTCGGCGGTGGAGCGGGGCAGCACCTCGACGGCGACGGTGGCGGCGGTGGTAGCCGCGCCGCCACGCCGGCCGGTGGTCGGGGCCGGTCCTACCGAGACGGGCGTTCCGGTCGCCCGGGTGAGGAACGGTTCCGCCGCGCGGCTGCCCTCGTCTGCCCGGGTCTGCGCCGGCAGGGTCACCTTCGTGAGGTGTGCCGCGGGCCAGGCGGGCGAGGGTTTCCGGATCTTCGCGGCGGCCTCGGTACGGCTCGGTCCGGGCCGGGTGGCCTGCACCTCACGACCGTCCACGGAGTCGTGCCGCTGTGCGGTCAGCCGCTCCGCAGAGGGGGCCGCCTGCGCGTCTACCGGCACCTGGCCGGCGAGGGTGCCGGCGAGCACCGCCACCAGGCCGGCGGCGACGAGCCCTCGAGGGCCGCCGCGCATCGGCCCGGGGCGCCGGAGCCGTCTTCCGGATCTGTGGATCCTCATGACTACCTTCCCAGGGGTGGATGGCCGCCGGGCCGGAGTGGCGCGGCGGTGGGCGGAATCCACCCCGGGTGCGGCCGGTCGGGCCCGCACCCGGAGCGGACAGCGAGGACGATGCCGGTCAGACCTCCCCGTGGAGGCCGGCGATGTCGTTGTCCGACATCGTTCCGGCCCAGGTACGGACCCGGTCGACGGTGGCACCGAGGAAGTAGCTGCCGCTGCTACGTCCGATATGGAAGGCTGAGCCGCCGTGCCAGGCGGTCACGTTGGTACGGGTGGCGTGCAGCACCCCGTTGACGTAGAGCTTCAGCTCCCGGGTCTGGGCGTCGTAGACGGCAGCCAGGTGGGTCCACACGTGCAACGACGCCAGCGACGTCGAGTGGGCCGCCTGCCAGGTCACCGTGTTCGCGTCGGCAGTCGGCATGGTGACCACCCACTTGCCGGTCGGACCGTCGAGCATGAGGAAGAAGGCGGACCGGATGCTTCCGTCCTGCACCAGGATCGCCTGATGGCCGTTGCTGTTCGGCTTGACCCACGCGGCGACGGTGAACGACTGGTCACTGCGGACCACCGGCACCGGGCTGTCCGCCGATCCGCCCACGCCATCGAGAGCAAGACCGTACGAGAACTGGTATCCGTTGCTCGACCACTGAGCTGACGGCGCGGAGGTCAGGGTCACCGGTCGCTGGTAGCCGGAGCCATCACCCTCCTGACGGGGGTCCTCCTCGTCGTAGTCCTCCATCTCCCACTGCCCGGTCAGGACCGGACTGGTGATCGGTTCGATGTCGACCGTCGGGTCGAGGACTCGGTCCCAGACCCGGACGTCGTCGATCGCTCCGTTGAACCGGGCGGTCGTCGACCCGTTGCGGGCTGCGCCGATCGTGAACGTGCCGGTCGAGGCCCACATCGGTGCCGTCGAGCCGGTGCCGTCCCGCACGCCGTTGACGTAGAGCGCCAACTGCTGGGGAGCAGCCACGTCGTAGACGGCGGTCAGGTGGGTCCAGACGCCCACCCGGACCGCAGCACTGGCACAGGCCGGAGTGGTGTTGGATGTGCTGTTCACCGCGTCGGCCGAGTACGTGACGAAACACCACTTCTGGGTCGTCGGGTAGTACTGCAGCTCGAAGGGGCTCCGGTTGGTGGCCGGTTGGGACAGCACGACGTGGGATCCGACGATCGCGTCGGGGCGTACCCAGGCGGCGACGGAGAAGCTGCGTGTGGTGTCGATCACCGCGCCGGTCGTCGTGGCGAGGTCATCGACGCCGTCAAAGTCGACGGCCCGGTCCCGGCCCCGGGTCTCGTGCGTGCCGATCAGCCGGGTGTCCGTCCAGGCGGGGCCGTTCTGCAGCGTCGCGGCAGGGGCGCCGTCGATACGATTACCCAGGCTGGTCCCGGTGCCCTCGTTCATCGCCCAGGCAGCCTTCTCGGCGGTCGGGCCGTCGACGAGAAAGACGTAGCTGTACGGGTCGGACGTGTTGCCGACCTGGTCCCGACTCCAGACGGTCAGGATGTTCTCGCCCTCCCGGTAGGGCGTCACCCACACGGTCGCCGCCCCGCCAGGGCTGGCTGCCAACACGGTCTGTTGCGGACCACCCGACACCTGGTAGACGTAGTCGTACACGTCGGCAACCCCGTTGGCCGAGAACGTGAAGCGGCCCGAGAAGCCCTTGGCACCACGCTTGTCCTGGTTGGTGCCGTACGGCGGCGACTCCAGGTAGAGGCCGTCGGCGGGCGTGACCGACGGTCCGTTCGACGGCGGGGCGTAGTCCACGGTGAATTCACACCAGGGCGACAACCCCGACGAACCGCCAAGGGTGTCCTTGGTCTGCGCCTGCCACCGGTACTGCTCGCCGTTCACGGTCTCAGTGGTGAACTGCACCTCGGCCCGCGCTCCCGGGGCCACGCCCGCGTCCGTCCGCGGCCACCCCGACACCGCCGCCCAGGCACTGCCGTTCCACTTCTGCAGGCTGAACACCCCGGAGAGGGTGCCGCCGTTTCCGCCGTCCGGGTCGGTGACCGTGGCCTTCAACCACGGGAACCGGGACCGGACCGCCGGCCGCGCGGTGCCCGTGACGCAGGCGAGGGCCGCCGTCGCGTAGTCGGCGTGGGTTGCCAACTGCGCGGCGGTGGGGGTGTTCGGGTTGGTGTTGTACTCGACCGAGAGCTTGGTCTGGGCCGGGTCGAACTTCTTCCACCAGGTGCTCGTCGTCTCCGACGAGCCGTCGGACTGCCGGGTCGACAGGGCGAGGGTGTAGTTGCCGTCCCCCCGGTGGTCGGTCACGTCGTTCTTCAGGTTCGCGCTGGAGAACTCCATCGGCAGGTCCGGCTGGGGGTCGTTGGCACACTCCAGGCTGCCGGACGGCTTGTGCGCGTTGCCCGAGCGTTGCTCGAGCCAGAGCGCAAGGCCGGGACCGGGCCAGGCCCGCTTGCCGGCACCGGGCAGGTCGCCACTGCGCCAGAGGTTGACCGGCGTCGCGCTGCAGGAGAAGGAGTGGGTGAGCTCGGTCAGGAACTTCACCGAGCGGATCGACTTGCCGGACAGGGCGGAGAGGTTGAACCGGAAGAACGACCGGTAGGTGCCGGAGCCGGCCGGGTCCAGGCCCACCCTGGCCACCCCGTCGTCCCGGGTGGCGCCGGTCGACCCGGCGTACCCCCAGTAGGTCTTGCCGATGGTCGTCCAAGGGTCGATCACCACGGGGTAGGCCGTCCCGGCCCCGCGCAGTAGGTCGAGGTCAGGTTGGATGACGAGGTCGTCACCGTCCAGGTTCACCGGCAGTTCCGCCTGTTGGGACTGCTCAGGCGCGGTCTCCAGCGCCTCCCGTAGCTCGGGTGCGGCGGCACGCGCGCCCGGTCTTGCGGTTACCCCGGAGGCATCCCACATCAGGGCGTTTCCCGCGCCCAGAACCTGCTCACCAGCTGCGTTCAGAATCTCGAATCCGCCGTCGGACCGTTCCCGCTTGGTCAGGCCGACCGTGTCGAGCCGGAACCGCAACGTCTCCAGCGTCGGGTCCATCGCGGCCTGCGCCGAGTGCACCACCAGCGACCAGGTGAAGCCGTCGGAGAGTGCCCGCACACGGAGGTCCACCTGCGGACGCACCGACTCGTAGATCGCGGTGTCCCCTTCCAGCCGGGGATCTGGCAACGCCTCCGGCCAGGACAGGGCCACCTGGCCACCGCCCACCCCGACCGACACCATCGGCGCAGTGCCCCCGCCGGAGAACCTGACGTCGGCCAGCGTCGCGTTCGGCACGACGCCGTCGACGTCGAGACGCAGCGCGGTGTCGATCTGCTGCCAGCCCGTGCCGTCACGTCGGGAGGCCCATCTCGGCGCGGCGTAGGTCTCCAGGACGAGGGAGCCTTCCGGGGTGGCGACGACGCGAGCCGCCTCCGAGGTCGAGCCCGCGACCTCCACCACCCGGCCGGACCGTTTCGCAGCGGTCAGCGCCGTCTCCTCGGCCGACACGCCGGTTCCCCCTTCCGGCACCCCTGCCGCCCAGGCAGCCGTCGCCGGGACAGGCACCACCAGATTCGTCGCGAGCAGCGCCGCGAGCAGAGGGACAGGGGTCGACGCCCGCCATCGGGCGCGCCGCGTCCCATCGGAATTTCGCACAACAATCTCCTCGTGAGTTCACACCAATTCGCTGATCGGAAACGGAAACGAACGTGACGCTGCTACGCCCGTGGGAATCCCGCCGAATCAGCGACGAACGTGCGTGGCGGAATCGGCACGCATCCCGGATCCGCCAGCGGTGCCGAGGAGAGCGAATCCCATCTCAGCCACCAGGTGTGGAAAGGGACCGTCCGGTCTGCCCCGACCGGAGTCCCCTGACGGGCGGCCGACCGCCGACAGCCCACTTCGTCTCCCGTGCCCAACTGGCACAGCCTGTCCCACGCGATGCCCCACGCGTCCTCCCCCGTCCACGAGCGGGTTGAACGTAGGGAATACCTGCGCATGTGTCAATGGGTTCAAGATCGGCGACGGAGAGTCAGCGAGCTAAGGTTGATCCACCAGGGGAGATCCGAGGAGTCGTCACACCGGGTCATCCCCGGCTTACCGGCGCGGACAGGGCGGGCGGGCCGCAACCAGGGAGACGGTACGGTCGCCGGCCGGAGCGCGGAGAGTCAGAATGACGACGGCTGGTCGTGGTGGGTTCCACCCACGACAGCAGCCGGAAAGCGAAAGACGGCGGCAGCACCGTTGTTGGTGCCGCCGCCGTCGAGCAGGAGAAAGCGAGTCGCCGACGATGGACGAACGTCAGCCGACGGCCGCCATGACCTCGTCGGAGACGTCGAAATTGGCGAAGACGTTCTGCACGTCGTCGCAGTCCTCCAGGACGTCGATCAGCTTGAAGATCTTCCGCGCGCCCTCCTCGTCCAGCGGCACGTTCACGCTGGGGATCAGGGAGGACTCGGCCGACTCGTACTCGATGCCGGCGTCCTGGAGGGCGGTGCGGACGGCGATCAGGTCACCCGGCTCGGAGACCACCTCGAACGCCTCACCGAGGTCGTTGACCTCCTCGGCCCCGGCGTCGAGGACCGCCATCATCACGTCGTCCTCGTTGGTGCCGGCCTTGGGCACGATCACCACGCCCTTGCGGGAGAACATGTACGACACCGAGCCGGCGTCGGCGAACGAGCCGCCGTTACGGGTCAGCGCGGTACGGACCTCGGTCGCGGCCCGGTTACGGTTGTCGGTCAGGCACTCGATGAGCAGCGCGACGCCGTTCGGGCCGTACCCCTCGTACATGATCGTCTGGTAGTCGGCGCCGCCGGCCTCCAGGCCGGAGCCGCGCTTGACCGCCCGGTCGATGTTGTCGTTGGGTACGGAGTTCTTCTTCGCCTTCTGGATGGCGTCGTAGAGGGTCGGGTTGCCGGCCGGGTCGCCGCCGCCGGTCCGGGCCGCCACCTCGACGTTTTTGATCAGCTTGGCGAACATCTTGCCGCGCTTGGCGTCGATCACGGCCTTCTTGTGCTTGGTGGTCGCCCACTTTGAGTGGCCGGACATCTCGTACCTCCGTCTGTTGACCCACGCCTGCGTCGACTGCCCGCACCACCTCCACACCCGGACGCCGGCGACGTGAGCGGCCGGTCGGCTCTGCGGGAAGGGCCCCGGCGGGCGATGGCCCTGCCGAACCGCCGGCAATCCTACCGAGGTTCCCCAGTTCGGTGTCACACCGCCACCACGGGGCGGACCGACGCCCCGGGATCGGTGCTGTCGCGACCACCACGGCCGGGCCCCGGGTAGGCCGGGTCCCGGGGCCGGCGGGAGGCCGACCCGGGACCCGGACGGCCGGTCAGGCGGCGGACCGGACCAGGTCGACGAAGTACGCGTGCAGTCGCAGGTCGCCGGTCAGCTCCGGGTGGAACGAGGTGGCCAGCAGGTTGCCCTGCCGGACGGCGACGATCCGTCCGGCGGCCGGCCCGTCGGTGACCCTGCCGAGCACCTCGACGCCGTCGCCGACCCGCTCGACCCAGGGGGCACGGATGAAGACCGCGTGGAACGGCTCCCCCTCGATGCCGGTCACGGTCACCGGTGCCTCGAACGAGTCGACCTGCCGACCGAACGCGTTGCGCCGCACCGTCATGTCGATCCCGTCGAACCCGCGCTGGTCGGGACGGCCGTCGAGCACCTCACGGGCCAGCATGATCATGCCGGCGCAGGAGCCGTAGACCGGCATGCCGGCGGCGATCCGCTTGTCGATCGGCTCGCGCAGCTCGAAGATGTCGGCGAGCTTGCTGATGGTGGTGGACTCGCCGCCCGGGACGACCAGCCCGTCCACCGCGTCCAGCTCCTCGGCGCGGCGGACCGGGCGGGCGTCCGCGCCGCAGCCGGCCAGAGCGTGCACGTGCTCGCGGACGTCCCCCTGGAGCGCGAGCACCCCGATCGTGGGCCCGCCCGGCACGGTCACCAGCCCCGCTCGGCCAGCCGGTGCGGCTGCGGGATCTCGTCGACGTTGATGCCGACCATCGCCTCGCCCAGACCCCGGGACACCTTGGCCAGCACGTCCGGGTCGTCGTGGAAGGTGGTGGCCTTGACGATCGCGGCGGCCCGCTGGGCCGGGTTGCCGGACTTGAAGATGCCCGAGCCGACGAAGACGCCCTCCGCGCCGAGCTGCATCATCATCGCGGCGTCGGCGGGGGTGGCGATGCCGCCGGCGGTGAACAGCACCACGGGCAGCTTGCCGGTCTCGGCGATCTCCTTGACCAGCTCGTACGGGGCCTGAAGCTCCTTCGCCGCGACGAACAGCTCGTCGGTGGGCAGCGACTGGAGCCGGCGGATCTCCTGCCGGATCTTCCGCATGTGGGTGGTGGCGTTGGAGACGTCACCGGTGCCGGCCTCGCCCTTGGAGCGGATCATGGCAGCGCCCTCGGTGATCCGGCGCAGCGCCTCACCGAGGTTGGTCGCGCCGCAGACGAACGGGACGGTGAACGCCCACTTGTCGATGTGGTTGGCGTAGTCGGCCGGGGTGAGCACCTCGGACTCGTCGACGTAGTCGACGCCGAGGGACTGGAGGATCTGCGCCTCGACGAAGTGGCCGATCCGGGCCTTGGCCATGACCGGGATGGAGACCGCGTTGATGATTCCGTCGATCATGTCCGGGTCGCTCATCCGGGAGACGCCGCCCTGGGCCCGGATGTCCGCCGGGACCCGTTCCAGGGCCATCACCGCGACCGCCCCGGCGTCCTCGGCGATCTTGGCCTGCTCGGCGGTGACCACGTCCATGATCACGCCGCCCTTGAGCATCTCGGCCATGCCGCGCTTGACGCGGGCGGTGCCGACGACGGACGTGGCGGTGGCGGGCGGGGTGCTGGATTCGGACACGGGTGATCGCTCCTCGACACGTGGTGGGGGTGCTGGTCACGCCGATGTTACGACCGGCCGGACGCCCGTCCGACAGCCAATCGAGCCCCGGGTGGCCTGCTCTGTGGCGGTCGTCACCGGCACCGCGACCGTCACCCGGCGGTCGTCACCGGCCCTGCGGCCGTCACCCGGCGGTCGTCACCCACCGCCCGACCGGCGGTCGTGAGGACCGGCGTCAGCCGGCGGGGACGTCCGCCGGGAGGGCCAGGGTGGGGTCGTCCACGTCGAAGTAGCGGGGACGGTCGTGCCCACGGCCCAGCCGGAACAGGCGTACCAGCAGCCGGCGGCGGACGGTCAGCGCGTCCCGGACCAGGTCGGTGTGCACCTGCCGGGCCAGCGCCAGCCGCCGGCTCGCGGCGATCACCGCCTCGCACGCCGGGTCGGTCGGGTCCAGCCGTACCGCCCGCAACTGCCGGGTCAGGTCGTTCTCGGCGGCCTCCCGCTCCTCCGGGCCGGCGTCCAGGGCGATCCGGGCGGCGGCGTAGAGCTCCACGCCGTACCGCTGCTCGGCCAGCACCGCCGCGGCCGCCGCCCGCCGCAGCAGGTGGGCGTCGAGCGCCCGGGCGGCCGACTCCGCGCGCAGGTGCAGCCGTTCGACCCGGGCGGCCGTCCAGACCAGGTACGCCGACACCAGGACGACCGCCGCGGCCGCCGCCACCACCCACCACATGCCCGGCATCGTAGTGCTGCCCCCGTTCCCGTCCCGCCCGGATGCGAGGTCGTCACCCGGGTCACACCGGCGTCGCCGGTCAGCCCAGGCCCACCCACTCCTGGTCGATGACCCGCCCGTCGGTGGCCTCGATCGCCGCCGCGTACACCTCCAGGACCCGGCGGGCGACTACCGGCCAGTCGAAACCGGCCACCACCTGGTCGCCGCAGGCGGTCAGTTCCGCCCGCCGGGCCGGGTCGTCGAGCAGCCCGGTGAGGGCGGCCCGCAGCGCGGTCGCGTCCCCGGTCGGGAAGAGCAGCCCGGCGCGCCCGCCGTCGAGGACCCGCCGGAACGCGTCCAGGTCGCTGGCGACGACGGTGGTCCCGGCGGCCAGCGCCTCGGTGAGGATCATCCCGAACGACTCGCCGCCGGTGTTCGGGGCCACGTACAGGTGCACGCTGCGCAGCATGCGCGCCTTGTCCTCCTCGGAGACCAGGCCGAGGAAGGTGACCCGGTCGCGCAGGTCGCGCGGGAACTTGTCGTACAGGTCGTCGCGCTCACCGGGGCCGGCGACCAGCAGCCGCAGGCCGGGACGCTGGCGGGCCAGCTCGACGAAGGCGTCCCGGAGCACCGGGAAGCCCTTGCGGGGTTCGGTGAACCGGCCGAGGAAACCGATGCTGCCGCCGCTGCCCGGCCCGCACTCCCCCGGCCAGCCGGGCAGCGGCTCGACCCCGGCGAACTTGGCGACGGTCACCCCGTTGGGGATCTCCACCGCGCCGCCGTCCATGTGCTCGACCTGCACCTTGCGGGCCAGGGCGCTGACCGCGATCCGGGCGGTGATCCGTTCCAGCACGATCTGGAGCACGCCCTGCGCGGCGGCGAGCGCCCGGGAGCGGGTCATCGCGGTGTGGAAGGTCGCCACCACCGGGCCCCGGGCGGAGAGCACGGCCAGCAGCGACAGGCTCAGGGTCAGCGGCTCGTGCACGTGCAGGACGTCGAAGTCACCCCGGGTGATCCACCGGCGGACCCGGGCGGTGGAGACCGGCCCGAACGCGATCCGGGCCACCGACCCGTTGTACGGCAGCGGCACCGCCCGTCCGGCCGGCACCACGTACGCCGGCAGCGGCGCGTCCTCGTCGGCGGGGGCGAGGACGCTCACCTGGTGGCCGAGGCCGATCAGCGCCTCGGCGAGGTCCATGACGTGGTTCTGCACGCCCCCCGGCACGTCGAAGGAGTACGGGCACACGATGCCGATACGCACAGCTGGGGCCTTTCGTTCGCGGCTGCGGGGCTCCGCTCCGCTGCTCCTCGCATTCCGGCTCGGTCACCAGCCGACTCGTTCCGCACGCTCACCGTTTCCCGGACCGTCAGACCGGCCCGGAGGCGGCCGGGGGCCGGATGGTCCGTCGCGACCGTGCCGGCGGCTTCCCCGGGCCGTCCTGGTCCAGCCACATCCGCTGCAACATGTGCCAGTCTTCCGGATGACGGGCGATGCCCGCCGCCAGACCGTCGGCAATCCGCTGGGTCAGCAGCCGGGCCCGCTGGTCGAGCGGGCCGCTGGAGGAGTCGGGCAGCTCCAGTGGCCCCTCGATGGACGCGCACGCCGCGTCCGGTTCGTACCACATCGTGGCGACGTAGAGGGGTGCGCCGGTGCGCAGGGCGAGCAGCGCCGGGCCGGCCGGCATCCGGGTCCGCCCGCCGAAGAAGGTGACCTCGACGCCCCGGGCGGAGAGGTCCCGGTCGGCCAGCAGCGGAACGACGTGGCCGGCGCGCAGCCGGTCGACCAGGATCTCGAACGGGGGCCGCGCACCACCGTGGGTGGGCAGGATCTCCATGCCGAGCCCCTCACGGAAGGCGAGGAAACGCTCGTAGACCGCCTCGGGTTTGAGGCGTTCGGCGACCGTGGTCATCGGCCAGCCCTGCGCGGCGACCCAGGCCCCGGCGGCGTCCCAGTTGCCGGCGTGCGGCAGCGCCACCACCGCGCCCCGGCCGGCGGCGACGTCGGCGGCGAGCAGGTCGTGGCCGTGCACCAGCCGGAAGCCGGCCAGGATCTGCTCGCGGCTGCGCGACGGCAGCCGGAACGCCTCCAGCCAGTACCGGGCGTAGGAGCGCAGCCCCTGGCGGACCAGGTCGTCCAGCTCGGGTTGGGGCAGGTCGGGGCCGACCACCCGGCGCAGGTTGTCGGCGAGTCGGCGGGTCCCGGCGCCCCGGCGGCGGTGGGCCCGGTCCGCGCCGGCCCGGAAGGCCGCGGCGGCGACCGGACCGGGCAACGCGCGGACCAGCCGCCAGCCGGCGACGTAGCCGAGTTCGGTGAGATTCACCCGCCGGTCACCCCGACACGCCCGCCCGGGCCTGCTGCGCCTGCCGGTACACGTGGGTCATCCGCTGCCCGACGGTGAAGATCGAGACGGCGGCGAGCAGCCAGAGCGCCACCACCAACGCCGGGCCGACGAGCCCGGTCCCGGTGAGCAGCCCGCCCACCCCGACGATCAGCAGCCGCTCGGTCCGCTCGGCGATGCCCACGTTGCAGGTCATGCCCAGCCCCTCGGCGCGGGCCTTGACGTAGGAGACGAGACCACCGGCGGCCAGGCAGATCAGCGCGGCGGCCACCCCGCTCCGGTCCCCCTGGTTGGCGAGGTAGTAGGCGACCGCGCCGAAGACCGCGCTGTCGGCGACCCGGTCCATGCTGGAGTCGAGGAACGCGCCGAACCGGGTCGACCCGCCGCCCATCCGGGCCATGGTGCCGTCCAGCAGGTCGGTCAGCGCGAAGACGGTCACGATGAGGGCGCCGGCCACCAGGTGGCCCCGGGCGCCGAAGCCGAGCGCGCCGACCAGCACCCCGACGGTGCCCGCGACGGTGACCGCGTTGGGGGTGACGCCCGCGCGGAGCAGGGTGCGTGCGATCGGCTCCACGACGCGGGTCATCCCCGCTCGGGCCGTCACTTGGAAGATCTTCGCCATGGCGGTCCCACGATAACGGTCCGCCGGTACGGGTGGTACCGCCGGTGGTCCCGACCCGCCAGTGGGCTTGTGTCGGATCGGTAACGGGTGTCTGATCGGGGCAGGGACGTGAGCCAGCTCACCCGTCCGCCCGCCACGTTCCCGGTACGCAGCAGTCCACCGGAGGATATCGCCGCGGACACGCCCGGGCCGCTCTCCCGTCGCACGCGGCGGTCACCACCACACCACCGGCTGAGGGAGGTGCGCCCGATGGCGCAGAGGAGTCACGAGAAGGGAGCCGGCGGCGGAGTGCCGCTGGCCACCGAACCCGGCGGGGTACGCAACGTGGTGCTGGTCGGCCACTCGGGGGCCGGCAAGACCACCCTGGTCGAGGGGCTGCTGGCGGCCAGCGGCACGATCGGCCGGGCCGGCACCGTCGCCGACGGCACCACGGTCGGCGACCACGACCCGGCCGCGGTACGCCAGCAGCGCTCGGTGAGCCTGGCCTGCGCGCCGCTGACCCACAACGGGATCAAGGTCAACCTCCTGGACACCCCCGGTTACGCGGACTTCGTCGGTGAGCTGCGGGCCGGTCTGCGCGCCGCCGACGCGGCCCTGTTCGTGGTCTCCGCGGTCGACGGGATGGACGCGGCCACCGCCGCGCTGTGGGAGGAGTGTGCGGCGGTCGACATGCCCCGGGCGGTCGCGGTCTCCCGGCTGGACCACCCGCGCGCCGACTTCGACGAGGCGGTGGCGCTCTGCCAGCGGGTCTTCGGCGACAACGTGGTCCCGCTCTACCTGCCGATGCTCGGCGACGACGGGGTCTCGGTGGCCGGGCTGATGGGCCTGATCACCCGGCGGGTCTTCGACTACTCGGCCGGGCTGCCGGCGACCATCCGGCAGCCCGACCCGCAGCACCTGCCGGCCATCGGCGAGGCCCGCGACGAGCTGATCGAGGGGGTCATCGCCGAGAGCGAGGACGAGACCCTGATGGACCGCTACCTCGGCGGCGAGGAGATCGACACCGCCACGCTGGTCGAGGACCTGGAGAAGGCGGTCGCCCGGGGCCATTTCCATCCGGTGGTACCGGTCTGCGCGACCACCGGCGTCGGGCTGGACGTGCTGCTGGAGGTGCTGACCGCGGCGTTCCCCTCGCCGCCGGAGCACGCCCTGCCGGCGGTGACCGGGGTGGACGGCTCGCCCCGTCCGCCGCTGACCTGCGATCCGGACGGTCCGCTGGTCGCCGAGGTGGTCAAGACCACCGTCGACCGGCACGTCGGTCGGGTGTCCCTGGTCCGGGTCTTCTCCGGCACGCTGCGCCCGGAGCAGACCATCCACGTCTCCGGGCACGGCCTGGCCGAGCGGGGACACCCGGACCACGACGCCGACGAGCGGGTCGGGCACGTCTACTCCCCGCTCGGCGCGGCCCTGCGCGAGGTGCCGTTCTGTGTGGCCGGCGACCTGTGCGCGATCACCAAGTCGGGCAGCGCGGAGACCGGCGACACCATCTCCGCCAAGGACGACCCGTTGCTGGTGGCCCCGTGGGAGATGCCCGAGCCGCTGCTGCCGGTGGCGGTGGTGGCGGCCAGCCGCTCCGACGAGGACGCGCTGGCCCGCAACCTGGCCCGGCTGGTCGCCGGTGACCCGACGCTGCGGCTGGAGCGCAACCCGGAGACCCACCAGCTCGTGCTCTGGTGCATGGGCGAGGCACACGCCGACGTGGTGCTGGAGCGGCTACGCGGCGGCGGGGTGGAGCTGACCACCGAGCCGGTCCGGGTGCCGCTGCGGGAGACGTTCGCCGGCCCCGCCCGGGGACACGGACGGCACGTCAAGCAGTCCGGCGGCCACGGCCAGTACGCGGTCTGCGACCTCGAGGTGGAGCCGCTGCCCCGGGGCGCGGGTTTCGAGTTCGTCGACCGGGTGGTCGGTGGCGCGGTGCCGCACACCTACGTCCCGTCGGTGGAGAAGGGCGTCCGGGCGCAGCTGGAGAAGGGCCTGGTCGCCGGGCATCCGGTGGTGGACCTGCGGGTGACGCTGGTGGACGGCAAGGCGCACAGCGTGGACTCCTCCGACGCCGCGTTCTCCACCGCCGGGGCGCTGGCCCTGCGTGACGCGGCCGAGAAGGGGCAGGTGGCGCTGCTGGAACCGGTGGACGAGGTGGTGGTCCGGATTCCCGACCAGTACGTCGGCGCGGTGCTCGGTGACCTGTCCGGCCGGCGGGGGCGGGTGCTCGGCACCGAGCCGGACGGGGACGGCCTGGAGCGCACCCTGGTCCGCGCCGAGGTGCCGGCCACCGAGCTGCTTCGGTACGCGGTCGAGCTGCGCTCGCTGACCTCCGGTACCGGTACGTTCCGGCGGTCCTTCGTCCGTTACGACGCCCTGCCCGCGCACCTCGCCCCCCAGCCCTGACCGGACCACCCCCACCGCCCGACCCCGGACACCGGTCCGGGGCGGCCGGGGCGGGACGGCCCGGCACCGACCGGGCCGGGCGGCAACGGGACCGGTCAACGGCCGGCGGCAGCGGGGCGGCCGGGTCAGGGGCGGGCGGCGGGGAGGGTGGGTGCCGGCCAGTGCGGGCGGTCGGCGTCCCGGAGGGCGGCGGTACGCAGCGCGGCGAGGGCCCGTTCCACCTCGGCGAACTGGTCCGGTGCCAGTGGTCCCCGGTGCAGCGCGGCGGCGTTCTCCTCCACCTGGGCCACCGTCCGGCAGCCGGGAATGGGTACGGTCCGGCCGCTGCGGGCCCAGATCCAGCCCAGCGCGCCCTGGGCGAGGGTGCGTCCGTCGGCGGTGAGGGCGGTCCGGACCGCGCCCACCCGCCGCAGCCACTCGGGGGCCGGACGGCCGCCCCGGAACCAGTCCAACCAGCCGGAGGTGACGCCCCGGACGTCGTCGCGGGGCAGGGTGGAGCCGGCGGTGTACTTGCCGGTCAGCAGCCCCATCCCGAGCGGCCCCCGGTTCACGCTGGCCAGGTCGTACTTGTCGCAGACGGTCAGCATGGCCGGGGCGTCCCGCAGCACGGACAGGGTGTGCTGGACGGCGGTGTGTCCCGGGCCGGCCTGGGCGTAGGCGGCGGCCCGGTCGGGACGGTCGGTGCTCCAGCCGTACGCCCGGACGAGCCCTTCGGCGACGAGGTCCTCCAGGGTGCCCAGCAGGGCCTCCGCCCGGGGCACCGGCAGGTCGGCGAGGTGCAGTTGGTAGAGGTCGATCCGGTCGGTACGCAGCCGGCGCAGCGAGTCCACCAGCGCCCGGCGCAGGTATCCGGGGGAGGTGTCCTGCCCGGTGGCCTGGCGGGTGGTCTCGTCGAAGGTGTAGCCCCACTTGGTGGCGATCACCGCTTCGTCCCGTCGCCCGGCCAGGGCCCGACCGAGGATCCGCTCGCCGTGCCCGGCACCGTACGTGTCGGCGGTGTCGAAGAGGGTGACCCCGAGGTCGAGCGCGTGGCGGATCGCCCGGACGGATTCCTCGTCGTCGACCGGGCCCCAGCCCAGCGGCTGGTTCCCTTCCGCCCACGGGCCGCCGATCGCCCAGCACCCCATGCCGAGGGCGCTGACCTCGATGCCGCTGCGGCCGAGTCGCCGCGTCAACACTGTCACCGGTCGATCCTGCCATTCGCACGGTCCGGACGGCAGGTGTTCGGCCGGCTCCGCAGACGGGACACATGCGACACCGGCCCCCACGCCGTACCGGGGGACGGTCAGGTTGGGGACGGCCAGGCCTTGGCGAGCAGGTCGCGGGTGTCGGTGAGCAGTTGCGGCAGCACCTTCGTCCGCCCGATCACCGGCATGAAGTTGGCGTCCCCGCCCCACCGGGGCACCACGTGCTGGTGCAGGTGGGCGGCGATGCCCGCGCCGGCCACCCCGCCCTGGTTCATGCCGAGGTTGAAGCCGTGGGCGTTGCTGACCTCGCGGACCACCCGCATCGCGGTCTGGGTGAAGGCGGCCAGTTCGGTGGTCTCGGCCAGGTCCAGGTCGGTGTAGTCGGCGACGTGCCGGTACGGGCAGACCAGCAGGTGTCCGGGGTTGTAGGGGTACAGGTTGAGCACCGCGAAGACGTGCGCGCCCCGGGCCACCACCAGGCTCTCCTGCGGGGTGAGCCCGGGGGCCCGGCAGAACGGGCAGCCGGCGGGTTTCTCGTACCCGCCCTCGGGGCGGTCCCCACCGGAGATGTAGGTCATCCGGTGCGGTGTCCAGAGCCGCTCCAGGCCGTCGGTCATGCCGCTGTCGGTGTGCCGCTCCGCCCCTGCCACGCCACCGATCCTACGGTCTCGAGCGGTTCTCGACCCAGCACGTGACGGCCGGGCGGACCCGCGACCAGCGCTCCAGGACCCCGGATCACCAGGGGTGACGACGGGAACACCGGACGAAAGGTCAAGAAAGCGTGAAGGATATTGACGCATCTACAGTTATGAATGAAACTTCCACCCATCGAGCATGGTGATGATCGTCGATGGGAGCTGACTGTGAACCGACGTACCTCCGTCCTCCGACGCCTCGGTCGGGCCGCCACCGCCCTGGCGATGGCCGCCGTCGCCAGCCTGGTCGGGGTGACCGCCACCAGCACCGCCGCCCAGGCCGACGGCTGCTACAACTGGGGTCGCAACCTCTCCTCCGGAATGACCGGCGAGGACGTCCGCCAGCTCCAGATCCGGATCTCCGGCTACCCCGGCTACGGCGCGACCATCGCCATCGACGGGGCGTTCGGGCCGGCCACCCGGTCCGCGCTGATCCGCTTCCAGCAGGCGTACGGGCTCTCCGCCGACGGCGTCGCCGGCCCGCAGACCTTCAACCAGCTGTACGCCCTCCAGGACGACGACTGCACCCCGGTCAACTTCAGCTACGCCGAGTGGAACCGGTGCAACAGCGACTGGTCCGGCGGTGCGGTCTCGGCCAGCAGCGCGCGGTTCAACGCGCTGGTCTCGATGTGGAAGCTCCAGGCCCTGCGCCGCGCGATGGGCAGCGCGCCGATCAGCATCAGCAGCGGCTTCCGCAGCTACTCCTGCAACAGCGCGGTCGGCGGGGCGTCCAACAGCCGGCACCTCTACGGCGACGGCGTCGACCTGGTCGGGTCGCACTCGCTCTGCGCGATGGCCCAGACCGCCCGCAACCACGGGTTCACCAACATCCTCGGCCCCGGCTACCCGGGCCACAACGACCACACCCACCTGGGCAACTCGCCCAGCCGCTCCTGGTCCGCCCCGAGCTGCGGGATCTGAGCCGTACCGTGAACCGGGCCCCCGCCGGTGGCGGGGGCCCGTTCCGGCGTACGGTCAGGCGGCCGACGGGCCGGCGTTGGTCCGGGACCGCACCACCCCGGTGACGTGGGCGACCGCCTCGGCCAGCGGCACCCCGTTGCGCTGCGAGCCGTCCCGGTACCGGAACGAGACCGTGCCGGCGGCCACGTCGTCGTCCCCGGCGATCACCATGAACGGGATCTTCTGCTGCTGGGCGGTACGGATCTTCTTCTGCATCCGGTCGTCACCCGCGTCCACCTGGGCCCGGATCCCCTCGGCGCGCAGCGTGTCGACGAAGGAGCGCAGGTAGTCGGTGTGGTCCTCGCGGATCGGGATGCCGACCACCTGCACCGGCGACAGCCAGGCCGGGAACGCGCCCGCGTAGTGCTCGGTGAGCACACCGACGAAGCGCTCGATCGACCCGAACTTGGCGCAGTGGATCATGACCGGCTGCTGCCGGGTGCCGTCGGCCGCCTGGTACTCCAGCCCGAAGCCCTTGGGCTGGTTGAAGTCGTACTGGATGGTCGACATCTGCCAGGTACGACCGATCGCGTCCTTGGCCTGCACGGAGATCTTCGGGCCGTAGAAGGCCGCGCCACCCGGGTCGGGCACCAGGTCCAGCCCGGTCTCCCGGGCACACTGCTCCAACACCGCGGTCGCCGTGGCCCAGTCCTCCTCGGTGCCGACGAACTTCTCCGGCTTGGACTCGTCACGGGTCGACAGCTCCAGGTAGAAGTCGTCGATGCCGAAGTCCTTCAGCAGGCCGAGCACGAAGCCCAGCAGGTGCTTGACCTCGGCCGGCGCCTGCTCCTTCGTGCAGTACGAGTGCGAGTCGTCCTGGGTGAAGCCGCGTACCCGGGTCAGCCCGTGGATCACACCGGACTTCTCGTACCGGTACACCGAGCCGAACTCGAACAGCCGCATCGGCAGCTCACGGTAGGACCGCCCGCGCGAACGGTAGATCAGGTTGTGCATCGGGCAGTTCATCGCCTTGAGGTAGTAGTCCGCGCCCTCGAACTCGATGGGCGGGAACATCCCGTCGGCGTAGTACGGCAGGTGACCGGAGGTGTGGAACAGACCCTCCTTCGAGATGTGCGGGGTCCCGACGTACTGGAAGCCCTCCTCGATGTGGCGGGCCCGGACGTAGTCCTCCATCTCCCGCTTGATCACACCGCCCTTGGGGTGGAAGACGGGCAGGCCGGAGCCGATCTCGTCGGGGAAGCTGAACAGGTCGAGGTCCGCGCCGAGCTTGCGGTGGTCGCGGCGGGCCGCCTCCTCCAACAGCTTCAGGTACGCCTTCAGCTCGTCGCGGGTCGGCCAGGCGGTGCCGTAGACCCGCTGGAGCTGCGGGTTCTTCTCGCTGCCCCGCCAGTACGCGGCGGCCGAGCGCATCAGCTTGAACGCGCCGATCAGCCGGGTGTTCGGCAGGTGCGGGCCCCGGCACAGGTCCGACCAGCAGACCTTGTCCTCGTTCGCGGCGAGGTTGTCGTAGATGGTCAGCTCTCCGCCGCCGACCTCCATCACCTCGGAGGAGTCCAGCCCCTCACCCTTGACGTCGATCAACTCCAGCTTGTACGGCTCGTCGGTCAGCTCGGCCTTGGCCTCGTCCAGGCTGCCGAAGCGCCGCCGCCGGAACCGCTGCCCCGACTTGACGATCTCCTGCATCCGCTTCTCGAGCTTCGCCAGGTCGTCGGGCTGGAACGGCTTGTCGACGTCGAAGTCGTAGTAGAACCCGTTCTCGATGGGCGGGCCGATGCCGAGCTTCGCGTCCGGGAAGACGTCCTGCACCGCCTGGGCGAGCACGTGCGCGGTCGAGTGCCGCAGCACGTTCAGCCCGTCCGGCGAGTCCAGGCTGACCGGCTCGACCACGGTCTCCTCGGCCGGGGACCAGTCCAGGTCACGCAGGTTCCCCTGCGGGTCGCGGACCACCACGATCGCCTTCGGCCCGGACGCGGGCAAGCCGGCTGCGGCCACCGCGTCGGCCGCCGTCGTCCCGGCGGCGACGACGACGGGGTCGGCCACTGCGGGGGTACGGGGTGCGGACACGATGAATCCTCCAGAAGCTCACGGTAACGGCCGAGGTACGGCCCTCGCCGATGCTATCGGCCATCCCCTCCCCCACCGCCACCGGGAAAGGGATGCGCGGCCGCCGTGCCCGGCACCTTTCGATCATCCCCAGTCGGCGGCCCTCGCCGTTGAACCTTTCGCCGCCCGCACCCGAACTACTGCGTACAGGGGGCGGCGGACCGGGCCGGCCCACGGACCGGAGGAGGACGTGGATGTCGCGCGGTGCCAGCCCACGACCCGGAAGACCGCGCTGGTTGTCCGGTCTGCTGACGGCAGGGTTGGCCGGGGCGCTCTGGCTGCCCGGGGTGGCCGCGGCCGAGGTACGGACCGTGCCCGTCGAGGCCCGCCAGGGCGACGCGGTCAGGCTGGAGTTCGTGGTGACCGAGGAGCGGCCCGGCGTACCGACCCGGCAGGTCGAGATCCGGCTGCCGGTGGACACGCCGATCGCCGAGGTGCATCCGATGTCGGTGCCGGGTTGGGCGCCCCGGATCAGCTACCGCACCCTGGACCGGCCGGTCCCCGGGCCGCACGGCGGCAGCGTCGGTACGGTCACCTCGGCGGTCACCTGGACCCGGGCGACGGGGAGTGACGGACCGGCCCGGCTGGCACTGTCCATGGGGCCGCTGCCGACCGCCGACCGGATCTCCTTCGAGGTGCTCCAGACCTACAGCGACGGCACGGTGGTGCGCTGGGGCGGCCCGACCGGTGCGGGGTCGTCCCGTCCGGGGCCAACGCTGACCCTGCGGCCGGCCCGCTCCGACGGCCCCACCCGACCGGCCGGCGGGCACGGCACCGGCAACCACGGGACCGGCGGCCAGGCCCCGCCGGCGGGCGTACCGGCTGCCGGCGACGAGGCCCCGCCGGCAGCGGGTGCCGGGACCGGCCCGGAGGGCGGGGCGGTGACCGGAACGGGCGGTACGGAGGCCGGGGCCGGCACGGAATCGACGGCGGGCGGCGGCCTGCTCGCCGCCGGACTGCTGGCCGGGCTGGGGTTCGGCGTGCTGGGTGGCTGGCTGGGTAGTCGCTGGCGGCGGCTGCTGCCCGAGATTCCGGCCGGCCCGGACCGGCCGGAGCCGGCGGACAGGCCGGACCCCACCGGGTGAGCGTCGGGGCGACCGAGCCGAGTCATTTGACGTATGACGTTTACCGACGTTAATCTCTCGCTCGCGGGTGAGGCTGCCGGGAGCCTGATGACGCGCCGCCGCGGTCCGTACGAGCCGACCCCGATCTGTCCGGGCGATCAGCGGGGTGATCGTGGGTGTCCCCCGTCGGGGCTGCGGCTGACAGGCACCTCCACCACGTGCTGACGCCACCACCGGCCGCCGGCACACCTCACCGGGCCCACGCGCGCCCCGCTCGGATCGCGCGGCCCATCGAAGGAGCGGATCATGGAAGCCATCGGTACCGCCCGCACCGCCTCTCCACCACGACGTCGCTGGCGGGCGGGGCTGGCCGCCACGACGGCGGCGCTCGTCACGGCCGGCACGCTCGTCGCGGTGGCCGCGGCACCCGCCGCAGCGGCGACGGTGGACACCAACGCCTGGTACGTCCTGCTCAACCGCAACAGCGGCAAGGCCCTCGACGTGTACGGCCAGTCGACGGCCGACGGCGGCCGGATCAGCCAGTGGACCCGCAACGACGGGGCCAACCAGCAGTGGCAGTTCGTGGACTCCGGCGGCGGCTACTACCGGGTCAGGTCCCGGCACTCCGGCAAGGTCCTCGACGTCAACAACGCGTCGACCGGCGACGGGGCCGCGATCATCCAGTGGGCCGACCACAACGGCACCAACCAGCAGTTCCGGCTGGCCGACTCCGACGGCGGCCACGTCCGCCTGATCAACCGGAACAGCAACAAGGTGGTGGAGGTGCAGGGCTCCTCCACCGCGGACGGCGGGAACGTCGTGCAGTACTCCGACGGCAACGGCGCGAACCAGCAGTGGCAGCTGGTCCGGGTCGACGGTGGCACCCCACCGACCACCCCGCCCCCGACCACCCCGCCGCCGGGCAGCGGCACCGCCGGTTGCGGCAGGGCCCCGACGCTGTCCAACGGCACGCACACGATCCAGAGCAACGGCAAGAGCCGCAGCTTCAACCTGCGGATCCCGGCCAACTACAACAACGCCACCCCCTACCGGGTGATGTTCGCGTTCCACTGGCTGGGCGGCTCCGCCAACGACGTCTCCTCGGGTGGCACCGACGGTGCCGCCTGGTCGTACTACGGGATGCAGGAGCAGTCGAACAACACCGCGATCCTGGTCGCGCCGCAGGGCCTCAACGCCGGCTGGGGCAACTCCGGTGGCGAGGACGTCACCTTCGTCGACGACATGCTCCGGCGGATCGAGAACGACCTCTGCGTCAACCCGGCGCAGCGTTTCGCCCTCGGCTTCAGTTACGGCGGGTCCATGAGCTACGCCCTCGCCTGCGCCCGGCCGACCGTCTTCCGGGCCGTCACGGTCTACGGCGCACCCGGGGCGATCAGCGGATGCAGCGGCGGCACCCAGCCGGTCGGGTACTTCGGCATCCACGGCATCGCGGACAACATCGCCACCGGCCGGTCGCTGCGGGACCGCTTCGTCAGCAACAACGGCTGCACCCCGCAGAGCCCGCGCGAACCGGCCTCGGGCAGCCGGACCCACATCACCACCGTCTACTCGGGTTGCCGGGCCGGCTACCCGGTGCAGTGGGGCGCGTTCGACGGCGGTCACACCCCCGGCCCGGTGGACGGCGGCGGTGACAGCGGCGCCCGCACCTGGACCAAGGGCGAGGTGTGGCGGTTCTTCGCGCAGTTCTAGGCCGGGCCGCATAACGGCGGGTTCGCCGATCCTGTGGTGTCCCGTGCATCGGGACCCACAGGATCGCCGAAACGGCGACGGTCAGTGGTCGAGCCAGGTCGGCAGCGGCTCGCGGGCGGCCAGCCAGTCGGCCGGTACGCCCCCCGGGGTGGCGACCCCGGCGTACGCGGCCACGATGCCGCCGGTGATCGCCGCCGTGGTGTCCACGTCCCCGCCCGCCTCGACGCAGGCCCGGATCGCCGCCGGATAGTCGGCCAGGTGCCGGGCGGCCACCCAGAGGGTGAAGGCCACCGTGTCCTGCGCGGTGACCCGGGAGCCGTTGCCGAGCGCGTCGACCGCCTCGGCGAGGGACCGGTGCCGCAGTTCGGCCGCCCGGCGTACCCCCCGGTGCACCTCGCCGGTCGGATCGAGGGCCCCGGCGACCCCGGCCAGCAGCCGGGCGGCGTCCGGCGGCTGGCCGTCGAGGCGACCCCGGGCGGCCAGCGCGGCGGCCACCGCCACCGCGACGGCACCGGCGATCCCCTCCGGGTGGGCGTGGGTCACCTCGGCGGACGCCCGGGCCCCGGCGGCGGCCCGGGCGGTCGAGTCGGCGAAGTACGCGCCCAGCGGGGCGACCCGCATCGCCGCGCCGTTGCCGCAGGAGCCCTGCCCGTCGAAGGCGGCGGCAGCGGCCACCGGCCACGGCGTACCGGTGCGGATCAGCCGCAGGACGGTCACCGCGCCCGGCCCGTACCCCCGGTACGGTTCGCAGCGCTCGGCGAAGGCCAGCGCCAACGCGTCCCGGTCGATGCCGTCGGTGTCGGTCAGCGCGCGCACCACCGAGCAGGCCATCTCGGTGTCATCGGTCCACGACCACGGTGCGGACGGCAGCCGGCCGGCGGTCAGGTCGGCCGGCGTGTTGCCGGGTACGAAGAACTGGGAGCCGAGCGCGTCACCGACCGAGAGGCCGGCGAGGCTGTCCCGGGCGAGCGCGAGGCGGGTGTCGGCGTACAGGGTGAAGGACATCGCTGGACCAGCTTGCCCGGCCAGCGGGTACGCCGCAACGCGACCCGCTTGCCAGGGCAAGTACCGTCTGGGGGTGGCCACCGTCCTCCTGGTCGAAGATGACCATGTCGTCCGCGGCGCGATGCTGCGTTCCCTGACCGATCGGGGGCACGCCGTGCACGCGGTCGGCACGGCGCTGGAGGCGCTGCGGCGGGTCGCCGCGGAGACTCCCGACCTGGTCGTGCTGGATCTGGGCCTGCCCGACCTGGACGGCTCGGACGCGCTGCGCATGCTGCGCGGCATCACCGACGTACCGATCATCATCGCCACCGCCCGGGACGACGAGCAGTCGGTGGTCAAGCTGCTGCGGGCCGGTGCGGACGACTACATGGTCAAGCCGTTCACCGGCGCGCACCTCGACGCCCGGATCACCACGGTGCTGCGCCGGGCCGGTCGGGCCAGCCGCAGCGTGCAGCCGGTGGTACACACCGTGGGCGGCCTGCGGGTCGACGTCGGTGAGCGCAGCGCCCATCTGGACGGCGAACCGCTGGCGCTGACCCGCAAGGAGTTCGACCTGCTGGCCTATCTGGCCGCGCGTCCGGGCCGGGTAGTGTCCCGCCGGGAACTCCTGGAGGAAGTATGGCGTCAGCCGTCGGTCGGCGAGGACCAGACCATCGACGTTCACCTGTACTGGCTACGCCGCAAAATGGGCGAGTCCGCGGCGAAGCCGCGCTACCTGCGCACCGTGCGGGGGGTCGGGTTCCGGCTGGTGGCACCGGACTGAGGGTCAGCCTGGCGCTGCTGGTGGCCGGGATGACCGCCCTGGTGGCGGCGGCCTTCCTGGTGCCCCTCGGGTCGACCCTGGGTGACCGGGCCCGCGACGAGGCGCTGGCCGACGCGGCCCGGCGGGCCGCCCTGGTCACCGGCACCCTCGCGGTCAGCACCGACGTGGCCGTGGTGGCCCGGGCGGTGGAGGCGACCGGCGGTGATCCGGCGACCCGTCCGGTCGTACACGGGCTCGGTGGTGATCCCGGCGGCCGGGCGGCGCAGTCGGACGTGGCCCGCGCCGGCGCGGACCGGCGGTCGGTGGTGGTCGAGGTGCCCGGCGGGCTGGCCCGGCTGGATCCGGTGGTCCTCGGCGACCAGGTCGCGGTGGTGGAGGTCTTCGTGCCGGACGCCACGACCGGCGGCGGCCCACGGACCTGGCTGCTGCTCTGCGGGGTCGCCGTGGCGCTGGTGGTGGCGGCGGTGATCGTGGTGGACCGGGTCGCGGCCCGCGCCGCCGACGCGGCGCGCGGGCTGGTCCGGGCGGCGCTCGCGGTCGGCGACGGCGACCTGGAGGTACGGGTGGAGCCCACCGGCCCGCGTGAACTGGCCGAGGTCGGGGCCGCCTTCAACCGGATGGCGGACCGGTTGGTCGTCTCCCGCACCGACGAGCGGGAACTGGTGGCCGACCTGTCGCACCGGCTGCGTACCCCGCTGACCGTGCTGCGGTTGGACGCCGAGTCGTTGGACTCCGACGACACCAGCGTCGGCTCGTTCAGCGAGGACGAGCTGGACCGGCGGCGCAGCATCCGGCGGATCCGGCAGGCCATCGCCACCCTGGAGGGCGAGGTCGACGTCCTGATCAAGACCACCCGTAAGGCGGTCGCCCACGACACCGGGCCGGCGATGTGCGACGTCAGCGAGGTGGTCCGGGACCGGATGGTGTTCTGGGCGGCCCTCGCCGGGGACCAGAACCGGCCGCACCGGGTGACCGGCGCCCAGCTGCGCATCCCCGCGCCGGTGCCCCGGGCGGAACTGGCCGCCGCGCTCGACGCGGTGATCGGCAACGTGTTCCGCTACACCCCGCAGGGCACCGCGTTCGAGGTGGCGGTCTCCCGCCGGGACGGGTACGTGGCGGTCCGCATCGACGACGCCGGACCGGGCATCGCCAACCCGGACCGGGCGTTGCGCCGGGGGGCCAGCGACCAGGGCTCCACCGGGCTCGGCCTGGACATCGCCCGCCGGGTCGCCCTCCAGGCGAACGGGTCGGTGAGCATCGACCGGGCCCGGCTGGGCGGGGCGAGCGTGGTGATGCTGCTGGCCGACCCGGAGGCCACGCCCCGGCAGGTCAACCGGTTCGGGCTGGTCGGGCGGATGGCCCGGGAACGGGACACCGGCACCCGTCGCCGCTGGCCCCGATCCCGGTCCGCCGAGGACTGAGGGCCGACCCGCCCGGCCCCCGGGGCGGGAACGTGCCGGCGGTTCGCTTTCCCGGAATGCAGGTCTTCCTTAGATCGGTCTTAACGATCTCCACGGACGGCCGTCGCGCTGGCAGGATCAGGGACGCGAACCCATCAGTTCCACCGGCCCACGCCCCGGGACCATCCCACCGGGCCGGCGGAGCCGTACGCGCGACGGGGGTCCGGTCCCCCCACACCTGCCCCCGTCGCGCGTCCCCTCCCCCGTGGTCGCGACTCAGCCCGCCGCACTCCCCAGGTACCCGTCGATCTCGGCGGTGAGCCGCCGCTTGTCCGGGTCCGGCAGGAAGGCCGCGTCGACGGCGGCGCGGGCCAGCTCGGCCACCCCGGCGGCGTCCAACCCGAGCAGCCGGGCGGCGACGGCGTACTCGTCGTTGAGGGTGGTCCCGAACATCGGCGGGTCGTCGGAGTTGATGCTGACCGGTACCCCGGCGTCCACGAGCTGCTTGAGCGGGTGCTCCTCGAGACTCGGCACCGCCCGGGTCCGCAGGTTGGAGGTGGGGCACACCTCCAGCGGGATCCGGTGCTCGGCGAGGTGGGCGAGGAGTTCCGGGTCCTGCGCGGCGGAGATGCCGTGCCCGATCCGTTCCGCGCCCAGGTCCCGCAGGGCGTCCCAGACGGTCTGCGGGCCGGTGGTCTCACCGGCGTGCGGGACGGACCGGAGCCCGGCCGCCCGGGCCTGGTCGAAGTACGGCTTGAACTGGGGCCGGGGTACCCCGATCTCGGGGCCGCCCAGACCGAAGCTGATCAGCCCGTCCGGCCGCTGGTCCAGGGCGATCCGCAGGGTCTCCTCGGCGGCCGGCAGCCCGGCCTCGCCCGGGATGTCGAAGCACCAGCGCAGCACGATGCCGAAGTCCGCCTCGGCCCGCCGGCGCGCGTCCTCGATCGCCTCGCAGAACGCCGGGGCCGGGATGCCCCGGTGCACGTGCGAGAAGGGGGTCACCGTCAGCTCCGCGTACCGGACCTGCTGCCGGGCCAGCTCGCGGGCCACCTCGTGGGTGAGCAGCCAGACGTCGGTGTCGTCCCGGACCAGGTCCACCACGCTGAGGTAGATCTCGATGAAGTGGGCGAAGTCGCGGAACTCGAAGTACCTCGCCAGCGCCTCCGGGTCGGCCGGGACCGGACTGCGACCCTCGTGCCGGGCGGCCAGCTCGGCGACGATCCGGGGCGAGGCGGAGCCGACGTGGTGCACGTGCAGCTCCACCTTGGGCAGTCCGGCGATGAAGGTGGGCAGGTCGATCACAGGTTCTCCTCTGCGCGGGCGGCGGTGCCGGTGGCGGTGCGGGCGACGAAGAAGACGCGCCGGAACGGGAAGTACACCCGACCGTGCCGGACCGGGTACGCCTCGGCAAGCCGATTGTTCAGCGTGTCCCGGAACCGGTCCCAGACGGTGTCGGCGAGGGCCGCCCGGACCGGTCGCAGGGCCGTTCCCTCCAGCCAGGTGAACACCGGATGGTCGGCCCCGGACCGGGCGGTCAGCAGGTGCACGTACGTGCTCTCCCAGGCGTCCACCGCGCAGTCGGCACCGGTCAGCAGTTCGGCGTAGGCGACGGCGTCGCGGACCGGGGCCTCGCGCAGCAGCGGGAGCAGTTCGGCCCGCCACGGCCCGTGTTCGGCCGTCGCCCACAGGGCACGGTGGGAGGGGGCGTCGTAGTTGGCCGGTACCTGGACCGCCAGCCAGGCCCCGGCGGGCAGTTCCCGGGCCCAGCGGGTGAGCAGTCGCTGGTGGCCGGGCACCCACTGGAGCACGGCGCTGGCCAGCAGCACGTCGACGTCCGGGTCGGGCCGCCAGTCGTGCAGGTCACCGACGGTGAAGGTGACCGGGACGTCCTGCTGACGGGCCCGCTCGATCATCTGCTCCGAGTTGTCGATGCCGACGATCCGGCTGCCCGGCCAGCGGGTGGCCAGGGTGGCGGTGAGGTGACCGGGGCCGCATCCGAGGTCGACCACGGTCCGGGGGCGGGCCACCGGCACCCGGGCCATCAGGTCGTGGAACGCCCGGGACCGTTCCTCGGTGAAGCGCAGGTAGCTGGCCGGATCCCACACGTTGTCGACCTCCATACCGTACGTGGGTCCGGCTGACCTGTCGGACCCGGCGTGCCGTCCCCCGGCCGCGTCACTACGCTCAGCCGAATGGAGCAGCGTACCTTCGGCCGGATCGGTCGCCGGGTCGGCGTCGTCGGGCTCGGCACCTGGCAGCTCGGCGCGGACTGGGGCCGGGTGGACGAGACCGACGCCCTCGCGGTGCTGGCCGCCGCCGTCGATTCCGGGGTCACCTTCCTGGACACCGCCGACGTCTACGGCGACGGGCGCAGCGAACAGCTCATCGGGCGGTTCCTGCGGTCGCGGCCGGACGCGGACCTGATGGTCGCCACCAAGATGGGCCGGCGGGTGCCGCAGACCCCCGAGGCGTACACGGCGGAGAACTTCCGGGCCTGGACCGACCGGTCCCGGGCCAACCTCGGCGTGGACACCCTCGACCTGGTGCAGCTGCACTGCCCGCCGACGCCGGTCTTCCACACCGACGCGGTCTACGACGCCCTCGACGACCTGGTGGCCGCCGGCCGGATCGCCGCGTACGGGGTGAGCGTGGAGACCTGCGAACAGGCGCTCACCGCGATCGCCCGGCCCGGGGTGGCCAGCGTCCAGATCATCCTCAACGCGCTGCGGCTCAAGCCCCTCGACGAGGTGCTCCCGGCCGCCGCCGGGGCCGGGGTCGGGATCATCGCGCGGGTTCCGCTCGCCAGCGGCCTGCTCTCCGGCCGGTACGACGAGTCGACCGTCTTCGCCGCCGACGACCACCGCAGCTACAACCGGCACGGCGAGGCGTTCGACGTCGGCGAGACGTTCTCCGGGGTGGACTTCGACCTGGGGCTGGCGGCGGTCCGGCGGCTCGCCCCGCTGGTCGGGGTGGACCGGACGATGGCCCAGTTCGCGCTGCGCTGGGTCATCGACCAGCCGGGCGTGACCGTGGTGATCCCCGGGGCGCGCGACGTCGGGCAGGCCACCGGGAACACCGCCGCGGCAGCCCTGCCGCCGCTGGACCCGGCGACGCTGGCCGAGGTCCGGGCCGGCTACGACGAGCTGGTCCGCCCCCGGGTGCACGACCGGTGGTGACCCGCGCGGATGGCCCGGTGGCGGCCCGTGCGGGTGGACCGGTGGCGACCAACGCGGGTGGGCCGGTGGCGGCCTGCGGCAGGCACGGGTGAACGGGGACGGGGCGCGGCCGACCGGCCGCACCGCGACGGAGGGGGAAACGGTGAAGGGGTGGCTTCCGCTCACGCTCGGTCTGCTGGCCGTGGTGCTCGGCGCGCTCTGGACGGTGCAGGGCCTCGGGTACGTCGGCGGCAGTGTGCTGACCGACCAGCGGATCTGGGCGGTTCTCGGGCCGCTGCTCGTGCTGGCCGGGTTCGGGGCGCTCTGGCTGGGGATGCGCGCCCGCCGCTGAGTCCGCGGGCGGACCCGCCGCCGGGCGCGGACGCGTAGAAGCCCCGTATCCCGGTGGGACACGGGGCTTCGGGTCGGCGTACCCGGGGTGGGTCAGTCGACCGGTGCTGCTCAGATGGGACGGACCTGCTCCGCCTGCGGGCCCTTCTGGCCCTGAGCGATCTCGAACTCCACCCGCTGGTTCTCCTCCAGCGTGCGGTAGCCGCTGGTCTGGATCGCCGAGAAGTGGACGAACACGTCAGCACCCCCGCCGTCGACGGTGATGAAGCCGAAGCCCTTGTCTGCGTTGAACCACTTCACGGTTCCCTGCGCCATGTGTATCTCCTTCTAAAACTGGCGGCCGAGCACGCCGTGCGGCCGGTTGGCCGTTTTCGAGCAGCGGCGCCTGAGGCGGCCCCCTTGGAAGGAGACTTCTCTCAACCCACGCCATCTCTCAACAGCGTGGAACAGCAAACCACGTACGCAAAAACTCTGCACAGCCTACCCGACGAAATTCTCCTACATGTGACCTGACGGACGCCGAAAACCGATCCGGGTGGACATGGCACGGCCCCCGTCCGGTGGTGGACGGGGGCCTGCTCCGCGCTCAGTCGGGCCAGTGACCGGTGAGCCGGCGCACCCCGACCGCACCGCCCCGGTCGACCGCCGCCCGCACCACGGAGAAGATCGCACCCTGGAGGGCGGCGGCGGCCAGCACCTCGCCCCAGCCACGGTCCTCGTCGGTGGCGCTGGGCGCCTCCCCGTCCCCCGCGGTCATCTTCCAGACCTGCCGGAACACCGCCCCGGCGACCGCACCGGCGGCCAACCCGAGCAGCACCCCGACGGGCTTGTACGCGGCCTTGTTCACACCCCTGCTCACCGACGCCTCCCCCGGACGATCAACAGCACCACCACGGCGGCCAGCGCGCCGGCCGTGACCGTCGCCCAGGGCACCGGGTTGCGCCGGACCGACTCCCTCTTCTCGTACATCTGGACCCGCGCGGCCCCGGCCTGGTAGGTCGCCTGCCCCCGGACCCGCGCCATCGTCTGGGCGGCCTGTTCCCGCACCCGTTCCCGGGCCTGCCCGGCCTGCTCGCGTACCCGCTCGCGGGCCTGCTCGGCCGAATCCCGCAGCCGGGCCTTCACGTCCGCCTTCGCCGCGAGCGCCTCCATGGTCTCGCCCAGTTCCACCCGGGTACGCCGGATCTCCTCGCGGAGCGCCTCCACGTCGCCGGTCCCGTTGCTCGCCCCGTTGCTCGTCATGCCCGCCCCCTGTCCCGGACCGCGGCGGTGACGGTGTCCACGTCCGCCCGGACGCTGCGTACCGCCGCCTGGGGCACCGGTGGGACCGCCTGGCTGACCTGCTTCTTGCCGATCAGGGCGAGGATCCCCGCGAGCGCGAAGAGCACCACGGCCACGATCAGGGCGGCCAGCCACGCCGGCAGCACCAGCGCCAGCAGCAGCACGACGGCGGTGAGCAGCGCGCCGAGCCCGTAGAGAGCGAGCACCCCACCACCGCCGAAGAGGCCCACCCCGATGCCGGCGTGCTTGCCCTTCTCGGTCAACTCCGCGCGGGCCAGCGCCAGCTCGTCCCGGACGAGCCGGGAAACCTGCTCGGTGGCGCGCTGCACCAGCTCCGCGGTTGACGGCTCGTTGCGGGCCCGGGACGTACTGGGATTCGCGACGTCAGCCATGCTGTCCTCCTTTCTTCATCACCGCGCTGTATGCCCTGAGTCGCCAGGGATCAATCCTGCGCGGGGCGACCAGTCGGACCGGACCGCGCCTGCCGCACGTCCCCCGGAACCGCCCCGTCAAACCCGGAGCCGGAAAGCCCTCCCGGGACGACCCGAAGGCCCCCGCTCATCCAACGCGCCAGCACCGGCCGACGTCACCTCACGCCGTGCCGTCCGTTGGCGTCGGCCGAAACGGACTCCGGATCACCGACGGACGGCCGGGACCCGTCGACGGCCCCCCTCGGCTCGCCGACAGACTGGCGGGGCTCGCCGACGGCCGGGCGGGGCTCGACCGGTTCGTCCGGGCCGACGAAGGCTTCGCTGCGGGCGTCACCGTCGTCGCTGCCGCCGAAGATGCGGGCGTCGTCCGGCACCGCGCCGTCACCGGCACGCCGGGCCGGACGGCGGGGCTGCACCCACTGCCAGGCCAGGTTGCTGGTGGCGTCGCCCAGTTCGGTACGCACCCGGGGCATCGCGGTGGGCCGCCGTTCCCGGATCCAGCCGACCAGGTGCTCCCGGACCAGGCAACGCAGGTCCCACAGGTTCCCCGCGTTGGCCGCGCTGACCAGGGCCCGGACCCGGACGTTGCCGCCGGTGGCGTCGGTGACCTGGAGGACGCAGACCCGGCCGTCCCACAGCTCGGTGCTCTCGACCAGCCGGCGCAGCTCCTCGCGCATGGCCTGCACCGGTACCGCCCAGTCGACGTCGAACTCGGCGGTGCCGAGCACGGCGGCCTGGGTACGGGTCCAGTTCTGGAACGGGGTGCTGGTGAAGTACGAGGTGGGCAGGATCAACCGGCGGTCGTCCCAGATCTGGACCACCACGTAGCTGAGGGTCAGCTCCTCGATCCGGCCCCACTCCCCCTCCACGACGACCACGTCGTCGAGGCGTACCGCGTCGCTGAAGGCCAGTTGCAGGCCGGCGAAGACGTTGCCGAGCAGGCTCTGCGCGGCCAGCGCGGCGACCACACCGACCACACCGGCACTGGTCAGCACACCCGCCCCGATGCCCCGTACGCTCGGGAAGGTCATCAGCATCACGCCGACGGTCAGCACCACGATCACCGCGATGGTGAGTCGGCGCAGCATCACCACCTGGGTACGCACCCGGCGGGCGTGCCGGTTGTCCGGCACGTCGACCCGGAACCGGGCCAGCGCCACGTCCTCGCACACCACCAGCAGCGCGGCCACCAGCCAGGCGGTACTGGCGATGACGGCGAGCACCAGCAGGTGCAGCACCACCTGCCGCCACTCCTGCCCGACGGCGTAGCCGGTGCTGAACCGGATGCCGAACTGGACCGCCAGCACGGTCGCGGCCACCTGGAACGGCCGGTGCGCGTGCTCGGTCAGCTCGCTCATCAGCAGCGAACGACGGCCGAACCGGCGGGTCAGCCGGTGGGTGATCCCGGCCAGCAACAGGGCGATCGCCGCCGCGGCCAGCGCGGCGACGACCGTCCAGAGGTAACTCTGCACTGCTTTCTCCCCCTCACGCCGAGCGGTGGATCATCGGGCACAAAGACCCAATAGTGCCCGGCGATGCCCGAACCGACCAGGATCAGACCTTGCGGTAGCGGGACTGGAGGAAGCAGTACGCGCCGAACGCGGCGATCCCGAGCGCCATCAGAGCCAGCAGGAACTGCCCGTACGGCTGCTCACGCAGGGTGCGCAGGGCGGCGTCCAGGCCGCGCGCCTTCTCCGGGTCGTAGTTGATCGCGGCGATGATGATCAACAGGCCGGCGATGGCGTACGCGGCGCCCTTGGCGACGTAGCCGGCGATGCCGAGCCGGCGGGCCAGCTTGCGGGTCTTCGGGTTCATCTCGCCGGTCTTCAGGTGCTTCTCGAAGCGCTTGATCAGGCCGTAGACCACCAGGCCGATCCCGATGGCGGCCAGCCCCAGGCCGGCCAGGCCGACCAGCCAGCGGCCACCGGAGGAGGTCATCAGCTCACCGGTCAGCGCCTCCTGCTTGTCGGCGCTGTTCGAGTTGGCGTCCGAGAAGACCTTCCAGGCGGTCCAGGCGAAGTAGAGGTAGACGACGGTCCGGCCGGCGGAGGCGACGCGCTCCATGACGCGTTCCTTGCCGCGCTCGGCGCGGTGCCCGACGGCGGCTTCCAGGCCCTGCCAGATCGCCATGGCGAGCAGGCCGATCGCGATGGCGACCAGGGCGAACTTGCCCATCGGCTGGTCGGCCAGGGTGCGCATGGCCCCGGACTGGTCACCGTCCTGGCCGGACCCGCCGAAGGCGATCTGGAGGGCCAGCCAGGCGAAGAGGAGGTGGACGATGCCGTAGCCGATGAAGCCGACCCGGGCGAGGGTTTCCAGCCACTTGCTGTTAGCGGTGCGGGACGCGGTGGCCTCGGCGCTGTGGGTGAGAGACATGGCGGCAGAATCACCGATCGCCAAGATCATCAAACGTCGGGCCACCACGCCCGCACGAGAACTAGCTGCCGGTACGTCCGGATCAGCCGGCGTTACGCGCCACCCGGACCTTGATCTCCGTGTCGTTGACGCTGTCCAGCGTCACCGCGAACCCGCCGACCTCGGCGGCCTGCTGACCGACGGTGAGGGTGAGCTGCTCACCGGCCACCTCGACGGTGGCCTGGTCGCCTTCGGCGCCGATCAGCTTGGCCTCGACGCCGAGGATGTTGGCGCTGGCCTCCACGCCCCGGTCGAAGGTGACCGTGCAGGCGTCCAGGCCACAGTCGGTGGAGGCGCCCTCCGAGCTGCAACCGGCGAGCACGGCGACACCGAGGGCGAGGCCGGCGAGCAGGCCGGCGGCACGGCGGGCGGGGGCGAGGGGGATGGTGGCGCGTCGGTTCGTCACCCCACCAAGGGTACGAGACACCGTCGACCGGAGCACCAGGGCGATCTTGTGCAGGGGCATGGTGGGCCGGAGTCGCGCTAGGGTCCGGACATGCCGTTCGACATCACCCGGGTCCGGGCCGCCTACCCGGCGCTCGCCGAGGGTCACCTGCACTTCGACGGTGCCGCCGGCACCCAGACCGCCGCGCCGGTGGTGGACGCGGTCACCGCCGCCATGCGCGCCGCTCTCGGCAACCGCAGCCCGGCCTTCGGCCCCGGCCGCCGCTCGCTGGAGATCGTCGCCGGGGCCCGGTCCGCCGTGGCCGACCTGCTCGGCGTCGTACCGGAGGGGGTGGTGCTCGGGCCGAGCGCGACCGCCCTGACGTACACCCTGGCCCGGACGCTCGGCGCGACCTGGCGGCCCGGCGACGAGGTGGTAGTCTCCCGGCTGGACCACGACGCGAACGTCCGGCCCTGGGTGCAGGCGGCCGAGCGGGCCGGAGCGACCGTACGCTGGGCGGAGTTCGACCCGGACAGCGGTGACCTGCCCGTCGGGCAGTACGCCGACCTGCTCGGCGACCGGACCCGGCTGGTCGCGGTGACCGCCGCCAGCAACGCCACCGGCGCGGTCCCCGACGTCGGGGCGATCACCAAGCTGGCCCACGCGGCCGGGGCACTGGTCTGCGTGGACGGCGTGCACTCCGTGCCGCACGGCCCCACCGACGTGCCCGCCCTCGGCGCGGACTTCTTCGTCACCAGCGCGTACAAGTGGTCCGGCCCGCACCTGGCGGCGCTGGTCGCCGACCCGGCCCGCTGGGCGGGGCTGCGGCCGGACAAGCTCCGCCCGTCCGCCGACACCGTGCCGGAGCGGTTCGAGTTCGGTACGCCGAGCTTCCCGCTGCTGGCCGGGGTGACCGCCGCCGTGGACCACCTGGCGGCCCTCGACCCCGACGCCACCGGCGACCGCCGGGAGCGGTTGCGCGCCGGGCTGACCGCCGCGCGGGCGTACGAGGAGCAGGTCCTCGCCCGGCTGCTCGCCGGCCTGGCCGCGCTGCCCGGGGTGACCGTGCTGCCGGCCCCGCCGGGCCGCTGCCCCACGGTGTCGTTCCGGCTGGCCGACCAGGCCCCCGCCGAGACCGCCGCCGCGCTCGGCGCGGAAGGGATCTGCCTGTCCCACGGCGACTACTACGCCTACGAGTACTTCACCGCCACCGGGCTGCGCGAGCGGGGCGGGGCGGTCCGGGCGAGCGTCTACCACTACAACACGGTCGACGAGGTCGACCGGTTGCTGGCCGAACTGGGCCGGCTGGCCCGGCGGTGAGGGGAGAATGATCGAATGAGTCATCTGGTCGAGGACGCTCCGGCCCGCCGCCGCTTCGAGATCCTGGTCGACGACGCGCTGGCCGGGTTCACCGCGTACCGGCAGCAGAGCCCGGACGTGCTGGTCTTCACGCACACCGAGGTGGACCCGACCTTCCAGGGCAAGGGGGTCGGCGGGGCGCTGATGCGCGGCACCCTGGACGAGATCCGCCGGCGCGGGTCGCGGGTGGTGCCGCAGTGCCCGTTCATGGCCGCCTTCATCGACAAGCACCCCGAGTACGCCGACCTGGTCGCCTCCTGAGGCTGTTCACGTCCGCTCACGTCCGGGGACGGGCCCAGTAGACGAACCGCTCGGCCAGGTTCTGCTGCGTCCCGGTGATCCGGTGCAGCTCGGTGAGTTGCGGCGTGGCGGCCACCAGCAGGTGCGCCAAATGCAGGAACAGACCGGTCCGGTTGTCCCGGTACCGGTGCAGCAGGATCAGCTTGGCCGGCTCGCACGGCCAGTCCGCCCGGCAGGCCCCGCACCGCCAGAGCGGACGCATCGGTTCGTGCGGGGCGGCTCGGGTCACGCCGGCCGCCGTACCGGCTGTTCGGCCTGCTCGTGGGCGACCGCGTGCGGTGGCCCCGGATGCCACCCGGTCGTCAGGACGTCGATCAGGTCGTCGATATCCCGGCTGTCCAGCGGCACGAACCACAGGAACCGGCGGACCAGCACGCACGGCGCGAAGGGGCCGTCCCGCCCGGCCAGGTCGCTCAGGGCGGTGCCGAGCCGCATCGTCATCAGGGCAAACATCCGGCCGTACAGCTCACCGTGGGTGGGGAGCTGCCGGTACCGGGGGCAGGGCCACGGACGGCCGCACCAGGTACACGTCCACCGGGTGCCGGCCGGCACGTGCCGGCGCTGGATGGTGAGGACGAGCTGGCGGTCCACGGCACGTCTCCATTCCGTACGGGAAGGGGTCGCCCCCGGCGTTCGGGGGAAGGGCCCGGGGGCGACCCCGCGGACCGCGCTCCGCCTCGGCACGGCTGGGAGCGGGTCCACTGACACCGAGTTTCGTGACCGGTCCGCTACGGTGTGAAGTCTTTCGAGCTGTCACCGGGGACCGACCGTCGGCGACCGCCGGTCCGGTCGGTCCCGAGTGGAGTTCACCGCCAGGTTGTGGAGGACGTGTGGAACGCGCAACGGAACCCATCGCCGACCTGATCCGGGCCCAGCTTCGTCGGCTACGGACGGCGGCCGGGCTGAACCAGGAGGAGTTCGGCAAGCAGGTGCACTACTCCGGATCGATGATCTCCGCCGTCGAACTGGGCCAACGCCCCCTCGACCGGGCGTTCCTCACCCGCGCCGACGAGGTACTCGACTCGGGCGGGCTGCTGATCGCCCTGCTCCGGATGATGGAACGTGAACGGCAGCCGTCGTGGTTCCGTCCCTGGCTGGACGCGGAGCGCACCGCCCGGCAGCTCCGCTGCTTCCATCCCACGCTGATCCCGGCCCTGCTCCAGACCGAGATCTACGCCCGCGCCGTCATCCGGTACGACGGTCTGCTCAGCGATGAGGAGGTGGAGAAGCGGGTAGCCGCCCGGATGGACCGGCAGGCCGTCCTCGCGCAGCCAGATCCACCCCAGCTCATCGCGGTCGTCGACGAGGCCCTGCTGCACCGCGAGGACGAGAGCTTCCGGGGCCTGATGACCCGGCAGGTCGAGCACCTGGTGGCCATGGCCGAGCGCCCGACCATCAGCATCCACGTCGTCCCGCTCGGCGTGGGTCTGTATTCAGGCATGTCCGGACCGTTCACGCTGGTGCACAGCACGGACGGCGGGTGGGTCGCCAGTTTGGAGAACCAGCTCAGTGGGACAGTCGTCGATGGGGAACCCGCAGTGGCTACGCTGTTGGCACGGTGGGAGACGGTGCGTAACGAGGCCCTGCCCCGCCGGCAGTCACTCGAACTCCTCAAGGAAGTGGTGACGTCATGGACCTGAGCAGCGCGACCTGGCGCAAGGCCACCCGCAGCGCACACACCGACTGCGTGGAGGTGGCCGACAACCTGCCCGACATCGTGGCCGTCCGCGACAGCAAGGACCCCCACGGGCCAGCCCTCGTCTTCACCCCAACCACCTGGCGGGCGTTCGTGAACCTCGCCCGTTCCACAGCCTGACGGATCAGCCGACAGCGGAGACGGGAGGGCATCCGGCCCGTCTCCGTGACCCGGTCACTGCGGCTCGGCGACGTTGACCATCCACGGGGTGCCGAACCGGTCGACGCACGCGCCGTACCGGTCGCCCCACATCTGCTTCTCGAACGGCATGGTGACGGTGCCACCGTCGGACAGCTTCGCCCAGACCTCCTCGAGCCCGTCAGCGGAATCGCCGCTGAGGCTGCACGTGATGGTGTTGCCCGGCTCGAACGACATGCCGGGCGCGGTGTCGGAGGCCATCAGCACGTAGCCCTGGTCGGTGGTCAGCATCGCGTGCATGACCTTGTCCGCGTCGGCGGGCTCGGAGACGCCGTACTCGCCGAAAGTGCTGATCTGGAGCTGGCCGCCGAACACCGACCGGTAGAACTCCATCGCCTCGCGGGCGTTGCCGTCGAACGTCAGGTACGGGTTGAGTCGGGACGTCATCGCGGTGCTCCTCTGTCCGCCGGGACCGTTCACCGTCGGACGCTAGACCCACCCGCCGACATCCGGCGGGCTTTCCGACGAACCGTGCTCCCTGGTACGACGCGTCGTGCGTCAGCGGAAGTGCCGGGCACCGCTGAGGACGGCGTCCAGCCACCGCTCGTACCAGGACAGGAAGTCCGCGTCCCCGGTGAAGGTCGGCCCCTGCGGTCCCGGGCAGTTGTCGGTGACCCGGCCGCGCGTCGGCCCACTGACCACCAGCAGCGACAGGTACCCGCAGCCATGGTCGCCGAGGGCCAGGGTGCCGAGGTACGGCTCGTCGTCGTCACCGGGTGCCACCTCGGACAGCCAGTCCCGGTACGTCCGCCCCGGCTCGACCGGGAACGGCCGGGCCAGCGCGCCGGGGTCAGGGTGGCCCAGCAGGCATCCGTCCCACTCGTCCAGCGGGTGCAGGCCGTAGTACGGGCCGGCCCCGCCGAACCGGCCCGGCCCGCCGTGCCCGACCGTGGTGACGAAACCCCGGTAGTCGGCCGGAAGGCGTACCCGGTGTCGTCGTTCGAAAGCGACGACGGTCTCCTCGGCCAGGGGTGGTCCGAGCCGGAAGCGGTGCTCCTGCGCGCCGAACATCAGCGGCTCCCCCGGCATCGCCGCCGCGGCCCGCAGGTTCGCGGCCACCCGCGCCAGCCGGCCGGCCAGGTCGTCGGGTCGGTGCGCCACCGGATCGTCCACCGCGTGACCTCCTCGCCGGGCTCGGGTCGTGGGCCCCATGGTCTCCCGGCGGGCAGCGCCGGTCGAGGGGGACGACGAGGTCTTCCGGCGGCCGGCAGGAATCACGGTCGGCGGTTCCTTCCGTCACCGGTACGCTGGGCGAGTTTCCGCCACCACCACGGACCGGGGGAATCATCATGGCTGTCGCGGACCACCGCGAGCGGGCCGGCGGGACGCTCGACGGGCCGCTGGGTGGCAACGCCGCCTCGCTGCGGGCGACGGCCCGCGCCCTGGCGGCAGCCGAGTCGGCCGTGGCCGTGGTGCTCGTCGAGGGCATCAGCGACCAGGTCGCGCTGGAGACGGCGGCGGTGGGTCGGGGCCGGGATCTCGCGGCGGAACGGGTGGTGGTCGTGCCGATCGGCGGGGCGCACGCGATCGGCAACTTTCTCACCCGGTGGGGTCCGCCGGGCAGTCGGGTACGCCTCGCCGGCCTGTGCGACCTGCGGGAGAAGGAGATCTTCCGCCGAGCCCTGGAGACGGCCGGGGTTGGTTCCCCCCGCACCCGTGCCGAGCTGGCGCGGTTCGGGTTCCACGTCTGCGTCGACGACCTGGAGGACGAGCTGATCCGTGCGGTGGGCGTGACCGGTGTCGAGGAGGTCTTCGACGCGCATGGTGACCTGCGCTCGTTCCGCGCGTTCCAGATCCAGCCGGCCTGGCGGGATCGGCCGCCCGAGGCCCAGCTGTGGCGGTTCCTGCGCAGCAGCTCGCGCCGGAACCTGCGCTACGTCCGGCTACTCGTCGAGGTGGCGGTCCGCCGGGACGTCCTGCCCGGGCCGCTCGACGGGGTGCTCACCACCGTCTGATCGCCGCCGGTTCAGGCCGCCTCGCCGCTGTGCCGGGCCAGAAACTCGTCGATCGCCTGGCGGATAAGACCCGACCGACCGCCCCTGTCGTTGCCGGCGAGTTCGTCCAGCCGTCGCACGGTGGCCGAGGACAGCCGCACACCGGTCACGATCATCGGAATGGTCTCGGGGGCCGGTGCCGGCCCGAGGTCGGGTCCGACGGTTGCGTCGCGCAGCAGCTCCGAGAGGTCACCACCGTGGTCGAAGTAGGCCAGCAGTTCCTCCCGGCTCATCGTCCTCGGATCCCGGTTCGCAGTCATCGCGTTCCCTCCATCCACTGCTTGACCTCCTCGGGCGTGGCCGGCCGTACCGCCAGGATGGCGTAGCTGTTGACCTTCCCGAAGCGCTCGCACAACAACATGATCACCCGTGCGGTTTCTGCCAGGCCAGCTACGGCCAACAGCAGCGTCCCGATGTGATTCTCGATCCGTTGGGATGAGTAGAGCGCCTCGATCGCTTCGCGCTCGGAGACGTGTCGCCCCGGCAGGCTGGCGGCACGGCGCGGTGAGCGGAAGGTCGTGGGGCGCGGCGGGTCAGGCAGGTACGCCGGTGAGAAGTTCGGCGGCGGCCCGCGCGCCGGCCATGCTCGCGCCGTGCGTGGCGACGTGCACCCGGCCGGCGGACAGTACCGGCAGGCCGAGTTCGACCACGATCGCGTCCGGGTGACCGGCCAGCGCGCGGGCCACCGCCGCGCGCATCCAGTCGTGCCGGTGCAGGTCCCGGACCACCAGCACGAGCCGGCGGCCGGCGGCCCCGGCGGCCGGGTCGGCGGGTACGTCCGCCTCGGCGTACCGGACGGTGGTGGTGCCGGGGAGCAGGTCGGCCAGGGGCGCGCCGAGCCCCCACGGGGTTTCCGCGCCGATGGCGATGTTGCGCGGTGGCGCGAACTCCACCACGTGCGCCGGGACGGTCAACGTGGGCAACGGTTCGACGCCGGCGGTGGTCACCCGCAGCGCGCGGCGGGCGGCGGTCAACCCGATGCCGGTGGCGCCCGCGTACCGGGTCCGGTCGGCGCGGGCGGCGACGGTCCACTCGGCGAGTTGGCCGACCCGTTTGGCGGCCTCGGCGAGCCGCTCCTCGGGCAGGTCACCGGCGACGACGGCGGCGACGATGGCGTCGCGCAGCCGGCGGACGGTGGCCTCGTCGGCGTGTTCCCCGCCGACGCAGATCGCGTCCGCCCCGGCGGTCAGGGCGCGGACCGCCGCGCCGGTCAGGCCGTGCGTGTCGGCGACCGCGCGCATCTCCACCGCGTCGGTCACCACGACCCCGTGGAAGCCCAGCTCGTCGCGGAGCAGGTCGGTCAGTACCGCGCGGCTCAGGGTGGCCGGCAGTATCGGGTCCAGGGCGGGAACCACCAGGTGTCCGGTCATCACCGCCTGCACCCCGGCGGCGATGGCGGCCCGGAACGGCACCAGCTCGCCGGTGTCGAGCCGGGCCCGGTCGGCGGTGATCCGGGGCAGGTCGTGGTGCGAGTCGACGCGGGTGTCGCCGTGCCCGGGGAAGTGTTTCGCGCAGGCGGCGACCCCGCCGGCCTGGAGACCCCGGACCCAGGCGGCGGTGTGCCGGGCGACCAGGGCCGGGTCGGCGCCGAACGCGCGTACCCCGATGACGGGGTTGTCGGGGTTGGAGTTGACGTCGGCGTCCGGGGCGTAGTTCAGGGTGACCCCGGCGGCGGCCAGCTCCACGCCGAGGTCGCGGGCCACCTCCTCGGTGAGGTACGGGTCGTCGACCGCGCCGAGGGCCAGGTTGCCGGGGCGGGAGCTGCCGGGGCCGGATTCGATCCGGGTGACGTCGCCGCCCTCCTCGTCGATGGCGACGATGACGTCCGGCCGTTCGGCGCGCAGCGCGGCGGTGAGCGCGGCCACCTGGGTGGGGTCGACGACGTTGCGGGCGAACAGGACCACCGCGCCGAGCCCTTCGCCGAGCCACCGGCGGACCCACTCGGGTGGGGTGGTGCCGACGAAACCGGGTTGCAGGACGGCGGCGGCCAGGCTCGCCAGGTTCCCCATCGGTGCGCTCATGCGTGCCCGTACCCCTCGGTCCTCCTGCCGCGGACTCCCCTGCCGCCGGCGGTGCTGCCCAATGGTCACACCGGGCCGAGTAATAGTCAATAAACCTTTCTATTACTGAGAGTGGCGGAACGGCCGACCGTGGCGGCGGTCGCGGAGGCGTGCGAGAGTGCCAGGGTGCCTGTCTCGCTCCTGCTCGCCACCGATGCCGTCCGCGCCGCCGACGAGGTCAGCTGGTACGACGTCCCCGCCGTCCGGATCATCGGGCTGGTCGTCGGCGCGGTCTTCCTGATCGCCGCGATCCGCGCCATGTTCCGCTGACCCGCTTCCCGGACGCGCCCCCGGGAGTTTCCGGCATGGGGCGGCACCGGTGGGGTACCGCTTCCGTGGTCCGGCCCGGGACGTCCGGGGCGACCGTACGGTGGCGAGGGGGAACGATGAGGATCGGCTATTTCCTGTCCAGTGAGGAGTTCACGCCGGCTGAGCTGGTGGAGCAGGCGCGCGGCGCCGAACGGGCCGGCTTCGAGGCACTGTGGATCTCCGACCACTACCACCCCTGGGTAGACGCCCAGGGCCAGAGCCCGTTCGTCTGGTCGATGATCGGCGCGCTGAGCCAGGTCTGCCGGCTGCCCGTCACCACCGCGGTCACCTGCCCGACCGTCCGCATCCACCCGGCGGTGCTCGCCCAGGCCGCCGCGACCAGCGCGGTCCTGCACTCCGGACGGTTCGTGCTCGGGGTCGGCTCCGGGGAGGCGCTCAACGAGCACATCCTCGGTGACGCCTGGCCCAACGCGGACGTCCGGCTGGAGATGCTGGAGGAGTCCGTCGAGGTGATGCGGACACTGTGGGCGGGCGGCTTCGTCAACCACCGGGGCCGGCACTACACGGTGGAGCACGCCCGGCTGTACACGCTCCCCGACGAGCCACCGAAGGTGTACGTCTCCGGTTTCGGCCCCAAGGCCACCGACCTGGCCGCCCGGATCGGCGACGGGTACGTCAACACCTCCCCGGACGCCGAGCTGGTCCGCCGGTTCCGCGACGCCGGGGGCGGCGACAAGCCGTGCCAGGCCGGTTTCAAGGCCGCGTACGCCGACACCGCCGACGAGGGCGCGCGGATCGCGTACGAGCGCTGGCCGAACGCCGGGGTGCCGGGCGAGCTGTCCCAGGTGCTCCCCTCCCCCCGCCACTTCGAGCAGGCTGCCCAGCTCGTCCGCCCGGAGATGGTGCGGGAGGCGTTCGTCTGCGGCCGGGACGCCGACGCGCACCTGGCCAAACTGGAGGAGTACGCCAAGGCCGGCTTCGACGAGGTCTACGTGGCGAACACCGGCCCGCACTGGCCGGGACTGTTCGACCTGTACCAGCGCGAGGTGCTCCCCCGGCTACGCTGACCCGCCACGCGACCGCTGACCCGCCACGCGCGGCGTGCGGGCTGCCGGATGCGGCGCGGGCGAGCCGAGCGCGGCGCGGGGCTGCCGGAAACGGCGCGGGGCTGCGGTTTGCTGACCGGACCGGCCGGGTACCCCCGGCCACCGATGAGACGAGCCACGGACACCACAGCCCTGCGCCGCGCGGCGCGTGACCTCTTCGGTTGGGACGAACTGCGCCCCAACCAGCTCGCCGCGATGCGGGCGGTGATGAAGCGGCGGGACGCGCTGGTGGTGCTGCCCACCGGGGCGGGGAAGTCCGCCATCTACCAGATCCCGGCGAGCCTCATCCCCGGCTGCACGGTGGTGATCTCCCCGCTGCTGGCCCTGCAGCACGACCAGATCGAGTCGCTGAACGAACGGCGTCGCCCCGAGCTGCGCGCGGTGCGGATCAGCTCCGACGAGACCCCCGCCCAGCAGGCCGAGGCGCTCGCGGCCGTCCGGGCCGGCCGGGCGGAGTTCCTGTTCATCACGCCGGAGCAGTTGAGCAACCCGGACCGGCTGGCCGAGGTGCGCGCGCTCGAACCGGCGCTGGTGGCGATCGACGAGGCGCACTGCATCTCCGCCTGGGGGCACGACTTCCGCCCCGACTACCTGGCCCTGGGGCACCTGATCGAGGGCCTGGGCCGGCCCCCGGTGGTGGCGTTGACCGCCACCGCGTCGCCGCCGGTCCGCGACGACATCGTCGCCCGGCTCCGGCTGACCGACCCGGAGCTGGTGCTCTCCGGGCTGGACCGGCCGAACCTCTTCCTCGAGGTCGCGCACTGTCCCACCGAGGACTACCGCTGGCGGCGGCTGGTCGCGCTGCTGCGCGACGACAAACGGCCGGGCATCATCTACGTACCCACCCGACGGTCGGCCGAGGAGCTGGCGGAACGGCTCACCGGGGCCGGTTACCCGGCGCAGTTCTACCACGGGGGCATGTCGGCCGGGGCGCGCGGCGAGCTGCACCGGGCCTTCCTCGACGACCAGGTTCCGATCATGGTGGCGACCTCGGCGTTCGGCATGGGCATCGACAAGCCCAACATCGCCTGGGTGGTGCACATGGCGCTGCCCGACTCGCCGGACAGCTACTTCCAGGAGATCGGCCGGGCCGGTCGGGACGGCGGGGCGGCCCGGGTGCTGCTGCTCTGGCAGGCCGAGGACGTCGGCCTGCAACGCTACTTCTCCGGCGGACTGCCGGACGAACGGCAGTTGCACGAGCTGGCCGCGCTGCTGCGCGCGAAACCGGTCAGCCGCCGGCAACTGCGGGAGCTGACCGGGCTCGGCCCCCGCAAGCTCGGCCAGTATCTCGCCCTGCTGGAGCAGATCGGTGCCGCCGTACCCCGGGGCCGGCAGCGGATCGGGGTGCCCCGGTACGCCCCGATGCCGGTGGAGGCCGCGCGGGCGGCCCTGGCCGAGGCGGAACGGCAGCAGACCGTCACCCGGTCCCGGACCGACATGATGCGCGCGTTCGCCGAGACCACCGGCTGCCGGGGGCAGACCCTGCTGGCGTACTTCGGGGAGCAGATGACCGAGGTCTGCGGGCACTGCGACAACTGCCACGCCGGCACCAGCGTCGCCGTCGCGGAGACCGCCGACGACGCCCCCTTCCCCGTACACAGCCAGGTCCGCCACCCGGAGTGGGGCGCCGGCATGGTGCTCAACTACGAGGAGGACCGGATGACGGTTCTGTTCGACGATGTCGGGTACAAGACGCTGTCCGTGCCCGTGGTGAGTGGGCAGGCGTTGCTGACGCTGGTCTAGCCTGAGTCCGGCCCGAAGCCGACGTCGGCACGGCGCCGAGGTGCCTGAGTGAGTGCAAGCGAAAGGGGCGTTGCCGTGATCGAACAGCCGGCGTACACCGGGTTCGGGTTCTCCGACGAGGAGTGGGGGCTGCTGGTCGGCCTGCCCCAGTCGGTCCTGACCGCGGCGAGCGCGGCGGAGTCCGACGGCACCCGCCGTACCCGGGCGGAGAGCGCCGCCGGACTGGAGACCATCGCGGCCGGCCGGGAGTCGGCGAGCCCGCTGGTCGCCGCCGTGGCCGGCGAGGTCATCTCCCGGGTGGGCGACCCAGAGGCCGGCGAGGAGCTGCCGGTGATCGCCCCGGCCGACCCGCAGGCGCTCATCGAGGACGTACTGGCCCGCGCCGGGCAGGCCGCCGCGCTGCTCGCCGCCCGGATGGACGAGGGGCAGGCCGGGGCGTACCGGCACTGGTTGGTGGAGATCGCCGACCAGGTGGTGGGAGCCGCCTCGACCGGCGGCATCCTCGGCATCGGCGGGGACGTGGTCAGCGACTCGGAGCGCCGGTTCCGGGACCGGCTCTCCCAGGTGCTCAACGACTGACGGTCACCACCGGCCCACCGCCTGGGACGCGTCAGCCGGCCTCCGGCGCGCGTCCCAGGCGGTCGGAGACCATGCCCGCCTTCCGTCGCGGGTGTCCCGGCTGGTCGGCGGCCGGTCCCGCTTCTCGTCGCACGTCCCGGCTGGTCGGAGGCCGGGCCCGCCGGTGCGGGCCGGCGGCGACCGGTGCCCGCCGGCCCCGGTCGGGTCGGGCAGCCATGTCACAGCCAGGATGTCGGTGCCGTCCTCGACAATGGAAGGACGATGCGGACGAGGAAGCGGTGATGACGTGCTGCCGACGGAAAGCGTGGACACCCGGCATCTACCGCCCGCCGACCGCTGGCCGTTCTGGCTCGACCTCGCCGCGCGCGCCGCGGCTCCGACCGACATGTCCAGTGAGCACGCCGACGGCTTCCGGGCCACGGCCCGCTTCGTCGACCTCGACGGACTCCGGCTGACGCGCTTCCGCTACCAGTCGCTGAGCGCCCGACGCACCCCGAAGCTGATCCGCCGGGACGACCCGGACGTCTACCAACTCGCCCTGCCGCTGACCGGCGCCAGCCGGATCAGCGCCCTGCGCCGCGACACCGCCGTCGGCAACGCCAACTTCACCTTCCTGGACTACCGGCGGCCCCACCAGGTGCGGCACAACGGGGCGGACGACGGGCGGACGCCGGCGTCCTCGGTGACCGTCGTCCTGCCCCAGTCCCTGCTGCCGTTGCCGGCCCGGAAGCTGGACCGGCTGGCCGCGGCGCAGCTGTCCGGCGCGGAGGGGGTGGGGGCGCTGCTGGCCCACCACCTCCAACACATCACCCTGCACCCCGAGCAGTACGCCGCCGTCGAGGCGCCCCGGCTGGCCGGGATCACCCTCGACCTGGTCTCGGCCCTGCTGGCCCGGCACCTCGACGCCGAGACCACGCTGCCGGTGGAGGTACGGCAGCAGACACTGCGGCACGAGGTGTACGCCTTCATCGACCGGCACCTCAACGATGCCACGCTGACCCCGCAGACCGTCGCCGACGCCCACCACATCTCGGTGCGTTCGCTGCACCGGCTGTTCGCCGGCGAGGACGAGACGGTCGCCCAGCTGATCAGGAGCCGCCGGTTGGAGCGGTGCCGCCGGGACCTGGCCGACCCGAGGTTGACCAACCGGGCCGTGCAGGCGATCGGCTGGCGTTGGGGTTTCACCGACAAGGCCCACTTCAGCCGGGCCTTCCGCGCCGCGTACGGGATGAGCCCGCAGACGTACCGCCAGGCGCAGGAGTTGGCACGCAGCGTCAACCCGGTGGCACCGACAGACAACGGACCACCGGCATACTGGCCCCTGACCGGCTGAGCAGCCGGTGTGGTGACCGGCTGCGAGGAGAGGGCTGGCGCGGGCAACGGGGGTTGCGGCAGCGTCGCGACGACCATGGTGCGCGACAGGTGCCCAGGCCGCGGCGCGTTCTCCGGCATCCGGTCCCGCGCGGCAGGCAGGGTTCGCCGTGGCCGTCATCGTGGGTGTGGGGACGGAGGTTCCGCGCCGAGCCGGGCTCCGGCCCCCACCCGCCTCCGCGCCGGTGGCGGAGCGGGAACGGTCAGGTTTCGGTCAGCAGGTCCAGCACCGCCCGTTCGGCCTCCGGGCGGGGCGCGTCCGGCCGTACCGCGACCCGCACCCCGTCGTGGTACAGCTCCACCACCCGGGGGTCCACGTAGGAGGTACGCGCCACGGTGGGCGTGTTGCCAAGCAGCTCGGCGACGTTCCGCATCACCCCGGCCACCGTCCGGCGGCGGGCGGTGAGGCTGCGCTGTTCCCCGGCGGCGGCCAGTTCGACGGCGGCCAGCACGGTGGCGTGCCAGGTCCGGAAGTCCTTGGCGGTCATCTCCCCACCGCTGGCCTCCCGCAGGTACCCGTTGACCTCGTCGCTGCGGACGTCCCGCCAGACCCGCCCGTCCCAGTAGCCGAACAGGCGGTCCACGGCGCGCCGCCGCCGACGCAGGTTGCGCAGCACCTGACACAGTTCGGGGTCCTCGATCCGGCGTACCTGGTCGACGCCGCCCTTGGCGGGGAACTCCAGCACCACACAGCCGCCCCGGGACCGGGCGTGCTCGGGGCGCAGGGTCGCCACCCCGAAGGTCGGGTCGTCGCCGGCCGCGTACTGGTCGCTGCCGACCCGGAACGTGCCCATGTCGAGCAGCCGGGCCACCGTGGCGAGCACCCGGTCCCGGCGCAGCCCCCGGCCGGCCAGGTCCCGGTCCACCCGGTCGCGCAGCACCGGCAGCCGGCGGGCCACCTCCAGCACGTGGTCGAACTTCGCCTCGTCCTGCTTCGCCCGCCAGACGGGGTGGTAGAGGTACTGGGTGCGGCCGGCCGCGTCGATGCCGGTCGCCTGGATGTGCCCGTTCGGGTACGGCGAGATCCACACGTCCCGCCAGGCCGGCGGGATCACCAGGTCCCGCAGCCGGGCCAGGTGGTCCGGGTCGCGGACGGTCACGCCGGAGGGGTCGACGAACTCCCAGCCCCGGCCCCGCCGACGGCGGCCGTACCCGGGCCGCCCGGGATCGCTACGCCGCAACCGCACCGTCGTTCCGTTCCGCCCGTTCCGCCTGCTCCACCCGTTCCGCCTCGTCCACCGCGAGCAGCACCCGGTCGACGGGGAGCGCCGCCATGCTCGGATGCACTCCGACCCCGGCCCAGGCCGGACCTTCCGTCCCGTCCGGTCGCCGGCCGGTGGGCGGCGGCCCGGCCCAGAGCACCCGGTGCCGGGGGCGGTCGGCCGGTGGGCCCCACCGGGCCGGCGGCACCGGGCCGAACAGCACCACCGACGGGGTGCCGTAACCGGTCGCCAGGTGGGCGACGCCGGTGTCGCCGCTGACCACCAGCCGGGCGTGCGCGACGAGGGCGGCCAGCTCGGTCAGGCCGGTCCGGCCGGCGAGCACCGCCGTCAGGGACAGCCCGGCCCGGCGGGCCACCTGCTCGGCGACGTTCCGCTCGGCCGGGGAGCCGGTCACCACCACCCGGTGCCCCCGGCGGCTCAGTTCCCCGGCGAGGGCGGCGAACCGGCTCGGGGACCAGCGCTTGGCCGGCACCTTCGTGCCCGGGTGCACGATCGTGACCCCGACCGGTACCCGGTCCGGCGCGGGAGCCCGCAGGACCAGATCGGTGGGGTCGACCGGCAGTCCGTGCCAGCGCACCAGCCGGCACCAGCGGCGCACCTCGTGTTCGGTGTCGTCCCAGTCGGGTCCGTCCGGGTGGCCGGCGGGCGGGCAGCGGAAGGCGAGCAGCCGGCCGGGCCCGGCGGCCCGCAGCAGCCGGTGCGAGCGTGGGCCGCGCCCGTGCAGGTTGACCGCCAGTTCCGGGGGCCGACCGGCCAGGTCGAGCGGGACCAGACCGTCGGTGGGCAGCACCCGGTCCACCCCGCCGACCAGGTCCACCAGCGGGGTCAACCAGCGCGGAGCGGCCAGCACCAGTTCCCGGTCCGGGTAGCCGGCGCGCAGCGCGCGCAGCGCCGGCACGGCGGTGGCGAGGTCACCGACGCCGAGGGCGCGCAGCACCAGGATCACGGGTACGAGGTCTCCTGCTCGGCGCAGACCACCAGTTCCCGGACGGCGCAACCGGTCGGCTGGCCGAGCGCGAACAGCACGGCGGCGGCCACGTCGGCCGGCTCGTTGAGCACGGCGTCCGGTCCCGGCCGGTACCGCTCGTCCCGGTCGTCGAAGAAGGCGGTCCGCATGCCGCCCGGGATCAGCAGGGTCACCCCGACCTCACCGGCGAGTTCCGCCGCCAGGGCACGGGTGAAGCCGACCACCCCGAACTTCGCCGCGCAGTACGCGGTGGCGTCACCGACCGCCTTGACCCCGAGGGTGGAGGCGACGGTCACCACGCTGCCCCGGGCGGCGACCAGGTACGGCAGGGCGGCCCGGACGACCGCGGCGGTGGCGAGCAGGTCGACGGTGACGATCCGGTCCCAGGTCTCGCCGGGTACGTCGGCGAGCCGGCCGGGCACGTCGACGCCGGCTGCGGTGACCACCGCGTCCAGCCCGCCGGAGCGTTCGGCCAGTTCCCGGGTGGCGGCCTCGGCGGCCCGGGTGTCGGCGAGGTCGCACTCGATCCAGGGCACCCCGTCGCCGGGCGGCTGCCGGTCGAGCACCACCGGTCGGGCGCCGGCCCGCGCGACGGCGGTGACCACCGCGGCCCCCAGGCCGCTCGCGCCACCGGTGACCAGGACGGTCGACCCGTCCGCCAGGGCTCCGCTGCTCATCGTGCTCCCTCCGGGGTCGGGCGGTCGTCGGTACTCCGGTGGTCGGCGGCGCGGGCGGCGGCGATCAGGTCGGTGGTGGAGCGGCCGGCCAGGTACGGCACGACCACGGTGTGCCCGCCCCAGCGCCGCAGGATCTCGGCCTCCGGCAGCACCGGGTGGTCGCCCGCGCCGGTGACGTAGTCGCCGCCCTTGACCCAGATGTCCGGACGCAGCCAGGACAGCACCGCGTGCGGGGTCGCCTCGTCGAAGAGCAGTACCGCGTCGACGCAGCTCAACGCGGCCAGCATCCGGCTGCGGTCGCCCTGCGGCACCACCGGCCGCTGCGGACCCTTCAGACCGGTGACGCTGGCGTCGGAGTTGACGCAGACCACCAGGCAGTCGCCGAGCTGGCGGGCGGCCTGGAGGGTGGCGACGTGCCCGGCGTGCAGCAGGTCGAAGCAGCCGCCGGTGGCGACCACCGTGCCGCCGGCCGCCCGGACCGCGCCGACCACCGCGCCGACCGCCGCCGCGCCGATCCGTTCCCCGCCGGCACTGAACGCCGCCGGTACCGGCGTGGTCACCGGCCCCGGCAGCACCTGCGCCACCCCGCCGGCCGCCACGTACGCCGACGCCTCGGCCACCGCGGCCTGCACCGCCTCGGAGATCAGCGCGCCCCGGGCCAGGGCGATGCTGGCGGTCGCCGCGAACCGGTCCCCGGCACCGCAGGTGTCCCCCTCCGCGTTGCCCGGGGCGGGCACCACCAGCGGGGTCGATCCGGCGTGGCAGAGCAGCGCGCCGTCGGCCCCGAGGGTGACCGCCACCGCGCGGGCCCGCCACCGCTGGCGCAGCCCCTGCGCGCCCCGGGTGGCGCTGGCCAGCCGGGACGGCCCCGGCGGGGCGTCGGCCAGCTCGCGGACCTCCGCCTCGTTCGGGGTGGCCAGGTGGACCCCGGGCACCGCGTCCGGGCCGCGCGGGTGCGGGTCCCAGACCACCGGCGCGGCGGTCGCGGCCAACGCGGCCCGCAGCGCGGGCTGCCGGGCCACCCCCCGGCCGTAGTCGCTGACCAGTACGGCCGACGCGCGGGCGATCAGCCGCAGCACCGCCTCGCTCGGCTCCCCCGGTGGTCCCGCCGCCCCGCCCCGGTCGTGCCGCAGCAGCACCCGGCCCCGGGCGTGCAGCCGGATCTTCTCCGGCGTGGCACCGGCCAGGGGCAGCGCGTACACCTGCACCCCGGCGGCGGTCAGCAGGGAGCTGAGCCGGGCCCCGGCCGGGTCGTCGGCCAGCGCGGTCACCAGGGCCACCTCGACGCCCTGCCCGGCGGCGAACAGCGCGGCGAGTCCCGCCCCACCGGGCCGCTCCACGTGCGCGGTCTCGTCCAGCACGGGCACCGGGGAGTCCGGGCAGAGCCGGTTCACCACGCCTTCGACGTCCCGGTCCAGCAGGATGTCCCCGACCACCACCACCGGCCCGGTCATGCCACCCCCCGGGTCGGCTCGACCGCGCCGTCGACCGGCACCGCCACGTCGGCGGCCGTACCGTCGACCGGCAGATCCACGTCGGCGGCCGTACCGTCGACCGGCAGATCCACGTCGGCGGCCGTGCCACCGAGCGGCAGCTCCACGTCGGCGGGCGTACCGTCGAGCGGCACCTGCACGCCGGTGGCCGGGGTGGCGCGGGCGGCGGTGACCGGCCGGTGCCGGTGACCGTCGGCCGCCGGCAGCGGCACCGCGCGGTCGACGTGCTCGCAGAGCACGTGCACCGAGACCAGGTGCAGTTCCTGGACGATCTGGCTGTCCGGGGCGGCGACGGCCAGTACGTCGTGGCAGGCGTCGGCGAGCGGGTTGGGGGCCGGGCCGGTCATCGCCCAGCAGCGCAGCCCGCTCTCCCGGCCGGCGCGGGCCGCTTCGAGCAGGTTGCCGCTCGCCCCGCTGGTGGACAGCAGCAGCAGGATGTCGCCCGGTCGGCCGTGCGCCCGGACCTGCCGGGCGAAGACCTCGTGGTAGCCGTAGTCGTTGCCGATCGCGGTGACCGCGCTGGTCTCCGCGTGCAGCGCGATCGCCGACAGCGGCTGCCGGTCGTGGCGCAGCTTGCCGACCAGCTCGGCGGTGAGGTGCTGGGCCTCGGCGGCGCTGCCCCCGTTGCCGGCCACCAGCAGCCGCCCGCCGCCGGTGAGGGTGGCGGCCAGTTCGTCACCCCACCGGGCCAGCCGGGTCGCCGTGCGGCGGTACTCCCGCAGGGCCACGGCCAGGTCGGCCAGGTGCGCCTCCAGCACCGTCGGGGCCGCCATCAGGCGACCACCCGGGTCGGCCGGCGCACCGCCGCGTACACGTCGACGAGCTGCGCGGCGGTACGTTCCCAGGAGTAGCGGTTCCGGGCCCGCTCCAGGGCGGCCATGGCGTACGCGAAACGGCGGTCCCGGTCGGCCAGCAGCCGCCGCAGCGTCGCGCCGAGCGCGGCCGGGTCGCGGGGCGGGACGAGATCACCGGTCAGCCCGTCCACCACCGTGTCCACGATGCCGCCGACCGCGCTGCCCACCACCGGCACCCCGCAGGCCATCCCCTCCAGCGGGGTCAGTCCGAACGGCTCGTACCAGGGCGCGGCGACCAGCACGTCCGCCGAGCGGTACCAGGCGCCCATCTCCTCGCGGGGCACCGCGCCGACCAGGCGTACCCGGTCGGCCACCCCGCAGGAGGCGGCGAGCGCCCGCAGCCGGCGGGCCTGCGGGTCGTCGTCGACCAGGCCGGCCGGCGGGCCGCCCACCACCACGCACTCGGCGTCCGGTACCGCCGGCAGCGCCCGGATCACCTCGTGGAAGCCCTTGCGTTCGACCAGCCGGCCCACCGTCAGCACCCGGGGCCGGTCGGGGTCCCGGGCGGCGACCGGCCCGACCGGGGTGAAGGTCCGCAGGTTCACCCCGGACGGGATCACCGTCATCCGGGACCGGGGCACCCCGGTGGCGACCAGTTCCCGCACCTCGTCGCGGCTCTGCACGATCACCCGGTCGACGGCCACGCCGAGGGCGCGTTCGTAGTCGATCCGCCCCGGCGGGCTGGTGTCCTGGTCCCCCTGGTGGCGTTTCTTGACCACCCCCAGCGCGTGGTACGTCAACACCACCGGCACCCCGGTCCGCCGGCCGGCGGCCAGCGCGGCCAGCCCGCTCATCCAGAAGTGCGCGTGCGCCACCTCGGGGGTCCACTCCGCGCGCCACTGCCGCGCCAGCCACTCGCCGAACGCCGGCATGTACGGCAGCAGGGTGTCCTTGCCGACCGGTTCGGCCGGCCCGGCGGGCACGTGCACCACGTGGTACCCGTCGTCGGCGCGGACGGTGACCGGCAGCGCGACCGAGTCGCGGCGGGTGTAGACGCGTACCTCGTGGCCGGCGGCGGCGAGCGCGGCGGCCAGCTCCGCGACGTGCGTGTTCTGCCCGCCGGCGTCCTCACCGCCGAGGACGGCGAGCGGGCTGGCGTGCTCCGAGATCATCGCGACGCGCATGCTTCCTCCTCCAGCAGCCGGTCCCAGTCGCCGAGGAATCGGTCCAGGCCGTACCGGGCCCCGGCCGCCACGCGGGCGGCGTCACCCACCCGCCGGGCGGTGTCCGGCTCGGCGACGAACCGCCCGGCCCCCGCCAGCAGGTCGTCCAGCCGGGTGGCGAGCACCCCCGCGTCCGGCGGTACGGCCGCCACCGCCTCCGTGGTGGCCAGCACCACCACCGGCATGCCGATGCTCATCGCCTCGATCAGGCTCAGCCCGAGCGAGGTCCACCGGCACAGGTGCAGGTACGCCCGCCGTCGGCCCAGTTCGGCGTGCATCCGTTCCTGCGGTACGTCGTCGTGGCTGGTCAGCCGGTCCGGCGGCAGGCCCAGCCGGTCGGCGAGCCCGGCCACGCCCATGCCGAACACGTCCAGCGGGGCGATCTCGGCGAACCGGGGCAGCAGGTCGGTGCCGGTGACCCGCCAGCGGCGCACCGGCTCGTTGATCACCACGGCCAACCGGTCCAGTTCCCCGGTGTACGTCGCGGCGGGCGGCACGATGCCGTGCTCGACGACGGTGGTCCGGGTGCCGCCGGTGTCCCAGAACAGCTCGTTGAAGTGGGTGACGTGGGCGACCAGCAGGTCGTCGCGGTCGGCCATCGGGTGCCGGGTGTTCGGCACGTCGCCCTTGGGGGTGTTGTGCTCGACGTAGATCGCCGGCACGTCCCGGCCGACCCGGCGACCCAGCCAGTCGCCGGCCAGCTCGTACTCCTCGGGACGCTGGAGGATCACCACGTCCACGTCGGCGGTGCGCAGCTCGTCCGGGGTGACCTCGACGGCGTTGTCCGGCCACCGGTAGGTGCGCGCCCGGCCCAGCCCGTACGCGCCCCGGTCCGGGGTGACCGGCACCAGGTAGCGGTGCTTGCCGTGCACGAACGAGGTGGTCCAGGAGCCGTGCACATGCCAGAGCAGGACGTTCACCGGCCACCCCCGGTGACGTGCAGCCGGGCCGGCACCGCGGGCCGGTCCGGCACCCCGGGTCCGTCCGGCCGGTCCGACGGGCCCGGGGCACCGAGCCGGCGTACCGCCTCGACGACCTCGGCGGGGTCGACGCCGGCCAGGCAGGGGTGACCGGGTACCGGACAGCGGGCCGCCCGGGTGTCCCGGCAGGCCGCGCCCGCGTCACCGAGCCGCACGGTCGGCACCCGGTACGGCCCCCACTGCCCGAACGGCACCGTCGGGGCGAACAGGCTCACCACCGGTACGCCCAGCGCGGCGGCCAGGTGGGCGGGGCCGGTGTTGCCGACCACCATCGCCGCGGCACCGGCGAGGACGGCGGCCAGCCCGGCCAGGTCGGTCCGGCCGCCCAGGTCGACGCCGCCGGCGGCGGCCACCCGGGCGGTCAGCTCACGCTCACCCGGGCCGCCGGTGACCACCACCCGGTGACCGGCGGCGGCGAGCGCGGCGACGATCCGGGCGGCCAGCTCCGGCGGGCAGGCCCGCGCCGACGCCGAGGAGCCCGGGTGCACCACCAGGTAGCCGGGCGCGGGCAGGACCGCCGGACCACCGGACCGGCCGGACTGCGACGGCAGCAGCGCGTCCCGGCGCAGCCGCAGGGCCGGCTCGTCCCCGCTGGGCAGGGCGAAACCGGCGGCGGCGGCGAGGGACAGGGCCCGCTCCGCCTCCGGCACCCCGACCGGCACCCGGTGCCGCACGTCCAGCAGGGCCCCCGGGTAGTCGTCGCTGATCGCGCTGATCCGCCGGACCCCGGCCATCCGCAGCAGCAGCGCCAGCGGCAGCGCCGACTGGTGGAACGAGGTGAACACCACCGCCTCGTCCGCCCCGACGGCGGCCAGTCGGGCCAGCAGCCGGTCGGTGCCGGCCCGGTCGACCGGGGCGGGATCCGGGTCGATCCACGGCAGCGGCCACTCGACGATCTCGTCCACCCCGGGCAGCAGCGCGGCGGCGGCCCGGCCCCGGGGCCCGCAGAGCAGCACCACCCGGCGTGCGCCGGCCGCCACCGCCCGGATCGCCGGCCCGGTGACCAGCACGTCCCCGGCCGAGTCGGCCCGTACCACCAGGACCGTCCCGGCCCGCCGGGGGGCGGTCGGCACGATCGACGACTGCCGGCGCAGGATCTCGGCGACCGCCGCCGGCAGGTCCCGGGCGACGGTCGGCGCGGCGGCGACCTCCTCGGTACGGGTCACCGGGGTCGGCACCAGGACCCCGGTCGCCCCGGCGGCGAGCGCGGCGGTCACGTCCCGGCCGATGTCCCCCACCACCACGCAGCGGGACGGGGTGGTGCCGAGGTCCCGGGCGGCCCGCCGGACCAGCCCGGGGTCGGGTTTGCGGCAGTCGCAGCCGTGCCCGTCGTCGTGCGGGCACACCTGCCAGGTGTCGAACGGGCCGAGCAGCTCCTCGATCCGGGCGTGCACCCGGCGCATGTCGTCGGCGGTGAACAGGCCACGCGCCAGGCCCGACTGGTTGGTGACCACCCCGAGCCGCAGCCCGGCCGCACGCAACCGGTCCAGCGCCTCCCGGGCGCCGGCCACCGGCCGTACCTTGTCCGGGTCGCCGTTGTACGGGACGTCCTCGACCAGCGTGCCGTCCCGGTCGAACAGCACCGCGTCGAACAGCCGGGGGACAGCCAGCCGGGGCACAGGCCCGGGACCCGCCGGGTCAGCACCGGGGTGCACCCCGACTGACCTGCGCTGATCCGACTGGTGATCCGCTCGCACGGCGGGCGGGTTCCCGACCCCTGCGGGAGTAAACGTCGCCGCCACGGCGGTGCCGCCGCCGCGCGTCGTCGGACCTTACCCGTCGGCCCGGAGAAGCTAACCACCGTTAGCCGGCACCCGCGCTGGGGTATGGGAGCGTAGTGGCGATTGTGGAGAAAGTGATCGGGGCACCCCCGCAGCAGGTCTTCGACGTGCTCGCCGACGGGTGGACGTACAGCGACTGGGTGGTCGGCACGGCCCACGTACGGGACGTGGACGACGCCTGGCCCGCCGTCGGCGCGAAACTGCACCACCGGGCCGGGCCGTGGCCGTTCTCGCTGACCGACGCCTCCACGGTGCTCGCCTGCGAACCGCCGCACAAGCTGGTCATCCGGGCCGGGCTCTGGCCGGCCGGTGAGGCGCTGGTGGTGTTCACCCTGGAACAGATCGGTCCGGACCGCACCCGGGTCCGGCTGGGCGAGGACTTCGCCGCCGGCCCGCTGCGCTGGGTCCGCAACAAGCTCAACGACCTGGTCCTCAAGCAGCGCAACAAGGAGACCCTGAACCGGCTCGCCGACATCGCCACCCGGCAGAAGGACCCGCGATGACGTCGACCGTGGTGATCACCGGGGCGAGCGCCGGGGTCGGTCGGGCGCTGGCCCGCCACTACGCCGGCCGGGGCGCCCGGTTGGCGCTGATCGCGCGGGGCGCGGCCGGGCTGGCCGCCGCCGAACGGGACTGCCGGGAACTGGGCGCGGCCGAGGTACGCACCTACCAGCTCGACGTGGCCGACGCCGGGGCGGTGCAGCGGGCCGCCGACGACGTGGTCCACCACTGGGGTGGGCTGGACGTGTGGATCAACAACGCGATGGTCTCGGTCTTCGCGCCGGCCTGGGAGATCCCGGCCGCCGAGTTCCGCCGGGTCACCGAGGTGAACTATCTGGGTACGGTGCACGGCACCCTCGCCGCGCTGCACCACATGCGGGCCCGGGGCCGGGGCACGATCGTGCAGGTCGGCTCGGCGCTGGCGTACCGGGGCATCCCGTTGCAGTCGGCGTACTGCGCGAGCAAGCACGCGATCCAGGGCTTCAACGACTCGCTCCGGGCCGAGCTGCTGCACGACTGTCCCGGGGTGAAGCTGACGATGGTGCAGCTCCCGGCGATCAACACCCCGCAGTTCTCCTGGGTGCGGACCCGGCTGCCCCGGCACCCGCAGCCGGTACCGCCGATCTTCAGCCCCGAGGTGGCGGCGCGGGCCATCGGGTGGGCCGCCGACCGGGGGCCACGGGAGCTGAACGTGGGCGGCCCGACCTGGCAGGCCCGGCTCGGCAACATCCTCTTCCCGGGCCTGCTGGACCGGAAACTCGCCCGCGACGGGTACGACAGCCAGCAGACCGACACCCCGGTCGACCCGCACACCTGGCGGGACAACCTGGACCGGCCGGGCGACCAGGAACACGACCGGGGTGCCGAGGGGGTCTTCACCGACCGGGCCCGGCACCGCTCGGCGGCCCTCTGGGTCGGTACGCACAAGCCGGCGGTCACCGCCGTCGCGCTGGGCGCGGTGGCGCTCGCCCTCGGCGGTCTGGGCCGTCGCCACCGCTGACCAGCAGTGCCACCCCCGGTCGACCTTGGGTACCGGTCGGTCGGGCCGGACGGTGGAAGTGCGACCGAAGGCTCACCGGGGAGCCCTGAGAGCACGACACGGTCGGATGGCTACCCTTTCAGGGACACTTGCCGGCAAACTGAGGATGCTCGTCATGATCGAACCCGTACAGTTACCCTCGCCGTGGCGGGACGCGCGCCTGACGGTCGTGGTGCCCACCTACAACGAGGCGGGGAACCTCCCGGTGCTGGTGCAGCGGCTCCTCGCCCTGCCCCTGCCCGGGTTGCGGGTTCTGGTCGCCGACGACAACTCCCCCGACGGCACCGGCGAGGTCGCCGACAAGCTCGCCATCGAGCACCCGGACCGGGTCCGGGTGGTGCACCGTCCGGGCAAGGAGGGGCTGGGCCGGGCGTACGTGGACGGCATCACCCGGGCGCTGGCCGACGGTGCCGAGTACGTCGCCCAGATGGACGCGGACCTGTCGCACCCGCCGGAGGCGCTGCCCGGCATGCTCGGCGCGCTGCTCTCCACCGACTCCGGCGTGGTGATCGGTTCCCGGTACGTGCCCGGTGGCGAGCTGGACGAGGCGTGGCCGCTGTACCGGCGGGCGCTCAGCGGCTGGGCGAACCTCTACGTGCACACCCTGCTGCGGGTCCGGATCCGCGACCTGACCGCCGGGTTCAAGATCTGGCGGGCCGAGACGCTGCGCGCGATCGGGCTGGAGCGGGTGCAGTCCAATGGGTACAGCTTCCAGGTGGAGATGCACTACCTCGCCACCAAGTTGAGGCACACGATCCTGGAGGTGCCGATCCGCTTCGAGGAGCGGCGGGATGGTGTGTCGAAGATGAGCACGGCCACGAAGATCGAAAGTGCGCTGATGCCGTTCAAGCTCCGGACCCGGCACCGTGACATCGGCACCGACAGCCCCCGCCCGACCGCGCTGCCGCCGGCCACCACCGAGCCCACCCCGGCTGTCACCGAGCCCACCACGGCCACCGAGCCCACCACGGCCACCGAGCCCGCCACGGCGGCCGTTCCGGCTCCGGTCGCCACCGGGTCCGCCCCCGCCGCAGCCGACGCCACCCCGGCCGTCGCCGCACCCGCCGCAGCAGCCCCGGCCGGTGCCGGAACGGTCCCGGTCGTCACCGAAGCGGACCCGGCTCCCACCACGGCCGGCCCGACCGTCGAGTCCACGCCGGCCAGCACCGAGCCCAGCCCGACCGAGCCGGTCGCCGCCGACGCCGTCGCGCCGAACGCAGCCGGGCCGGCCGAGCCGGCGAACGTGAACGGCGGCAAGCTGGCCGACCCGGCCGAGCCGACCACGGCGGAGGCGGCCGAGCCGACCACGGCGGAGGCGGCCGGGCCGACGAAGCCGAAGGCGAAGGCGGCCCCGAAGGCGAGGACGAGGGCGAAGGCGAAGACGGAGCCCACGGCGAAGGCCGGAACAGCGACCGAACCGGCACCGGCTCCCGTCGTGGAGTCGGCCAAGGGCACCGACGGCTGATCCGGTGGCAGGCCGCCGCCGTGCCCGGCCGGCACGGCGGCACCAGCCGGACTCGACACCAGCGCGGCTCGGCACCAGCCGGGACTCGACACCAGCCGGGACTCGGCACCGGCCGGACGGGACACCAGCCACCGGGGCCCGGCACCCGCCGGTCACCGCGACCGGGTCGGGCCCGGCGGGATCAGCGGTAGACGGTGCGGTGCGCCGCGCCGATCGCGCGCGCGTACAGGCCACCGGTGAGCCCCCGGTTACGGGCCAGGGCGGCGCGGGCCGCGTTCGCCCCGGGGGCACCGTGCACGCCGCCGCCCGGGTTCGCCGACGCGCTCGCCAGGTAGAGCCGGTCGACCGGGGTGTCCGGGCGGCCCAGGCCGGGCACCGGCCGCAGGAAGAGCTGCTGGTAGGCGGCGGCCGTCCCGCCGCCCACCGCGCCACCGACCAGGCTCGGGTTCTGTTCCTCCAGGTCCGCCGGGCCGGCCACGTGCCGGCCCCGCACCAGCGCCCGGAAGCCGGGGGCGTGCCGCTCCAGGACGTCCTCCATCCGCTCCACGTGCCGGGCCACGTCGTCGGCCCGCCAGTCCCGCCGGAACGGCAGGTGGGTGTACGCCCACAGCGACTCGGTGCCGGCCGGTGAGCGGCCCGGGTCGGCGGTGGTCATCTGCCCCAGCAGCAGGAACGGGTCCGCCGGCACCTCCCCGCAGGCCAGCGCCGCCGAGTAGCGGGTCAGACCGTCCAGGTCGGTGGCGAGGTGCACCGTTCCCGCGCCGGCCACCTCCGGGTTGGCCCAGGGCACCGGGCCGGCCAGCGCCCAGTCGACCTTCACCGTCGAGCCGTCCCACCGGAAGTGGGCCAGGTCCTCGACGAGCCGGGGCGGCAACCAGGCCGGGCCGACCAGGTCCAGGTAGAGCGCGGGGGCGGGCACGTCGGCGAGGACCGCCCGCCGGGCCCGCCAGGTCCGCCCGCCGACCGCCCGGACGCCCATCGCCCGCCCCCGGGCGACCAGCACCCGGTCGACGTGCGCGCCGTAGCTGATCCGGCCGCCCCGGGACCGTAGCCGGGCCACCAGGGCGTCGGTGATCCGCTGGGCCCCGCCGACCGGCACCGGCCAGCCGACCTGCTGGCCGAGCATGGCCAGCAGCCAGCCGTACACCCCGGAGCCGGCGTCGTCGGGGGACAGGTCGGTGTGCAGGGCGCAGCCGGCCAGCAGGGCCGGGCCGCCCGCTCCGGCGAAGAGTTCCGCACCCAGTTGGCGTACCGGCAGCACCAGTCGTCGGGCCAGCCGCAACGCGCCCGCCGGCCCCAGCCGGTTGAGCAGTTCCAGCCCGTTGCGTACCGGCGGGAAGGGGGTGAACAGGGCGTCCAGCAGCGGCCGGGACAGCTGCTGCCACTCCTGGTACGACGCCAGCCAGCGTTTCCCGTCGCCGGGGGCGAACGCGTCCAGCGAGTCGGCGGTGCGGTCCGGGTCCCGGTTGAGCACCGCCGCCCGACCGTCCGGGAACAGGTGCGCCAGCACGTCGGGGGCGTGCCGCCAGGCCAGCCCGTGCTGGTCGAGGGCGAGCCGGCGCAGCACCGGCGAGGCGTACCCGAGGGGGTAGAACGAGCTGTAGAGGTCGCTGAGGTAGCCGGGCGCGGTGACCTCGGCGGAGCGGACCGCCCCGCCCGGCACGCCGGTCGCCTCGAGGACCAGGACGTCCCAGCCGGCGTCGGCGAGCAGGTTGGCGGCGACCAGCCCGTTGTGGCCGGCGCCGACGATCACGGCGTCCGCGGTCTCCGTGCTCTCCGTGTGGGGCCCGGTGGACAGCATGGGAGACATCATCCGGTCCCGCTACCCCCCGGACAACCGGGCGAAACGCGTTTGTCCCGGCCGGACCCGGGCATCCAGCGCGCCATGTACCGGGTTGAGCAGCTCATCGGGGGTGTGTGGGGCGCGGGCGGCGAGGGGGGTGAGTTCGTCGTGGCGGACCCGGCGGACGGTACCCCGGTCAGCACCGTGCCGGTGGCGACTGAGGCCGAGGTCGCCAAGGCGGTCGGCGCGGCCCGGGGCGCGGCGGCCGGCTGGGCGGCGACCGCTCCGGCGGACCGGGCGGCGGCGCTGCACCGGGCGGCGGACGCGGTGGCGGCGGTCGCCGAGGACCTGGCCCTGGCGACGACCGCCGAGATGGGCAAGCCGCTGCCGGACGCCCGGGGCGGCGTGGCCGCCGGGGTCGGCAGCCTGCGCCAGTACGCCGAACTGGCCCCGGTGCGTGGCGGCCGGACCCTGCACGGCGGCCGGGACGCGGTCGACTTCATGGCCCCGGAGCCGCGTGGCGTGGTCGCGGTGCTCACCCCGTGGAACGACCCGGTGGCGGTCGCCTGCGGGCTGCTCGGCGCGGCCCTGGTCACCGGCAACGTGGTGGTGTTCAAGCCGAGCGAACGGACGCCGGCGACGGGTTGGCTGCTGGCGAAGGCGCTCGACAGCGCGCTGCCGGCCGGGGTGCTGTCCCTGCTCACCGGGGGCGCGGCGGTCGGGGCGGCGCTCGCCGGGCAGGAGGTCGACGTGGTGGCGCACGTCGGGTCCACCGCCACCGGGCGGGCGATCGCCGCCGCGTGTGCCCGGACCGGCGCGAAGGCGCTGCTGGAGAACGGCGGCAGTGATCCGCTGATCGTCGACGCCGACGTGGACCCGACCTGGGCGGCGGGACAGGCGGCGATGGGCGCGTTCGCCAACGCCGGGCAGATCTGTGTGGCGGTGGAGCGGATCTACGTACACCGGGCGGTGGCCGGCGAGATGGTGGCGGCGTTGGTGGACCTGGCCGGGGCGATGCGGGTCGGTCCGGGGCAGGATCCGGAGACCGAGCTCGGCCCGCTGGTGGACCGGCGGCACCGGGACCACGTGCACGGCCAGGTGACGGCGGCGGTGGCGGCGGGGGCCCGACTGCGTGCCGGTGGCATCCTGCCGGACGGGTCGGGCGCGTTCTACCCGCCGACCGTGGTCACCGACTGCACCGACGAGATGCCGCTGGTCCGTGAGGAGACGTTCGGGCCGGTCGCCCCGGTGCTGGTGGTGGACTCCTTCGACGAGGCGCTGACCCGGGCGGCGTGTTCGCCGTACGGGCTGGCCGCCACGGTGCTGACCGGGTCGATGAGCCACGCCCAGCGGGCCTGGCGGGAGCTGCCGGTCGGCACGGTCAAGGTCAACGCGGTGTTCGGGGGCGCGCCGGGGGGTGCCGCGCAGCCGCGCCGGGGCAGCGGCCAGGGTTTCGGGTACGGCCCGGAGCTGCTCGACGAGTTCACCACCACGAAGGTGGTGCACCTGGCCGCGCCGGGCGGCGGCCACTGGTGAGCTGAGAGCCACGCCGTCCGGGGCCCCGGCGGGGTACCCCGGACGGGTGGCGTCGGTCAGTCCCCACGGGCCCGGCGGGTGCTCCGGTCGTTGGCCTTCTGGATGGCCTTGACCAGTTCCGGCTTGGTCATCCGGGACCGGCCCCGGACGTCCAGCTTCTTCGCCACCTCCATCAGGTGCTCCTTGGTGGCGTTGGCGTCCACCCCGCCGGCGGTCGGCGCGCGCCGGGCCGGGCCGCCCCCGGCGGCCTGGGTGTCGCTCGGGCCCTTGCGTCCCTTCGGCTCCCAGTGGTCGCCCACCTTCTCGAACTCGTGCTTGAGCGCGGCGAAGGCGGTCCGGTGCGCCCGCTCCCCCTCGCCGTACGTCTCGACCGCCGAGTCGTGCGTCTTCGCCCAGGTCCGCTGCGCCTTGTCCGGTGAGCGCCGCACGGTGCTGGGCAGTACCTCGCGTCCTGGCATCTCGTCCTCCTCGCGTGGTCGACTACGCGTGGTCGACTGCTTCGGTTCGACCGTTCCCCGTGCCGGCACCGGCAAACAGCACGCGCGCGTTTGTCGATACCCCCGGTGGGGTACCGGGCACGGTCAACGGCGGCGCGGGGAGCGGGCATGGCAACGACGACGGAGCCGACGGCGACCGGCCGGTCACAGGAACTACCGGTGCCGCGCGGACTGCGCCAGTTGAGCTGGTCCACCTGGCGGGGTGTCCTGGTGGGCAGTGGCCGTAACTTCGTCAAGGACAACTGCGCGGACTGGGCCGCCGCCCTCACCTACTACGGGGTGCTCGCGCTGTTCCCGTCCATCGTCGTGGTGGTGGCCCTGGTCGGTCTGGTCTCCGACGGCGACCGCACCGTGGACACCCTGCTCGACCTGGCCCGGGACGTCGGCGCGGGCTCGGTCGTGGCGAACGACGGCGTGGTCGGCGTGATCGAGGGCGTGGTGGACCAACGCGGAGGGGTGAAGGCGCTGCTCAGCGTGGGTCTGCTCGGCGCGCTCTGGTCAGCCTCCGGTTTCATCGGCGCGTTCACCCGGGCGTCGAACGCGATCTACGGCGTCGAGGAGGGTCGGCCGTTCTACCGGCTGCGGCCGTTGCAGATCGGCCTGGCCGCCGTCTCGCTGGTGCTGCTGGCCGTGGTGGCGACCGGGCTGATCGTCAGCGGTCCGGTGACCGACGCGGTCGGTGACCTGCTCCGGCTGGGTGACGTGCCGCGTACCGCGTGGAGTGTGCTGAAGTGGCCGGTGCTGGCCATGATCCTGATGGTGCTGCTGTCGCTGCTGTTCTGGATCGCCCCGAACGTGCGGCAGCCCCGGTTCCGCTGGCTCACGGTGGGCGGGACGGTGGCGCTGCTGGCCTGGGCGCTGGTCTCCTTCGGTTTCGGCCTGTACGTGTCGAACTTCGGCTCGTACGACGTCACGTACGGCAGCCTGGGCGCGATCATCGCGTTTCTCGTCTGGCTGTACCTCTCCAACTGCGCGCTCATGCTCGGCGTGCAGATCAACGCCGAGGTGCAGCGGGGCCGGGTGATCCAGTCGGGGGTGCCGGACCCCGACGAGCCGGTGCTCACCCCGAAACGCCCGGCCGAGCCGTGACCCCGGCCACCCGGCCCGGTGCGGCGTCATCGGTTTACCACCGGTCCCCCCGGGTAGCGCAGAGGACATGGAACGAGGAAGCAGCAAGCACGGACCTCGGCTCGACGAGCAGATGAGCCAGGAGGTCCACGGCCTGGTGCAGGGCCCGGGGGTCGGCGGTTCCCGGGTCGACGAGTTCCGCGAGGCCGAGCCGGCCGGCGAGGACCAGCCGGGTTCGACCACGGTGCCCGCGGGCGACCTGCGCACCGGCGCACCCCAGGGGATGAGCTCCGCGGACGTGGAGCAGCGCAGTCGGCTCGGCCGGTTCATCGGCCTGTCGGCGCTGCCCGGCGACCGCGAGGCCCTGCTGGGCAGTGCCCGGGAGAACGAGGCGCCCGCCGACGTCATCGCCGACCTGGAGCGCCTGCCGGCCGACACCCGGTACCGGACGGTCTCCGAGGTGTGGGCGGCACTGGGGCACCGCAACGAGACGCAGCGCTGGTGAACGGATCACCCCCGATCCGTACCGACAGCGGCAGACGAGGAGGAGACCTGACATGGGTGGCGTGACCGAGCACGTGGACGTGGACGTCCCGATCCGGACGGCGTACGACCAGTGGACGCAGTTCGAGGAGTTCCCCCAGTTCATGGAGGGTGTCCAGGAGGTCCGGCAGCTGTCCGACACGATGACCCACTGGACCGTCGAGATCGCCGGGGTGAAGCGCGAGTTCGACGCGCAGATCACCGAGCAGCTGCCCGACGAGCGGGTCGCCTGGAACTCCACCGGCGGCACGAAGCACGGTGGCGTGGTGACCTTCCACCGCCTCGACGAGGCGCACACCCGGGTCACCCTCCAGCTCGAGTTCGAGCCGCACGGCGTGGTCGAGCAGGCCGGCGACAAGCTGGGCATCGTGGACCGCCGGGCCAAGGGCGACCTGGCGCGGTTCAAGTCGTTCATCGAGCGACGTGGTCAGGAGACCGGCGCCTGGCGGGGCAAGGTCGACCGCCCGACGCCCTGATCCGCTCCGATCGTCGACGGCCGCCGGCATGCCGGCGGCCGTCGACGTGTGCGCGCTCCGGGCTGGCCCCGGTGGGCGCTCCGGGTCGGTTTGGCGGCATTCCGCCCGGGTACCGCGAGGTCATGACCGACAACGACCCCACCGTGTGGCGGGACGAGGAGCGGCTTCCGCTCAGTGAACTGGACAAGGCCGTGGCGACCTCCCCGGTCGACGGGCAGGCCGACGATGTGACCGGCAACGACGCGGGCTACGAGTCCGCGTTCGGGCACGGTCCGGTGCCGGCGGACGGGCACGCCGCCGCCGAGGGCGACCACGAGCGGGAGGCGACCGACGACCAGCGGGCGTACCGGCCCTCCCCCACCGGCCGGACCGGCCCGGACGTCTGAGAGCCGCCATCCCGCCGGACCACCGAAGCTCGCTGGCGTGACAGCGGCGATCGTGCCGGCGATCACCGTGCTGGCCGCGTTGCTGACGGCGCGGCGGGCGGTCCGGGTCAGCCCGGTGGCGACGCCGACGGCACGACCTCGGTACCTGCGGCCCCGGCGGCCAGCCGGGCGAGAAAGTCACGCTGGGCGTCGTTGAAGAACCCTTCCTGGTACGCCGTGAGCAGCGCCCCGGTACCCGGGTCCACCTCCTCGAACCCCTCGTAGGTCAGGTGGCCGAGCACGACGTGGTAGTCGGCGACCAACCGGTCGATCTCCGCGTCCGGGGCGTCCGGCTCGAGCGCGGCGAACCGTGCGGTGAGCGCCGTGGTCGCGGCCAGCACGTCCGGCTCGGTGAACTGGTGCAGCAGCCCGGTCAGCGCGGCCCGGCCGTTCTCGTCCAGGCGGTGGTGCAGCAGCAGCATCACCTCTCGGTCGTGCTGGAGCATCTCCGACGGCAGGTCCGCCGCACCGGCTGCGGCGGCGCCGGCGAGCAGCCCGGCCAGCTCGGGTGGGGTGTCCGGGCTGGCGCCGGCCGCGCGCAGCCGGGCGATCACCTCGCGGCGGGCGGTGAGCCGCTCGATCTGCGCGGCCAGCTCCCGGTCCAGCTCGTCGAGTACCGTGTCGGCCCGGTCGCCGGAGGCCAGCATCGGCGGGATGTCGTCGAGCGGGATGCCGAGCTCGGCCAGCCGGCGGACGCGCAGCAGCAGTACCAGGTCGCCGACGGTGTACTCGCGGTAGCCGTTGCCCCGTCGGGCGGGCTCGGGCAGCACCCCGATCTGGTGGTAGTGGCGCAGGGTGCGCACGCTGACCCCGGCCAGGCGGGCGATCTCGCCGATGTTCATCCGCTCCTCCCGGTGTCAGCGTACGAGCTCGGCCTCGGGCCCCGGGTGCGGCTCCAGATCCCGCAGCGCCCGTACGCCCAGCGCGACCACGCCGGTGACCAGCCAGACCACCGCGAGGACGACCGCGCCGGTGCGGGCCCCGGACTGGTCGACCAGCACCGCGGTGCCGCCCATGCCGATCGCCGGGGCCAGCGTGATGATCGAGTTCTGCAGGCCCATCACCCGCCCGCGCGTCGCGTCCGGGATCCGCTCCACCATGAGCACGCCCATGAGGCTGCCGAACAGCCCGTTGCCGAGCCCGACCAGCGCCGCGGCGCCGAGCACGAACCACGGCCCGGCCAGCGTCGCCATCGCCCCGAACCCGGCGATCGTGATCAGCATCCCGGTCAGGAACCAGGCCCGCCGCGGCCCCCGGGCACCCGCCGCCGCATAGGTCCCGCCGCCGATCAGCAGGCCCACGGCGAGCGAGCTGAGCACCAGGCCGAGCATCTCGGGCCGCTGCTCCAGGGTGAAGTAGACCGGTAGCACCAGCGCCTGGAAGCCGGCCAGCACCACCACAAGGCCGACGCTGATGAGCGTGGTGGTCAGCAGGAACGGCGAGCGGACCAGCGTGTGCCAGCCGTCGCGCAGCACCACCCGCTGTGGGCCGTCCTCGGCCACCGGGATCGCACCGGCCTCCCGCGGGATCAGCATCGTGACGGCTGCGGCCGCTGCCGAGGTCGCCGCGGTCACCCACAGTACGGTCACCCCGTCGAACACCGCGATCAGCGCCGCCCCGGCCGCCGGGCCGACCAGCATGACCACGGCGCCCAGCGACTCGCGCAGGCCGAGCAGCCGCTCGGCGCCCATCCGCCCGGCCCGCACGATGCCCGGGATCATCGCCTCGCGGGCTGTCATCCCCGGCACGTCGCCGAACGACCCGATCACCGCGAACAGCACGAACCAGCCGAGCGCCAGCCCCACGGTCGCGTCGACGAGCGGCAGCGCCGCGATCGACAGCGCCGAGACGACGTCGGTGATCACCGAGGCGGTACGTCGATTGATCTTGTCAATGACCACGCCCATGACCAGCCCGGCGACGGCCGCGGGCAGCGCCGAGGCCACCGCGACGGCACCGGTGGCGAGCACGCTGCCGGTGATCTGCAGGACGAGCAGCGGCAGCACGACGCCGGCGATGGCGTTGCCGAGCAGGGAGAGCAGGTAGGAGGCGAGATACACCGACGACACACGGTTCATGCGGCCATCGGAAACCATGACGTCGCGTCGGGGTCAAGCGCGTGCCGCACCCCCACGCACTCAAGGGGTGACTGGAGGGGCCGGCCGGTCAGGCCGGCTGCGGGGCGGGTCGGCGGGTGGCGGCGGCGTGCAGGGCGAGCAGCCCGAGCGTCAGGACGACCAGCGCCGGCCCCAGCGCCTCCACCGACGTACGGGCGATCAGCACGCCGATCGCGGTCGGGCCGACCGCGCCCCCGATCCCGGCGATGCCGATCTGCACCCCGATGGTCCGGTCGACGTGCCGGACACCGACCCGGTCGACGGTGGTGAGGGTGAGCAGCGGGAACACCGGGGCGGCGGCGAAGCCGACGACCGCCAGGCCGACCACCGCGAGCCAGGCCGGGCCGGGGATGGCGATCAGGACGGCACCCACGACCAGCCCGACCAGGCTGCCCCGCAGGACCAGGGCGCTACCGAACCGTTCCGCGGCCATCCCCTGCACGACCCGGCCCAGGAACAGGCTGGTCCAGTACCCGGAGACGCAGATGCCGGCCACCGCCGCACCCAGCCCGCGCCCCTCGGTGAGCAGCAGGAACGCCCAGAGTCCCGCGCCGAACTCGATGCTGACGTAGACCAGGAAGGCCAGCGCGCCGAGCCAGACCGCCGGCAACCGCAGGGTTTCCCGGACCGGTACGGCCACCGCCTGGCCCGGTTCGGTGGGCGCGCCGGCTCCCCGGTCCCGCCAGGCCCGGACGGTCAACGCGAAGGCCGTGGCGAGGGCGAGCTGGCCGGCGGCGACCAGACCGTACCCCCACCGCCAGGACAGCCCGGCGCCGATCACCGCCGTCATGATCAACGGACCGAGCGCCACCCCCAGGCCGAAGAAGGCGTGCAGCCAGTTCATGTGCCGCGGGCCGAACGCCCCGGCGGCGTACGCGTTGAGCCCGGAGTCGATCGCGCCGGAGCCGAGCCCGAGCGCCAGGGCGCAGCCGATCACCGGGAGCAGGCCGGGGCTGAGGGCCCAGCCGGTGAGCGACAGACTCGCCAGGACGGTGCTCAGCGCCAGCAGCCGGCCGACGCCGAGCCGGGCGATGCTGAACCCGGCGACCACGCTGGAGGTCAGGTAGCCGGTGGTGAGAGCGGTGAGCACCAGCCCGACCGCCTCGGTCGGCACGCCGAACTCGGACCGCATCGAGGGCCAGCCGACCCCGAGGAGGCCGTCGGGCAGACCGAGGCTGACGAAGGCGAGGTAGGCGAGCAGCAGCAGGGAGGCCCGGGGGGTGGTCGACACGACGGGCCATCCTGCCCGATCCGCTCACCGCTGGCGAGCCCAGTACCACAGCCGATCCGGAAGGTCGGCGCGCCGGGCCCGGCGATCCGGACAGTCCACTCAGAATCGGCCGAACGGCCGAGGGGCAATCCGGGCATCGCGCGCAAGACTGGCTGGATGCATCAGGGCAATGGCTTCCTCACCGTTCGTCAACGCCGCCTGGCATGGCTCGGCTTCCTGCTCGCCGCCCTCCAGGCTCCGGTCTCCGCCTGGCTGGTGACCGACGACTCCTGGCTGTTCAGCCTCTGTGTCGCGCTGATGGTGGCGACCGTGATCATCGCTGACGACGCCGGCCGCCGGCGGCCGGCGGACGCCCGTACCGGCGACTGACGCGACCCGACCGACGCCCCACACCGGGACCGACCGCCGGCCCGTGGCGGGACCGGCCGACACCCGTACCGGCACCGACCCCGTCCGTGCCCGGACCGGCCGACGTCCGGGCGGGACCGGTCGACCGGCCGACGTCCGTACCGGGGCTAGCCGGTGACGTCCGGACGCGCCTCGTGGCCGGGGCGGCCCCGGGTCCGTCGTTCCTCCTTCATCTCCGCCTCGTAGAGGTGCCGCAGCCCGCCGACCAGTTCGGTACGGGCGTCCCGGTCCAGCTCACGGAAGAGCGCGTAGTACCCGTCGTCGAAGTCCTCGACGATCTGGAAGGTCCACCGGCCGGCGATCACGTTCCGACCGAGCAGTTCCTCGGCGATCCGGTCGGCAACGGCGTCGTGCCCGGCGGCGCGGAACTTCTCGACCGCGTCGTCGAGCATCAGGTCGGCGTGCCCGATGAGCTGGTGCAGGGAGTAGAGATGCCCCCGGGCCCGTTCCACGGTCTCCAGGGCCTCGCTGAGCTTGCCGAGCGCAGCGACCGTGTCGTCGCTGACCCCCGCCGGCCGTTGGTGCCGCCGGTCGGGGCCGTCCACCTGTCGCTGCTCCATCGGTGCCTCCCTGCGTTCCCACCTCGTGCGTCCCCACCTCGTACGCGTTCCCACGTCGCACGCCGGCACAGTGCCCCGAAGTGGGGCAGGTCACGCATCTCGGGGCGACTCATCCCGCTGACCGAGGCGGTACCCACCGACCGGCCGACGCCGGACGACGGCCGGGCCGATTACCCTCGGTCCCCATGTATGCGCAGTTCAGCGGGGGTGCGGCCGGGACGGCCGTGGGCGCGGCGCAGGCCACGATCGCCGCGTTGACCGTGTCGATCGGCACCGCCGGGCTGGCCGCCGCCGCCCGCCATCCGGCCCTGCTCGCCCAGGTCGACCAGCACGCCGCGGCCGTCCGCGACAGTCTCGACGGGGACCGGCGTCCGCTCACCCTGGCGGCCCTGGCCGGGTACGCCGAGGGGGTCCGCGCGGCGGCCCTGGAACACGGGTGGCTTCCCCCGGCCGGGCCGGTCGACTGGTCGGACCCGGACTGGCCGCTGACCCGTCTGCTGGCGGTGTGCGCCCTGGCCCGCCCGACGGCCCGGCCCGCCTGACCCCACCGCCGGCCGCCATGGCCGCCGCAGCCGGCACCGCCCGGGTCGGCCGGCCGCCAACACCCCCACAGCCGGCACCGCCCGGGTCGGCCGCCGGGGCGGGACGCACGGCACGGGGAGGACGTCCGAACCGGACGTCCTCCCCCCGATCACCGGTCAAGCCTCATTCGGTGCGGCGGAACTGCTGGGTCTCCTCCCCCGCCGCGCCGGAACGGTAAGCCGTCGAGCCGCTCATCCCCGGCGAGACCCGCTGCGCGCCACCCCGGTCGGCCATCTGCCGTTCCATGTCGCCCCGGCCGGCGGCCTGGGCCTGCCGCTGCATCTGGACGGCCCGGGACTCCTCGGCGGCCCGGTCCAGCCAGCGGTCCCAGCGGGCCTGCATCGGCTTCACCAGACCACCGCCGACACCGACGATCAGGATGCCGGCCACCGTGGCGAGCACCGCGATCAGCACCGGCGTGGTCACCGTGGTCGCGATACCGACCTGGTTGAGCGCGGCGATCACGCCGAGCGCGAGAATGAAGATCGCCGTCAGGTCGGCCAGGACCTTGCCGTACGAGAGCCCGCCCAGCGCCCCGCTGACGAGGTCGCGGACCGCGTTGGCGATCGCGGCGGCCACCACCACGATGACGATCGCGATGAACGCCCGGGGCAGCCAGCTCACCACCCCCGAGATCAGGTTGCTGATCGCGTTCGGGCCCCACACGCCGAAGGCGAACTGCAGGGTGAACAGCAGTACGGCGTAGTACGCCAGTCGGGCCAGGATGTCACTGGCGTCGTACTTGGTGCGTTCCAACGCCCGTTTGATTCCGCCCCGTTCGACCGCCCGGTCGAACCCCACCCGTTCCAGTGCCGCGTCCACGATCTTGAGTACGAAGCGGGCGATGATCCAGCCCACCACGAGGATCACGATGAAGGCGATGGCCCTCGGCACGAAGAGCAGCACCGACCTCCACATGTCGGTCAAGGCGGTGCCGATGTCGACCTGCCTGACCGCGAGGGTTTTCTGCATGACGTCCCTCCTGTCGCCTGGTCTGCGCCGCCCGCATACCCCGCCGGAGAAGCACCAACCCGCCGCTGAGCTGCTGTTTTACCGGACATTGGGGTCCTGGCCGGGACGTCGGACGCGGACCGTCGGCCGTCGGCGCGGTCGCCGGCCGGGGCGCGAGCCGAACAGCCCGGGACGGTGCCGGCTAGGCTGCGTCACATGCCAGGCACGGTCGGGCACGTCCCCGCTTCACCCGCCCCGATCCCGGGGGCCTCCGCCGCCGGCACGGCGGCGCTCGTCCTCGGTCACCCGTGGGCCGGCACCCCACTCGGGCCGATCGAGCGGTGGGACCCGGCGGTACGCGCCGTCGTCGACCTCGTCCTCGCCTCACCGGTGCCGATGGCGCTGACCCTCGGTGCGGAGTTCCGGCTGCTCTACAACGACGGCTACGCCGAGCTGGTCGGGACGGCGCACCCGGCGATCGGCCGCCCGGCGGCCGAGGTCTTCGCCGACGTGTGGCACCTGCCGGGCATCGGTGACCTGGTCGAACGCAGCTTCCACGAGGGCCGGTCGGCGCTGGGCAGGGAGACGATCCTGCCGATCGTCCGGCACGGTTCCGGGGTGGTGGAGCAGGCCGTCTTCACCCGGGGCTGTTCCCCGGTACGCGACAGCGCCGGGACGGTGGTGGGCGTGCTGACCGTGGCGGCCGAGACCACCCAGGTGACCGAGCAGCTGCAGAGCCTGAGCGAGCTGGCCGCCGCCCTGTCCGGCACGCTCACCCTGGACGACGTGGCCCGGGTCGCGCTGCGGTACACGCTGGATTCCTTCGACGCCGACCGGGTGGCCTTCGCGGTGGACGACGGCGGCGGCTGGCGGCTCGTCCGGCGCGTCCGGGGCGAGCTGCTCGACGAGGCCGACGAGCGGCTCCCCCCGCTCTGGCGGCGCGCGCCGGACGACTCCCCCGGGCCGCTGGTGGTGACCGCGCGTACCGGGGTGCCCAGCTTCACCGCGGACGGCCAGCCCCTCGCCGAGGCGGCGGCGGACCGGCACGACCAGAAGATCCGGGCCCTGGCGGCGCTGCCGCTGCGCACCTCGGTGCTGCGTGGCGGGCTGAGCGTCGGCTACCAGCGGGCGCATCCCTGGTCCGCCGCCGAGCGGGCGCTGCTGACCGCCTCGGCGGAGCTGGTCGGGCAGGCCGCCGAGCGGGCCCGCCGGTTCGAGACCCAGCACGGTACCGCCCAGTTGCTGCAACGCAGCATGCTGCCGGAGCACCTGCCGGATCTGCCCCGGCTGCGGATCGCCGCCCGGTACGACCCGGGAGTGGACGGCAACGCCGCCGGTGGGGACTTCTACGACGCGTTCCTGCTGCCCGACGGCCGGCTGGGCGTGGTGCTGGGCGACGTGGCCGGCCACGACGTGCAGGCCGCGGCCCGGATGGGGCAGGTACGGGCGGCACTGCGCGCCCTGGCCCTGACCGATCCGCGTCCGGACGCCGTGCTGGCGTCGCTGGACCGGCTGGTGGCCAGCCTGGGCGCCGAGGGCGGCACCCACGAACTCTTCGTGACCGTGGTGTTCGGGGTGATCGACGCGGACCGGGAACAGCTCACCCTGGCCAGCGCCGGGCATCCGGCCCCGCTGCTGCGCCGGTGCGCCTCTCCGGACGACGAGCCCTCGGCGGTGTACCTGGACGTCCCCAGTGGCGCGCCGCTGGGGCTGGGTTGCCGGCCCGGCACCAGCACCGTCCCGTTCACCCCGGGGGACACTCTGCTGCTGTTCAGCGACGGTGTGGTGGAGCGCCGCCGGCAGAGCCTGTCGGTGGGGCTGGCCGGGCTGGCCGGGGCGGTCGCCGGGGCGGCCAGCGGCGATCCCCGGGCGCTCTGCGCGGTCGCCACCGGGGCGGTGCCCGGGGCCACCGAGGACGACGTGGCCGTGCTGGCGGTCGAGCACGCGCTGATGCCCAGCCGGTCGGCGAGCATGGAGGTGCCGGCGGAGCCGACCGCGCCGAGCCGGGTCCGGCACTGGATGACGGCGCAGTTGTCCACCTGGCGGGTGCCTGAGTCGATCATCGGGGCGGCGGTGCTGTGCACCAGCGAGCTGACCACCAACGCCCTGCTGCACGCCGGCACCGCCGCCCGGGTGGAGATCGACCTCAGCCCGGAGCGGCTGCTGGTGTCGGTCGCCGACTCCGGCACCCGGGGCACCGTGACCCGGGCGCAGACCGACACGCTGAGCAGCCGGGGGCGGGGTCTGGGGCTGATCGAGCAGCTCAGCGACGCCTGGGGTACGGATCCGACGGTGCGCGGTTCCACGGTCTGGTTCGAGATCCTCATCCCGCCCGGCTGACCGCCACCGACCACCGGCCACCCGGTCGCCCGCGCCGCGAAGGTGAACGCGAAGGCATATTCACCGGCTCCGCTGGGCACAGTTGCTCTCCGCCTGCCCGGGTGCCCCGGACGGCGCGAAGGGTGGAGTCGTGGAACTGGAACCGGTGGACGTCTCGCTCGCGGTACTGGGCGTCGGGTCGCTGCTCGCCGGGGTGCTCCCCCGGATGCTGGAACGCCGTCCGTTGTCCATGCCGATCGCCTTCCTCGGCCTCGGTATGTTGATCTTCCTGTTGCCCACCGGACTACCTGTGCCGGACCCGTTGGCGCACGCCGACGTCGCCACCCACCTCACCGAGATCGGGGTGATCGTCGCGCTGATGGGCGCGGGCCTCAAGATCGACCGGCCGTTGAGCTGGCGACGCTGGTCGTCCACCTGGCGGCTGCTGGCCATCGCGATGCCGCTGTGCATCGCCACCGTCGCACTGCTCGGCTGGTGGTGGGCCGGTCTGGTGCCGGCCGCCGCGCTGCTGCTCGCCGCCGCGCTCGCCCCGACCGACCCGGTGCTCGCCTCCGACGTGCAGGTGGGTGAGCCGACCGACGTGGAGGACTCCGAGGACGAGGTCCGCTTCGCCCTGACCTCCGAGGCCGGTCTCAACGACGGACTGGCCTTCCCGTTCGTGTACGCGGCCATCGCCATCGCCTCCACCAGCCTCGCCCCGGCCGACTGGCTGGCCCGCTGGTTCACCGTCGACGTGCTCTGGAAGATCGCCGCCGGGGTGGTCGGCGGCTGGCTGGTCGGCTGGCTGCTCGGCAAGCTGTTCTTCCGGGCGCCCAGCGAGCTGCGCCTGGCCCGGCACGCCGAGGGCTTCCTCGCGCTGGCCGCGACCTTCCTGGCGTACGGGCTGGTCGAGTTGGTCAGCGGGTACGGTTTCCTGGCCGTCTTCGTCGCCGCCCGGGCGATCCGCGCGGCGGAACGGAACCACGAGTTCCACGCGGTCCTGCACGACTTCGCCGAGCAGGTCGAGCGGCTGCTGACCGTCCTGCTGCTCCTGCTCTTCGGCGGGGCGGTGGTCGGCGGCCTGCTGAGCGCGTTGACCTGGCCGGCCGCCCTGGTCGGCCTAGCGTTGATCTTCGTGATCCGGCCGCTGTTCGGCTGGCTGTCCCTGCGCGGCGCGCCCGGCCGGCCGGCCGAGCACTGGGTCATCGCGTCGTTCGGCATCCGGGGCGTCGGCTCGTTCTACTACCTGGCCTACGCCACCACCAAGGCGGACTTTGCCCAGGCGGACCTGCTGTGGGCCACGGTCGGCTTGGTGGTGATCGTGTCGGTGGTGGTGCACGGGATCGCGGCCACCCCGGTCATGCAGCTCCTCGACCGGGACGGCCAACGCACCAGCGACCCCGCCGAACGCCCGCAGCCGGCCCCCGCCTGAGCTTCAGCCGCTCAGCCGCTCAGCCGGTCAGCCGCAGCCGCGGACCGGCCCCGCCTGAGTCTCAGCCGCTCAGCCGCGCGGCCAGTTCCCGGCCCAGCGTCCGGCCGGACAGCCAGGCGGTCTGCACCCGGGGCGTACCGAAGACGTCCCCGGCCAGCCCCACCCCGTCGTCGTCCAGGTGGTACGTCCCGCCCGGTCCCGAGGTCGGCTTGGCGTACGTCCAGCGGTGCACGTGCACCAGGTCGGCCGGGTCGGGAAGGGCGAGCAGGTCCCGGACGGCCTGTTCGACGGCGGGTGCGGCGGTGGTCGGCTGGAGCAGGTACCGCCCGGCGAACTCGGCCGTGGTGTGGGCCACCAGCACGGGTTCGCCGTCCCCGCGCCGGTCCCCGTCGTCGCAGACCAGGGTCAGCACGGGGTGGTCGTTGACGAAGGCGCCGGCGAAGTCGGCCCAGGTGCGGCGCGGGAACCGCAGCACGGCGGCCAGGGTGGACGTCCACTGCTGGGCCTGCGCCGCCCGGGTCGACGCGGCCAGCGCCGGGTCGAGCAGCAGCGCCGCCTGCGGGCCGGGCATGGCGAGCACCACCGCGTCACAGGCCGTACCGTCGACGGCCGGGCCGGGTTCCACGCCGAGCACCAGCCGGTCGACCACCACCGGTAGTCCCGCCGCGAGGTCGGTCACCAGGGAGCGCAGTCCGCGCGGGGCGGCCCAGCGCATCGGGCCGGGCACCGTGCGCCGACCGTCCGGCCCGTACGCGACGAAGGTGTCGGTCCACTCGCGGGCCAGACCGGCGGCCCGCCAGCCGTCGACGACCCGGGCGAAGTCCGGGTCGTCGACGGTGAGGTAGGCGGCCCCGATGTCGGCGGGGCGGCCGTCGAAGCGTTTGCTGGCGAGCCGTCCCCCGGCGACCCGGGCCCGTTCCCGGATCTCCACCGGGATGCCGGCGTCGGCCAGTTCCCGGGCACACGCCACCCCGGCGACACCGGCTCCCACCACGATCACCCGCGCGCGCTCCCCAGTCACCGCGTGATCGTATGCGGTGGGTGGTGCGGGCCGCACCGGCACGCCGGGAGACCGGTCGGGGTCAGGGACCGGTACGTCGGGGCAGCCGGTGCAGTACGACCCGGTCGAGCCGACCGGCCAGCACCCGGGCGGTCAGGTAGGTGGCGTACGGCTGGGCCCGCCGGTCGGTGGGCGATCCGGGGTTGAGCAGGCGCAGCCCGCCCGGCGCGACGGTGTCCCAGGGGATGTGCGAGTGACCGAAGACCAGCAGGTCGCAGTCGGGGAACCGGGCGGCGCAGCGGGCCTCCCGGCCGGTACGCGGCCCGGTCTCGTGCACCACGGCGATCCGGAGTCCGGCCAGTTCGACCCGGGCCACCTCGGGCAGTCGGGCGCGCAGGGGCGGGCCGTCGTTGTTGCCGTACACGGCGACCAGCCGGCGGGCCCGGGCCTCGACGGCGTCGAGGAGCGCGACGTCGACCCAGTCCCCGGCGTGCAGCACCACGTCGGCGGCGTCGACGGCCGCCCAGAGCGGGTCGGGCAGGTCCCGCGCCCGGTGGGGTACGTGCGTGTCCGCCGTGATCACCAGCTGCATCGCACCTCCCCCGACGAGGACCTCGTCGTCCCGGGTATAGCAGAAGATCGTTGCCTGCGGGTGACGGGGACTTCCGTTGGCGCGGTCCGGCCCCGTACGGTGTAGGAGGCGTGGGAGCGCTTCCAGGGGCAAACTTCGATCGAGGAGAGACATGAGGACCAGACCACGGCTCGTGGCGGCGGGTGCCGCCACCGCTGCCTTCGCCGCTGCGGCGACCATCGCGGTCGGTGCGCTCCAGCCCCCGGCCGCCAGCGCGGCCGACTCCGCATTCTACGTCGACCCGCAGACCAGCGCCGCCCGCTGGGTCGCGGCCAACCCGGGCGACTCCCGGGCGGCGGTGATCCGGGACCGGATCGCCAACGTCCCGCAGGCCCGCTGGTACACCACCACCAACACCTCGACCGTACGCGGCGAGGTGGACGCCTTCGTCGGGGCCGCCGCCGCGGCGGGCAAGATCCCGATCCTGGTGGTCTACAACATCCCCAACCGGGACTGCAGCGGGGCCAGCGGTGGGGGCGCCCCCAACCACACCGCGTACCGGCAGTGGGTGGACCAGGTCGCCGCCGGCCTGGCCGGTCGACCGGCCACCATCGTCCTCGAACCGGACGTGCTGCCGCTGATGACCAGCTGCCAGAACGCCGGCCAGCAGGCCGAGACCAAGGCGTCGATGGCGTACGCCGGCAAGAAGCTCAAGTCCGGCTCGGCCCAGGCCAAGGTCTACTTCGACGCCGGGCACTCGGCCTGGCTCACCCCCGCCGAGGCCGCCTCCCGGCTCAACGGCGCGGACATCGCCAACAGCGCCGACGGCATCTCGCTCAACGTGTCGAACTACCGCACCACGTCCGAGGCCGTCTCGTACGCCAAGCAGGTGATCGCCGCGACCGGGGTGTCCCGGCTCAAGGCGGTCATCGACACCAGCCGCAACGGCAACGGGCCGGCCGGTTCCGAGTGGTGCGACCCGCCGGGCCGGGCCATCGGCACCCCGAGCACCACGAACACCGGCGACTCGGCGATCGACGCGTACCTGTGGGTGAAGCTGCCCGGTGAGGCCGACGGCTGCATCGCCGCCGCCGGGCAGTTCGTCCCGCAGCGGGCGTACGAGCTGGCCATGGCGGCCGGACCGACCACCCCGCCGACCACGCCGCCGACCACGCCGCCGGTGACCACCCCGCCGCCGACGACTCCCCCGGTGACCACCCCGCCGCCGGCCGGTGGCTGCGCGGTCACCGTCGTGCCGAACACCTGGACCGGCGGGTTCACCGCGGAGATCCGGGTGACCAACGGCGGTGCCGCGCTGAACGGCTGGACGCTGGCCTTCACCGGCGGGGACTCGGTCCGGCTGACCAACGGCTGGAACGGCGAGTGGAGCCAGTCCGGCACCCGGTTCACGGTCCGCAACGTCGCCTACAACGGCGCGGTGCCGGCCGGCGGGACGATCAGTCTCGGCGCACAGGGCACCTTCAGCGGCAGCACCCTTCCCCCGTTCACCAACTTCACCCTCAACGGTGCCGCCTGCTCCTCCTGACCACGACAGAGTGGGCCCCCGACCGCGCCGGCCGGGGGCCCACCGGTGCGTCAGGCGCCCTGGCCCTGGTTCTGCATCAGCCCACCGTCCATGAAGTACGTGCTGCCGGTGACATAGTCGGCCTCGTCGCTGGCGAGGAAGACCGCCAGCCGGCCGATCTCCCGCGGCTCGGCGGCCCGCTTCCACGGGATGCTCTGCACCTGCTCCTCGAGGTACTGCGGGTCGTCGATGGCCTTCTGGTTGAACGGGGTGAGCACCATGCCCGGCCCGATGTTGTTGACGTTCATCCGCATCGGGGCGACCTCCAGGGCCAGGCTCTTGGCGAACTCCAGCATCGCCCCCTTGCTGGCGTCGTAGTCCGCGCCGCCGGCCCGGGCCACCTCCTGGTGGATCGAGGTGACGTTGATGATCTTCCCGCCGCCGCCGGCGTCCCGACGGTGCCGGACGAACCGCCGCGAGCAGAAGAACGCCCCGTAGACGTTGGTCCGGATCGCCCGGTCCCAGGTCTCGGTGTCCAGGTCGGCCACCGGGATGCCGGACGCGTCCACCCCGGCGTCGTTCATCAGGATGTCCAGGGTGCCGAACTCGGCGACCGCCTCGTCGAACATCGACTCCACCTGACGCTCGTCGGTGATGTCGCCCTGGATCACCACCGCCCGCCGACCGGCCGCCTCGACCTGGTCGCGGGTCCGGTTCGCCCCGTCGTGGTCGTGCAGGTAGTGCACCACCACGTCGGCACCCTCCCGCCCGAACTCGATCGCCGTGGCCTGCCCGATCCCCGAGTCCGAGCCGGTGATCAGGGCGGTCTTCCCGGCCAGTCGTCCGGTCATGGTCCTGCTCCTTCCGTCGGACCCGCACCGGTCGGCACGGGCGGTGTCCCGGGGCGACGCCCGGCGCGCCGGCCCCTCGGTGTCGCGTGGACCGGCCCGTCGCGGGCCACCCCGGGCGTCACCGGGTCCGCTCCCCGGCGGGCTGCCGGACGGCCCGGGTGCGGGCCCGGTCGGCGCATTCGGTCAGCCGCCAGGCCGCATTGATCAGTCCGATGTGGGAGAACGCCTGCGGGAAGTTGCCGAGTTGCTCGCCGGTCACCGGGTCGATCTGCTCGGCGAACAGCCCCAGGTCGTTGACCCGCGCCACGAGCTGCTCGAACAGCCGCTCGGCCCGGTCCTGCTCCCCGGCCAGGGCCAGGCAGCCGACCAGCCAGAACGAGCAGATCACGAAACCGGCCGGGTCGCCGTCCCAGCGCCGCAGCAGCCCGTCGTGCGACAGTCGCCGCTCGACCAGGTCCATGGTGGCCCGCATCCGGGGGTCCTCGGCCGGCAGAAAGCCGACCAGCGGCATGATCAGGACCGAGGCGTCCAGGTCGGCGGAGTCGAACGCCCCGGCGTACGCGCCGAGCCGGTCGTTCCAGCCCCGGGTCAGCACCGCCTCCCGGACGGCGTCCCGGGCCGCCGCCCAGCGGGCCACGTCCGCCGCGTCACCGAGTCGCGGACCGAAGCGCACCGCCCGGTCCAGCGCCGTCCAGCACTGCACCTTCGACGAGACGTAGTGCCGTTCGGCGTCCCGGGCCTCCCACATGCCGGCGTCCGGCCGTCGCCAGTCGGTGGCCGCCTGGTCGGCCAGGGCGCGCAGCAGGGTACGCACCTCGGCCGACATCGGGTCCAGGTAGTGCCGCATCAGCCAGGCCGCGTCGAGCACCTCGCCGAGCACGTCGGACTGCCGTTGCCGCCAGGCGTCGTTGCCGACGAACACCGGCCGGCTGTCGGCGTACCCGCGCAGGTGGTCGAGGCGGTGTTCGGTCAGGTCACGTTCGCCCTCGACGCCGTACATGATCGGCGCGGGCTCGCCGTCGATCCGGCCCATCGCGCGGGCCACCCAGGCGAACTGCCGGTTCGCCTCGTCCGGACAGGCCGCGCGCCACAGCGCCTGGAGGGTGAGGCTGAAGTCGCGGACCCACACGTAGCGGTAGTCGTAGTTGCGGTCCCCGCCGGGTTCCTCCGGCAGCGAGGTGGTGGCCGCCGCGACCACCGCCCCGCTGGGCTGGTAGGTCATCCCCTGCACCACCATCGCGCTGCGCCGCACCTCGGCGCGGTAGCGGCCCCGGTAGTCGTGCAGGTCCGCCCAGGACCGCCAGCCGGTGGTGGCGTCGGCCAGCACCCGGCCGGCGGCCGGCACGGTCGGCCGGCCGCCGTCGTAGGTGGGAGTGAAGGCGCAGGTGAACCCGTACGTCTCGCCGGCCCGGACGTCGAACCGGGTGGTCGCCTCACCCACCCCGAACTCCACCGGCACGTCGCTGCGCAGCCGCAGGGTGGCCGCGCCGGCGGTCGCCTCGACCAGGCCGTCGCGGACGGTCAGGAACGCCGTCACCCGGCCGTACTCGAAGCGGGGCCGGTAGTGCAGTCGCATCCGGACGGTGCCGGAGAGCCCCTGCACGACGCGGGCCAGCATCCGGGGCGGCCGGCGACCGATCTCGTGCCCCCGGGCGCCCGGCTCCAGGGCCAGCGCGTCGGTGACGGCGACCGCGCCGTGCCGGGTGGTGAAGACGGTACGCAGCACCAGCGTGTCGTCCAGGTACGCGCGTTCGCACCCGGCCGCCCCGTCCGGGGCGATCGACCAGTGCCCCGCGTCGTCGTCGAGCAGCCGCCCGAAGACCGAGGGCGCGTCGAACCGGTACGGGCACCACCAGTTCACGCTGCCGGCCCGGTCGACCAGGGCGGCGGTGCCGCCGTCGGCCAGGAAGCCGTGCTCGCTGATCCGGCTGCTGTCCACGGGGCTGCCTACCCGGTCGGGCCGAGGCCCATACCTGCGCCGCCGGACCGGGCCCGGTGACGTTACCGCTCGAACCGGCGGGGAACGCGGGGTGTCGACCGAAGGAGGCGACCATGACCAGACCCTCGACTCCGACCGCCGCCTGGCAGCCCGGACCGCCGGGCGCTGGCGCGATGCCGTCCGGTCCCGCCGGTCGACCGGCGCCGTTCGGGGACGGCAACGGCCCACAGGGTGGCCGGCCCACCGTGACCATCGGGTCGTATCCGGACTATCCGTCCGCCCAGCGGGTGGTGGACCACCTGGCGGACAACCGGTTCCCGGTGGAGCACACCGCCATCGTCGGCACCAACCTCACCCTGGTGGAGACGGTGCTCGGCCGGATGACGACCGGACGGGCGGCCCTGGTCGGCGCCGGTACGGGTGCCTGGTTCGGGCTGTTCATCGGCCTGCTGTTCGGCCTTTTCACGGTCGGCAGCTGGGCGGCGGTGATCCTGGTCGGCCTGGTGATCGGGGCGATCTGGGGTGCCGTCTTCGGCGCGATCGCGCACGCCATGACCGGCGGTCGCCGGGACTTCACCTCGGCCAGTTCGCTGCGGGCCGGCCAGTACGCGGTCACCGTGGACGCCCAGCTGGCCGACCAGGCCCAGGAGCTGCTCGGCCGGATGCACCTGACGCCCACCCGGCGCACCGACCGGTGACCGGGGCCGCCCGACGGGCCGGCGGGGTTCTCCCCCGCCGGCCCGCGACGGGTGTGCCGGCGGCGTCAGGGGTCGGACAGGTGTGCCGACGGGCCGTCCTCCGCCGGGTGTCCGGCGGCGGCGTCAGGGGTCGACGGCGAGGCGGGCGTGCAGGTGCTCGTCGTGCCGTTTCCCGTCGCCGTACCGGTGCGACTGGCGCAGCGTCCCCTCCCACAGGTACCCCGCGCGCTCGGCCACCCGGCAGGAGGCCGGGTTCGCCACCGCGTGGCACAGCTCGATCCGGTACAGCCCGAGGGTGCCGAACGCCCACCCGGTCACCAGCCGCACGGCGGCGGAGGCGAAGCCCCGACCCCGCGCCGCGGGCACCGTCCAGTACCCGATGGACGCCTCGTCACCGTGGATACGGTGCAGCGAGACCGAGCCGGTCAGCTCCCCGGTGGCCGGGTCGGTGACGGCGAACGAGGCGTGGTCGCCGGCCGACCAGTCCCCCCGGGCCCGTACCCAGGCAGCCGCCGCGGCCAGGTCCGGCAGCGGCCACGGGTTCCACTGTGCCGTCTGCGGATCGCGCATCGCCGCGAGCACGGCCGGGGCGTCCCCGTCCTGCCAGGGGCGCAGCAGCAGATCGGCGGCGCTCAACTCGACGTGGTCCACGAGCCGGAAGTCTGACACGGCACCCGGTCGGCCCGCGCTCGAATTACGCTCGCGCCACCTGACCGGCCGGCACCGCCATCGATGGCCCTGAGCGGCGCAAACGTGGCCCCCGTACGGCTTTCGGGTGCCCCCGGATCGGGAAGTCAGGGATGATCTCCGGGCCTTCCCTGAGGAGAACGGGGCCGCTGTCCTGCCTATACTCGGCCATGCGATGGTCCCGGCGAGGGAGCTGCTCCGGATGAACATGATCGAGGCATACGTCGCCGAGCTGGACAAGGCCCTCCGTGGTCCCCGGGCGACCAAGGCCGATCTGCTCGCCGAGGCGCGGGACGGTCTGGTCGACGCGGCGGACGCGTACGAGAGCGCCGGCTTGGACCGGCTCGACGCCGAACGGCGGGCGGTGGCCGAGTTCGGCGCGGTCCCCGAGATCGCGTCCGGCTACCAGACCGAACTGGGGTTGGCCCAGGGCCGACGGACCGCATTGTTGATCTTCTTCGTGCTGGCCGCGCAGCCGGTGCTGTGGCGGTTGACCCGGCACCTGGCCGGCAGCGCCGGCTTCGACAGCCCCGGCTACCTGCTGGTCGAGGACGTGGTGAGCTGGATGGGCGCGGCGACCGTGCTCGCCGCCATCCTGGTCGTCACGGCCGCCGGGTACGGCGTGCGCTACCTGGGCGCCCGACGTCGGCTCGTCCGGGTCACCGGGGTCTTCGCCTTCGCCGTCTGCGTGGTCTTCTCCGTGCTCGGGGTGCTGTTGACCGCGCTCACCCCGAACGCGCTGATGAGCGTCGCCGGGCTGCCCAGCGCGCTGGTGTTCCTCGGCATTCCGCTGGCCGGGATCGGTGTCTCCGGGCGGAACTGCCTCAGCGCCGCCTGACGGGGGCCACCTGACCGGGTCACCTGGACGGGGCCGCCGTCCAGGTTCGGCTCAGGCGAGGCCGGGGGCCGTTCCCGGGCGGAGAAGCACGCCCTCCACCACGGCGGCGAAGTCCCGCCACTCGGAGCGCTCGGCGTCCAGCGCCCGGCGGCCGGTGCTGGTGAGCTGGTAGGTCCGGCGCTTGCGACCGCCGACGGTGCTCCACTCGCTCTGCACGTAGCCCGCCCGTTCCAGCCGCCGCAGGGCCGGGTAGAGGGTGCCGGTGGGCAGGTCGAGCGCGCCGCCGCTGCGGGCCTGGAGCGCCTCCATGATCGCGTAACCGTGCAGCGACTCCCGCTCCAGCACGGAGAGAATCAGGGCGTCGAGGTGCCCCCGCAACGCGTTTGGCCTCATGTAGCCAATCTACACGACCGGCCTGGAGTAGCCTAGCTACAGGTAGCTGCCCTATTCGCGGTGATCAGGGGTTCTGCGCGGTCGTCCCGCCGACGGGAATCCACCACCGTCACTCGACCCCGGGTCGAGCCGTCCCGATCATGCTGGCCCGGCCGGGCGCATCGGCGGGACCGGGTCGGCACCGCACCGGGACCGCCGTCGCCGCGCCCGCGCGGACCTGCGGACGAGGGCGGCGGGATGTACGCGTACAGGTTCCTGAGCAGTTGCGGGCGACTGGTCGTCAGCGCGGCCCGGGAGGTGTTCACCGGGCTGAGGTCGTTCGGCGCGGCGCTCATCGGTCTGCCGCTGCCGCCGGAGGCGTTCCCCGCACCCGGCACTCCCGCCCCGACCAGGGCGCGGGACACCGCCGCCCCGGACCCGACAGCCCGACCGGCCGGGCCAGCCGCAGACGCATGCCCGGCGGGGCCACCCGGGGCCACCCGACCGGCGGGGCCACCCGTGGGCGCACCCCCGACCGGGCACCCGGAGCGCCTCATCCCGCACGTACCGCCCACCCCGGTGGAACGCCGGCTCTGGTCCCAGCTCCGCTGACCCGCCGAACGGCCGCACCGCACGGCCACCGGGCGCGGGACGACTAGCAGCGCAGGGCAACCAGCAGTGCAGGGCCGCCACCGGCGCGGGGCGGTCACCCGCCCGCCGGGACCGTCACCGTCCGGGCCGAGCCCCCGTCCGGGCCGGGACGGCTCACATGCCCTTGAGACCGTGCGCGGTGGCCAGTACCACGACGTCGGAGTCGGCGGTCATCGTGCCGGCGGCCAGCGCCTGGGAGACCGCGACCAGCCCGGCCGCGCTGCTCGGCTCCAACGGCAGACCGGCCCGCCAGAGCCGCCGCGTCTCGGCCAGCACCCGCTCGTCGTCCACCGCCTCGGCGTGACCCCGGGAACGGCGGACCGCCTCGACCGCCTGCAGGGCGAGCTGGTTGCCGCCCAGCGACGGCATCGCGCGGGTGGTGCCGGGGAAGGTGGCGTACGGGTCGGCCCCGGCGAGCACGGACACCACCCGGGGGAACGGCTCGACCAGCAGGATCCGGGGCACCGCGCCGGCACCGAGCAGCTCCCGGAAACCGAGGTACACCCCCCAGGCCAGGTCGCCCCGGGAGGCCGGCACGACCACCCACTCCGGGGCCGCGCCGGAGCGGTCGGTGAGGATCTCCTCGGCGACGAGCTTGTACCCCTCGATGCCGAACGGGCTGCTCCCCACCGGGGGGACGACGAAGTTCGTGACCGGGAGCATGGTCGTCGAGTCCCGGTACCCGGCGATGTGCTCCCACCGCTGCTCGCTGTGCGGGAAGGAGACCACCTCGGCGCCGAGGTCGCGCATCAGGTCCACCACCTGGCCGGGGGTGTCGTCGGTGACCGCGATCTCGCAGCGCAGCCCGGCCCGTCCGCAGTACGTGGCCAGGGACACCCCGGCGTTGCCGGAGGAGGCGGCGGCGATCCCCTGGTAGCCGGCGTGCACCGCCCGGCTGACCGCCACCGCGCTGAACCGGTCCTTGTGCGAGCCGGTCGGGTTGGCCCCCTCCCACTTCAGCGTGACGTCGAGACCGGGAACCGCCCCGGTGACGTCGGTCAGCAGCGGGGTGCCGCCCTCGCCGAGGGTAACCGGCCGCAGGTAGGGCTGCTCGACCCCGCCGGGGCCACCGGGCGCGTACGCACACTCCAGGTTCGCCGGGGTGCCCTCGGCCAGGCAGGCGGGACAGCCGGTGGAGTGGTCGGCGATCTCGTACCGGCGACCGCAGCGGATGCAGACGAGCCCGGTCAGCCGCGGGTTCTGAACGGTGGGCATGACTCCCCCAGACCTGGATGGACGGACAGCAGCCGGACAGGCCCGCCACGGGACGGCCGGCCGGGGGCGTCCAGTTTAGGCGGTGATCCACCCACCCGACCCGGAGGTGCCGGCGCGGCGATCCACCCACCCAACCCGGCAGTGATCGACCCAGCCGACCCCGAGGTGATCGACCCGGCCGACCCCGAGGTGGCGGCGCGGCGGCGGTACTCCACCCGGCCGGACCTGCGGCGGCTCACCGGCGCAGGGCGGCGTACCCCTGGGACGGGAAGGCGGCACCGGCGCGTCCGGCCAGGCGCAGTCCCTCCCAGACGGTCGCCTCGTTGCTGGACACGACCGGTACGCCGAGGCGTTCGCGCAGGATCCCGGCCGCCTCCAGGCCCCGGAAGGCGGTGCAGCTGATGAAGATCCCCTCGGCGCGTCCGAGGTCGGTGACCGCGTCGGCGATCCCCGCCGGCGGCACCGAGGCGGTGTCCAGCGGATCCGGCAGGGCCGGGCCGGCGGTACCGGTCACCTCGATGCCGTGCGCGCCCAGGAACTTCACCACCAGGTCGTCCAGCCACGGCTCGTACGGGGTGAGCAGCAGCACCCGGGTCAGGCCGAGCGAGCGCAGCGCCGCCACCGCCGCGGTGGACGTGGTGGAGGCCGGCACCCCGGACGCCTCGGTGATCCGTTCGGTGATCGCGGTGTCGTAGCCGAGCCCGTGGTAGAGGCTGCCGCTGGTGCAGGCGAAGACGATGGAGCCGACGGCCGCGTGGGCGAGCAGCCGGGCGGCCCCGGGCACCGAGTCGGCGAGCGCGGCGAGTTGTTCCGGGGTGTCCCGGGTGATCGGCATCCGCGCCACGTGGGCACTGACCGGATCGGGCAGACTCAGCCGTAGGTCCCGTTCGATGACGGTGTTGACGCTGGGCACCAGGAAACCGAGCCGGTGGGTCCACTCCGGATCGTGGGGGGTCTGCGGCATGGGCCGACGGTAGCCAGGCTGACTCAAGGGTCAGACGAGCGCCGATCGGAGGAGTCGCCTTCGGCCTTTCGGTTTAGGTAGGGTGGCTACGTGTAGCGTAGTAGGCTGTGACCGGTCACCCACTCCGCCGGTCTCCCCCGTGAGGAGCCTGATCATGACCCTGAGCCGTCGACGTCTGATCCAACTGGCCGGCGGCGCGGCAGCCGCCGTCCCCCTGGCCGGATGCTCCGAGATCGGCGACCGGATCGGCGACAACCTCGGCAGCCGGTCCGGCTCCAGCACCGGCTCCAAGATGTCCAGCGAGATCGACATCCCCGAGCCGTTCCAGATCCCCCTGCCCCGGCCGCAGGTGCTCAAACCCAGCAACTCCGACGGCACCACCGACTTCTACGAGGTTACCCAACGGGCCGCCAAGGTCGAGATCATTCCCGGGCACCAGACCGAGATCTGGGGATACAACGGCACCTTCCCCGGGCCGACCATCGAGTCGCGCGCCGGCCGGCGCACCGTCGTCCGGCACCGCAACGAGCTGTCCGTGCCGGTGGTCGTGCACCTGCACGGCGGGAAGACCCCGCCGGAGCACGACGGCTACCCGATCGACTTCCTGCTCCCCAAGGGCGGCTACCAGCACGGCGGCAGCATGCCCGGCCACGACATGAAGGCCGGCAACACCAGCGAGGGCACGAAGGACTACATCTACCCGCTCGACCAGCCCGCCGCCACGCTCTGGTACCACGACCACCGGATGGACTTCACCGGCCCCCAGGTCTACCGGGGGCTCGCCGGTTTCCACCTGGTCCGCGACGACGAGGAGGACGCCCTCCCGCTGCCCAAGGGCGAGAAGGAGGTGCCGCTGTTCATCTGCGACCGGGCCTTCGCCGGGGACGGCTCGTTCCGCTATCCGGCATCCGACCACTCGCTGCACGACCCGGGCGTGACCGGGCAGTTCTCCAACGGGGTGCTCGGCGACGTGATCCTGGTCAACGGCGCGCCCTGGCCCACCATGGACGTCACCAACACCCGCTACCGGTTCCGGGTCCTCAACGGCTCCAACGCCCGCCGGTACGCGCTCAGCCTCGACCCGAAGCCCGGCGAGGGCCGGTCGTTCGTCCAGATCGGCAGCGACGCCGGACTGCTCGGCGCGCCGATCGGGCACGACAAGATCGAGATCGCCCCGGCCGAGCGGTACGACCTGGTCATCGACTTCTCCCAGTTCAAGGTCGGCACCCGGGTGACCCTGCGCAACGAACTGGACAACGGCAAGCTCGGCGCGATCATGCAGTTCCACGTCGCCTCCCGCGCCACCGACGACAGCACCGTGCCCGGCAAACTGGCCGACTTCGAGCAGCTCGACCGGTCCCAGGCCGTGGTGACCCGGCAGTTCCTGTTCGGTCAGGGCGTCTCCGGGGGCAAGCAGATCTGGGCGGTCAACGGCAAACCGTTCGACCCGAACCGAATCGACGCCCAACCCAAGCTCGGCACGGTGGAGATCTGGAAGCTGGTCACCGACGTGCACCACCCGGTGCACCTGCACCTGGCGCACTTCCAGGTGCTCAGCCGGATGACCAAGGCACCGCTGGCCCGCGACGCCGGCTGGAAGGACACCGTGGACATCCTCCCCGGCCAGATCGTCGAGGTGGCCGCGAAGTTCACCGGCTACCAGGGCAAGTACGTCTTCCACTGCCACAACCTCGAACACGAGGACATGGTGATGATGAGCAACCTCCAGGTGGTCTGACTCCCCCGTTCACGACCACTGCACCGACCGGCGCGTACCCCCTGCGGGTGCGCGCCGGTCGGCGTCTGCGCGCCCGGTCGCCACCACGCGGCCACCGGATCACCGTGGGTGTCCGGCCCGTCCCTCGGCCGGCCGGCCGAGGCCATCGACCGTGCTGACTTGAGCCCTTTCCAATCGGCCTTCGAGCCGCCGGTGGAAACGTGCGCAGCGGCGGAGCCGGCGAACGTGGGCCCGCCCGTCAGGCCAGCCGCCTCAACCGTTCACCACGCGAAAGGATCCGCGAGCATGCCGTACGCCGCGATCAGCTACGACGTCATTCCGGGACACGAGGACGAGATCGCCGAGATCTTCTCCAACTTCCGGCGGGTCAGCACGCCGATCATGAAGAACGAGCAGGGCGAGGAGGTCGGCCGGCTGCTCGGCAGCGCCGTCTTCATCAAGGACGAGATCGTCGTCCGGGTCATCCACTACGAGGGCGACCTGGCCGCCGTCGGCCGCCACATGGGCCAGCAGTCCGGCGTGCACGACCTGGAGGGCCGGCTCGCCCCGTACCTGAAGACCAAGCGCGACACCACCAGCCCGGAGAAGTTCGCCCAGCACTTCCGCGCCTCGCACATGCGCTGCATCGCGCAGCTCACCAAGGAGAACTACCCCGGCCCGCTGCCGGCCGGCGTCGAGGGCTGAACCGCCCCGACCCGTCCCGGTTGCCGGCGGCGGCACCCCCGCCGCCGGCAACCGTCCATCTCCCCACCTCGATCAGCGCGGAAAGGTAGTTCCATGTCTGGCGTTTTTGGCTGGATCGACTTCACCCGGGACCTGGTCCTGGACCGACCCGTCGTCACCATGTTGACGGCCACGCTGGCCCAGCGCGGCCCGGACGGCGAGGCCGTGTGGGTCTCCCCGCGCGCCGCCCTGGGCTACCGCACCCTCGACGTGGACGGCAACGTCGGCCGGCAGCCGTTCGTCACCGAGGTCGACGGCAGCCCGGTCGTCGTCGCGGTGACCGGCGCGCCGCTCGGGCTGGAGGACCTGCGGCAGCGGCTGCGCTCCGCCGGCCGCGGCTTCGCCCCGGAGACCCCGGCGGTCGAGCTGATCTCCGCCGCGTACCAGCAGTGGGGGGTGGAGTTCATCCCCTGGCTGGCCGGGCCGTTCGCGGTGGTCGTCTGGGACGCCCGCACCGAGGAGCTGGTGCTGGCCCGCGACCAGCTCGCCCAGCAGCCGCTCTACTACACGCACACCTCCACCGGGCTGATCTTCGCCACCGAACGGAAGGCGCTGCTGGCGCACCCGGAGGTGGAGGCGGTGCTGGACGTCACCGGGCTGCGGGAGGCGATCTCCCACGCGCTGCCGCCCGGCCCGCTGTTCAAGGGGCTGGAGTCGGTCAAGGGCGCGGAGATCGCCCGGTTCAGCCGGGCCGGCTGGCGCAAGCAGACGTACTGGAAGCTCACCTCCCGGCCGCACGAGGAGGACCTGGACAGCACCACCGCCACGGTCCGCCGGATGCTGGAGGACAGCATCCGGGAGACCCTGCCGGCGGACACGTCCAAGCTGGTGGCGACGCTGTCCGGGGGCATCGACTCGTCGTCGGTGGCCGCGCTGGCCGCCGCCGAGCTGCGCCGCCGTAGCGGTGACAAGCTGCGCACGTACACGGTGGACTTCAAGGCCAGCGAGTTCGAGGCGGACGTCATGCGGGACACCCGTGACTCGCCGTACGCGCAGGCCGTCGCGGACCGGATCGACTCGGTGCACAACCTGGTCGAGCTGGAGTCCACCGACATCCTGCACCCGATCATCCGGCAGGGCATGCTGCGCGCCAAGGACGCCCCGACCCGGATCTACGACATGGAGACCTCGCAGTACCTGTTCATCCAGCACGCCAGCGCGCAGGGCGGCCGGATCGTGCTCACCGGCGGCGCGGGCGACCAGCTCTTCCAGGGTGCCCGGTGGTCCACCGACCAGGGGCTGGTGGAGTCCGGCACCTTCCCGTGGATCGCCCTGGCCCAGCGGTTCGGCGCGGCCAACGGGTTCGGCACCGCCCTGCTCAACGCGGACACCCTGGCCGCGCTGGAACTGCCGGCGTACTACGCGGACGAGTACCAGAAGGCGCTCGGCGAGATCGAGTACCTGCCCGGCGAGGACGAGTGGCAGCGCAACATGCGTCGGGTGTCGTACCTGGTGCTCACCCGGGGTCCGCTGGACTCGTCGGTGTTCGCCGCGGCCGGCCTGCAGACCCGCGCCCCGATCAACTACTACAAGCTGGTCGAGTACGCCTACAACATCCCGGCGGCGTACCAGCACCACGGTGGGATCGAGAAGAGCCTGCTCCGCGCGGCGGTCGCCGACCTGCTGCCGGAGGAGGTGCTCAAGCGCCGGCAGAGCGCCACGCCGGTCAGCAACCACCCCAGCTACGCGCAACGGCTCCAGGACGAGTTCCGGGCGATCCTCGCCGACCCGAACGCGCCGGTCCTGCCGCTGATCGACGTCGAGGCCGCACGGGCCCTGGCCGAGAACGCGCCCCGGCTGGCCAAGGACCGGCTCGCCCGCGCCGCGGCTGAGCTGACCCTCCAGCTCAACCTGTGGCTGCACCACTACCGGGTACGGCTGGCGCTGTGACAGCCGCCACCTGAGCGGCACCCGCGTCGACCGCTCCCCGCACCGACCGACACCAATCCGCTCGCATCGGCGACTTCACGGCGTAGGGGTACGACATGATCAATGACAGTGTGTTGGACACAATCGGCCGTACCCCGGTGGTCCGGCTCAACCGGCTCCGGGTCGACAACGGCTCGGAGATCCTGCTCAAGCTGGAGTCCCGCAACCCGGCCGGCAGCGTCAAGGACCGCACCGCGCTGTCCATGGTGCTGGAGGCGGAACGCGACGGGCGGCTCAAGCCGGGCGGCACCATCATCGAGTCCTCCTCCGGCAACACCGCCAAGGGACTCGCGCTGATCGGTGCCGCCCGCGGGTACCGGGTCATCCTGGTCACCGACCCGAAGGCCCCGGCGTCCATGGTGGAGTACGTCTCCGCGTTCGGCGCCGAGCTGGAGATCGTCCGGGAGCCGGACGAGACCGGCTACCAGCGGCCCCGGCTGAACCGGGTGCACGAGCTGCTGGCGTCCACCCCGGGGGCGTTCTGGCCCAACCAGTACGACAACCCGGCCAACCCGAAGATCCACGCCGAGCAGACCGCGTACGAGATCCTCGACGACGTGGGCCAGTTCGACGCGCTGGTCGCGGCGGTCGGCACCGGTGGGCACATCAGCGGCCTCGCCGAGACGTTGAAGAAGAAGCTGCCCGACGTGGTGACCGTCGGGGTGGACGCCAAGGGGTCGAGCGCGTTCGGCTTCCCGTACGAGACGTGGCTGATGCGCGGCCTGGGCATCGCCTGGAAGCCGGAGAACCTCACCACCGAACTGGTCGACCGGGTGCACCTGGTCGCCGACCACGAGGGCATCGCCACCAGCCGGCTGCTGGCCCGCCGGGAGGGGCTGCTGGTCGGCGAGTCGGCCGGCGCGGCGGTGTTCGGGGCGCTGCACCACGCCCACCACCACCCGGGGTCCCGGATCGTCGCGGTGGCCCCGGACGACGGCGGCAACTACCTCGGCGAGTCGTACGACGACGAGTGGCTGCGCGCGCACGGCCTGGGCGACCAGGTGGCCGCGCTGGCCACGGCGGAGCTGCTGGTCACCGCCGCCAAGGACCCGGCCTGGCCGGCGATGACCCTGGAGCAGGTGTCCCGCCTGGTCACGAGTGCCTGAGGAGGATCCGGTGTTCGCCAACCTGGAACGGCTCGCCCGGTTCATGGACGAGCAGGGCCTGGACGGTCTGGTCGCCACGACCATCGAGAACGTCTACTACCTGACCGGGGTCGCCGCCGTCGGCCTGGAGATCTTCCCGCACACCGGTCAGGCGTACGCGGTGGTCACCCGGGACGCCCTGGACAAACCGCACTTCGTGGCGTCCCGGTGCGACATCGACCAGGCGCTCGACGCGGCCGTCGAGATCGCCGGCGCGGTCGGGTACGGGATCTTCTACCGGGAGCTGCCCGACGGCGTCGAGCTGACCGACCGGGAGAAGAAGCTGGTCGCCACCTCGGTGGACGCCCCGACCGTGCCGACCCCGCTGGACGCGCTGGTGGAGACGCTGCGCCGGGCCGGCCTCGACGGGGCCCGGATCGGGCTGGACGAGGACGGGGTGGGGCACGGCTACCCGGACGCGCTGCGGGAGAAGCTGCCCGGCCTCGACGTCCACTTCGTGTCCCAGGCGCTGCGCTGGGCCCGCAAGGTCAAGACCGCCCGGGAGGTACGCAGCATCACCGCCGCCGCGGCGGCGGCCGAGGTGGGCATCAAGGCGGTGAACGCGCTGGCCCGGCCCGGGGTGACCGAGCTGGAGCTGGTCCGCGAGTTCGAGCGGGCGGTGGCCGGGGTCGGCGCGCGGGCCAAGTTCAGCCACATCAAGATCGGTCGGGGCGGGGTGGCCGGGCAGACCCGGCCCAGCAACGTGGCGCTGCGCCGGGGCGACGCGATCTGGTTCGACGTCGGCTGCGTGGTCGACGGGTACTGGGCCGACATCGCCCGGGTGTCCTGCCTGGGTGAGCCGTCGGACAAGCTGGTCCGCTACTACGCGGCGATGAAGGCCGGCTGCGACCGGGCGTACGCCGAGGCCAAGCCCGGCATGACCGGCGGTGAGCTGTTCGACCTGACCGTCGACGCGGTGCACCAGGCCGGGGTGCCGCACTACCGGCGCAACCACGTCGGGCACGGCATCGGCGTCGAGCTGTACGACCGGGTGAACGTCACCCCCGGCAACACCGACGACCTGGAGGAGGGCGTGGTCGTCAACATCGAGACCCCGTACTACGAGTTCGGTCTCGGTGCCGTCCAGGTGGAGGACCCGTTCCTGGTGACCGCCACCGGCAACCAACTCCTCACCACCCTCGACCGCGACCTGATCGTCCTGGACTGAGGTGCGGGGACGGTGCCCCTGCGGTCGGTGGATCTCCATACCGCAGGGGCACCGTCCGCTGCCCGGACCGCGGCTGCGACCATCGCGGGCGTGCGGGACGAGAACCTGGTGGGCCGGTGGGACACCGGCCCCTACGACTACGGCGTGATGGAGTCGGGTTGGCTGGCGCTGCGCGGCGACGGCACCGGCTGGAGCGCCTGGGCCAACGTCGGCGGCGGTTCGGTGAGCCGGCTGACCTGGTCCTCGTGCGGGGACGCCGGCACCGGTGTCCTCGAGCTGCGGTACACCTGGACCGCCACCGGCGACTGGTCGCCCGGCACGCCGCCGACCCTCACCAGGGTCGACGAGGAGGGACCGGACGACACGGTGCTGTGCACCCGCTACACGGTCAGCGTCCGGACGCCACCGCTGGCGCAGGCACCGGCGACCACCCTGCACCTGGCCAAAGCGGTCGAGTGCGCGCACGACTTCGCGCTCGTCACCCGGGAGGTCGAGCCGTCCGACCCGGCGGGGCGGTGAACGGCGGTCAGGCGACGTGCCGGCCGGCGCGCCAGTCCTCGGCGTTCTCCCGCCACATCGACCAGGTGCGGACCAGGAACACGCCGCCACCGACGCCGAGCGCCACCGCCAGGCCGAGCGCGAACCAGGCGTCCAGGTAGTCGTCGCCCCACCGGGCGTCGCGCACGATGTCCGCCGGGGCGGCGGGGTCGTACACCACGCGGGCCGCGTCGCCCACCCGCGGTCGGGGGTGCCAGCGGTATTCGGTGACCTCCGCGCGTACCTGCCGGCCGTCGGCGGTGGTGAAGGCGACCACCACGTACGCCTCCCGTGCCTGGGCGTTCACCTCCCGGACGGTGGCCCCGGCCGGTACGCCGTGGTGGTTCAGCCGGTACGTGTGGTGGGCCGACTCGACACCCAGGTACCCGAAGACCGTCGTGCCGACCGCCAGCGCCAGCGCGCTGCACCACGGGTGACGCAACCAGTACCCGGGCAGCCAGCGGCTCCGCAGCCGCCTCTTCCGCCGCTGCCGTCGCCCTTGCCGCCACCCCATGCCACCATCCTGCCCGCCCAGGTCGATCGGCCGGTCGGGTGGCCGGTCGGCGGCGGCGGGTGGGTGGTCGGGTGGCTGGTCGGGTTGGGCGGCCGGGCGGCTGGGACGGGCGCTGCTGGCCGGCCCCGCCGAAGCTCGAGACGAACTCGATCTACTTCGATATATCATCGCGCTGATGATCATGGCCCTGTGGCCCGACCGATCCCCGGAGGCACGATGAGTTCACGTCTCGCCCGCCTGCTCGGCACCATCGCGCTCGTGGTGGGAGCCGCCGTCGTACCGGCGGGCCCGGCCGGCGCGCACGCCACCGCCGACACGATCAACGTCTACCCGCCGATCGAGGGATCGTCCACCTGGGACCGGTTCGGGCTGTCCGCCCCGGCCAGCCACCACATCGTCTTCGGCAACTGGGGCTACACCAACGACTGGGCGGTCGACATCTACCGCAACCCGGGCGCCACCGTCGTCTCGCCGTTCGGCAGCAAGACCGCCGCCGGGCACCCGGTGGCGGTCACGGTGGTCACCGTCCGGCCGGGCTGCGCGACCGGCAACCTCGCCGACGGCGGCTACCGGATCGGGCTGGAGGCGCGGGACACCACGACCGGCGAGGTCATCGGCCGGGCGGACGTCATGCACGTCAACAACAAGCCCGGCGGCATCGTCGTCGGCGCGACGGTCGGCCCGTGGACCAAGCTCGGCGAGACCGGCCGGTTCCGGTACTCCAGCTGCTACCAGGTCAACGGCGACAGCGGCGCGCACATCCACCTCGAGGTGATCAACCAGCACCGGTACTCGTGCTACATCCGCCGCGCCGCCAACACCGCTCTCGGCGACGAGACCGTGATCGGCCGGATCGGCACCCACCACTCGGGCCAGCGCGCGGTCTGCTGACCCGACCGACGAGACGACGTGGTCCCGCGCCGACGTAACGGCGCGGGACCACGGGACGGCGGTCCGGTCAGGTCACCCGGCCCCCCGGCCGTCCACCGGGGCGGGCCGGTCGCCCGGTCAGGGCGTGAGCCGCTCGATCTCGACCAGCGTGGAGTCGACGCCGACCAGCCCGGACGAGTCGAACACCTCCAACCACACCGACCAGGTGGTGACGGTGGTCGCGCTGGCCAGCGGGGCCAGCTCGCCGGTGAAACTCGCGCAGCTCTTCGGAAGCACGATGTCGTCGACCGGGCCACCGGTGGGCACCGCACTACCCTGGCAGAGCACCTTCTTGACCCCGCCGTCGCCGTACGCGGTCCACCGGTAGCGGGTGCCGGCCACCGTGCCGTCCTGGGCGTCGGTGCCGGTCCCGGCGAACGCGACCGGCAGCGGCGCGGCATGGACCGTCGACAGCTTCAGGGTCGACGCCGGCTTGGTGATCGTGGCGGTGGGTCGGGTCTGCCCGGCCGGCACCGCGGTGACCAGGAAGACGCGCTGCACGACCGCTCCGCCCGCCGCGAACGTCACCGTGTACGGGCCCGGGACGACCGTGCCCGCCGGCAGCACGGCCTGGTGGCCGCTCTTCTGGAAGACCACCTCGTTGCCCCGCCGGACCGTCCAGGACGTCTGCGCGTCCGGCACCGGCCCGGACGTGTCCGGGTCGCTGGAGGTGCCGACCAGGCTGACCGGCTGCCCCGCGACGAGGCTGAGCCCGGCCGGCGGCGAGATGATGGCGGCGGTCGCCGGGCTGTCCACCACGGTGACGGTGACCGTCGCCGAGGCGGTCTGGCCGAGGCTGTCGGTGGCCTTGGCGGTGATGACGTGGGTGCCGGCCGACAGCGACGGCACGAACGTCATCGACCCGGTGCCCAACGGTCCGTCGAGGTTGCTGGTCCAGGTCAGCGGCAGGTCCTTGCCACCGAAGTCGGTGGCCGTGCCCCACAGGTCCACCGACTGCCCCACGGTGAACTGCTGCTTGGTGTGCGGCGTGCTGATGCTCACCGAGGGCTTCACGCCCAGCGCTTTGGCGACCGCGGCCAGGGCGTTGATCCGGCGCTGGCTGCCGGTCACATGCCAGCCCAGCTCGCCGACGTGCGCGGTCTCGTTGAGGATGTCGCGGACCTGGGCGGAGGTCAGGTTCGGGTTGGCGGCCATCACCAGGGCGGCGACCCCACCCACGAACGGCGCGGCGAAACTGGTGCCGCACCGCGCCTCCGCCTCGTTGGCGCCCGGCTGGGCCGGATCGCGGAGAAGCTGGACGCACATCGGGCCGTAGATCTCCACCGAGGTGGCCACGTCACTGGTGCCGTAGTTCGACTTGTCCGACACCGTCGCGTCCCACGTGTTCACACCGCCCACGCACATCACGTGGACGCTCTCGCAGGGCACGTAGAGCGGGTTGCCGTCGATGTTCTTGCCGTTGTTGCCGGACGACGACACGATCAGCGCCCCGGTGTCCCGGACGTGCTTCATCCGCCGGTCGGTCCAGGTGCGGGCATGGTCCTTGCCGAGGGTCACGTCTCGGCCGAAGCTGAGGTTCACCACGTCCGGGCGGGTCGCCTCGGCGGCCTTCTCCAGCCGGCGCAGCTTCGTCCAGTAGTCGTTGCCGTTGCGGACCGCCACGAGTTCGTCGACCACAGGCCCGGCCGGCCCGGCGGTGCCGTAACCGTTGTCGACCGTGGCCATTCCGGCGAGCACCACGTCGGTGGCGTGCCACGGGCAGGGCGTGTCGTTGGTGCAGTTGCTGGGGTTGGGTTTGCCCCACTCCGCCGTGTACAGCGTCACCTTGGCCGGGAAGTCCGGGTTGTTCTGGAAGCCGCCGTCCATCACCAGGTACTTCACCTGCCTGGTCAGCTTGCCCTTGGCCTGGAGCAGTTGCCATGCCTTGGCGACGCCGGTGTCCATCGGGTTGCCCGACCCCAGGTAGGACCAGTCGAAGACGTTCTTGTTGATGATGTTGGGTGCCTCGAAGACCTTGCCGTCGGCGATGCCGGCCGGCTCCACCAGCCAGTCGAGGACCAGTTCGGTGCCGGTCCGCCACTCGGCGGCGGCCAACGCGAGCAGCCGCAGCGCCCGCTCGTCGCCGACCCGGTACCGGCCGGACTGGCCCGGCTCGGCGGCGCGCAGGTCGGCGACCAGGTTCGCCGGGTCGGCGCGGTCGACGTCCACTCGGACCAGATGGTCCTGGCCCTGCGCGTCGGCCGGGAACGAGTCGAGCAGCTGACCGCCCCAGCGGGTCAGGAAGGCGTCCAATCCGGCCTGGTCGGCGGTCCGCACCATCACCTCGTCGAGCACCAGGCCGGCGGGTGACCCGTCCGGCCCGGCCACCACGCCGAGTTCCCGGTTCGTGCCGAGCCGGCCCACCGGGTCGAGCGGCAGCCGGGGTACCGGCAGTCTCGGGTCGATCTCGAAGGCCAGCGGCTCCTCGTTCGTGCTGCCGGGGACCTCGGTCCGGCTGGCGGGCGCCGTCGGGACGGCGTCCGCCGCGCCGGGCGCGACGAGTCCGCCGACCAGCGCCGCCACGACGGCGGTGGTCAGGACGCGGCGGCCGGCGGTGCACAGTCGGCGGGTGGAACGGGTGGGTGTCACGGTGTCTCCTCAGTGTCCGTGGTGGAGTGACACCGGTGTGAGCGCCGACGGGTCGGGATGCCAACAGATTTCCCCAGAAGTTTTTCGCTCCGCTTTACTGGACTGGTCGACGAGCGGTGGGAGTCACGGATGGACACGGCGGCACAGGACGACCGGGCGCTCGTCGAAGCCGTCCGCCGCGGCGAGCGGGCCGGCCTGGAGGGCATGTACCGGCGGTACGCCGACCGGCTCTACACGTACGCCCGGGTGCTGGTACGCGAACCGGAGGCCGCCGCGGACGCGGTGCACGACGCGTTCCTCGCCGCCAGCCGGCGCATCGACCAGCTCCGTGACCCGGACCGGTTGCGGCCCTGGCTCTACACGATCGTGCGCAACGAGTGCCTGCGGCAGCTGCGGGAACGGTCCCGCTCCGCGCCGCTGGAGGAGGCCGCCGAACCGGTGGCCGACACCGCCGACTCGGGCACGGACGTCAACACCGAGCAGGTACGCGACCTCGTCCACACCGCGGCGGCCGCCCTGAACCCGGGCGACCGCGAGGTGGTCCACCTGGCGATCCGCCACGACCTGTCCCCGGTCGACATCGGCGCGGCCCTCGGAGTACCCGCCAAACACGCCCACGCCCGCCTGTCCCGGGCGCGGGCGCAGCTCGAACGGGCGCTCGGCGCGTTGCTCGTCGCCCGCAGCGGTACCCGGGACTGCCCCGACCTGGCCGGTCTGGTCGACGGCTGGGAGGGCCGGCTCACCCCCACCCTGCGCAAGCGGGTCGCCCGGCACATCGACCACTGCGCGGTCTGCGGGCTGCTCCGCCGGGAACAGCTCAGCCCGGCGGCGCTGCTGTCCGCGTACACCGCTCCGGGGTTCCTGGTCGTCTCCGGGACGGTGTGGTCGAGGCTGGCCGACGCCGCCCCGACCGACAGCACCACGACCGACAGCACCACGACCGACGGCAGCACCGACGGCACGACCACCGACGGCGGTCCCGAGGACACGGGAACCGGCGACACCATCGAGGTGACCGGCCCGGCCGACGGCAACACCGAGGTGACCACTGCGGCCGACGGCGACGCCGGGCCGGCCGACGGTAGCGTCCAGGTACGGTCGTCGCCCGACGTGCCCGCCGCGCCGTCGACGTCGACCGGTACCGGCGGGTCCACGGACGGCGCAGCCGGTTCCGGACGGTCCGGTGAGCCGGGCGGGCAGCCTACCCCGGCGCCGGGCGAAGAGCCGGCCACCGGATCGGCTACCAAGCCCATCGCCGTGGCCGTGGGTGTGGGCGGCGCGGCGCTGCCGCGTTCCGGGGACCAGCCCGTCCGGGTCACCTCGGCCGCCACCCACGTCCGGCGACGCCGGCGACGGATGGCGGTGGCGGCCGGACTGCTGGCGCTCCTCGCCCTGACCGGTATCTGGGCGCTCGCCGGGCAGCCGGCCGGACAGGTGGCGGCGACGTCCGGAGCGGCGATCGGTGATGCGGAGACATCGACGGCGGCGGCACCGGCGTCGACCACTGCCATGGTCACCACCACCAACGGCGGCACCTCCCCGGCCACGACAGGCCCGACGGCACCGGCACCCGGCACGACGGGCAGCACCGGCGCGTCCCCCGGCACCGTCGCGCCCGGTACCCGACCGGGACCCGCGCCGACGACCGCCCCGGGCACGACCGTCGTACCCACCACCGCCGCGCCCGCCGCCGCGCCGACCGTGGCCCGACCGACCAGCACGCCGCCGCCGGTACGGGCGTTCACGGTGACGGCGAGCGCGCACGTACGCTGCGCCCAGGACACCTACAGCCTGGTGGTGCGGGCCACCGGCAGCGCCCCGGTCGACGGGGCGCAGGTGCGCTGGGCGCCCGCCGGGGCCGCCACGTCGACCCAGGCCATGACGGTGGACGGGTCGGCCGCCCAGGCGACGGTGGGACGACTGCGGGCGTCGGCGCTGACCTGGTCGGTACGGATGACCGCCGCGGACGGACGCACCGCGCAGAGCCCGACGTACCAGATCACCGACCCCTGCCTGCGACCCGGCTGACGCTGGGATTCCCCAGCCGCCGGACGACGCGACGGCCCCCGGCGGGAGGGCCGGGGGCCGTGGTCAGCGCCGACGGCGGGTCGGCCGTCGCGGGCGGGTCACTCCAGTTCGTTGGGGGTGTCGTGGCCGACCTCGTACGGGGTGGTCACGCCCTCGTAGATGACGTGCGACATCATGCCGGCGGCGGCGTGGTCGAGGTTGTGGCAGTGGTCCATCCACAGGCCCGGGTTGTCGGCCTTGAAGGCGACCTCCCAGATCTCGCCCACCTCGACGTTGACGGTGTCCAGCCACAGTGGGCTGCCGGTGGCCGGTTTGCCGTTGCGGCTGAGCACCAGCACGTGGTGTCCGTGCAGGTGCATCGGGTGGTCGAAGTGGCTGCGGTTGGCGAACCGTACCTTCACCAGGTCGCCCTCCCGGACGGTGATCGACGGGGCCTCGGGGAAGGCCTTGCCGTTGCTGGCCCACACCACCCCGAACTTGCCGTCGTAGAACCACAGCTCGTTGTCGAAGACCAGCGAGTGGGTCTTGGTGAAGGTGCTGTCCCGGCCGAACGGGGTGGGGGCCGGCGAGCCGTACGTGGTCGGGTCGAAGGCGTCCTGCGGCTTGTCCGGTGCGACGTCGCCGGCGCCGTCGGCGCTGAGCAGCAGACCACCCTCGACGACCCGCAGCTCGCTGCCGTACCGGCGCAGCTCGGTGAGGCGGACCGGCTGTGTCGGCATGGTGAACTCGACGTCGTACCGGCCGCCGCCGCCGATGACGAGCTGTTCGCCCCGGACGTCGGTGGGTTCGTTGACCGGGTTGCCGTCGATCGCCACCACCTTGAAGGGGGTGCCGGTGAGCGAGTACCGGTGGGTCGCCCCGTCGGTGTTGATCAGCCGGAGCCGGACCGGGGTGCCGGGGGCCATCCGCCGTCGTTCGAGCTGGTCGATGGTGCCGAACAGGGTGGGCGGCTCCAGCGGCAGCTTGTCGTCGTACCAGGTGTGCGCGGCGACGATGACGTCCTGGGTGCCGGGGGCCAGGTCGGTCTGCTCCGGTTCGATGATCAGCGGCCCGAACAGGCCCTTCTTCACCTGGATCGAGGACTGCTGGTGGGAGTGGTACCAGTGGGTGCCGACCTCGTCGGGGCGGAACCGGTAGACGTGCGTGCCGCCCGGCTTGATCGCGTCCTGGGTGACGCCGGCGACGCCGTCCTCGGCGTTCGGGACGTCCACGCCGTGCCAGTGCACCGACACGTTGGTGTCCGGCACCTTGTTGACGACGGTGACCTCGATCAGCTCTCCGCGCTTGACCCGCAGCTCGGGGCCGGGGCTCTGCCCGTTGAACAGCCACGCGTCGACCTCCTTGCCGGAGGCCAGCCGCAGCTTCTTCGCCTCGGCGACCAGGGTGTACCTCCGGTCCGGGGTCTCGGCGCGCGGGCCGGTCAGCTCGGCGACGCTGACCGAGCGTCCGGCGTGCGCCCCGTGCGGGCCGGCCGCCGAGTACGCCTCGCCGTGCGCGTGGTCGGCCATGTTGATCCGGCCGGGCAGCGTGGTCGTGCCGGCCGCCCAGCTCAGACCACCCACCAGGACCAGCACGAACGCGGTGGCGACGGCGACCGCGCGCAGCGCCCGTACCGGCAGCGACCGGCGGACCGGCCCGCCGTTCGACGCCACCCGGAACCGGTACGCCTGCCACAGCCAGAGCAGCACCACCACGGTCAGGTACCCGGTGTAGACGGTGAGGATCGGGACGAGCTGCGGTGGTCCCATGGTGACCAGGATGGCGGTGACGAAGCCGAGCAGCGCGCCGAGCGCGGTGGCCTGGAACGGCACCACCGCCTGCGGGGCGAAGGTCGCCAGCCGGGTCGCGGCCGACGGTTCCCGCCGGTGGGCCCGCCAGCGGGGCACCGACAGCACCAGTACCGCCAGCGCGGGCAGGATCACCAGCGGCAGCGCCACCGCGACCCGGTCGGCGACGAACAGGTAGCCGAAGCTGCCCATCAGCAGCGTGGTGGTGATCCGGCCGGCGACCAGCAGCATGCCGATGGCGACCAGGACCAGCAGGAAGGTGGCGCGGCGGCGGCCCCGCCTGTCGGAGCGGTGGTGTGGCCGCCGGGCCACCAGGACCGCCGTCGTCCCCCACAGCAGGGTGAGGAACAACGCGGCCTCGATGTCGAAGTTGAGATAGCTTTCGAACAACACGTGCAGCCTCCGGGGCGGTCGGTCGTCAGGAGTCCTCAGGGGTGGGCGGTGACGCCGTCGAGGGCGTCCCACCGCAGGTCGTGGCCCTCGGTCCAGAGCCGCGCCGCGACGGCCAGCACGGCCCGGCGGTCCGCCTCCGGGGTGCCGGGCGCGGCCGGCAGCAGCCCCACCACGTCGCTGGCCTTCGACCGCACCGCACGGTGCTGGCGGGCCACGTTGGTCAGCCCCTGACCCGCGCCGGCCTCCACCACGAGCAGGTCACCGGTGCCGAACAGCGCATCCAGCGCCGGCCAGAACAGCACCGGGTCGGCGATCTGGGTGGTCCAGAACATCGGGTCGCGGGCGGTGGCGTCGTCGAGCTTGCGGCCGGTGTACGCGGAGTAGACGGTGTCGACCGGCGGGCCGGGCCGGGCCGCCTCGACGGCCGGGCGGGTGGCCAGCGACGCGTCGAGGACGGCGGGGCTGTGGAACGCCTGGCGGGCCTTGGCGAGCCGGCAGACGTACCCCTGTTCGCGGAGTTTCTCCTGCACCACCCGCAGGGCCTCGTCCGGGCCGGCGAGCATGGTCTGCCGGGGGGCGTTGACAGCGGCCACCGCGACCTGCCCGGTCGGGTCGAGGCTCAGGTACGGCTGGAGTTCGTCGGCGGTGGCCGCGACGGCGAGCATGCCGCCCGGCGGCGTGCGGAGCACCTCGGTGACCCGGGCCCGCATCAGCGCGACGGCGGCGGGCAGGCTGAACGCGCCGGCGAGGGTGGCGGCGACCATCTCCCCGGCGCTGTGCCCGAGCAGCGCCACCGGGCGTACGCCCCAGGAGCGGACCATCGCGCCGAGCGCGTACCCGACGCCGAACAGCAGCGGCTGGGCGCGGGAGCCGTCGTCGAACGGGATGTCGGGGTCGGCGGAGAGCCACTCGTCGCGCAACCTGGGCCCGCCGTCGCCCCAGAGCGCGAAGAACGTGTCCAGGGCGGTGGTGAAGACCGGGTCGTGGTCGTACAGGCCGGCGCCCATCCGGGGGTACTGGGCGCCCTGGCCGGGGAAGACGAGCGCCACCGGGCGGCCCTTCGGCGCGACCGGCCGGTGCCGGTCCAGCGCGTCGGCGGCCTCGGTGGCGGTGGCCGCGACGACCGCGCCGCGTACCCCCTCGGTGGTGGCCTGCGACGGGGCCGGCCGGGCCAGGTTCCCGGCCGGCCGGGGAGCCTGCCGGGCCAGGGTCTCGGCCCGGCGCCGGTCGTCGCCGAACAGGTCGGTGGCGAAGCGGCCGAGCCGGCCCATCGCCTGCCGGCGGCGCTGCTCGGTCCGCTCGTCCGTGGCGGACCAGCGGATCAGCAGCGGTCCGCCGGGCGGGCGTACCGGCGCGGGCGGCGGCAGCAGGACGATCGAGGTGCCGCGCCGGGAGCTGTCCGGCAGCGCGACCGGGGTCGGGGCGCGGCGGTCGGCGACCGGGTTCGGGCGGTGGCAGCCGTCGGTGAGCACGCGACGCAGGTCGCTGGGGCGGAGCACGCCGGAGCGGGACCGGTCGGTCTCGGTGAGGTCGTCGGTGGGCCGGACGACGACCAGCGGCGGCTGGTCGGGGGACCAGGACTCGGCGAGGCGGCGCAGGGCCACCACCAGCCACCGCCCCGGCTCGTCCTCCAGCTCGGCCGCGACCAGGACGAGGTCGGCCCCGGCTCGGGCCAGCAGGGTCGTCGCGCGGTGCAGCGCCGCACAGAGCCGGGGTACGAACACCGTCGCCCCGGCGGCGCCCGGCGGTACGCAGGCCGAGGTGACCCCGCCCTCGTAGCCGGCCGGGGGGTGTGCCCCGGTCAGCACGAGCGAGGTGCGGCGGCCCCGTCGTACCGTCGGGCCGAGCCGGTCGACTACGGTCGCGACGGTGGCCGCCCGGCCGGTGTTCTCCGGTTCGTCCCGCTCCACCGGTCCGATCGCCCACCCAACGATCGCGGCGTCAGTCGCTGCCATCGCGGTCACCTTCCTCCCGCTGCGGGCCCGACCACCGCCGGCGACCGTGCAGGGCTGTCCGAGCGGGTCGCGCCGATGTCGTCCAAGTCCGGACCGACACTGGCCGGCGGGTCTCGAAAACGGTTCGAAGGCACCTGGAAGGGTCCGGACCGCACCCGCGCCCGCTCCGGGGCCGCGGCCGGCGCGGTCGGCCGGGTTGCGGCCGGCGCGGTCGGCCCGGCCACCGCCGGCACGGCCGGCCCGGTTGCGGCGGACGGCGTCCTGCCGCCGGTTCTCCAGCGATTCCGGAGTTGGCGTCGAGATGCCGACCCGAGGATGGCCGGAAGCCAGATCGACCTCCTGCGGTCGAGCCACCCTCGGGTTGAAAGCGGAGAACGAGATGACCTGGACCCAGCTCCTGGTCCCGATCACCCTGACGGGGACCGGGATGGCCGCCGGCGGGCTGATGATCACCGTGCTCGGTGGGGTGCCGCTGCTGCTCCGGCTGCCGACCGACCAGTACGTGCCGATCCACCAGTTCCTGGTGACCCGCTTCGACCCGTTCATGCCGATCTGCATGATCACGTCGCTGGTGGTGGACGTGCTGCTCGCCGTCCTGGTGGACCAGCCGGTGTCCCGGGTCGGTTTCGGGCTGGCCGCGGTACTGCTGCTCGGCGCGATGGTCATCTCGCTGACCAAGAACGTGCCGATCAACCGCTGGCTGAAGACCCTCGACCCGGACCGGCTGCCGGAGAACTTCGAGGAGATCAACCCACGGGTCCGCTGGGGCAACTGGAACTCGCTCCGCACGGTCCTCGTCGTCGCCGCCCTGGCGATCAGCGCGGTCGCGGTCGGCCCGCTGCTCTGACGTCCCCGCTGCCGTCCCTGTCCCCCGTCCGTCCTGCGAAAGGCGACACGATGACCCAGACGATCCCCGGTGACCAGGTCGACTGGACGCTCAAGCTGCTCTCGGCGACCACCGAGGCGCTGATGAGCAGCGCACCGCCCGGACTGCACCGGGTGGCCGTCCGGGCCGGCGACGTCTCCCTGGAGGTGGAGTGGCGTCCCGGTGACCCGGTCCCGGTCACCACCGCCGGCGGACCGGTCGCCGCCGTCACCCAGGTCACCGTGGCCGCCCCGCCGGCCGCCACCGACAGCGACCTGATCCACGTCCGCGCGCCGATCGTGGGCACCTTCTACGCCGCGCCGGAGCCCGGGGCCGCGCCGTTCGTCTCGGTCGGTGACCTGGTCGAGGCCGGTCAGCAGGTGGCGATCGTCGAGGCGATGAAGCTGATGAACGCGGTCACCGCGCCGCAGGCCGGCCGGGTGGTCGAGGTGCTGGTCGCCGACGCCGGGCGCGTCGAGTACGACCAGGGCCTGATCGTGCTGGCCCCCGTCGACCAGTCGTGACGCCGCGCAGACCCGACGACGAGACGAAGGAGAGCCGGCCGATGTTTGCCAAGGTGTTGATCGCCAACCGGGGTGAGATCGCGCTCCGGGTGGCGCGGACCTGCCGTGAGTTGGGCATCCGGACCGTGGCGGTGTACTCCACGGTGGACGCGGACTCCGCCGTGGTGCGGTTCGCCGACGAGGCCGTCTGCATCGGTCCACCGGCGGTGAAGCGCAGCTACCTCAACATCCCGGCGGTGATCGAGGCGGCCCTGAGCACCGGCGCGGACGCCATCCACCCCGGCTACGGGTTCCTCTCCGAGGACCCGGACTTCGCCGAGGTGTGCGAGAAGAACGGCATCACCTTCATCGGTCCGCCCGGCGATCTGATGGGTCCGCTCGGCGACAAGGCCGAGGCGCGGGCCATCATGGCCCGCGCCGGGCTGCCGGTACTGCCCGGCAGCGACGCGCTCGCCACCCTCGGCGAGGCCCGGGAGGCCGCCGAACGGGTCGGCTTCCCGCTGATCATCAAGCCGGTGGTCGGGGGCGGTGGCCGGGGCATGGCCGTGGTCGACAACCCGGAGGACTTCACCCTGGCGTACCAGCAGGCCCGCGCGAACGCCCAGGCCGTCTTCGGTGACGGCCGGGTCTACCTGGAGCGGTACGTCGAGGCGGCCCGGCACATCGAGGTGCAGGTGCTCTGTGACACGTACGGCAACGGGGTGCACCTGGGTGAGCGGAACTGCTCGGTGCAGCGCCGCCACCAGAAGCTGCTGGAGGAGAGCCCGGCGCTGGGCCTGCCGGTGGAGCTGACCGAGCAGATGTGCGAGCTGTCCGCGCAGGCCGCCCGGTCCATCGGGTACGTCGGCGCGGGGACGCTGGAGTTCCTGGTGGACTCCGGCGGCGAGTTCTACTTCATGGAGATCAACTCACGGATCCAGGTGGAGCACCCGGTCACCGAGATGGTCACCGGGATCGACCTGGTCCGGGAACAGATCCGGGTGGCCGCCGGTGAGCCCCTGCGGATCACCCAGCGCGACGTGCAGCGTCGGGGCGTCTCCATCGAATGCCGGATCAACGCCGAGGACCCGGCCCGTGGTTTCGTGCCCACCCCCGGGCCGCTGCACACCCTGGTCCTGCCCGGTGGCCCGTTCACCCGGGTCGACACCCACGGCTACCAGGGCTGGTCGGTCGGCCCCGACTACGACTCGCTGCTGGCGAAGGTCGTGGTGTGGGCACCGGACCGGGACCAGGCGGTGGCCCGGATGAGCCGGGCGCTGCACGAGACCCTGGTGGAGGGTCCGGGGGTACGCACCACCGGTCCGTTCCTCCAGGAGGTGCTCGCCCACCCGCGCTTCCTCGACGCCAAGTACAGCGTCCTGCTCGTCGAGCAGATGCTCGCCCGCACCGAGTCGGCCTGACCCGGCGGGCACCGACGGTCCACCCGATGGAGGTACGCAGACGATGACCCATGACACACGCGCCACCGCCCCCGCGGTGGACCGGGCGGAGACACCCGGGGAACCGCGCTTCGTGATCGGCCGCGACGTCGGCACGGTGGCGAGCTGGTTCCGCATCCTGTACGCGCTGATCGCGATCGGCAGCCTCTGGTACCGGATCGACAAGGCCCTCGACGCGTCCGGCCTGGCCATGATGGCGGTCTGGTTCGTGGTGGTGGCCGCCGTCTACACCGCGGTCATCTGGTTCTTCGGCCGGATCGAGCGGTTCCAGGGGGTCAACCCGTGGATTCCGTCGGCACTGCTCCAGCTGCCGATGATGCTCTACCCGATGGGCATCGGCTCGGCGCCCATGCACCAGGCGCTGGCCGTCTACACCACGATCGGCGTACTGCTCTGCGGCGTGCTGCGGTACGGCGGCCTCGAGGTGGCCGCGCTGCCCATGCTGCTGCTGCGGCGGCGGTCCCGGCTGTTCAGCCCGTTCAACGCCATCGACATCCTTGAGCAGGGCTTCCGCCGGGAGCGGTCGCGGGGCGTCATGTGGGCCACCGCGCTCGCGCTGACCGTCTTCGTGGTGATCGAGTACTGGTGGGTGGGCCTGACGCTGAGCATCCCGCCGGCCAAGGACCTGCTCGGCGAGGGCATCCGGCTGCCGGGCTTCTGGGTCCTGTTGCTGGTGGTCCCGGCGGTCTGGTTCGCCGTCGCCGCCGCCCGGGGCCGGGACCGGTGGCGGTCGGTACCGTTCGACCAGCGTTGGCCCGGCCTGGCCGCGCTGACCCTGCTGCTGCTCATGCCGATGCTCGGCACCCGCCAGGTGCCCGACTCGCTGTGGGGCATCATCATGTTCGTCGGTCTGATCGTCGGCCTGGTCACCCTGGTCCGGCTGCCGTTCCGCCGCTCCACCAACACCGGCCGCCGCAACCCGGAGGTCGCCCCCTCACACTGACCCGATCCGCTACCTCCCTTTTCCCGAACGGCCGGGCCCCTCCCCTGGGTGCCCGGCCGTTCACCGTCCCCATCCCCACCCTCTCCCAGCCCGGACCTGCCCCCACCCCCGGACCTGCCCCGTTGACCATGAAGTTGTTGTCCGCGACACGCCGTGCGGGGAACAACAACTTCATGATCAACGGGGCAGGGTTGGTTGGAGGAGACCAGGCTGTGGCGGGCCGAGGGCTGGACGAGCGGTGTAGGGGTAAGGGCTGGCCGGCGGCCGGGAGCTGGCGGTGTTCTGCCGGCGGCTCGGGGGTGCTGTTGGGGTTCGACGTGGAGAGTGCGGCGGTCCGGGAGGTCGAGAATCGACGCGTCGGGGTGGCGCTGGCCGGGCGGGTCCGTTCGCTGCCGCCGGGCCGGCCAGCCAGGACGGCCACCGCGGACCGGCCAGCCAGGACGGCCACCGCGGACCGGCCAGCCAGGACGGCCACCGCGGACCGGCCAGCACAGCACGACCGTCGCGGACCGGCCAGCACAGCACGGCTCACTCTGAGCAACCAAGGATGGTGGCGAGGTACTGCCGTTCGTTTCCTTTTTTGCGACCAGATGAGCGCCAGGCACCGACAGTGGGCGACAGCAGTCGGTGGCTGCTGACCGAGCCGAGGAGTAATTGCTGCTCAGAGGGGGTGGTGCGCCGATGGGTGCAGAGCGAAGGAAGCGGAACGCGGATCGCTTCGCGAGCGGGGCGTCACAGACCGTGAGGTTCGCGGGTCGACACGCACGGAAACGCGTACGGTAGCGGGCGTTCTCGCCCGTCCCCGGACAGGGTCCGACCGGGCCGAATGTGGGTGCGGACGGTCGTCGGGGTGCCGGTGGAACCGGGCACCCCGACGGCGGACGGGTGGCTCAGCCGTGGCCACTGCCGGGCCGGCCACGCACGCAACGCCCCAGCAAGGACGCAACCCCGGCAAGGACGCAAGGCCCCAACAAGACGCAAAGCCCCGGCCACGGGCACGGTGGCTCAGCGGGCGGCGGCGTCGACCTTCCGCGGCAGGACGAACACGAGGGCGACGACCAGCAGGCAGAGCAGGACCTGCACGCCGAGGGTCCAGCTCATCGCGTCGACGAACCGGTCCCGGCTGGCGGTGTCCTGGTCGACGAGGAGCCCGAAGAACACCGCGCCGGTGACCGCCACCCCGAGCACCTGGCCGGTCTGCTTGCAGGTGGAGAAGATACCGGCGGCGGAGCCGGCGTCGACGTGCGGGATGCCGGCCAGGGTGACGTTCAGGATCGGCGCGCTGACCAGGCCCATCCCGACACCGACGACGAACAGGCTGACCACGATGGGCAGCGAGGTCAGCTCGGCGCCCTGGGTCACCACGATGGCGTTCAGCCCGGCCATACCCAGGGTCATCAGCACCGCGCCGACGACCAGGGCGGTGCGGCCGGCGGTGCGGGCCAGCGGGATCGCCACCATCGAGGCGAGCGCGGTGCCGACCGCCCACGGCGCGACCGTCCAACCGGTCCGCTCGGCGGTGAAGTCGAGGCCGCTCTGCAGGAACACCACGAAGGTCAGGAAGAACCCGGACATCAGCGCGGCGACGATGACGTTCGCCAGCACCCCGGCGGTGAACGTGCGCTGCCCGAACAGGTGCAGCGCCACCAGCGGCGACTCGCCGGCCCGTTCCTTGCCCCGTTCGTACCGCACCAGCAGCACGAAGGCGGGACCGGCGGCGGCCAGGCACAGCCAGGACCACCACGGCCAGCCCAGTTCCCGGCCGTACATCAGCGGGTGCAGCAGGAGCAGCAGCGCGGCGGCGGCCAGGAACACCCCGCCCAGGTCGAAGCCGCGGCCCCGCTCGTCGCGGGACTCGGGCAGCCAGGCGAGCGCGCCGAGGAAGGCCACCAGACCGATCGGCAGGTTGATCAGGAAGATGGTGCGCCAGCCCCAGCCGAACAGGTCGGCGCTCATCAGCACCCCGCCGAGCATCGGGCCGGAGACCGTGGCCAGGCCGATGACCAGGCCGTACACGGCCAGCAGCGGGGCGCGGCGGGCGGCCGGCACCAGCACCTGGAAGACGGCGAGCACCTGGGGGCCCATCACGGCGGCGGCGATGCCCTGCACCACCCGGGCGGCGACCAGCGAACCCACGTCGCCGGCCAGCCCGGCCAGTACCGAGGCGGCCGTGAAGCCGGCGAGACCGAGCAGGAACGCCCGTCGCCGGCCGAAGGCGTCACCGATCCGGCCGCCGGTCACCAGCAGCAGCGCGAACGGCAGGGTGTACCCGGCGATGACCCACTGCATCGCGCCGTAGTTCGCGCCCAGCGCGTCCTGGATGGACGGTACGGCCATGTTGACGCCGGTGGTGTCGAAGCCGGTCATGAAGGTGGCCAGCAGCACCACCGTGAGCGCCGCGCCGAGCCGCCGCGTCGGCGGCGCGGCCGGGGCGGAACCGGCGGCGGTCCCGGTGGTGGCGGCCGGTGGGGTCGTCGCGTCCGGGGTGGTGGCGGCGGCCGGTGGGGTCACCGCGTCGGGGGTGGTGCCCGGGGTGGTGGCGGTCACGGGAGCACCACCACGCCCGCGGCGGTCACCGTCAGGGCCGCCAGGGCCAGCGCGGTGCGCAGCTGGTGCAGGCGACGCCACTGTGGTCGGGGGTCGTCCCAGTCGTCAGGTACGGCGTCCGGGTCGACCCGCAGCACCCGCTTGTTGATCGGGACGTTGCCGAGGTGGGACACCCCCTGCACGGCCAGCGCCAGCACCGAGGCGAGGACGAACAGCCACCGGGTCGCCGCGTCCTCGACCAGGAAGATCAACGCGACGTCGGCGAACATCGTCGCGTTGACGATCAGCGGCATCGACGGGTGGTACCCCTGCCCGAGCTTGCGGTGCAGGGTGATGTAGCTCCCGGCGGGCATGGTGTACAGCGTCGGCAGCACGCTCACCGCGACGGCGAAGAACACGCCCGCCACGATCCCGCTGCCGCCGACCGCGACCACCGCCAGGGCCTGGGCAATTGTCTGTCTCATCGGCTCGCATCTCCGTCGCGTCCGGCACCGGCTCCGTCAGCGATGCTCACGGCGTCGCCTCGAGCCGACGTGGAGCCGAACTCGACACGCATCGACGTGGGTCGGCGTGCGCGGCCTTCGACCGAGCCCCGAGGGAGACCCGAGACGGGCCGCTGAGCATCGACGGCGAGCAGGCGACCGGGCGGCGTCAGACATCGCCCCGGTCCGGGGCCGCGCTGCACGCCCAATGACGCGACTGTGAGGAGACGAGCCATGTCGGGTATCGCTGGCTGGGTTGACTACGAGCGGGACCTGTCCCGCGCGCAGGCGACCGTGCGCGCCATGAGCGCCACGATGGCCAACCGGGGTCCGGACGCCGAGGGGGTGTGGACGTCCCCGCGCGCGGCCATCGGTCACCGCCGGCTCGCCCTGGTCGAACTGGACGGCCGGGGACAGCCGTTCGTGGTCGAGGCGGACGGGCAGACCCTCGCCGTGGTCGCCTTCGACGGGGACGTCTACAACGCGCCCGCGCTGCGCGCCGAACTGGAGTCGCACGGGCACCGGTTCCGCACCCGGGGCGACGCCGAGGTCGTCGGGTACGCGTACCTGCAGTGGGGCGCCGGGCTGGCGGAGAAGCTGGACGGCGGGTACGCGTTCGCGGTGTGGGACGTCCGCCGCGAGGAGCTGCTGCTGGTCCGGGACCGGCTGGGCAACAAGCCGATGTTCTACCACCCCACCCCGCACGGCGTGGTGTTCGCGTCCGAGCGCAAGGCGATCCTGGACCACCCGCTGGTCGAGGCGGCGGTGGACCTGGACGGCCTGCGGGAGATCCTCTCCTACGCCGGCACCCCCGGGCACGGCGTGTTCAAGGGCATGCACCAGGTGCGCGCCGGGCACGTCGTCCGGGTCACCCGGTCCGGGCAACGGGAGGAGCAGTACTGGGCGCTGACCGCCCAGGAGCACACCGACGACCTGGACACCACCGTCCGGACCGTCCGGGAGCTGCTGGAGAACTCGGTGGGCGGGCAGCTCACCGCGGACGTGCCGCTGGGCATGATGCTCTCCGGCGGCCTGGACTCCTCCGGGGTGACCGCGCTGGCCGCGCAGGCGCTCAAGGCCCGCGGCGCGGGCCCGCTGCACACCTTCACCGTGTCGTTCGGGTCGGTCGAGGAGTTCACCCCGGACGAGGTGTGGGGCAGCTCGGACGCGCCGTACGTGAAGGAGCTGGTCGACGCGATCGGCGCCGAGCACACCGACATCGTGCTGGACACCGCCGACCTGCTCGACCCGGTTGTGGCGGTGAACGCGCTGCGGGCCAAGGACGTGCCGAGCCCGCTGGGCAACATGAACACCTCGCTGTACGTGCTGTGCCGGGCGGTGCAGGAGCACACCCCCCTCGCGCTGCTCGGCGACGCCGCCGACGGGGTGTTCGGCGGCACCATGTGGATGTCGATGCCCCCGCTGATCGAGGCGCAGACCTTCCCGTGGATCGCGATGGCCCACTGGGGTGGCGGCAAGCACGGCATGGGCACCGACCTGATCGACGCCGGGCTGCTGGACCGGCTCGACATGCGCGGCTACACCAGCGGCCGGTACCGGGAGGCGATGGGCCGGGTGCCGCTGCTGCCGGGTGAGACCGGCCAGGAGAAGCGCATGCGGGAGATGTGGTACCTCAACGTCACCAACTGGCTGGAGACGCTGATCCCGCACTCCGAGTCGATCGCCGGGTCGGTCGGGCTGGCGCTGCGCCTGCCGTACTGCGACCACCGGCTGGTGCAGTACGTCTACTCCGCGCCGTGGGCGCAGAAGAGCTTCGACGGCCGGGAGAAGAGCCTGCTGCGCGCCGCCGTGAAGGACGTGCTGCCGCCGTCCATCGTGGACCGCAAGAAGTCGCCGTACCCGGTGACCCAGGACTCGGCGTACGCGAAGGCGCTCTGTGACCAGCTCCTGGCCCTGGTCGACGACCGCAACGCGCCGATCGCCGGGCTGGTCGACCTGACCGCCGCGAAGGCGTTCGCCGCCGACCCGGACTCCCTGGTCTCCGGCCCGCGCGCCTGGGTGGCCCGGACCCACGTGGAGATGCTCTTCCAGCTGAACATGTGGCTCGACCTGTACCGGGTCCGGGTCGACGTCTGACCGCCGTCCTCCCAGCCGTCTTCGACCCCCGGTCGAGGCCCGGCTGCCAGCGTTTCGGGCAACGACCCGACCTGCCCGCACCACACCTTCCGAAGGAGCCTGCGTAATGGGAACCAAGACCTCTGACCTGTCGATCCTCGACCTCGCGGCGGGCTACTGGTCGGCCAAGACCTTCCTCAGCGCCGTCGAGCTGGGCCTGTTCGGCGTGCTCGCCGAGGGCGGCAAGACCGAGCCGGAGATCCGCGAGGCGCTGAGCCTGCACCCCCGGTCCACCCGGGACTTCCTGGACTCGCTGGTCGCGCTGAAGGTCCTCGACCGGGACGCCGAGGGCCGCTACACGATCAGCCCGGCCGCCGCCAACCAGCTCGACCCGAAGCACCCGTCCTACCAGGGCGGCTTCCTGCGGATGCACGCCTGGCAGTACGGCGTCTGGGGCAAGCTGACCGAGATGCTGAAGACCGGCGACATGCAGGCGCACACCGACCGGGACTTCAACAAGTTCTACTCCCGGCCGGAGTCGGTGCGGAACTTCATGTCCGCGATGGACGGCGCGAACTCGGCGGTCGGCCCGGCGCTCGCCGAGAAGATCGACTGGACCGAGGTGACGTCCTTCATTGACATCGGTGGGGCGCGCGGCAACATCAGCGCGGTGATCGCCAAGGCGCACCCGCACCTGAAGGCCGGCACCTTCGACCTGCCGCCGGTGCAGCCCTTCTTCGACGAGCACATGGACCGGCTGGGCATGAGCGACCGGGTGACCTTCCACCCGGGTGACTTCTTCAACGACAGCCTGCCGGGCGCCGACGTGCTGATCTTCGGTCACGTGCTGCACGACTGGAACGACGAGCAGCGGATCGCCCTGCTGCGCAAAGCGTACGAGGCGCTGCCGGTCGGTGGGCAGGTCCTGGTGTACGACGCCCTGATCGACGACGACCGCCGCGAGCCGGCGAACCTGCTGCTCAGCCTGAACATGCAGCTCGTCACCCCGGGCGGCGGCGAGTACACCGGGGCGGACTGCCAGGGGTGGATGCGCTCGGCCGGCTTCACCGAGACCTCGGTCGTGCCGCTGACCGACGCCGACTCGGCCGTGATCGGGCGGAAGACCGCCTGACCGGTCGGGACCATCCGATCCATCCAGTGAGGAGCACAGTCTTGACCGCAAGACCCGATTCCGGGCGGACGATCTCCCGTCGTCGCCTGTTGCTGGGCACCGCCGCCGGTGCCACCCTGGCCGGTCTGTCGGTGGCCGCGCCGGCCCAGGCCGCCGTGTCGACCACCGTCCCGACCACGGTCGACATCGTCATCCACCCCGACAGTTTCACCGCGCCGAGCCAGCTGCGGGGCGGCTCGGTCACCTTCCGGGTCAGCACCCCGGAGCCGGGTGGCCGGTCGCTGCTGCTGGTCAAGCTGCGCAGCGGGGTGTCGCTCGACCGGTACCTGACCGCGCTGGCCGCCACGTCCGCCTGGGACCCGGCCGACCGGGCCGCCGCCGAGCGGGAGCTGGAGGCCTGTGCCGAGAACCTGGGCGGCGCGGTCGTCACCCCGGACTCGCGGGTGTCGTTCACGCAGTTCCTGCTGCCGGGCACCTACCACCTGGTCAACTTCGACTACACCAGCGCCACCGCGGTGCCGCAGGTGAAGCCGGTGACGGTGACCGGGCTGGGCACGCCGCGGTTCCCGGACGTGGACGACTACGTCCTGCACCGGGAGCGCAACGGCACCGCCTCGTTCCTGCTGCCCAACCGGAAGCTGCGGGCCACCGGGGAACACCTGGTGGTCAACACCACCCGGCACAACAACGAGGCGGTGCTGTCCCGGCTCGCGGACGGGGCGACCGCCGAGGACGTGGCGGTGTACTTCGAGGCGATCAAGAACGGCCAGTGGCCGACCGAGTCCCCGGTGACCACCATGCCGGTCGGCCTCGCCCCGATCTCGGGCGGCCAGAAGGCCATCGTCCGCACCGAGCTGCCCGCCGGCGCGTACCTCCTCTACTCGTACGCGACGAACCCGGTGACGGGCCACGCGCGGGCGACGGAGGGCATGTACCGCCTGGTCACGCTCGTCTGACCCATCCCTGAGCACCATCGAACGCGCGGCGCCGTCGGGTGCACCGGCGGCGCCGCCCGACATCCGGAGGAATCGTGGATCTTCAACTGGCCGGCAAGCGCGCCCTGGTCACCGGCGGCACCCGGGGGATCGGACGGGCCATCGTCACCGCCCTGGCCGGGGCGGGCGCCTCGGTCGTCACCTGCTACCGGACCGACCACGAGGCGGCGGAGAGCCTCACCCGGGACCTGAAGGCGACCGACGGCAACCACCACGTGGTCCAGGCCGACCTGCGTGACCAGGCGGACGTGACCCGGTTCGTGGAGGTCGCCCGGACCGAGCTGGGCGGGCTGGACATCGTGGTCAACAGCGCCGGGGTGGACAGCCACGCGCCGGCCGCGCAGGTCGACCTCGCCGAGTGGCGGCGGGTGCTGGACACCAACCTGACCGCCTTCCACCTGGTCACCCACACCGCGTTGCCGCTGCTCGGCGCAGGCGGCTCGATCGTCGCGGTCGGCGCGTCGGTGAGCACCCGCGGGCTGGCCGGCAAGGCCCACTACACCGCCAGCAAGGCCGCCATCAACGGCTGGATGCGGTCGGTGTGCAAGGAGGTCGGGCCGCGCGGCATCCGGATCAACGAGGTCTCCCCGGGCATCATCGAGACCGAGCCGGGCGCCGGCCTGCCCCCGGAGATGTACGAGCGGATCAAGTCGAACGCCGCGCTGCGCCGCCTGGGCACCTCCGAGGACGTCGCCAACGCGGTGCTGCTGCTGGCCAGCCCGCTGGCGGCGTACGTGACCGGGGCGACCCTGCACGTGGACGGCGGCATCTGATGGCCGGCCGGAAGGTGGCCGTCCTCGGACTGGGCGGCATGGGCGGCGGCATGGCGCACCGGCTGCTCGACAGCGGCGTCGAGCTGACCGTGTGGAACCGGACGGCGGCGAAGGCGGCCGGTCTGGTGGCGGCGGGGGCCCGGCAGGCGGACTCGCCGGCCGAGGCGGTCCGGGACGCGGACGTGGTGCTGGTCAGCCTGGCCGACGAGGACGCGGTGGAGCAGGTCCTGTTCGGCGCGGTGGTCCCGGCGGCGAAGCCGGGCACCCCGATCGTCGACACCTCCACCGTCTCCCCCACCTACGCCCGGGAGGCCGGTGAGCGGGCCGCGCGGGCCGGGGTGAAGCGGATCGAGGCGTGCGTGGTCGGCAACCCGCACCAGGCCCGCAACGGCGAGCTGCGGGTGCTGACCGCCGGTACGCAGACCGACCTGGCCGAGGTGCAGGACATCCTGGCCCTGCTCGGTCCGCAGGTGGTCTACCTGGGTCCGCCCGGGATGGCGGCCACCATGAAGCTGGTCTTCAACGCCATGCTGGGCGCGCAGGTCGCCTCGATGGCCGAGGCGGTCGCCTACGGCGAGCGGTCCGGTCTGGACCGGGACATGCTGCTGATGGCGGTGGAGCGCAGCGGCTTCAGCTCCAAGGTGATGTCGTTCCGGGCGGCGCTGATGCGCGAACGGAAGTACGAGCCGGCGGCCTTCCGGACCCGGCTGATGAACAAGGACCTGCGGCTGGCCCTGGCCGAGGCGGCCAAGGTGGGTGTGGACATGCCGGTGATCGAGCGGTCGGCGGTCACCTTCACCGAGGCGATCGACGCCGGCTACGGCGACCAGGACGCCGCCGCGGTGCACGAGCTGATCGGCCGTACCGACGCCTGAGGGTGGGCGGTCCGCCGCCGGGGTGGGCCCGTGGTTGCTCCATCCGGCCTTTAAGCGCCTTCGAGCCGCCGAGGAAATCATTTCCGAAGTAAAGACCGGGATCACTGGCCGACCCTGCTCGGCAATTCCTGGCGATCACCCGCATCAGCCGAAAGGAGAGCACTGTGCACCGGACGCTCATTGTGGCCCGTATGAATCCGGCGGATGCCGCGTCGGTCGCCAATATCTTCGCCGAATCGGACGCCACCGAACTGCCCCACATGATCGGGGTGGACCGGCGGACGCTGTTCCGTTTCCACGACCTGTACTTCCACCTGGTCGAGGCGGACCAGTCCATCAACCGGGACCTGTACAAGGCCCGCAGCCACCCGCTGTACCAGGACATCCACGACAAGCTCGCGCAGTTCATCAGCCCGTACGACCCGGCCTGGGCGGAGCCCAAGGACGCCATGGCCGAGCCGTTCTACACCTGGACGCCGGACAAATGACCGTCGCCGGGGCCGGCACCGCAGCCCGAGAGGAGAACAACGTGAGCACCACGTCAGCCACGAAGGTCTCGTGGAGCGACGTAACGCCGAACCGTCGGCGTGGCGGTGACGTCCGCATCATGCTCAGCCCGAAGACGGTGAAGTCGACGACCGGGTTCGGCGGAATGCTCACCCTGGAGCCGGGCGAGTTCGTCTGCGAGCACATCCACCCGTACTCCGAGGAGTCGATCTACGTGGTGAGCGGTCAGATCACCATGCGGATCGACACCGAGTACGTGGACCTCGGGCCGGGTGAGGCGTGCCTGGTGCCGATCAACGTCAAGCACCGGGTGGAGAACCGGGGCCAGGAACCGGCCAAGGTGATCTTCCACCTCTGCCCGCTGGCCCCCCGTCCGGAGCTGGGCCACATCGACACCGAGTTCCTGCCCGGCCGGGAGAACGAGCCGGCGCCCCAGGTCGGAGGGCACCTGTGAGCACTCCGCGCGTAGCGGTCACCGGGATCGGCGTGATGGCGCCCGGCGGCGTGGGCCGCCAGGCGTTCTGGGACATGCTGACCGCCGGCCGGACCGCCACCAGGCGCATCACCTTCTTCGACCCGTCGAACTTCCGCTGCCAGGTCGCCGCCGAGATCGACTTCGACCCGGCGAAGCTGGGCCTGACCCCGCAGGAGATCCGGCGGATGGACCGGGCCGCCCAGTTGGCGGTGGTCGCCACCAACGAGGCGGTGCTCGACAGCGGGCTCACCCTGGACGACCTCAACCCGACCCGGACCGCGGTGACCGTCGGCAACGCGGTCGGCTGCACGATGGGCCTGGAGACCGAGTACACCGTGGTCTCCGACGGCGGTCGCAAGTGGATCGTCGACCACGAGTACGCCGTACCGGAGATGTACGACTACTTCGCGCCCAGCTCGCTGGCCCGCGAGGTGGCCTGGGCGACCCGGGCCGAGGGGCCCACCTCGGTGGTCTCGTCCGGCTGCACCTCCGGCATCGACGCGCTCGGCTACGCGGCCAACCTGATCCGGGAGGGTTCGGCGGACGTCGTCATCGCCGGCTCCACCGACGCGCCGATCTCGCCGATCACGGTGGCCTGCTTCGACGCGATCCGGGCCACCTCCACCTTCAACGACACCCCGGAGTCGGCCTGCCGGCCCTTCGACGGCAACCGGCGCGGCCTGATCCTCGGCGAGGGCGCGGCCATGTTCGTGCTGGAGAACGCCGAGTCGGCCCGCCGGCGGGGCGCGCAGATCTACTGCGAGATCGCCGGGTACGCCACCCGCGCCAACGGCTTCCACATGACCGGCCTCAAGCCGGACGGCCGGGAGATGGCCGAGGCGATCCGGCTGAGCATGGACCAGGCGCGGCTCAACCCGGAGGACATCCACTACGTCAACGCGCACGGTTCGGGCACCAAGCAGAACGACCGGCACGAGACGGCCGCCGTCAAGGCCAGCCTCGGCCAGCACGCGTACGCCACCCCGATGAGCTCGATCAAGTCGATGGTGGGGCACTCGCTGGGCGCGATCGGCTCCATCGAGGTGGCCGCCTGCGCCCTCGCGGTCAAGCACAACGTGGTGCCCCCCACGGCCAACCTGACCACCAGGGACCCCGAGTGCGACCTGGACTACGTACCGATGGTCGCGCGGGAGCACCGGACCGACGCCGCGCTCAGCGTGGGCAGCGGGTTCGGCGGTTTCCAGAGCGCGATCCTCGTCGTCGACCCCGAGGCGGTGCCGGCATGAAGACAGCGGTGGTGACCGGCCTGGGCGTGATGGCGCCCAACGGCATGGACACCGAGACCTTCTGGTCGAACATCCTGGACGGCAAGAGCGGCATCAACCGCATCCAGCGGTTCGACGCCCCGAGGTACCCGGTGAAACTGGCCGGTGAACTCGCCACCTTCGACCCGGCCGAGCACGTGCCGAGCCGGCTGCTGGTGGAGACCTCGGCGATGAGCCACCTGGCCCTGGTCGCCGCCGACAAGGCGATCAAGGACGCCGAGGTGGACCCCAGCCAGCTGCCCGAGTACGAGCTGGGTGTGATCACGGCGAACGCCACCGGCGGCGTCGAGGTCGGCCAGCGGGAGCTGGAGAAGCTCTGGACCCAGGGCCCGGAGCACGTCAGCGCGTACATGTCGATCGCCTGGTTCTACGCGGCGACCACCGGCCAGCTCTCCATCCGGCACAAGTTCCGCGGGCACTGCGGGGTGGTGGTCTCCGAGCAGGCCGGCGGCCTGGACGCGATCGGCCACGGCCGGCGGGTGCTGCGCCAGGACCACCGGCTGGTGCTGGTCGGCGGCACCGAGTCGGCGATGTCGCCGGCCGGCGTGGTCGCCCAGATCCCCACCAACAACCTCAGCACCAGCGACGACCCGGCCGCCGCGTTCCTGCCGTTCGACGTACGGGCCGGCGGGTACGTCCCGGGCGAGGGCGGCGCGATCCTGGTGATCGAGGACGCCGACAGCGCCCGCGAGCGCGGCGCGCCCCGGGTGTACGGGGAGATCGCCGGCTACGCGGCCACCTTCGACCCGCGTCCGGGCGGCGACCGGCCGCCGACGCTGGAGCAGGCGGCCCGGCTGGCGCTGGCCGACGCCGGTGTCGAACCCGGTGACGTGGACGTGGTCTTCGCCGACGCGTACGGCGTTCCGGAGCTGGACCGGGCCGAGGCGGCGGCGATCACCGCGATCTTCGGCCCGAACGGGGTGCCGGTGACCGCGCCGAAGACGATGACCGGCCGGATCTACGCGGGCGCGGGCGCGCTCGACACGGTCACCGCGCTGCTCTCCATCCGCGACGGCGTGATCCCGCCGACGGTCAACGTCGGCACCCTCGCCCCGGGCTGCGACATCGACCTCGTCCGGGAGCGTCCCCGTACCGCGCCGGTGCGTACCGCGCTGGTGCTCGGCCGGGGCCACGGCGGCTTCAACTCCGCCGTCGTGGTCCGCGCCACCTCGTGACCCCCACCAACCACGAACGACCTGGAGGCCCTGCCATGCGTGAGATGACCCTGGACGACCTGACGCGCGTGATCCGCGCGACGGTGGGCGTGGACGACTCGGTCGACCTGTCCGCCGACATCCGGGACACCCAGTTCACCGACCTCGGCTACGACTCGCTGGCCGTGCTGGAGGTGGTCAGCCGGCTGGAGAAGGAGTTCCCGGCGTCGGTGCCCGAGGAGAAGATCAGCGACCTGCGTACCCCGCGCGAGCTGATCGACTTCGTCAACGCCCAGCTGCACGCGGCGGCGTGACGATGGCGAAGAAGACCGAGTGCGCGGTCGTCATCGACGCGCCGATGGACCTGGTCTGGGACATGACCAACGACGTGCCGAACTGGCCGGACCTGTTCACCGAGTACGCCTCGGCGGAGGTGCTGGAGCGGGACGGCAACACCATCCGGTTCCGGCTGACCATGCACCCCGACGAGCAGGGCAAGGTCAACACCTGGGTCTCCGAGCGCAGCTCCGACCCGGCCACCCGGACGGTGCGGGCGCACCGGATCGAGACCGGCCCGTTCGAGTTCATGAACATCTTCTGGGCGTACCGGGAGGTGGACGGCGGCGTCGAGATGCGCTGGGAGCAGGAGTTCCACGTCCGCGAGGAACTCCCCTTCGACGACGAGCAGATGGCCGCGCACCTGCTCAAGAACTCGGCCATCCAGATGGCGGCCATCAAGGAACGGATCGAGAAGGCCGCCGTCGCCCGCTCCTGAGCCGGCGCAACCCCTACCTGGAGGACTGATGGAACAGCTACTTGCCGGCAAGAACGCCCTGGTCACCGGCGGTACACGCGGGATCGGCCGGGCGATCGTGCTGACCCTGGCACGGGCCGGGGCGAACGTGGTGACCTGCTACCGCTCCGAGGGCGAGGCCGTGGAGAGCCTGGCCCGGGAGCTGAAGGACACCCCGGGGCAGCACCACCTGGTCCGCGCCGACGTCGGCGACCCGGAGCAGATCAGCAACCTGCTGGACGAGGTGAAGGTCCGCCTGGGCAGCCTGGACGTGGTGGTCAACAACGCCGGCGTGATCAGCCACATCGGCTACGACGACCTGACGCTGGACGACTGGCACCAGGTCGTCGACACCAACCTCACCGGCACCTTCCTGGTCATCCAGAAGGCGCTGCCGCTGATGGGCGCGGGCGCGTCGGTGGTCAACATCGGCTCCCGGGTGGCGAAGGTGGGCATCCCGATGCGGGCCCACTACACCGCCGCCAAGGCCGGCCTGGTCGGGCTGACCCGGTCGCTCTGCAAGGAGCTGGGCCGGCAGGGCATCCGGGTCAACCTGGTCGAGCCGGGCGTCATCGCCACCGAGGAGATGGCCCGGCTCACCGCGGAGCAGCGGGCCGCCATGGAGGCCCGGTACGCCCAGCTCACCTCGCTCGGCCGGCTCGGCCACGTGGACGAGGTCGCCGAGGTGGTGCTCTTCCTGGCCAGTGACAAGTCCCGCTACGTCAGTGGCGCGCAAATCCCCGTCGACGGAGGTATCTGATCATGAGTGGCACGACGTTCCGGGTCATGCTGCGGTTCGACATCAACCCGGGGATGGAGGCCGACTTCGAGCAGACCTGGCTCTCCATCGGCAGCGTCATCACCGACCACCCGGCCAACCTCGGCCAGTGGCTGATGAAGGACTCCACCCAGGACTCCACCTACTACGTGATCAGCGACTGGGTGGACGAGCCCCGGTTCCGCGAGTTCGAGCACAGCGACGAGCACGTGGAGCACCGCAAGAAGCTGCACCCGTACCGGCACGGCGGGGCGATGTTCACCATGAACGTCGTGTTCGCGCTGCCGGCCGGTGAGGCCGCGAAGGCACTGCGGTGAGCACCGCCGGTCGGGCCCGGGTGATGGTCTGGCACCGCGCGCCGGCCGACGACGTCGACGCGGTCGCCAAGGCGTACGACCAGATCAGCCGGCACCTGGAGGGTACGCCGGGGCTGATCGGCAACGAGCTGCTGCGTTCCACCACCGACCCGCACCGGATGGTGGTGCTCAGCGAGTGGGAGAGCCTCGCGGCGTTCCGGGTCTGGGAGGAGGGCGTCTCGCACCGCCCGTCCACCTCGCCCCTGCGGCAGTACCAGGACCGTGAGCTGCCGAACTTCTTCGAGGTGTTCGAGGTGACGGCGGCGTTCTGAGCGCCGCCGGTACGTCCAGCGGTGGCCGGAAGACCCGCGGGGGCTTCTTCCGGCCACCGAACGCCCGCATTGGGAGGCCGAACGATGACCGACACCCTGCCCCGGGTGGGTGCCGCCCGGACCACCGACGACTGGCTCGCCTGCACCCGGTGCCGGTCGCTGGTCTACGGCAAGCGCCTGGCCCGCACCCTGTGGGTCTGCCCGGACTGCGGGCACCACTCCCCGCTGACCGCCTGGCAGCGCATCGACCACCTGGTCGACCCGGGCTCGGTCGAGGTGCTGCCCGCCGTGCCGGCGGCCGACGACCCGCTCGGGTTCGTCGACACCCGCCCGTACCCGGACCGGCTGCGCGAGGCGCGGGCGACGACCGGCCTGGACGAGGCGGTGGTCTGCGTGCGGGCCACCGTGCACGACCGGCCGCTGGTGCTGGCGGTGATGGACTTCCGGTTCATGGCCGGCAGCCTGAGCACCGCCGTCGGCGAGGCGATCGTCTGCGCCGCCGAACGGGCGCTGGCCGACCGGGTGCCGCTGGTGCTGGTCACCGCCTCCGGGGGCGCCCGGATGCAGGAGGGCATCCTCTCCCTGCTCCAGATGGCCAAGACCAGCCAGGCGCTGGCCGAACTGGACGCGGCCGGCATCCTCACCGTCTCGCTGATCACCGACCCGACGTACGCCGGGGTGGCCGCCTCGTTCGCCACCCTGACCGACGTGATCGTCGCCGAACCGGGTGCCCGGCTCGGGTTCACCGGCCCCCGGGTGATCGAGCAGACCATCGGCGAGACGCTGCCCGAGGGCTTCCAGAGCGCCGAGTTCATGCTCGCGCACGGCCTCATCGACGACGTACGCCCCCGGGCGGAGCTGCGCGCCACCCTGGCCCGGCTGCTCGGCGCGACCCGCCGGGCCGACCTCGCCCCGCCCCGCGACCCGCTGATCCGCGACCACGACCAGCTCCCCGACGTGGACCCGTGGCAGACCGCGCAGCTCGCCCGGCACCCGGACCGGCCGACCACCCTCGACTACGTCGCCCACCTGCTGGACGACTTCCAGCCGCTGCGCGGCGACCGGATGGCCGGCGAGTGCCCCGCCATCGTCGGTGGCCTCGGCGTGCTGGAGGGGACCGGGGTGATGCTGATCGGGCACCAGAAGGGGCACACCACCCACGAGCTGATCGAACGCAACTTCGGCATGCCCAGCCCGGAGGGGTACCGCAAGGCCGCCCGGCTGATGCGGCTGGCCGGCAAGCTCGGCATCCCGGTGGTCACGCTGATCGACACCCCCGGCGCGTACCCGGGGGTGACCGCGGAGCAGCGCGGCCAGGCGGTGGCGATCGCCGAGAACCTTCGGCTGATGTCGCAGCTGCCGGTGCCGATCGTCGCGGTGGTGACCGGTGAGGGCGGCAGCGGCGGCGCGCTCGCCCTCGGGGTGGCCGACCGGGTGCTCTGCTTCGCCAACACCACCTACTCGGTGATCAGCCCGGAGGGCTGCGCGGCGATCCTCTGGCGGGACCGGGCGATGGCCCCGCGCGCCGCGCAGGCGCTGCGGGTCGACGCCCGGCAACTGCTGCGGATGGGGGTGGTCGACGCGGTGATCCCCGAGCCGGAGGGCGGTACGCACACCTCCGCCGTCACCGCCGCCGGGCTGCTGCGCGACGCGCTCACCACCGTGCTGGGCGACCTGCTGGCCCGGCCGCACGAGCAGTTGATGACCGAGCGGCACCACCGGCTGCGGCACGCCGGTAGCACCACCGGCACCGACCCGGGACGGCCGGCATGAGGGTCGACAACCTCTACGTGGTCGGCACCGGACGCCGGCTGCCGCCGGTGATGACCCTGGAGGAGGCCGAGCGGGCCGGGCACTGCGAACGCCGGCTGGTGTGGCGTACCGAGATGTCGTCGGTCTGCGTCAGCACCGACGAGTCCGGGCCGGAGCTGGCCGCGCACGCCGCGCGGACCGCGTTGCGGCAGGCCGGCGCCCGGCCGGAGGAGATCGACCTGGTCCTGCACGCGAACACCTGGTACCAGGGGCACGACATGTGGGCCCCGGCCTCGTACGTGCAGCGGGAGGCGGTCGGCAACGCCTGCCCGGCGATCGAGGTACGGCAGATGTCCAACGGCGGGCTGTGCGCGTTGGACCTGGCGGTCAGCTACCTGCTCGGCGACCCGGGCCGGACCAGCGCGCTGGTCACCACCGGGGACCGGTTCGCCGCCCCCGCCTTCGACCGCTGGCGCAGCGACCCGGGCACCGTGTTCGGTGACGGCGGTACCGCGATGGTGGTGTCCCGCCGCCCCGGGTTCGCCCGGCTGCGCAGCATCGTCACCGTCGCCGACGCCGGTCTGGAGCAGATGCAGCGCGGGGTGGACCCGTTCGGGGTGGTCCCGCTGCACACCCGCGCCACGGTGGACGTGGAGACGCTGCGGCAGGACTTCGTCCGGGCCAGCGGCCTGGACGGCATCCTCGACCGGATCGACCGGGGCCAGTCCCAGGCGATCGACCGGGCGCTGGCCGACGCCGAGGTGACCCTCGACGACATCGACTGGTTCGTGCTGCCGAACCTCGGGCGGGGCCGGCTGAACGCCCACTTCTTCCAGAAATTCAAGATCGACCCGGACCGGACCACCTGGTCCTGGGGACGGCAGGTCGGGCACCTCGGCGCCGGTGACCAGATCGCCGGGCTGGGGCAGATCGCCGACTCCGGCGTGCTGCAACCCGGCCAGCGGTGTCTGCTCGCCGGCGTGGGCGCGGGCTTCACCTGGTCGTGCGCCGTGGTCGAGATGCTCCGCCGACCACCCACCGCCAACCGGCCGACCCGGTCGGCCGGTGTCCCGCGTACCGCCAGAAGGGGATGAGAGGCCGATGACCTCCACCGCAGCACCCATTCCACCCACCGAGAAGACCTTCCTCGGCCAGCCCCGCTGGTTCGGCACCCTGTTCGTCGTCGACATGTGGGAGCGGTTCAGCTTCTACGGCATGCTCGCCATCCTGGCGCTGTTCCTGGTCGCCGACCCGGCCGACGGCGGGATGGGCATGTCCGAGGTGGACGCCGCCGCGCTGTTCGGCATGTACATGTCCCTGGTGTTCATGGCGGCGCTGCCCGGCGGCTGGCTGGCCGACCGGGTGCTCGGCGCGCGGCGGGCCACCCTGTGGGGCGGCGTCTTCATCACCGCCGGGCACATCTTCCTGTCGGTGCCGGCCGAGCCGACCCTGTACCTCGGGCTGGGTTGCATCATCGTCGGCACCGGCCTGGTCAAGCCGAGCATGGCGGCGATGGTCGGCGACATGTACCAGGGCCAGCCCGAGCGCCGGGAGGCGGCGTTCTCGCTGTTCTACATGAGCGTGCAGGTCAGCGCGCTGCTGGCCCCGCTGATCACCGGCTTCGCCGCCGAGAAGATCAACTGGCACCTGGGCTTCGGCATCGCCGCGTTCGGCATGGTGATCGGCCTGATCCAGTACGTGGTCGGGATGCGCGGCCTGGGCGACGTGGGCTCCAAGCCGTCGAACCCGGCCCCGCCGGAGGTACGGACCCGGGTGTGGCGGCGGTCGGCGCTCTACGGCGGCGTACCGGCCGTGCTCGCCGTGGTCGGGGTGGCCTCCGGGGTGCTCGCCCTCCAGCAGGTGCTGATGGTGCTCGGTCTGATGGTGCTCGGGGTGCCGGTCGTCTACTGGGTCCGGCTGAACCGCCGCCCGGAGATCCAGCCGTACCGGGTGCGGCTGCGGGCGTTCCTGTGGATCCTGATCGCCTCGTCGTTCTTCTGGCTGATGTACGCCCAGGGCCCCGCCCTGATGAACATCTTCGCCAAGGACTCGGTGGACCGGGACGTGTTCGGCTTCGAGGTGCCGGCGAGCTGGTTCCAGTCCGCCCAGCCGCTGTTCCTGCTGCTGCTCGCGCCGGGCTTCGCCGCGCTGTGGGTGAAGCTCGGCTCCCGGGTGGCGGTGCCGCCGAAGTTCGTCGCCGGCATGCTGCTCGGCGGCGTGTCGTTCGTGATCATGGCGGTCGCGGCGTCGCTGGCGGAGAGTTCCCCGGTGTCGCCGCTGTGGCTGCTCACCGTCTACCTGATCATCGTCTGTGGTGAGCTGGTCGTCGCGCCGGTCGGGCTGAGCCTGGCCGCCCAGGTCGCCCCGCCCGGCTTCTCCAGCCAGATGATCGGGCTGTTCTGGCTGTTCGCGGCGGTCGGCGCGGCCTCCGGCGGCCAGCTCGCCGGCCTCACCGCGGTGGTCGCCGAGTCCACCTTCTACCTGATCCTCGGCGGCATCGGGCTCACCGTGGCGGTGCTGCTGGCGTTCGCCGCCCGCTCGCTGACCCGACGCCTGGCCGACGAACCCGCCGCCCCGGTCGCGCCGACGACGCCGTCGCCGACCGAAGGAGTGAAATCCTTGAACTGAACGGAGTCCACCATGCCGACCGATGACGCCAACGCCGTCCTCAGTGTCGACGCGCCGAACACCGTGCTACGCGGCGGACCGGGCCGGGCCGGCCGGACCGCCGACCGGCTCTGCCACACCGACGGGACGCAGGCGACGCTGAAGGTCCGCAGCGGCAACTGCTACGACCACTTCCGGGAGGATCCGGACCAGGCCGCCGAGCAGGACGGACGTACCCTGCGGGTGTTCACCTGGTCGCACCGCACGTACGTGGCGGAGTGACCGGGACCCGATATGTAGTATGGCTATAGGTCGGGACACGTCGAGGATGGGAGAGACCTGATGAGGACCCTGGTAGCGGTGTTGATCGGTCTCGTCGCCGGGTTCTTCGCCGGCATCGTGCTCGACCAGGTCATCGGCGTGATCGGTCTGCTCACCTCCGACGACGGGCCGACCGGCTTCCGGTTCCTGCCGCTGGTGCTCGCCGCCGTCGGCGCGGTCGTCGCCGTCCTCGTCGACCGGTCCCGGCAGCGTGGGGGCAACCCGCCCCGCCGCTGACCCGCTCCGCACCCGACGGGCGCCCGCCATCCCCACGATGGCCGGCGCCCGTCGGCGTGTCCCCGGGTGGCCGGCGGTGCGATCCCGGTACCGGCAGGTCGGCCTGCCGGCCCTGCCGGCGTCCAGATGATCTCCAAGCGCGCTTCGAGCCGTCCTCCAAGCGGGACTGCCACGCTGGGCCAGCCACGATCCGGGAGGAGTCACTCGTGTACGACGAGACAACACCAGTACTGATCGTCGGGGGTGGGGTGGTGGGGCTCTCCACCTCCCTGTTCCTGTCCTCGCACGGCGTCGGGTCGGTGCTCGTCGAACGCCACCCGGGCACCGCCATCCACCCACGGGCCTGGGGCTGGTACCCGCGCACCCTGGAGCTGTACCGCACGGTGGGGCTCACCGACGCGATCTACGCCGAGAGCGCCGGCTTCGCCGGCCACGTGCTCAACGGCAAGGTCGAGTCGCTCACCGGCCGGGAGATCCACATGTCCCGGATCCCGGACGAGGAGGACGTCAGCGACATCAGCCCGATCGAACGGCTGGTCTCGCTGCCGCAGGACCGGATCGAGCCGCTGGTGCTCGACCGGGCCCGGGAACTCGGCGGCGACATCCGGTTCGGCGTGGAGCTGGTCGACCTCGCCCAGGACGACGACGGCGTCACCGCCACCGTCCGGGACCGGGAGACCGGCGCGCAGCGCACCATCCGGGCCGACTACCTGGTCGCCGCGGACGGCACGCACAGCCCGATCCGGGAACGGCTCGGCATCCGCCGGCACGGCCGGGGCGTGGTCCGGCACCAGATGAGCATCCTGTTCCGGGCCGACCTGTCCGGGCCGCTGAACGGCCGGCGGTTCGCCATCTGCCAGGTGGAGAACGAGCACGTCGAGGGAATCCTCGGACACGACGACTCGCTGCGCCAGGGCACCCTGATCGTCACCTACCACCCGGAGCGGGGCGAGAGCCCCGACGACTTCACCGACGAACGCTGCGTCGAGCTGGTCCGGGCCGCCGTCGGCGTACCCGACCTCGAGGTCGGGCTGCGCAGCGTCATGCCGTGGGAGATGGGCGCGCTGGTCGCGGAGCGGTTCCACGCCGGCCGGGTCTTCCTGGTCGGCGACGCCGCGCACGTGGTCCCCCCGGTCGGCGGGTACGGCGCGAACACCGGCATCCACGACGCGCACAACCTGGCCTGGAAGCTGCACGCCGTGCTGACCGGACTCGCCTCCCCCGCGCTGCTGTCCACGTACGACACCGAACGGCACCCGGTCGGGGTGACCGTGATGACCCAGGCCGGGCTGCGCCTGGCCAGCCGGGGCGGGTTCGCCACCCCGGAGCAGCGGGCGGCCGTCCAGGACACCCTGACGGTGACCTTCGGGTACGGCTACGACTCCCCGGCGGTCGTCGCCGAGCCGGGCGACACCGTGCCCGCCGCCCCGCCCGGCCCCGGCGGGGTACGCACCGCCACGCTGGTCGACCCGCGTCAGCTCGACGGCCGACCCGGCACCCGCGCGCCGCACCTGTGGCTGCGCCGCGACGGGGAGCGGATCTCCACCCTGGACCTGTTCGGCCGGCGTCCGGTGCTGCTGCTCGGCCCGGCGGCCGAACCGTGGCGGACCGCCGCCACCGCCGCCGCCAAGCGCCTCGGCGTCGACGTGGACGTGTACCGGGTCGGCGCCGACCTGGTCGAGGAGGACCGCTCCTGGCCGCAGGCGTACGGGGTCGCCCCCGAGGGCGTGGTGCTGGTCCGGCCGGACGGCTTCGTCTGCTGGCGCTCGCCGGCCGGCGCGGAAGCCACCGAGAGCACCGTCGAACGGGTCCTCGGCGCGCTGCTGCACCGCTGAGCCACCGGGGTCCCGCCCAGGTCCCGTGCCCCGCCGGGGCCCCGGTCAGCAGCGCCGCCCAGCCCGTACCAACCATCCGTCACCGGCACCGCGCCCGTCGGCCCGCCGTACGCCGCGTCGCATCGTCGCGCGCGCCGTCGGCCCCGCCGCAGCGGCCGGAGGAACACCGACGCGCTGTCGACACCACGCGCCCGGGAGGGGAACCGTGAGCGAACCGCACACCACCGTGGACGAGGCGCCCGTGGGGCGGACCGAACCCATAGCGATCATCGGGCTGGCCTGCCGGCTGCCGAAGGCGTCCGACCCGGGCGCCTTCTGGGAGCTGCTGCGCGACGGTGTCGACGCGGTCGGCGAGCCGCCCGAGGACCGCTGGCGGGACGTGGGCGCACCGCCGGTGGAGCCGACCCGGGCCGGCTACCTGGACCGGGTGGGCACCTTCGACGCGACGTTCTTCGGCATCAGCCCCCGCGAGGCGGCGGTGATGGACCCGCAGCAGCGCCTGATGCTCGAACTGAGCTGGGAGGTGCTGGAGGACGCCCGGATCGTGCCGGCGTCGGTCCGGGACACCCGCACCGGGGTCTTCGTCGGCGCGATCTGGGACGACTACGCCACCCTGTCCTACCGGGGCGGCCCGGCGGCGGTCTCCCCGCACACCGTCACCGGCCTGCACCGCAGCATCCTCGCCAACCGGGTCTCGCACCAGCTCGGGCTGACCGGCCCGAGCATGGCCGTCGACACCGGACAGTCGTCGTCGCTGGTGTCGGTGCAGCTGGCCTGCGAGAGCCTGCGCCGGGGCGAGTCCGCGCTGGCCATCGCCGCCGGGGTGAACCTGATCCTGGCCCCGGAGAGCACCACCGGCATGGCCCGGGTCGGTGCGCTCTCCCCCGACGGCCGCTGCTACACCTTCGACGCCCGCGCCAACGGCTACGTGCGCGGTGAGGGCGGCGCGGCGGTACTGCTCAAGCCGCTGTCCCGGGCGCTGGCCGACGGCGACCGGGTGCACGCGGTGATCCTCGGCGGCGCGGTCAACAACGACGGCGTCGCCGAAGGGCTCACCGTGCCCAGCCGGGCCGCGCAGGAGGAGGTGCTGCGACTGGCGTACGCCGACGCCGGCGTCGACCCGCGCGACGTGCAGTACGTCGAGCTGCACGGCACCGGCACCCGGGTCGGCGACCCGGTCGAGGCCGGCGCGCTGGGCCGGGTACTGGGTGCCGGGCGACCGATCGACGCGCCGCTGCTGGTCGGCTCGGCCAAGACCAACGTCGGTCACCTGGAGGCGGCGGCCGGTGTGGTCGGCCTGCTCAAGACGGTGCTCGCGCTGCGCCACCGGCACCTGCCGGCCAGCCTGAACTACCGATCCCCCAATCCGGCCATCGCGCTGGACGAGTGGCGGCTGCGCGTGCAGCAGCAGCCGGGCGACTGGCCCCGACCGGACGCGCCGCTGCTGGCCGGGGTGTCGTCGTTCGGCATCGGCGGCACCAACTGTCACCTGGTGCTCGGCGCGGCCCCGGCCCGCCCGGCCGCCCCCGAACCGCACCCGGCACCGGAGCTGACCGGTGCGACGCCCGCGCCAGGCGGACCGACGCCCGAGCCGGCCGGGGACACGCCCGAGCTGACCGGGACGGCGCCCGAGCTGACCGGGTGGCCGCTGTCGGCGCGCAGCGCCCCGGCGCTGCGTGACCAGGCCGCCCGGCTGGCCCGCCACCTGGCGGCGCACCCCGACCTGGCACCGGCGGCGGTGGCGCACAGCCTGGCCACCACCCGGACCCGCTTCGAGGAACGGGCCGTGGTGCTGGCCGGGGACGTCGACCAGGCCCGCGCCGCCCTGACCGCGCTGGCCGAGGGGGAACCGCACCCCCGGGTGGTCACCGGCACCCGTACCCCCGGCAGGGTGGTCTTCGTCTTCCCCGGCCAGGGCCCCCAGTGGGCCGGCATGGCGGCGGGCCTGCTGGACCGGCACCCGGTCTTCACCGCCGAGCTGCGCCGGTGCGCCGAGGCGCTCGCCCCGTACACCGACTGGGACCTGTTCGACGTGCTGCGCGGCGCGCCGGACGCCCCGTCGCTGGAGCGTACCGACGTGGTCCAGCCGGCCCTCTGGGCCATGATCATCTCGCTGGCGGAGACCTGGCGGGCGCACGGCGTCGAACCGGACGCCGTCGTCGGCCACAGCCAGGGCGAGATCGCCGCCGCGTACGTCGCCGGCATCCTCACCCTCGACGAGTCGGCCCGACTGGTGACCCGCCGCGCGCAGGCCCTGCGCACCATCGAGGGCGGCGGGGACAGCGGGGGCATGCTCTCCGTACCGGTCGGCGTCGACCAGCTCGACCTCACCCGATGGCCGGGACGCCTGCACGTCGCCGTGCTCAACGGGCCCAACTCGACGGTCGTCGCCGGTGACCCGGACGCCCTGGCCGAACTCGCCGAGACCTGCCGGGAGCGCGGCCTCACCACCCGGCCGGTACCCATCAACTACGCCTCGCACAGCCCGTACGTGGAGCCGCTGCGCGCGGGCTGGGACGACACCGTCGGCGAGGTCCGGCCGACCGCCGGACGGATCCCGTTCTGGTCCACCGTCACCCCGGGCCCGGTCGACGGCACCGAACTGACCGCCGACTACTGGTACCGCAACCTGCGGCAGACCGTCCGCTTCGAGGAGACGGTCCGCGCGCTGATCGCCGCCGGGCACACCCACTTCGTGGAGACCAGCCCGCACGCGGTGCTCACCGTCGGCATCCAGGACACCCTGGCCGCCACCGACACCGACGGCAGCGCCACCGGCACTCTCAAGCGCGGCGACGGCGGGCCGGAGCGGCTGCTGCTGTCGCTCGCCACGGTGCACACCCGCACCGGGTACGCCCCGGCGCTGACCACCGACCCGGCGTACCGTCCGGGAGAGCCGGTCGACCTGCCCACGTACGCCTTCCAGCCGGAGCCGCACTGGATCACCAACCTGCCCGCGCCCACCGCCCCGGCCGCACGCGGACCGGCGGGCACCGCCCCGGCGACCGCGCTGACCCGCGGCCCGCTGGCCGACCGGCTGGCGGCGCTGTCCGGGCCGGAACAGTCCCGGCTGACCCTCGACCTGGTCCGCAAGAACGCGGCCGCGGTGCTCGGTCACGCCACCGACTGCGCGGTCGGCGTCGACCTGCCGTTCAAGGACCTCGGCTTCGACTCGGTGCTCTCCCTGGAGCTGCGCAACCGGCTCGCCGCGGCCACCGGGCTGCGGCTCGCCTCCGGGCTGCTGTTCAACCATCCCACCCCGGCCGCCCTGGCCGGATACCTGCGCGACGAACTGGTCGGCGGGCGCGCCGACACGACGTCCGACGGCCCGGCCACCGGGTCGACCGACGAGCCGGTCGCGGTGGTGGCGATCGGCTGCCGGTACCCCGGCGACGTCCGCTCGGCGGAGGACCTGTGGCGGCTGGTCGCCGACGGGGTCGACGCCATCGGGGACTTCCCCACCAACCGGGGCTGGGACATCGACGGGCTGTTCGACCCCGAGCCCGGCGCGCCCGGCAAGTCGTACGCCCGGCACGGTGGGTTCCTGCACCGGGCCGACGAGTTCGACGAGGAGTTCTTCGGGATCAGTCCGCGCGAGGCCGCCGCGATGGACCCGCAGCAGCGGCTGCTGCTGGAGACCACCTGGGAGGCGTTCGAACGCGCCGGGATCGACCCGACCGGGCTGCGCGGCAGCCGGACCGGTGTCTTCATGGGCGTGATGTCCCAGGAGTACGGTCCCCGGCTGTACGAGACCTCGGCGGGCTCCGACGGGTACCGCCTCACCGGCAGCACCGCCAGCGTCGCCTCCGGCCGGGTGTCGTACGTGTTCGGGTTCGAGGGGCCGGCGTTCACCGTGGACACCGCCTGCTCGTCGTCGCTGGTGGCGATCCACCTGGCGGTGCAGTCGCTGCGCCGGGGCGAGTGCACGATGGCGGTGGCCGGCGGGGCGTGCGTGATGTCCTCGCCGGGCATCTTCGTGGAGTTCAGCCGGCAGCGCGGCCTCGCCCCGGACGGCCGGTGCAAGGCGTTCGGGGCCGGCGCGGACGGCACCGGCTGGGCCGAGGGCGCGGGCGTGCTGCTGCTGGAGCGGCTCTCCGACGCCCGCCGCAACGGCCACCGGGTGCTCGCGGTGATCCGGGGCAGCGCGATCAACTCCGACGGGGCCAGCAACGGGCTGACCGCCCCGAACGGGCTGTCCCAGGAACGGCTGATCCGGGACGCCCTCACCGACGCCGGCCTCTCCCCCGCCGACGTGGACGCCGTCGAGGCGCACGGTACCGGCACCCAGCTCGGCGACCCGATCGAGGCGGGCGCGCTGCTCGCCACGTACGGGCGGGCCCGGCCGGCGGACCGACCGCTGCGACTGGGTTCGCTGAAGTCGAACATCGGCCACAGCCAGGCCGCCGCCGGGGTGGGCGGTGTGATCAAGATGATCGGGGCGCTCCGGCACGACCTGCTGCCGCCGACCCTGCACGCCGCCGAGCCGTCCCCGCACGTGGACTGGTCGGCCGGCGCGGTCAGCCTGCTCACCGAGCCGGTGGCCTGGCCGCCCGGGGAGACCCCCCGGCGCGGCGCGGTCTCCTCGTTCGGGATCAGCGGCACCAACGCCCACGTCATCCTGGAGGAGGCCCCCGCCGACGTGGCCTTCCCGGCGCACACCGACCCATTGGCCGCGGCCACCGGCGACGGGCCGGACCGGGACGACCGGGCGGTGGCGTTCGCGCTGTCGGCCCGCGGCCAGGCCGCCCTGCGGGACCAGGCCGCCAACCTGGCCACGTACCTGACCGACCATCCCGACGTCGACCCGGCCCTGGTGGCGGACACCCTGTCCACCGCCCGGGCCCGCTTCGAACAGCGGGCCGTGGTGGTCGCCACCGGCCCGGACGACGGCCGCGAGGCGCTCACCGCGCTCGCCGGGGGCGGCTCCGCGCCGAACCTGGTCACCGGTACGCCCACGGACGGCAAGACCGTCTTCGTCTTCCCCGGTCAGGGCTCGCAGTGGGTCGGCATGGCGCTGGGCCTGCTGGACCGGCATCCCACCTTCACCGCGCAGATGCGCGCCTGCGCCGACGCGCTCGCCCCGTACACCGACTGGGATCTCGTCCAGGTGCTGCGCGGCGTACCCGGCACGCCGCCGCTGGAACGGGTCGACGTCATCCAGCCCGTGCTCTGGGCCATGATGATCTCCCTGGCCGAGACCTGGCGGGCGCACGGCGTCGAACCGGACGCGGTGATCGGCCACAGCCAGGGCGAGATCGCCGCCGCGTACGTCGCCGGGGCGCTCACCCTGGACGACTCCGCCCGGATCGTCGCCCGCCGCTCCCAGGCGATCACCGCCCTGGCCGGCACCGGCGGCATGGTCTCGGTGCCGCTGCCGGTCGAACGGGTCGACCTGTCCCCGTGGGACGGGCAGGTGCACGTCGCGGCGATCAACGGCCCGCACTCCACCGTGGTGGCCGGGGACGCGACCGCGCTGGTGGACCTGGTCGACAGCTTCCAGACCCGGAACGTCAACGCCCGCCGGATCGACGTGGACTACGCCTCGCACACCCCGTACGTGGAGCCGATCCGCCAGCGGGTGGCCGACCTGCTCGGCGAGATCCGGCCCCGGCCGGCCCGGGTGCCGTTCTGGTCCACGTACACCGGTGGACTGCTCGACACCACCGCCCTGGACGCCGACTACTGGTTCCAGAACCTGCGCAACACGGTCCGGTTCGCCGAGACCGTCCGGGCGCTGGCCGCCGCCGGGCACACCCACTTCGTGGAGACCAGCCCGCACCCGGTGCTCACCATCGGCATCCAGGACACCCTGGACGCCGCCGACGCGCCCGGCACCACCACCGGCACGCTGAAGCGGGGCGAGGGCGGCGTCGCGCGGCTGCTCGTCTCGCTGGCCCACGTCCACACCCACACCGGGCACCGGCCCCGGCTGGCCGCCGACCCGACCCGCCCACCGGCCGGCACCGTGGACCTGCCGACGTACCCGTTCCAGCCGCACCGGCACTGGCTGGTCGCGCCCACCGGGGCGGCCCCGGCGGCCACCGGGCACCGGTTCCTGGCCGCCGAGATCGACCTGGCCGGGGACGCGGGCGTGCTGCTGTCCGGGACGCTGTCCCGGCGTACCCACCCGTGGTTGGTCGACCACGCGGTCCGGGACACCGTGCTGCTGCCCGGCACCGCCCTGGTCGACCTGGCCTCGTACGCCGCCGACCGGGCCGGCTGCGACACGGTCGACGACCTGGTGCTGGAGGCGCCGCTGCTGCTGCCGGCCACCGGCGGGGTGGAGATCCAGGTGGCCGTCTCGCCCGGCGACGGGCCGGGACGGCGGGCCCTGACCGTCCACTCCCGACCGGTCACCGAGGACGCGGACCCCGACCGGACCTGGGTCCGGCACGCCACCGGCACCCTCACCGGCACCGACGCCGCCCCGGGGGTACGCCTGGACGAATGGCCGCCGACCCGGGCCGCCGTTTGGGACCTCACCGACGCGTACCCCCGGCTCGCCGACGCCGGCTACCGGTACGGGCCGACGTTCCGGGGCCTGCGCCGGGCCTGGCGCGACGGCGACGACCTGTGGGCCGAGGTACGGCTCCCCGACGACCAGCCGGTCGTCGGCTTCCACCTGCACCCGGCGCTGCTCGACGCCGCGCTGCACCCGCTGGTGCTGAGCCTGCTCGACGGGGACACCCGGGCCGGGATCGCGCTGCCGTTCGCCTGGAGCGGGGTGCGGGTGCACGCGGTCGAGGCGTCCGCGCTGCGGGTGCACGTCCGCCGGACCGGGGCCCGCAGCGCGACGCTGACCCTGGCCGACGGGTCCGGGACGCCGGTGGCCGAGGTGGAGTCGCTCACCCTGCAACCGGCGGCGCCCGGACAGCTCACCGCCGCCCCGGCGCACCGCGACTCGCTGCTGGAGGTGGTCTGGACCGAGGTGACCGCCCCACCCGACGCCGCCGCCGGCACCACCCGGCTGGCCGTGCTCGGCGACAGCGACCTGGACGCGGTCGGCGGGACGGCCTACCCCGATCTGGCCGCGCTGCGGGCCGCCCTGGACGCCGGGGCACGGGTGCCGGACGTGGTGGTGGCGACCGCCGGCACCCCCGAGCCGGAGATGGTCCCGGCGACCCACTCGTCGGTGACCGCCGCGTTGGACCTGCTCCAGCAGTGGCTGGCCGACGACCGGCTGGACGCCGCCCGGCTGGTGCTGACCACCTTCCGGGCGGTCGCCGCCGACCCGGGTGAGCCGGTCCGTGACCCGGCGACCAGCGCGGTGTGGGGGCTGCTGCGCACCGCGCAGACCGAACACCCCGACCGGTTCGTCCTGGTCGACCTGGACACCCCGTCCCACCTGCGGGTGCCGGCCGCGGTCGCGACCGGCGAGCCGCAGGTGGCGGTCCGGGGGGACGCCCTCTGGGCGCCGAAGCTGGCCCGTACCGGCGGGGAGCGGTCGCTGGTGGTGCCGGAGACGCCGAACTGGCGGCTGACCGCCGAACCGCGCGGCACCATCGACAACCTGGCCCTCGTCGGTCCGGACGGCCCGGACGGGTCGGACGGGTCACACCGGCCGCTGGGCGACGGCGCGGACCGGCCGCTGGCCGACGGCACGGACAGCGCGCTGGGCGACGGCACGGACCGGCTGCTGGGCGACGGGGAGGTGCGGGTCGCGGTCCGGGCCGCCGGGCTCAACTTCCGGGACGTACTGATCACGCTGGACATGTACCCGGGCGCGGCGACCATGGGCTGCGAGGCGGCCGGCGTGGTGGTCGAGGTCGGCGCGGCCGTCACCGACCTGGCCCCGGGCGACCGGGTGATGGGGCTGTTCCCGGGCGGCGCGTTCGGGCCGGTCGCGGTGGCCGACCGGCGGCTGCTCACCCGGATGCCGGCCGGCTGGACGTTCACCCTCGCGGCCAGCGTGCCGACGGTCTTCCTGACCGCCTGGTACGGGCTGGTCGACCTGGCCGACCTGCGCTCCGGTGAGCGGGTGCTGATCCACGCCGCGACCGGTGGCGTCGGCACGGCGGCCGTGCAGGTGGCCCGGCACCTGGGCGCGGAGGTCTTCGCCACCGCCAGCCCGGCCAAGTGGGACCACCTGGTCGAGGCGGGTTTCGAGGACACCCACATCGCCAACTCCCGCACCCTCGACTTCGAGCAGTGGTTCGCCGACGCCACCCGGGGCGAGGGCGTCGACGTGGTGCTCAACTCGCTGGCCGGCGAGTTCACCGACGCGTCGCTGCGGCTGCTGCCCCGCGGCGGCCGGTTCGTGGAGATGGGCAAGACCGACATCCGGGCGGCCGACGAGGTGGCCCGCGCCCATCCGGGCGTGACGTACCGGTTCTTCGACCTGTTGACCGTGGACCCGGACCGGATCGGGGCGATGTTCACCACCCTGGTGGACCTCTTCGAGTCCGGGGTGCTGGAGCCCGCGCCGGTGACCAGCTGGCCGATCGACCGGGCCCCGGCGGCGTTCCGGTACCTCCAGCAGGCCCGGCACATCGGCAAGATCGTGCTGACCCTGCCCGGCGGGCTCGACCCGGCGGGAACCGTCCTGATCACCGGGGGCACCGGCACGCTGGGCCGACTGCTGGCCCGGCACCTGGTCACCCGGCACTCGGTACGGCACCTGCTGCTCACCGGTCGACGCGGCCGGGACGCCGACGGGGTGGCCGAACTGGAGCGGGAGCTGACCGGGCTGGGCGCGCAGGTGACCGTGGCCGCGTGCGACGTCGCCGACCGCGACGCGCTGGCCCGGGTGCTCGACGGGATACCGGCGGCGCACCCGCTCACCGCCGTCCTGCACACCGCCGGCCTGCTCGACGACGCCACCGTCGAGGCGCTCACCGACGACCAGGTCGGCCGGGTGCTGCGGCCCAAGGTGGACGGGGCCTGGTACCTGCACGAGCTGACCCGGGACCGGCCGCTGGACGCGTTCGTGCTGTTCTCGTCGGTCGCCGGCACCCTCGGCCTGCCCGGTCAGGGCAACTACGCCGCCGCGAACGCGTTCCTGGACGGCCTGGCCCGGATGCGCCGCTCCACCGGCCGGACGGCCACCTCGCTGGCCTGGGGCCTGTGGGCCGAGTCCAGCGGGATGACCGGGCACCTCGCCGAGGCCGACCTGGCCCGGATGAGCCGGGCCGGGGTGGCCGGCCTGTCCAACGCCGAAGGGCTCGCCCTGTTCGATCTGGCGCTGGAGCGCGACCAGGCGCACCTGGTGCCGGTCCGGGTGGACCGGGCCGCGCTGCGGGGCCGGGCGGAGCAGGGCGGCGTACCGGGGATGTTCCGGGACCTGGTACCGCCGCCGGGCCGGCGGGTCGCCGAGCGGGTGACCACCCGGGCCGGGTCGGCGTCCTCCTGGGCCGACCAGCTGGCCCAGCTTCCGCAGGAGCGGCGGCACGACGCGCTGGTCAGTCTGCTCAGCACCGAGGTCGCCTCGGTGCTGGGTCGCAGCGGCGGGATCGACCACGGGCAGACGTTCCGGGACCTCGGGTTCGACTCGCTCGCCTCGGTGGAGCTGCGGAACCGGCTGCGGACCGCCACCGGGCTGCGGCTGCCCGCCACGGTCGTCTTCGACCACCCCCGGGTGGGCGAACTCGCGGAGGTCCTCCTCGACCGGGTGCTGGCGGCGGAGCAGGCGTGAGCACACCGGCCGCCGGGGCTGCGCTGCCACCGTCTCCGGTCGGGACGCCGACGCGGTCCCGGGCGGGAACCGGCACCGGAGCCCCGGCGGCCGCGCCGCCCGCCCCGGCCGGGGTCCCGACCGAGGTTCCGGCCTGGGTTCCGACCGAGGTTCCGGCCGGGCGGGCCGGAACCCCGACGGCCGGACCACCGACGGCAGGACCACCCGGCCAGGCCGGAGCACCCACGGTCACCACGGCCGACCGGGCCGAAGTACCGACGGCCGGACCACCCGGCCGAGCCGGAACACCGACGGTCGCGACAGCCGACCGGGTCGGAGGCGGGTGGAGGTGGGTGGCCGGAGACGCCGACGGCCGGCTCCGGCGGGTCGTCCCGTCCGTGGCCGGCCGTGCTGGACCGGTTCCGTCCCGGCGGGGGAGGTACGCCGCCGGTCCGGTCAACCGTCTGATCGGGCCGGTGCTCCGCTCACCGGCCGCGGGCCCGGCGACGGATTCCGCCGGGTGGTGCTGTCGTTCCGCGCCGCCCCGGTCGGGCGGTGCTCGACGACGTACCGCGCCGGGGGCGGCTCCGCTTCCGCCGTGGCGCGGGGAGACCGTCCGGGTGTCTCGTGGCCGCACACCCTGTGCGCGGCACCAGCCACACGGACGGTCCGACGTTACGGCCCGGTCCCGGCGGTCGATGGTCGACCTCCGGCCCCCCGGGGGTCCGCACCCCCCACGACCGGGCTCGGTCGGCCTGCCCCGGATCCGGGGCGGGGCCACGGTCAGCGGGCTACTGCACCGCGCCGACCTGGTGTTCGAGCCGACGCTGCCGAGGGATCGCCATGGCCAGGGACTCCAGTCCCACGGCCGGCGGTCCCGCGTCGCTGAGGCTCGGGTCACCCTCCAGGATGGCCCGGTGCAGGCGCTGGAGGTCCCCGGAGGGGTCCACGCCCAACTCGGCGACCAGGGCCTTGCGGGCTCCCTGGTACACCCCGAGCGCCTCGGACCGTCGCCCGGCCCGGTACAGCGCGAGCATCAGCTTGGCCTGGAAGCCCTCGTGGGTGGGCTGCCGCGCGGAGAGGCCCACCAGCTCGCTGAGCAGCTCGTGGTGCCGCCCCAGCAGCAGGTCCGCCTCGATGCGCAGTTCCAGGGCGCTCTTGCTCATCTCCTCCAGCCGCAGCACCTCGACCTGGAGGATCGGCCCGGGAGTGACGTCCACCAGGGCGGGACCCCGCCAGAGCGCCAGCGCCTCCCGGAGGATCCGGGCGGCGGCCTCGGTCCGGCCGGACTCGAGCGCCGCGCGGCCCTGGGCCACGAGTTGCTCGAAGCGCAGCGAATCGAGCGCCTCCGGTGCGAGCGAGAGCATGTATCCGCCGGCGAACGTCCGCAACTCCGAGGCCGGGGCGGCACCCGGCAGGGTCACCCCCGGTTGCGGTGCGAGCGCCCGCTGGAGGTGCTTACGCAATTGATAGACGTACGTCTGCAGGGTAGTGGTGACGCTGGTGGGCGGGCTGTTCTCCCACAGCTCCTCGATGATCTGTTCGTTGCGGACGACACGGTTCGCGCAAATTGCAAGAAGCGCGAGTACCCGACGCGGTTTGGGTGCCGTTGGCGTCATATCCATTTGGCCGACATAAACCGACAAGGGACCGAGCACGTTGATCTGCAATGCTGTCACATCCTTCTCTACGCCCTTGGCGCCCCGATTCAGATGATGCCGGCGCGAATCCTGAACGATTTCAGGAACATTTCGCCGCTGATTGGTTTGGAATTCACATCCATCAGCGGCGAACCCCCCGCCACGCATCACCCGAACAGACGCTACGCACAGTAGCAAGGCACCGATACGCACAGTGGAATTCGCAGCGACGGGGCTGCCCCCCAGCTGCCGCGTCTTGCCATCGTTACTCAGTGAGACATGGAGGTAACTCAAGGTGACACTAAGCAGCCCCCCAGCTCCGACGGTCAACCATTGACTGAATCATCGATTGCCGAATCAAATATTTCCAGGTGCGGCAACACCTGTCACACTGATCAACTAATCGATGCATGCCTCTGTTCATCACTATGCCCCATTGCAGGGTGCCGCACAAGCATGCACAGAATCCAAGAAGCTTTCGAGCCGCCTTCGAGGCAGCCATGCATTGTTGGGGCCGGCTTCACAGGATGTAATGAAATTGCAGGCGGGGAGTGAGGCCGAGCGAACCCCGAATACCCCCGACCAGGGAGCGCGCCAGCACGGTAAATCAGTGACCGGGGATGCGTTTGCGCTGATCATGTGGGCACGCTGGGAGTTGCAGCGGCGGTGCCCGGCACCGGGCGGCGACGACCCGACCGGCGCGGGAGCGGGTCCACGGTCCGATCCTGGGCGTATACGATCGGTAGTGTTCGATCCTGGCGTTCGCCGCCCAGGGCGCGGGCCACCGGGGCGGAAATCTGTCGCCTGGCCGACAGTGGGAGCCTTTCCAGCCATCCCGCCGGGCTTCGCCCGGCGTGTCGCGCCGGCCGGGCGGAGCCACCGGCGAAGGCCAGGGACAAGGGATCACCTGCTCAGAACGGGTCCAGGTATCCCAAAAAGCACATCGGCCTCCATACGGAGCCGAGGCGGCGGGGCGGTGTCCGACGGATGTCCCGGCCTCCTCACGTCCGGCGGTGGAGTCACCCCGCCGGACGGCTGGCATCGGGGGCCCAGCGGGACGAGGGGACACACCACCGGCACCGGCTCCGCCCACCCGGCCGGAGAGCTTCCCACCGCCCCAAACCAGGGACAGGTAAGGCGCCTTCGTTGTGCCAGGAATCGCGTTTCTTGCGTAGCCATCCAACAGTTTCCGGAGCAGCCCGGACGAGTGGAACGTCAGCGGTCCATCCTCCGACCGTGCGTTCTTCCACCAAAAGGGATGATCGACCGTTCGGGTGGACGTCCACTCCGTATCCTGCCATCGGGGGTTCCGCTCCCGGCCGCGGGCGACACCACAGCTTGGATGCGGAACGACCGGCGTCCGTAGTGGAGCCGGCAACGGGAGTGCCGTCGGAGACGGTAGGCGACAGGCCGGTCACAGGAGCCGACGCTGCTGGTCCAGTTGGGAGGCGAAGAAGGCGCTGGCCGCCGTGAGGATCTCGTTGATCCGGCGCAGCTCGGCGTTCTCGGCCCGGAGCCGGTGCAGCTCCTCCGTCTCGGTCTCCGACAACCGTTCGGCCCGTGGGTCGGGCCGCTCACCCCGCTCGATCTCGTCCTGCCGGATCCAGGTGCGCAGCGCCTCCGGGTGGACGTCGAGTTCCCGGGCGAGCTGCACGATCGGGGGTCGGGGATCGGACGCCCGCCATCGCTCGACCGCGCGGATCCGCAACTCGTCCGGATACTTCTTGGGCGGCGCCACCAGCATCCCTCCCTCTCGTGCTCCCGCGGCCGATGCATCCCCGTCCGCCCGCCCGCTCCGGCGCGGTCCTCGCCGCCGAACGGCGGGACCACCTGCGGCGCGGACCCTCCGGGGAACCGCGTGCGACTGACTGACCTCGTGCTCTTCCCGTCCAGCCCGGTCCTGGCCGGCCGCCAGTGGGTCCGGCCCGTCGGCGACGCCGTGCGTCGCCGACGGGCCGGACCCGGCCGCAGGCCCCCGGTCAGGGGCCTGCGGCGACCGTCATCGCCTCAGGTCCGCCTGGCCTGCGCCGCCTCCCGGTCGGCGGGCCGATCGGCGGGCCCGTCAGCAGGCCGATCGGTGGACCGATCGGTGGGCCCGTCGGTCGGCCGGTCGGTGTCCCGGTCGGCCGGACCATCGGCAGGCCGGTCGGCACCGCTGTGCTCGAGAGCGACCCGGGGCAGCGCCCGCGCCAGGAAGCGGGGCAGCCACCATGCCTTCCGCCCGAAGATCTGCATCAGGGCGGGCAGGATCAGGCAGCCGATCAGCAGGGCGTCCGCCAGGATCGCCACCGCCAGGCCGAGCCCGAACTGGGCAAGCATCCGGGTGGGGCTGAGCATGAAGGCGGCGAACACCACCACCATGATCGCGCCGGCCGCGGTGACCACCTTCCCGGTCGTCGCGATGCCCTCGCGGATCGCCAGGGTGGGGTCCTTGGTCCGCTCCCACTCCTCGTGCATCCGGGAGAGGAGGAAGACCTGGTAGTCCATGGAGAGACCGAAGGCCACCGCGAAGATCATGACCGGCACGTACGCCTCGATCGGGCCGGGCTCGACGCCGAGCCGGCCGTCCTGGAAGACCAGGGTCATGATGCCCAGCGCCACGCCCACGCTGAGCACGTTGAGCACCGAGGCGAACAGCGGGATGAGCAGCGACCGGAAGACCAGGATCAGCAGCAGGATGGAGAGCCCGACCACGACCAGCACGAAGATGGGCATCTTCGCGGCCACCGCCTCGGAGAAGTCCACCGTGGCGGCGGTGCTGCCGCCGATCAGGTACGTCGCCCCGGTCTCCTGCGCCACCGGCGGCAGGACGTTCTCCCGCAGCCGGTCGACCAGGTCCATGGTCGCCTGGTCCTGCGGCTTGGACTCCGGCAGCACGATGATCAGCGACAGGTTCTCGCCGATGGTGTTCGGCGGTACGGCGGTGGCGACGCCGTCGGTCGCCCCGATGGCGCTCTGGGCCCGGGTGGCGTCCTCCGGGCTGCCGTCGGAGAGGACGATCAGCGGCCCGTTGAAGCCCGGCCCGAAGCCCTCGGCCAGCAGGTCGTACGCCTGGCGGCTGTGGGTGCTCTCCGGGTCGTTGCCGGCGTCGGCGAAGCCGAGGTTCATGTTGATCACCGGGACCGCCAGGGCGACCAGGACGGCCAGCGGGACCAGGGCGTTGAGCCAGCGGTACTTCTGCACCCAGGTCACCCAGCGCCGCCACACCGCGCCCTCGGTGGCCTTGCCCTTGGCGATCCGCTTCTGCACGCCCTTCTCGATCCGGCCGCCGACGATGGCCAGCAGCGCGGGCAGCAGGGTGAGCGAGGCGAGCATGGTGACCAGCACGGTCAGCGCGACGGCGAGCGCGACGCCCTGGAGGGAGCCGAGGCCGAGCACGACCAGGCCCATCAGGGCCAGGATGACCGTGCAGCCGGCGAAGAAGACCGTCCGCCCGGCGGTGTCCTGGGCGTTGATGGCGGCCTGCCGGCGGTCCACGCCGCGCAGCAGCTCGGAGCGGTAGCGGGAGAAGATCAGCAGGGCGTAGTCGATGCCGACGCCGAGGCCGACCAGCATCATCAGCGGGGCGGTGAAGTCGGCGATGGTGGCGACGTGCGAGGCGAGGCCGATCAGGCCGATCGCGGCACCGACCCCGAAGATCGCGATCACCAGCGGCAGGCTGGCGGCGACGATCGAGCCGAACAGGATCACCATGATGACCAGGGCGGCGATCATGCCGGCGAACTCGGCGCCGCCACCGCCGCCCTCCTGGACGGCGCGGATCGGGGCCCCGCCGAGCTCCACCCGCAGGCCCTCGCCCTCGGCCTCGCCGGCGACGTCGATGATTTTCCGTACGTCGTCGGCCGGCACGTCGGCGGACTGGCCGTCCAGCGCGACCGTGGCGTACCCGATGGTGCCCTGCTCGGAGATGCCGAAGCCCTCGTACGGGCTCTGCACGCCGGCGACGTGGGGCAGCTCCTTGACCTCGGCGAGCATCGCCTCGACGCGCCCCTGGACGGCCGGGTCACGCAGACCCGCCTCCCGTTCGAAGACGATCTGGAGGGACTCGCCGGACTGCACCGGGGCGCGTTCCTCGAGCAGGTCCAGGGACTGCTGGCTCTCGGTGCCGGGCAGCGAGAAGTCGTTGCGGTAGTCGCTGCCGACCACCTGGGAGGCGACCGTGACACCGGCCAGCACGAGCACCCAGAGCACGACGGCGATCCACCGGCGACGGTAGGACCACCCGCCGAGGCGTTCGAAGACACTCGGGCGGCGCGTCGGTGGAGCTGCGGCGGAAGATGCGGTCATCAGCGTTCGACCTCCTGAGACTCAACGGCTCAGATAGATAGCTTGTCTACTTGTAGATACGCCACCTTAACAGGGTGATCCGTAGCCGGCCTACATCTCGGGTCGCGACTGAGGCCGCGTCCTGGCGATTCCAGGGTCGGGCCGGGATCACGGCGCGTCGCCGGCATGGTGCTGGTCAGGGTCGCCCGCACCGCGCTGACCAGGCGCGTCCCGACCCGGCCCTGACCTGCCGGCGACGCCGGCTCGGCCCCGGCTCAGGGTGAACCCTGCGTTTTCCCTGGGGTTGGGAGGGACAGGTGGACGCCCCTGTCGATACGGAGCCAGGCTACTGATGTACCTACCCCTCCACACCCAGAGGTGATTGCCCATGCGCCCGCTGCGGCGAGTGCTGATCTTCGCCACCGTCGCCGTCGTGCTGCTGTGCGCGGCCGGCGTGGCGGGGGTGGCCTGGATGTTCAACTCCACGACCGTCTCCACCGCCGGCAAGATCGACTTCGTGCACGCGCTGCCGGTGCCGCCGCTGGCACCGTCCACCGTCGACGCGCAGGGACGGCGGGTCTTCGAGCTGCGGGCCCAGACCGGACGCCACGACTTCGGCGACCGTACCGCCGACACCTGGGGTTTCAACGGCGCGTACCTCGGCCCCACCCTGCGGGCCGCCCGGGGCGAGCAGGTGCTGGTGAACGTCCACAACGGTCTGGACGAGGAGACCACCGTGCACTGGCACGGCATGCACCTGCCGGCCCGGATGGACGGCGGCCCGCACCAGATGGTGCCGGCCGGCAGGAGCTGGTCCCCCACCTGGACGGTGGACCAGCCGGCCAGCACCCTGTGGTACCACCCGCACCCGCACGGCGAGACCGCCGCGCACGTCTACCGGGGACTCGCCGGGATGTTCCTGATCGACGACCCGGCCACCTCGGTCGCCGACCTGCCGAACCGGTACGGCGTGGACGACGTGCCGGTGATCGTGCAGGACAAGCGGTTCGCCGGCAACGGGAACCTCAAGGAGGGCGCGCCGCTGTTCAGCGGGGTCGGCCTGCTCGGTGACACCATCGTGGTCAACGGCGCGACCGCCCCGTACCTGGACGTGACCAGCGAACGGGTGCGGCTGCGGGTGCTGAACGCGTCCAACGCCCGGGTCTTCGACTTCGGCTTCGCCGACGACCGGGAGTTCGCCCTGGTCGGCACGGACGGCGGGCTGCTCGACCAGCCGTACCGGATGAACCGGGTGATGCTCTCGCCGGGCGAACGGGCGGAGATCGTGGTCGACGTGCGCCCCGGTGAGCGGCCGGTGCTGCGCAGCTACCCGCCGGACATGGGCGCGGACGCCTGGCAGGAGCGGTTCAACGGCGGCGAGGACACCTTCGACGTCCTCCAACTGCGGGCCGCCGACCGGCTGGCGGAACGGCCGGAACTGCCGGCCACGCTGGTCGACACGCCCCGGCTGGACCCGGCGCAGGCGGCGCAGACCCGGTCGTTCACCTTCTCCGGCACCCGGATCAACGGTGACGCGATGGACATGGACCGGATCGACGCCACCGTCACCAAGGGCACCACGGAGGTGTGGGAGGTGCGCAGCCAGGAGGCGCTCCAGCACAACTTCCACGTGCACGACGTCCAGTTCCAGGTGCTCGACGTGGACGGACGGCAACCGCCGCCGCAGCTCAGCGGCTGGAAGGACACCATCTACCTCTACCCGAACCGGCAGTACCGGATCATCGCCCGGTTCGCCGACCACGCCGACCCGGACACGCCGTACATGTACCACTGCCACATCCTGTTCCACGAGGACGAGGGGATGATGGGGCAGTTCGTGGTGGTCGAGCCGGGGCAGCGGGCGGGCACCCCCGGGGGCGGCCACGACCACGGCGGCCAGGGTGCCGGGCACGCCGCGCACCAGGGGCACGGCGGCTGACGTATCCCTCCCCGACGCCGGTCCTCCCCGTCGGAGGGCCGGCGTCGCGCCGTCTCCGCCCCGGTCAGTGGCCGGGCGGGATGTTGTGGTTGCGGTGGAAGATGTTCTCCGGGTCGTAGACCCGCTTGAGGGCGGTGAGTCGCCCGAGATCCGCCGGCCGGTACGCCGCCGCGGTACGGCTCGGGTCGGTGAGGAAGTTGAGCAGCACTCCCCCGGTCGCGTACGGCCGCACCCGCCGGGCGAAGGACGCCAGGTACCCCCGGGCCGCCGGCACATCGGTGGGGCGCAGGTCCGGGGCCACCGCGAGCAGCGCGTACGTCGCGTCCCGGTGTCCGGCGGGCCCGTCGTCAGGGCCGGGACGGGTCAGCGCCCCGCCGACGTGCCGCAACTCGATCACGGTCACCGGTGACTCGTCCGGGCTGGTCCGGTCGGTGCCGTGGATCTCGGCCAGCAGCACCTCGATCAGTTCGTCGCTGAGCCCCTGGAGCAGGTCGGTGTGCGCCTGGAGGATCTGCGGTGACGGTTGCGGGCCGTCCAGCAGGTCGGTCGCCGGCCAGGCCAGTTGACGGTACCCGCCGAGCAGCGGCGGGCCGGCCACCGCCAGCAGCGGGGCCAGCGCCCGCCGCCCCTGGTCCGGCGACCCGGTGTGGCAGACCCGCAGCGACAACACCGGCCGGCCGCGCAGCGGCTCCGGGGTGGCCGGCAGGTCGGGCAGCCGGAGCAGGCTCAGCACGCTGGAGAACTCGTCCGGCAGGTCGGCCGCGTGGTCCCGGTGGTACGCCAGGATGTCGCCGGCCCGCTCGGCCGGGAAGTAGGCCAGCCCACCGTAGACCTCGGTCACCGGGTACAGCCGCAGCAACAGTTCGGTGACCACGCCGAAGTTGCCGCCGCCACCGCGCAGCGCCCACCACAGGTCCACGTCGTGGTCGGGGCCGGCGACCAGCCGGTTGCCGGCGGCGGTCACCACCTCGGCGCGCAGCAGACTGTCGGCGGCGAAGCCGTACCGGCGGGACAACCAGCCGAGCCCGCCACCGAGGGTGTACCCGGCGACGCCCACCTGGGACGAGGAACCGGAGATCGGGGCCAGCCCGTAGCGCGCGGCGGCGGCGATGACGTCACCCCACCGGGCCCCACCACCGACCCGGGCGGTGGCCCGCTCGGGGTCGATCTCGACGTAGGTCAGCCGGGCCAGGTTCAGCAGCACCCCGTCGTCGGTGGGGCGTACGGTGCCGTGCCCGGTGGCCTGCACGCCGACCGGTACCTCGAACTCGCGGGCGGTGATCACGGCCCGTGCCACGTCCGCCGCGTCGGTGACCTCGGCCACCAGCAGGGGCTGCTGGTCGACGTCGCGCCGCCAGGCCGAGCGGCCGGCCTCGTAGCCGGCGCCGCCGGGCAGGTGCAGCCGGCCGTCGAACTGGGGCCGCAGCCGGCGCGCGACGGCTTCCGGACTCCACGGGCCGGGACCACCGCCGAACGGGCCGGTCTGCGGGTCGAGGCCACAGACCGGGAGGAAGAGCCCACCGCCGGGCGTGGTCGGGGCGAGGAAGGAGACCGGGCCGGGGGCCGGCGCGTCCCGGGGCAGCCCGCGCGCGCCGGGAAGCCCGCGCTGGCGCGCCGCGTCGGAACGCATGGCCCGGGCGCAGGGAAAGGCGATCTCCGGCCCGGTCCGGCCTGGCCTGCGTCGTTTCATGGGCGCTCCTCGTCGTGTGCCACACCTTCCGTCACCAGAGCATGACAGAAGGTGAGAGCGATCGGAATCGCTAGTCACCGGTACATCAGGGCGGAACCGGACAACCACTATGTTCACTGATGTCGATCAACCTGACCACCATGCGTCACGCCGAAATGACCCGCAGTCGACACCCCTAGGGGTGGGTCCGACGGCTGCCGGGAGCGGGCGGAGACGCCCCGGGCTGGGGCTACATTTGGTGCCATGCCCGCCATCACCGTGGACGACGTCCTCGTCCTGCCACGCCTGCCCCGGCTGGACGACGGCGACACCGCCTTCCGTCCGGTCCGCCGCATGGTCACCGCGCCGAGCGGTTTCGAGGGCGAGGGGTTCCCGGTCCGCCGGGCCTTCGCCGGGGTGCCCGTCACCGAGCTGGACCCCTTCCTGCACCTCGACCAGATGGGCGAGGTGGAGTACGCGCCCGGCGAGCCGAAGGGAACCCCGTGGCATCCGCACCGGGGTTTCGAGACCGTCACGTACATCATCGACGGTGTCTTCGACCACCAGGACTCCCAGGGCGGTGGCGGCCGGATCACCAACGGCGACACCCAGTGGATGACCGCGGGTAGCGGCCTGTTGCACATCGAGGCCCCGCCGGAGCACCTGGTGGTCAGCGGGGGCCTCTTCCACGGCCTCCAGCTCTGGGTGAACCTGCCCCGGGTGGCGAAGATGAACCCGCCGCGCTACCAGGACATCCGGGGGAAGGAGTCGGCCCTGCTGACCACCCCCGACGGCGGCGCGCTGCTGCGGGTCATCGCCGGTGAGGTGGCCGGGCACCGGGGGCCGGGCAGCACGCACACCCCGATCACCATCACCCACGTCACCGTGCAGCCGGGCGCCCAGGTGGACCTGCCCTGGCGGCCGGACTTCAACGCCCTGGTGTACGTCCTCGGTGGGCGCGGCACGGTCGGCACCGACCGCCGGCCGGTCCACACCGGCCAGCTCGCCGTGCACGGGCCGGGTGACGCGCTGCGCTTCGCCGCCGACGAGCGGCAGGACAGCCGTACCCCGGCGATGGACGTCTACGTCATGGGCGGGCAGCCCATCCGGGAGCCGGTGGCACAGTACGGCCCGTTCGTGATGAACACGCGCGAGGAACTCATTCAGGCCTTCGAGGACTACCAGGCCGGCCGGCTCGGGGTGATCCCGACCGAGCGGGTTCCGCACACCGACGGCGGTCCGGCCTCCTGAGGTGACCGGACGGGCGCTACCGGTTCCCGACCGGTGGCGCCCGTGTGGGGTCGTACGGTGTCCCAGGGGTGGCGGTCAGGAGACCGCGAAGATCCCCGCGACGCCCAGGATCACCATGAGCAGTACGGCCACCAGCGCTCCGCGCTCGCTCTCCACCGCCTGCGGGGCGTGCTGCTCGGACTGGGCGTGCGTCCTCTCGACCGGCATGGTGCGTGTCCTCCTCGGTGTCCGACTGATCACGGAATGGCCTTCGGTGGACGTCCGAAACGGCCACCGGCGTGCGGACCGACGATCCGGGCCCTACGGTGAGGGCGTCGTCGACCCCGGGAGGCTGGAGCGTGACCGTCGAGGACTGGTTCCTCAGCACTGGGGAACGCGCCAACCCGATCTCGGAGTTACCCGCCTGGGCCGACGGAAACCTTGCCGAGCCGTTAATTCACGGTGCCGCCTACTTCGACCGGCTGGTCCGGGAGGTCGAGGCGCTCGAGGCCGGCGACCACCTGTTCTTCACCGACTGGCGGGGCGACCCCGACCAGCGGATGCGCCCCGACGGGCCGACGGTCGCCCAGCTCTTCGCCCGGGCCGCCCAGCGCGGCGTGGTGGTCAAGGGGCTGATCTGGCGGTCCCACCTGGACACGCTGGCGTACAGCGAGGCGGAGAACCGCGACCTCAGCGAGACGATCTCGGCCGCCGGGGGTGAGGTCCTGCTCGACCAGCGGGTCCGCCGGGGTGGTTCGCACCACCAGAAGCTGGTGGTGCTGCGCCGTCCCGGCCACCCGGAACGGGACGTCGCGTTCGCCGGCGGGATCGACCTCTGCCACAGCCGGCGGGACGACGCGACGCACCGGGGCGACCCGCAGGCGGTGCAGATGTCCCCCCGGTACGGCCCGCACCCGCCCTGGCACGACGTGCAGCTGGCGGTGCGGGGGCCGGTGGTCGGCGCGCTGGACACCGTCTTCCGGGAACGCTGGACCGACCCGATGCCGCTGGACTCGGAGAACCCGATGGCGTACCTGCGGGACCGGTTGCGCGGCGCGGACCTGCGCCCGGACCCGCTGCCCGAGCAGCCCCCGGACCCGCCGCCCTGCGGCCCGCACCACGTGCAGGTGCTGCGCACCTATCCGGCGGTACGCCCGCGGTACTCGTTCGCCCCGGACGGGGAGCGGACGGTGGCCCGGGGCTACACCAAGGCGGTCCGCCGGGCCCGCCGGCTGATCTACGTGGAGGACCAGTACCTCTGGTCCAAGGAGGTGGCCGAGCTGTTCGCCGGTGCCCTGCGCCGGCACCCGGAGCTGCACCTGGTCGCCGTGGTGCCGCGCTTCCCGGACGTGGACGGACGGCTGGCGCTGCCGCCGAACATGGTCGGCCGGGAGCAGGCGCTGGCGCTGTGCCAGCAGGCCGCCGCCGACCGGGTGCACGTCTTCGACGTGGAGAACCACGACGGTGGGCCGGTCTACGTGCACGCGAAGGTCTGCGTGGTCGACGACGTCTGGGCCAGCGTGGGCAGCGACAACTTCAACCGCCGCTCGTGGACCCACGACAGCGAGCTGTCCTGCGCGGTGCTCGACGGGACCCGGGACGAGCGCGCGCCGGTCGACCCGGCCGGGCTGGGCGACGGCGCGCGGACCTTCGCCCGGGACCTGCGGCTGCGGCTGTGGCGGGAACACCTGGACCGCCCGGACGACGGCAGCGCGGACGACGATCTGCTGGACCCGGCGGACGCGGTCGCGGCGATCACCGCCGCCGCGGACGCGTTGCAGGACTGGTACGACCGGGGGCGGGTCGGCCCCCGGCCACCGGGCCGGCTCCGCCCGCACCGGCCCGAGCGGCTGGCGTGGTACACCCGGGCCTGGGCGTTGCCGGCGTACCGGCTGGTCTACGACCCGGACGGCCGGCCGCTGCGGGCCCGGCTGGCCGGCCGCTGGTGACCCGCCGGCCGGTTCTCCCCCGGGGCGGCGTGGTCAGCCGCCCAGGTGGGCGAAGGAGGCCCGGGGTGAGTAGAAGCCGTGCAGGATGGTCAGCGGGTTCGCCGGGCGCAGCGCCCAGACCGGGTGCTCCGGGCGGAGGAACTCCACCGACTCGACCTCGAACGGGCTGACCGGCTCGACCACGTACGGGTGCCGCACGTCGTGGGCGCGCCCGTCCCGCAGGGCCACCTGGCGTTCCCGCCCGCGCAGCACGGTGTGCCCCGGGTCACCGACCCGGACGCGGAGCCGGATCAGCGGTGCGCCGTCGGCCTCGGTGACGGCGAGCAGGGTTCCGCCGGTGACCGTCAGCCGGGTGTGGCCGGGGCGGGCCGGTACGCCGCTGGCGGCGGTGTGGTCCCGGACCCGGGGGCTGGAGGTGAGCTGCCAGGCCCACCAGCGGGCGGGTTCGTCGGCCGTGTCATGCGCAGGTCGGTCTCGGTCTGCCGGATGGCCGTCGGGGCCGGCCAGGGCGACCCCGAGCCCGGTGACGGAGTACGCCTCGAACCCGGAGGTCTGGGCGTCGTCGTCCACCACGTACTGGGTGAGCACCACCGGGTGGCCCGGGGCGGCGTGCAGTCCGGCCGGCAGGGCGGCGGCGACGGCGGCGGGGTCGGCCGGCAGCCAGCCGAGCTGGAGCATGCGGCTCTGCACGACGAGTTGCGCGGCGGCGTGGTCGGGCACGGCACCTCCGGGTGGACGTGCGCCCGACGGTACGTCCTGCGGTGACGCTGAGCAACGACGGGAAGCCGACAGTGAGCGGCTCCGCGTGCCGCGACCAGCACACGGTGACGACGTGGTAGCAGGATCGGCAATCCCGACCACCCTTGCCGGCTTTACCGGGAGCTTTGTCCGTTTCGTTGCAACATGAGGGATAAGCACATCGTACTTTCGGCTAGCTTTTGCCGGCACGATCAGGTTAAGGTATGTCTCGAACGGCCTAACTGAAGCTAAACCACAGCCTCATGTCTTTATCCGCGGACGAGGTGCAGGGAGGACCACCCATGACCGCGCCAACGATTACGCAGGCGGACACCACACCACCCGCCGCCCCGGAGAAGCTCGACCCCCGGGCCCTCACCGACAGCGCCGCCGACCTGCTGAACGCGATGGCCGCGCTGCCCGCCGGCCACCCGTCCCGGGCCGCCCTGCGGGACCGGGCCATCGAGGCCTGGCTGCCCCTGGCCAACCACCTCGCCCACCGGTACAGCGGCCGTGGCGAACCCACCGACGACCTGGCCCAGACCGCCGCCGTCGGCCTGATCAAGGCGATCGACAAGTTCGACCCCTCCCGCGGCGTCGACTTCGCCGGGTACGCCATCCCCACCATCATCGGCGAGCTCAAGCGGCACTTCCGCGACCGCACCTGGGACATCCGGGTGCCGCGGCGGCTCCAGGAGCTGCGGCTGGCGATCTCCGACGCGAACAGCTCGCTGCTACAGACGCTGGGCCGCTCCCCGACGGTCGCCGACATCGCCACCCACCTCAACCTCACCGAGGAAGAGGTCCTGGAGGGCCTGGAAGGTGCCCGCGCCTACAACGCGGTGTCCCTGTCCACCCCGACCGGCGACGGCGAGCGGGCCACCGAGCTGGGCGACATGCTGGGCGGCGAGGACGGCGAGTTCGAGCTGGCCGAGCTGCGGGTCGCCCTCGGGCCGGCGCTGGCCACGCTCGACGAGCGCGAGCAGAAGATCCTCACCCTCCGGTTCTACGGCAACCTGACCCAGTCGCAGATCGCCGAGCAGATCGGTGTCTCCCAGATGCACGTCTCCCGGCTGCTGGCCCGGGCGCTGACCAAGCTGCGCGGGCAGCTCGACGGCACGTACTGACCCATGTACTGACCACGGTACGACGAAGGCCGGGCCTGTGAGGTGGCCCGGCCTTCGTCGTGCCCGCCCCCCCGTTCAGGAGCGCCCCCGGCCCGCCACCGCCGTCAGGACCGGCCCGCCGCCAGGCACAGCTCGCCACCGCCAGGAACGGTCCGCCGGTCAGGAGCGGTCCCGGCCGGACCTCCCGTACAGCGGGACCGGCCGCTCCGGGCCGCCGGGCGGGGCGAGCAGCTCGGCCGCCGCGCCCTCCGGACCGAGACCGAGACGCGCGTACCCACGGGGATGGCGGGCGCGCAGCCGCAGCGCCCAGCCGGTGCCGAGCAGCGCCACCAGCGGGAACACGGCCGGGAACGCCCAGCGCGACACGGATTCCGCCGGCCCGCCGAGCAGCGTGCCGACGTCGGCCAGCGCCGCCCCGCTCATCGCGACCAGGGCAACGGTGGCCAGCCCGGGGGCGACCATCCGCCGCCACGGGTGTTCGCCGGTGGGCACCCGGACGAAGAAGACCAGCACCGCCAGCGACGTCACGGTGGTCGCCAGCAGCAGCCCGAGACCGCCCAGCACGGCGGCCCGGTAGAACAGGTCCCGTACCGGGTCCACGCCGGCGACCACACACCCGGCGATCACCACGAACCCGAGGACGCTCTGCGCGGCCGACGCCACCCGGGGCGCGCCGGTCCGGGGCGTGGCCCGGCCGAACGCCGCCGGCAGCACCCGCTCCCGGCCCAGCGCGAAGGCGTACCGGGCGACGCTGTGGTGCAGCGAGACCAGCGCGGCGAGCACCGAGGTGGTGAGGACGGCCAGCCCGATCGGCACCACGCCGGCTCCGAGGTGCTCCCCGGCCAGGTTGAACAGCAGCTCCACGCCCTGCTCCCCGGCGGCGGCGACCACCCGGTCCGGGCCGGTCGCCACCGTCGTCGTCCAGGCGGTGAAGGCGAGGAGCACGCCGACGGTCCCCACCGCGAGGTACGTCGCGGCGGGGACCGTCCGCCGGGGGTCCCGGCTCTCCTCGCGCAGCAGCACCGCCGACTCGAACCCGACGAACCCGATGACGGCGACGACGAACAGCGCGCCGACCCCCGGGGCGACCAGGTGCGCCGGGGAGAGCGGGGCGAGGTCCACCGTGCCGTCCGCCGGGCGGAGCAGTTGCCCCAGGTCGAACACGAGCAGCACGATGACCTGGGCCGACAGCAGGACGGCCAGCGCCGGTCCGGTGACGTCCACCCGGAGCACGCCCAGCACGGCGACCAGCGCCCAGGCGGCCAGGGTCAGCAGCCACCAGGACGGGGCGACCCCGAAGCACAGCACGAGCAGCGGCGCGCCGGCCGCGCCGACCAGCCCGTAGAGCCCGACCTGGAGGGCGTTCCGGGCGATCAGCGCGACCCAGGCCACGCCGACCCCGGCCGGCCGCCCGAGTCCCCGCGCGACGTGGGCGTGGAAGCCGCCGACGGTCGCGATCCGGTGGGACATCGCCACGTACCCGACCGTGAACAGGGCGAGCACCAGGGCGACGGCGAGCAGGGCCGGGGCGAGCCCGGTCCGCCCGGTCACCGCGTACCCGATGGTCATGGCGCCGGCCGCCACGGTCAGCGGGGCCGCCGCGGAGAGCGTGAAGAGGAGCACCGACGGGACGCCGCGCCCACCCGCGGCCACCGCTTCGGGGACGTCGTCCGGTCGGCCGGGGGTCGCGGACGGGTGCATCGGCGCGGGAAGCAACGGACGGTCCGATCGGAGGAGGGAGTGGCGGCCGCTAGCCGCGGAGCACGGCCGCGCCGACGGCGGCCTCGGTCTGCCCGACCAGTTCCCGCAGTGGCCGGGGCAGCGCCGGCAGGAGCACCCCGAAGCGACGCCGGGCGCGCGGGTCGGCGTCCCAGAGCACCTCACGGGTCAGCCCGGTGGCCGAGACCAGCCCGATCAGCAGGGCGTCCGGCACGGTGGGCGGCTGGGGGCGGTCCAGCAGGGCCAGCAACCGGGTGGCGGGCCAGGCCAGCGCGTTGCGGTCGGTGGCGACGTAGCTGACCGTGGTACGCAGCAGGCCGCGTTTCTCCTGCCGGCGGATCACCCCGGTCCGGCTGAGCCGTTCGCCCACGGCGGTGGCGGCCGTCCGGGCCAGGAGACCGAGCCAGGTGCGTACCGCCGGGTGCTGGCCCGCGCGGGTGAGCTGGGCCAGCACGGTGCCGGCCAGCGCGTCGCCGGGAGGACGACGGTCCAGCACGGACACCCGCCCGCCGGCGACCGTGATCCGTCCGGTGAGGATCAGTTCGCCGAGCAGGCCGGCGGCGAGGCCGAGGCCGGTGGCTGTCGGGTTCAGCCGGGGTCGGCCTCGGCTGTCGTCGTGGGCGATGAGGAAGAACTCGTCGGCGATGAGCAACGGTCCCTCCCGGTCGGCTCGTCCACAGTGATCTCAGGCCGGAGAAAAGAATGCACTCATGATCGATCTGATGCAACTCCCGGATTCGGGATGTTGCACAAGCGGGGCCGGTGACCTGCGGATAGAGCGCGTGGCAGACTCGCCCGCGTGACCGCCAGCCCCACCGTCCGTCGCCGCCGCATCGCCCGGGAACTCCGGCAGTTGCGGGAACGCGCCGGGATGACCCTCGATGTCGCCGCCCGGCAGCTCGACATGTCCAAGAGCAACCTCTCCCGGATCGAGAACGCGCAGATCGGCATCAAGCCCCGCGACGTACGGGCGGCCCTGGCGCTGTACCAGGTCACCGGGGCCGACGCCGAGGCGCTGATCGAGATCGCCCGGGGGGCGCAGCAGCGCGGCTGGTGGCAGAACTACAGCGACGTCCTGCCGGAGTGGTTCGAGTTCTACGTCGGACTGGAGGCCGAGGCGGCGACGCTGCGCACGTACGAGGCCGAGGTGGTGCCCGGCCTGCTCCAGACCGAGGCGTACGCCCGGGAGATCTACCGGCTGACCGCCGGCGAGGACGGGCTGGAGCGCAAGGTCGCCGCCCGGCTGCACCGGCAGAGCGTGCTGCACCGGGACGCGCCGGTGCAGATGTCGGTGGTGCTCAACGAGGCGGTGCTGCGCCGGCCGGTCGGCGGCGCGCCGGTGATGGCCGATCAGATGACCCACATCCACCGAGTAGCGCAACTACCGAACGTAACCATTCAGGTACTTCCATTCACGGCTGGCGGGCACCCCGCGATGAGCACGCCGTACGTGATCCTGCACTTCGCCGACGCCGCCGACGACGCCGTGGTTTACCTGGACAACCTCACGATGGGGCTGGCACTGGAGGGTGCCGGGCACGTGCGTGGGTATACCCTGGTGCACGAGAAGCTGTGCCGGATGGCGCTCACTCCGGCGGACTCCATGACCCGTCTTGAGGACGCTTCTCGCTACTTTGCGTGACCGCACCACGCTTCAGTGCAGACGAGAGGTACAACCACGATGACCGCCCCCGACCTGGCCCGTGCGCGGTGGCACACCAGCACGCGCAGCAGCGGCAACGGCAACTGCGTGGAGGTCGCCGGCGTCGACGCCCGGGTGGCCGTCCGGGACAGCAAGGACCGCGGCGGCCCGGTGCTGGCCTTCGACCGGTCGGCGTGGCACGCCTTCGTCGCCGGGATCGACGCCCTCCGCTGAACCGGTCGGGTCGGGAGACGGCCCGCCGGCACCGCCGCCCCGGGCAGCCGGTGGTGCGAGACTGGGGCGTGCTCCGCGACGTACCCCTCGACCTGCCGGTCCGGCCGGTGCTGCCGGCGCTGACGACGGCGCTGGACGCGGCGGGCAGCGCCGTCCTGGTCGCCCCGCCGGGCACCGGCAAGACCACCCTGACCCCGCTCGCCGTGGCCGACCGGGTCGCCGGGCGGGTGGTGATCGCCCAGCCGCGCCGGGTGGCCGCCCGCGCGGCGGCGCGCCGGATGGCGGCGCTGCTCGGGGAACGGGTCGGCGACCGGGTCGGGTACGCCGTCCGGGGCGACCGGCGGACCGGCCCGGACACCCGGATCGAGGTGGTCACCACCGGCCTGCTGGTACGGCGGCTGCACCACGATCCGGAACTGCCCGGGGTGGCGGCGGTGCTGCTGGACGAGTGCCACGAACGGCAACTCGACGCCGACCTGGCGCTCGCCTTCACCGTGGAGGCCCGCGCCGCGCTCCGTCCGGACCTGTGGCTGCTGGCCATGTCGGCGACCGCCGAGGCGGACCGGTTCGCCGCCCTGCTCGGCTCCGGTGGGGAGCCCGCGCCGGTGGTCCGGGCGGCGGCGGCCCTGCACCCGGTGACCCGGGTCTGGACGCCGCCGCCCCGACCGGGCACCGGTTACCGGGGCAACCGGGTCGATCCCGCCCTGCTCGACCACGTGTCCGCCACCGTGCGGCGGGCGTTGGCCGAACGGGACGGCGACGTGCTGGTCTTCCTGCCCGGGGCGGGCGAGATCGCCGCGGTCACCGCCCGGCTGGCCGACCTGCGCGACCGGATCGCCCTGGTGCCACTGCACGGGCGGCAGCGCGGCGCGGAACAGGACGCCGCGCTGCGCCCGGCCGACCGGCGACGGGTGGTGCTGGCGACGGCGGTCGCCGAGAGCAGCCTCACCGTGCCCGGCGTCCGGGTGGTGGTCGACGCCGGGCTCAGCCGGGTCGCCCGCACCGACCTGGCCCGGGGGCTGGGCGCGCTGGTCACCGTCCCGGTCTCCCGGGCCGCCGCGACCCAGCGGGCCGGCCGGGCCGGGCGGGAGGCCCCCGGGCACGTCTACCGCTGCTGGTCGGAGGGCACCCACGAGCGGCTCGCCGCGCAGCCGGAACCGGAGATCGCCACCGCCGACCTGACCGGGTTCGCGCTGGAGCTGGCCGCGTGGGGGCAGCCGGACGGCACCGGTCTCGCGCTGCCCGATCCACCGCCGGCGGCGGCGCTGACGGTGGCCCGGCAGACCCTCGGCACGCTCGGCGCGGTGGACGCGGACGGGCGGATCACCGGGCGGGGCCGGGCCATCGCCGCGACCGGCACGCACCCCCGGCTGGGTCGGGCGCTGCTCGACGGCGCGGACCTGGTCGGCGCGGACCGGGCCGCCGAGGTGGTCGCCCTGCTCAGCGAGGAGTCCGGCCCGGGGGACGACCTGGCGGCGACCTGGCGGCGGTTGCGCGCCGGCACCGATCCGGCCGCCACCGCCCGCTGGCGCACCGAGGTACGCCGACTGCGCGCCGCCCTGCCCGCCGCGCCCGGCTCCGGGCCGGACCGGACGACCGCCGCTACCGACGACCCGCGCCCGTCCGGACGGGACCGCACGACCACCCTGCCCGCCGGGCAGCGGACCGGACGGGACCGGACGAACTCACCCGACGATCCGCACGCCTCCGGCCGGGACCGGACGGGCGCCGGGCCCGTCGGGCGACGGGCCGGGCGGGACCGGTTGCCCGACGACCTGGCCGTCGGGCTGCTCGTCGGGCTGGCCCACCCGGAGCGGCTGGCCCGGGTACGCCGGCCAGGTGGCACGACGTACCTGATGGCGGGCGGGACCGCCGCGGAGCTGACGCCCGGGTCGGGGCTGGCCGGGAGCGACTGGCTGGCGGTGGCGGTCGCAGACCGCTCCCCCGGCGCGCCCACCGCCCGGATCCGGGCCGCCGCCGCGCTGGACGAGGCGACCGCCCGGGAGGCGGGTCGGGCCCTGCTCCGCGAGGAACAGCAGATCACCTGGTCGGACGGGGACGTGGTGGCCCGGGAGGTGACCCGGCTCGGCGCGATCGAGCTGCTGGACCGGCCGCTGGCCCGGCCGGACCCGGCGGCGGTCGGCGCGGCCCTGCTGGCCGGGCTGCGCGCCGAGGGGCTGGCCCTGTTGGGCTGGTCCCCGGCGGCCCGGACGCTGCGGGACCGGCTGGCGTTCTGCCGGCACGTGCTCGGCGACGACTGGCCGGACGTCACCGACGCGGCGTTGCTGGCCGACGCGCCCCGCTGGCTCGGCCCGGAGCTGGCCCGCGCCCGCCGCCGGGCCGACCTGGCCCGGGTCGACGTGGTCGCCGCGCTGCGCCGGCTGCTGCCGTGGCCGCAGGCCGGCCGGCTGGACGAGCTGGCCCCGGAGCGGATCACCGTGCCGAGCGGCACCCGCGCCCGGGTGGAGTACGCCGACCCGACCGCGCCGGTCCTCGCGGTGAAGCTCCAGGAGACCTTCGGCTGGCAGCGGGCGCCCCGGATCGCCGACGGGCGGGTGCCGGTGCTGCTGCACCTGCTCTCGCCGGCCGGCCGGCCGGTGGCGGTGACCGCCGACCTGGCGTCGTTCTGGCGGGTCGGGTATCCGCAGGTCCGGGCGGAGCTGCGCGGGCGCTACCCCCGGCACCCGTGGCCGGAGGACCCGACCACCGCGCCGCCGACCCGGCACACCACCGCCCGTCGCCGCTGAACCCGGCCCGGCCGCTGAACCCGGCCCCGGCCCGGCCGCCGAACCCACGCCCTGCGCGACCGTCGCTGCCGCCGGCCCCGGCCCCGCCGCCGGCTACCGACCGGTCAGTCCTCGGCGACGATGTCGGCGACCACGACGGTGACGTTGTCCGGCCCGCCGGCGCGCAGCGCCAGGTCGATCAGTTTGCGGGCGCAGTCCTCCCGGTCGGGGTGGCCGGCGAGGACCTCGGCGAGGGTGTCCGCGCGGACCACGTTGGAGAGGCCGTCGCTGCACAGCAGCCAGCGGTCACCCGCCCAGGGGACCATGGTGGCGTACGCCGGGGAGACCTCGCCGCCCTGGAGCGCCTGGGTGACCACGGCCCGGCGGGGGTGGCTACTGGCCTGCTCGGGGGTGATCAGGCCCTGGTCGACGAGCATCTGCACGAAGGTGTCGTCCCGGGTGACCTGCTTGAGCACCCCCTCGCGGAACAGGTAGGCGCGGGAGTCGCCGACGTGGGCCAGGGCCAGGCAGCTTCCGGTACGGGCGAAGAGCAGGGCCGTCAGGGTGGTGCCCATGCCCTGCCGTTCCTGGTCCTCCTCGACCGCCCGGCGGATCCGCTCGGTGGCCAGGTCGATGCCGCCGCGCAGCGCCGCCACCAGCGCGTCCTCCGGTGTCTCCAGGTCCAGCGGGGCGATGGTCCGCATCGCGATGGAGCTGGCGAGGTCGCCGGCCGCCATCCCGCCCATGCCGTCGGCGACGGCGACGAGCCAGGTGCCGGCGTGGAAGGCGTCCTGATTGCCGCTCCGGATCAGGCCACGGTCGGTCGCCCCCGTGGAACGCAGCTTCAGGGTCATGGGACGCAGCCTGCCAGGAGGAGGGCGGAATGTCTCTAGTAGATCACCGTACCGCGCCGTGGCGCGGTGAATCTCACTCTCCGTCGGCAGGCCGGGACAGCCGACGGCGCATCCAGGCGAATCAATTGACACGGAGGTCACGCCCTGGAAACATCGTGTCGATACTTGGGAGCGCTCCCAGGTGTCGATCAGCCCGTCCCCCGGAAGGAACCGTCGTGACGTCACCCCCACGCCGTCGACACCGCCTCACCCTGCTCGCCGCGGCGACCTCCCTCGCCCTCACCGGCGGCCTCGGCACGGTCACCCCCGCCACCGCCGCCCCGGCCGCCGGCCCCACCGCCGCCGCCGAGGACGAACTTCCCGAGCAGATCAAGAACGGCGACTTCAGCGCCGGCACCTCGCCGTGGTTCTCCTACGGCACCGGCGACCTCACCAACCCCGACGGGCAGCTCTGCACCACCGTGGCGGCCGGCACCGCCAACCCGTGGGACGCCGGCATCGGGCAGGACGGCGTACCGCTGATCGCCGGCGCGTCGTACACCCTCGCCTTCGACGCCTCCGCCACCCCCGGGGCGCGGGTCAACGCGGTCCTCCAGCTCGGCAGCGCCCCCTACACCACGTACACCAGCGTCGGGGTGACCGCCGGCGGCACCGCGCAGCGCACCGAACACACCTTCACCGCGCCGGCCGACGACAGCCGGGCGCAGATCATCTTCCAGGTCGGCGGCAGCCCCACCGCGCAGACCTTCTGCCTGGACAACGTCTCGCTGCGCGGCGGCGAGCCGGCCGCGCCGTACGAGCCGGACACCGGCCCGCGGGTCCGGGTCAACCAGGTCGGCTACCTGACCGCCGGCCCGAAGAACGCCACCGTGGTCACCGAGGCCACCGACCCGCTGCCCTGGCAGCTGAAGAACGCGGCCGGCACGGTGGTGGCCAGCGGCACCAGCACCCCGCGCGGCGTGGACCCGGCGTCCGGGCAGAACGTGCACAGCATCGGCTTCTCGTCGTACCGGACGGCGGGCACCGGGCTGACCCTGGTCGCCGACGGCGAGACCAGCCACCCGTTCGACATCTCCGGCGTGCTCTACGACCAGCTCCGCTCGGACGCGTTGCAGTTCTTCTACGCCCAGCGCAGCGGCATCGCCATCGACGGCGACCTGATCGGCGACGAGTACGCCCGCCCGGCCGGCCACCTCGACGTGGCCCCCAACAAGGGCGACACCAACGTGCCCTGCCAGCCCGGCGTCTGCGACTACACCCTCGACGTGCGGGGCGGCTGGTACGACGCGGGCGACCACGGCAAGTACGTGGTCAACGGCGGCATCGCCACCTACCAGCTGCTGAGCACCTTCGAGCGGACCAAGACCGCGGCCACCGCGAAGGGCGGCGCGAAGCTGGCCGACAGCACGCTGCGGGTGCCCGAGCGCGGCAACGGCACGCCGGACATCCTCGACGAGGCCCGCTGGGAGCTCGAGTTCCTGCTGAGCATGCAGGTGCCGGCCGGCAAGCCGCTCGCCGGGATGGCCCACCACAAGATCCACGACAAGAACTGGACCGGCCTGCCGCTGCTGCCGCACCAGGACCCGGAGCAGCGCGAACTGCACCCGGCGTCCACCGCCGCCACGCTGAACCTGGCCGCCACCGCCGCCCAGTGCGCGCGGCTGTTCGCCCCGTACGACGCGACCTTCGCGGCCCGCTGCGGCACCGCCGCGAAGACCGCCTACGCGGCGGCGAAGGCCAACCCGGCCCGGTACGCCAGCCCGACCGACGGTGTCGGCGGCGGCGCGTACGACGACACCAACGTCACCGACGAGTTCTACTGGGCGGCGGCCGAGCTGTACCTGACCACCGGTGAGCAGGCGTACCTGGCCGACCTGACCGCCTCGCCGCACCACACCGGGGACGTGTTCGACCCGCGCGGCTTCGGCTGGCAGAGCGTGGCCGCGCTGGGCCGGCTCGACCTGGCCACCGTGCCCAACGGCCTGCCGACCGCCGAGCGCACCCGGATCCGCGCCTCGGTGACCACCGCCGCCGACGCGTACCTGGCCGAGATCGCCCGGCAGGCGTACGGGCTGCCGATGCCCGGCGACGCCGGCAGCTACTTCTGGGGCGGCAACAGCAACATCATCAACAACGCCGTCGTGCTGGCCACCGCCTTCGACCTGACCGGTGACGTGAAGTACCGGGACGGCGCGGTGCAGGCGATGGACTACATCCTCGGCCGCAACGCGCTGAACATCTCGTACGTGACCGGGTGGGGTGAGCACGCGGCGGAGAACCAGCACAGCCGGATCTTCGGCAACCAGCTCGACCCGGCCCTGCCCAAGCCGCCGGCCGGCTCGATCGCGGGCGGCCCGAACGCCGCGCTCCAGGACCCGTTCGTGGAGCAGCTGCTGGCCGGGTGCAAGCCGATGTTCTGCTACGTCGACGACATCAACTCGTACTCGACCAACGAGGTGGCGATCAACTGGAACTCGGCGCTGGCCTGGATCGCGTCCTTCCTCGCCGACCAGGGTGAGGCCGGGGCCATCCCGACGTCGGGCTGCTCGGCCCAGTACGTCAACTACGGGGCCTGGCAGGGCGGAACCGGCTTCACCGGCCAGGTGACCATCCGCAACACCAGCCCGAAGGCGATCGACGGCTGGACGGTCCGGTTCGCGTTCACCGGCGACCAGAAGGTGCGCGAGGCGTGGCTGGCGAAGGTGACCCAGTCCGGGGCCACCGTCTCGGCGACGAACGAGTCGTACAACCGCACGATCGCCCCGGGCGGCACGGTGACCTTCGGGTTCAACGCGCTGACCGGCGGTAACGCCAATCCGGCACCGGGTCTGATCGCGGTCAACGGAGTAGCCTGCACGCTCTCCTGACCTGCGCTCCCCGGTCCCGGCAGGGGCCTCCCCGGCACGGGGAGGCCCCTGTTCGCGTCCGCCGACCGCCAGGTCCACTCCCGACAGTCGCCCGAACGGTCCCCCGGCCCGGCCGTTCGGACACTTCCATGTGCGGACGCGGTGCCGTGCCCACTAGACAGGGTGGATGGCCGACGAACTGACGGTGCCGCTCCTGCCGTGCCGCTCCATCGACGACATCACCGGCTTCTACCGGGTCCTGGGTTTCACGGTGACCCACCGGCAGACCCGCCCCAACCCGTACGTCGCCCTGCGCCGCGAGGACCTGCACCTGCACTTCTTCGGGATGCCCGACTTCGACCCGGCCACCTCGTACGGCTCGTGTCTGGTGCTCGTCCCGGACGTCGGCGCCCTGCACGCGGCGTGGGCCGCCGGCATGCGGGCCGCGTACGGGAAGGTGCTGGTCGCCGGGCTGCCCCGGATGACCCGGCCCCGGCCCCGGCACAACGCCGACGGGGTGACCGGTTTCAGCGTCGTCGACCCCGGCGGCAACTGGATCCGCGTCTCGGCCCGTCCGTCGTCCGTACCGTCCGGGGCGTCGACCGGTCCGACCGGGCGGTTGGCGACGGCGCTGGGTAACGCGGTCGTCCAGGCCGACTCGCGGGGTGACCACCGGCAGGCGGCGAAGATCCTCGACGGCGCGCTGGCCCGGCCGGACGCCCTCGAGGAGCCGGTGCTCGCGGTGGAGGCCCTGGTGTACCGGGCGGAGATCGCGCTGGTGCTCGACGACGCGGCTGCGGCGCGGGCGGCGCTGGACCGGGCCGGCGCGGTCACCCTCTCGGCCGCGCAGCGCCGTCGGGCCGCCGACACCCTGGACGCCGCCACCGAACTGGGCCGGCAGGTGGGCCGGCCCGACCGGGCCGGGGACGGGTGACCGCCGCCGGGTTCCCGGCCGGCGGCCGGGGCGTCGGCCGGGAGCCCCGCCGGCGACCGAAACTTCCGGAGCATCGTGACCCGGGCTGGTCAGGGGCGGGAGCTGCCGATCGCGCCGTCCGGACCGCCCGGCGGGTGTTGAGTTCCCGATATCGCCTCCGATACGGTTTCATTAGCTTTCGTCGATGTAATTCGGTGCCTGCCCGGACCGGACGGACCCGGAGCCACGCCGTCGCGTCCCGTCGCGTTCCGTCGGGTCACCACCCACCGCGCGCACCCGCGAAGGAGAGTCCCGTGCTCCGCTCCCCCACCCTGGTGGCCGCCATCGCGCTCGCCGTCGTCCTGCCGACCACCCCCGCCCACGCCGGCTCCCCGCCCGGGATCGACATCGACCGTGGTGAGACCCACCAGTCCATCGACGGGTTCGGCTACTCCATCGCCTTCCAGCGCTCCTCGCTCGTGCACAACCTTTCCGAGCGCAAGCGCGAGGAGGTCCTCGACCTCCTGCTCGACAGCAGGACCGGCGCGGCCCCGAGCATCCTGCGGCTCGGCATCGGCTCGTCGGCCTCCACCGAGTACGACAAGATGCTCTCCATCCAGCCCACCGACCCCGGCGGCCCGACGGCCCCGCCGACGTACCGGTGGGACGGCTGGGACGGCGGCCAGGTCTGGTACACCAAAGAGGCGCGCAAACGCGGGATCGACCGGTTCTACGCGGACGCCTGGAGCGCCCCGGGCTACATGAAGGACAACGGCGACGAGAACAACGGCGGTTCGCTCTGCGGGGTGCCGGGCGTCTCCTGTGCCGGCGGCGACTGGCGCGAGGCGTACGCGCGGTACCTCGTGCAGTACACCCGGTTCTACCGGCAGGAGGGCATCCGGATCGACGAACTCGGGTTCACCAACGAACCCGACTGGACCGCCCCCTACGCCTCGATGCGGTTCACCCCGGCCCAGGCCGCCGACTTCGTGAAGGTGCTCGGCCCCGTCGCCCGCGCCGCCGGCGTGAAGGTGGCCTGCTGCGACTCGTTCGGCTGGCAGCAGTCCGCCGCGTACGCCCAGGCGATCGAGTCGGACCCGCAGGCCCGCAGGTACCTGGACCTGTTCACCGGGCACGGTTACGCGAGCCCGGCGGACCGGCAGCTGCCGACCACGGCACCCACCTGGATGTCGGAGTGGGCGCCGTCGAGCGTCACGGACGGCTGGAACGAAGCCTGGGACAGCGGTAGGGGCACCGACGGCCTCGCCGTCGCCGAACGGATCCACGACACCCTGGCGCTGGCCGACAGCAGCGCCTTCGTCTTCTGGCTCGGCTCGTCCCGGGGCGCGACGGCGGCCCTGGTCCAGGTGGACGACGCCAACGACAGCTACCGGGTGTCGTCCCGCCTCTACGCGTTCGCGGCGTACAGCCGGTTCGTCCGGCCCGGGGCGGTCCGGATCGGGGTCGACAGCACGCGGGAGGGCCTGAAGGTCTCCGCCTACCGCAACGCCGACGGCACCGAGGTCGTACAGATCATCAACACCACGGACACGGCCGTCACCACCAGCGTCGACCTGAGGCGGCCGACGGCGTACCGCACCGACTCCACGCACAACCTGGAGAAGTCCCCGGGCACCGTCACCGGGGGTGGTCCGCACCCGACGGTCACGCTGGCACCGCGCTCCCTGACCACGCTGGTCGGCGACCGCCCCGGCCGGGGCTGACCGGCCGACCCGAACCGGCGGACGGGGTGCCCGGTCCGACCGGGCACCCCGTCGAACACCGTCCGGTCAGGCGGTGGGCAGGCCGCCGACCTGGGTGTTGATCCAGGTACGGATCGACGGCAGGTCACCGTAGATGGACGGGCCGGTGGCGCAGGTCGGGTCGCCGTTGCCCGAGCGGCTGGTCGCGCCGATCAGGTTCCAGACGCCGTTGATCTTGCGCACCTGCGGGCCGCCCGAGTCGCCGTAGCAGGCGCCCGAGTTGCCGTTGGTGTTGTTGGTGCAGATCTCGTACGTGGCGTTGATGCCGCTGCACCGGCTGTCCGACACGATCGAGGTGTCCAGCTCGTACGCGGTGGTCGGCGCGCCGCCGCAGCCCCGGACCGGGCAGGTCTGGCCCCAGCCGATGATCCGGGTGGCCGTGCCGACCGCGCCGGAGGTGGTGGGGATGGGTGCCGGGGCGTAGCTCACCGAACTGCTGAGCTGGAGCAGCTTGACGTCGATGGTGGGGTGGTTGACCGCCCGGCTCACGCCGACCACGACGCCACCGCTGCTGCGGTTGACGCTGCCGACCCGGACCGAGCTGGGGGTGCCGCAGTGCTTCGCGGTGACCGCCCAGTTCGCCTTGATCAGCGTGCCGGTGCAGCCGGAGGTGTAGACCATCCACGGGTAGTTCTCGGTGGCCGGCACACCGCCGACGACCTGCGGCGTGACGTCGCCGTCGGCCTCCTCGTTCCACACGTGGGTGCCGGCCACGTCGGCGCTGGCCGCGAGGCTGCCGGCGAACAGCGAGTTGACCTGGGCGGCCTCGGTGGCGTTCGGGTACGCGTTGGTGCAGGAGACCGGGGCGCTGCTGCCGGACATCAGGTCCGAGCACAGGCCGGTACGCCGGTCGGGCAGGCCGAGGATGTGGCCGAACTCGTGGGTGGCGATCCGGGTCCGGTGGTAGCCCTGGTTGACGGCCTGCCAGCCCATGTAGATGGTGCCCCGGCCCAGTCCGGCCACGTAGGCGCGCGGCCAGCCGCTGTCGACGTAGATGGTGACGCTGGCCGGGGTGCCGGCGACCAGGCGGACGTTGCTGACCCGGCTGTTCCAGTTGGCGGCGGCCTGGTCGAAGTTGGTCCGGAACTCGCCGGCCCGGCTGGCGTCGTAGTAGACGGTCCGGACCGTGGCCCCCACGTCCGCGCTGGCCGGCGTGCCGGTTACGGCCTGGACGCCGGTGAGGGACAGCACGAGCGCGAGGGCGGCTCCGGCCGCGTGGGACAGTTTCCGTCTGATCATCGACCACTCCCTGGGTGCCACGGCAGCGATGCCGCCATATCGAGGTCAGTCAATCTTACGGGCCGTGGCGACCCTACCACCCATCGTGGTTCGGTCATACGCTCCAGGAAACCGGGTGACATCGATCCGGGGAAATGGCAGACCATCGGGGAATGGCCGACCGCGACGCGCTCACCATCCAGCCGGGCACCCCGGCGGACGACCGGACCATCCTGCGGCTGCTCGACGACGCCATGGCCTGGCTGGCGGCCCGGGGCCGCACCGGCCAGTGGGGCAGCACGCCCGCCTCGGCCGACCCGCGCCGGCTCGCCCAGGCCCGCACCTGGGCGGACAGCGGCGGACTCTGGCTCGCCATGCTCGCCGGGCAGCCGGTGGGCGCGCTCGTCGTCGGCCGGGCCACCGACCACATCCCCCCGGCCGACGAACCCGAGCTGTACGTCAACCTGCTGGTCACCGACCGGGCGTACGCGGGACTGGGCATCGGCGGACGGCTGCTGGACCATGCCGGGGAACTGGCGGGGGCCGCCGGTGTGGGGCTGCTGCGGGTGGACTGCTACGCCGGTGACGACGGGGCGCTGGTGCGCTTCTACGAGCGGCAGGGCTTCACCCCGACCGAACCGTTCACCGTGCGGCGACCCGACCGGGACCCGTGGCCCGGCCAGGTGCTCGCCCGCCGGCTGGACCGGCCGACGACGACCGCGACCTGACCGGGCCCGCGGCGCGGCCACGCCCTGAGCCGGGCCTGAACCGGCGCGGCCCCCAGCCGGGCGGTCAGCGGGTACGCAGCTTGGGCAGCACCTCCGCGCCGAAGGTGTCCACGAACGGCCCCAGCTCCTGCCCGACGTGGTGCAGGAAGATCCGGTCGAAGCCCAGGTCGAGGTACTCCTCCAGCCAGCCGACGTGCCGGCCCAGGTCGTGCGAGATGTTGACCACCTCGTGCAGCTTCTCCATCGGCACCCGCTCGGAGACCACGTCGAAGTGCTCCACCGTCTCCAGGTCCCAGCAGACCGGCGGGGCGAACACGTTGCTGCGCCACTGGTCGTAGGCGATCCGCTCGGCGCGCTCCTGGTCCGGGTCCCAGCTCAGGTGCACCTGGAGGTTCAACGGCCCCCGGCCGCCGGCGTCCCGGTACGCGTCGATCATCGCGCGCAGGTGCGGCACCGGCGCGTTGACGGTGATCAGGCCGTCCGCCCACTCGGCGCACCAGCGCGCGGTCGCCACGCTCACCGCCGCACCGACCAGCGCCGGCGGCTCCTCGGGCCGGGTCCACAGCTTCGCCCGGTCCACCCGGACCAGGCCGTCGTGGGTGACCTCCTCGCCGGCCAGCAGCGCCCGGATCACGTCCACGCACTCCCGCAGCCGGGCGTTACGGACGTCCTTGCGCGGCCACGGGTCGCCGGTGATGTGCTCGTTGGCGGCCTCCCCGGTGCCCAGCGCCGCCCAGAACCGGCCCGGGTACATCGCGCCGAGGGTGCCGATGGCCTGCGCGATGATCGCCGGGTGGTACCGCTGGCCGGGGGCGTTGACCACCCCGAGCGGCAGCCCGGTTGCCTGCAACGCCGCGCCGAGCCAGGACCAGGCGAAGGCCGACTGCCCCTGCCGTTCGCTCCACGGCGCGAAGTGGTCCGAGCACATGGCCGCGTCGAAGCCGGCCCGTTCGGCCCGGACCACCGCCTCCAGCAGCGCGGCCGGGTGGATCTGCTCGTGGGAGGCGTGCACGCCGAACACCGTCATGCCGACGACCACTACCCAGAACCCGCCCCGACCAATCAGCCGCGAGGAAGCCTCACTCCGCGTGCGAGCCGGCCCCGCCGGTGGCCACGCCCTCGCCCACCCAGACGGTCTTGACGTTGCAGAACTCGCGCATGCCCAGCGCCGACAGCTCCCGGCCGTACCCGGAGTTGCGCACCCCGCCGAACGGCAGCTCCGGGTACGAGGTGGTCATGCCGTTGACGAAGACGTTGCCGGCGTCCAGGTCGGTGGCGAAGCGTTCCTGCTCGGCCGGGTCCCGGGTCCAGGCGTTCGCGCCGAGACCGAAGCTGGTGCCGTTGGCGACCTCGACCGCCTCGTCGTACGACGCCACCCGGTACAGCCCGGCGGCCGGGCCGAACACCTCCTCGCCCCACATCCGCATCTGCGGCGTCAGGTCGGTGACCACGGTCGGCGGGTACCACCAGCCGGCCCGGTCGGGCACCTCGCCGCCGCAGAGCAGCCGCGCGCCCCGGTCCACCGCGTCCCGGACCTGGGCGGCCACCTCGTCACGGCCCCGTTCACTGGCCAGCGGCCCGACGTCGGTGCCGGCGTCCATCGGGTCACCCACCGTCAGCGCCGACATGTGCGCCACGAACCGCTCGGCGAACGCGTCGAACACGTCGGTGTGCACGATGAACCGCTTCGCGGCGATGCAGGACTGGCCGTTGTTCTGGCAGCGGGCGGTGGTGGCGACCTCGGCGGCCCGGTCCAGGTCCGCCGAGGGCATCACCACGAACGGGTCGCTGCCACCGAGTTCCAAAACGGTCTTCTTCAGGTTCCGGCCGGCGACCGACGCGATGGACCGGCCGGCCGCCTCGCTGCCGGTCAGGGTCGCCGCCCGGACCCGTGGGTCGCCGAGGATCCGCTCCACCGCGTCCGACCCGACCAGCAGGGTGGTGAACGCCCCCTCCGGGAAGCCGGCCCGGCGGAACAGTTCCTCAAGCCAGAGGGCGGTCTGCGGGACGTTGGAGGCGTGCTTGAGCAGCCCGGTGTTGCCGGCCATCAGGGCCGGCGCGGCGAACCGGACCACCTGCCAGAGCGGGAAGTTCCACGGCATCACCGCCAGCACCGGGCCGATCGGCTGGTACCGGACGAAGGCCCGGGTCGCCTTCACCGCCGCCGCGTCGGCCGGCTCGTCGGCCAGGAACCGCTCGGCGCGCTCGGCGTAGAACCGGCAGGCGGTGGCGCACTTGGCGGCCTCGGCCTGCGCCGACGCGTACGTCTTGCCCATCTCGGTGGTCATGGTCCGGGCGATGTCGGCCCGCTCGGCGTCGAGCAGGTCGGCCGCCGCGGTCAGCCACCGCCCGCGCTGCGCGATCGAGGTGCCGCGCAGCTCCGCGAACCCCCGGTCCGCCCCGGCGATCGCGGCGTCGACCTGGTCCGGCGACATCGCGTCGTACGTCTTGAGCACCTCACCGGTGGCGGGATTGGTGGTGGCGATGGACATCTCGTACTCCTGTCACTCGAAGAGCGAGTGGCGCGCGCCCGGCTCCTCCCGGCGGCGGGCGGCCCGACGACGCTGGATGACGACCAGGTCGACCACCGCCACCACGGCGAACACCGCGCAGAGCACGGCCAGCCAGGCCAGCCCGGCGCGGGCCGCCAGGACGGCGAAGAGCACCATGGTGACCAGCCCGAACGACGCCAGCGCCAGCCGCAGGTTCAGCGCGCTGTAGGCGTGGCCGACAGTGCCCCGGGCACCCTTGGGCTGTGATCGCGTCATCCTGGCGAACTACCCGGGCAGCACCGGGGCTAACCTGCGGCGGCCCCGGTACCCCGGTCGGCGGCCGACCGCCGTGGGCCCGGGTACTCCGTCGGCGGCCGACCGCCGTGGGTTGCGTAACACCAGCCGGCCGGGAGCCGAGCGACGACGGAGGATGGGCGGCATGACCACGACCCGGCCGGTACCGGTGACCGTCGCCATCGCCCGACGCGCCGACCCGGCCCGTACCCACGAGATGGTGGCCTGGATGCGGGCCGGCACCGCCCTGGCGGAGGGCTTCCCGGGGTTCCTCGGGGCGGGCTGGGTGCAGAACGCGCCCGGCTCGTCGGACTGGCACATGCTCTACCGGTTCGCCGACGCGGAGACCCTGCGCGGGTGGGAGGAGTCGCCGCAGCGGCGCTGGTGGTTGACCTCCGCGCAGGGCATCGTCGAGCACACCCGGGTGGAACGGCGGACCGGTATCGAGGGCTGGTTCGACCCGCCGGCGGAACGCAGCGTCGAGGGGCTGACCGGGGCGGTTCCGCCGACCCCGCCGCGCTGGAAGCAGGCGGTGACGATCTGGCTGGCGTTCTTCCCGTTGAGCCTGACCGCCACCCTGCTGACCGGCCGGTTCCTGCCCGGGGTGCCGGTGGCCGCGCGGACCCTGCTGATCACCGTCTGCCTGACCCCGTTGATGACGTACCTGGTGCTGCCCTGGATCACCGGCCGGCTGCGCTGGTGGCTGCACGGCCGGCCGGCACCCTGGCGCGCCCGCCACTGAGGGTGTCGCCGGCACGCCGTCGGGGCGTAGAGTGACGACGCTGTCGCACTCCGCTGGTGGAACGGGGAACATCATGCCTCGACGCTGGATCGCCGCGGTGGCCTCCCTGTCGGCGCTGGTGGCGCTCGCCTGCGAGGGCGGCGGCACCGGAGGGGGCGACGGCACTCCCCCGCCGCCACGCGAATCCCCCCGCCCGGGGACGCCGGCTGCGATGGCCGCGATCGGCGATTCGATCACCACCGGCTTCGGTACCTGCCTGGTGCTCTCCTCCTGCCACCGCAACTCCTGGTCCACCGGGGAGGGACGCCGGGTGGAGAGCCACTACCGCCGGCTCCGCGAGCTGAATCCGGCGATCCAGGGCCGGGCGTACAACCACGCGTCGGCGGGCGCCCGCGCGTCCGCCCTGCCCGACCAGGCCACCCGGGCGGTCCGCGACAAGGCCGACTACGTCACCGTGCTGATCGGCGCGAACGACGCCTGCCGGGGCAGCGTCGAGGCGATGACGTCGGTCGGGACGTTCCGGGAGCAGGTCGACCGGGCGCTGCGGACGCTGCGCGAGGGCCGACCGAAGGCCCGGGTGCTCGTGGTGAGCATCCCGGACCTGCACCGGCTCTGGGAGATCGGGCACCGCGACGAGCGGGCCGTCCGGGCCTGGGGGCGGGGCATCTGTCCCGCCCTGCTGGCTGCCCCGACGTCCACCGCTCCCGCCGACCGGGCCCGCCGGGCGGCGTTCCGCGACCGGGTGGACGCCTACAACGAGCAGCTCGTGGCGGCCTGCCGGGCGTACGGGTCACGCTGCCGGCACGACGGCGGGGCCGCACACCGGGTGCGGTTCACCCTCGACGAGGTCAACAGCCTCGACTACTTCCACCCGAACAACGCCGGCCAGCAGCGGCTCGCCGAGGTGACCTGGTCGGCCGCCGGCTACGCCGACTGACCGACCGGGTCGGCCGCCGACCGGGCCAGGCCGACCGGGCCGGCCGCCGTGGTCGCCGTCAGGGCTGGCGCGGTGGCGGGACCACGCCGGAGCGGTGCTGGCCGTACAGCTCCCGCGACCGCCGGGCCAGGTCCTTGGTCGCCGACGAGTTGGCCCAGGTACCGAGGACGATCGCCGCGCCCGGCACCACCTTGGCGAAGACCCGCTTCGCCGCGCGCACCCCGGCCATCTGGGCCAGCCGCACCCCGAGCTTGATCATCACCCGGCCGAGCGCCGGCTGCGAGCCGCCACCGAAGAGCGCGCCGGCCCGTTCCCGGCCGGCGGCCACGCCGAGGGCCAGCCGGGCGGTCTCGGCCACCTTGTGCACCTTCTGTAGGACGAGCAGGTCGGTGGCCCGGTCGGTGTGCCGGGGGTCCACCCCGTAGGCGGCGGCGACGTGCAGCACCATCCGGGCCTGGGTCCAGGCGAGCACTCCCACGTCGATCACCGCCCCGGGCAGCCCGGCCGCCCCGGAGACCGCCCCGGAGAGCCGGGCCCGGTTGACGAAGCGGCGTACCGCCTGGTCGGCGAGGGCCTCGGCGGGGATGCCGGGCTGCTCGGCCCGGGCCCGTTCGGCCCAGCGGGCCGCCTCCGGGCCGAGCCGACGGACCGCCTCCAGGGCGAGGTGCTCCGGGGCGTACTGCGGGTCCTCCCGCATCCGGTCCCACAGTTTGGCCGGGGGTGCCTCGGGGGCGTCCGGCGGATCGGCCGGGGCACCGGCCGGCGGACGGGGCGCGGGAGCCGGTGTGGGAGCCGGTACGGGAGTGGGAGCGGGGGTGGGGGTCTGGCCGTCGACGGGCGTCGAGTCGGTCACGGAAGGCTCCGGGGGTAAGCGGGGGGACGATACGACGGGTACGACGGTCAGCGCCGCTTGGACAGCTTCGCCGCCAGCCCGCGCAGCTTCTGCTGGGTGGCCGGCTTGGCCAGCTCACGGCGTCCCCGGTCGACCAGTTGCTGCCCCTGCGGGGAGCGGAGGAACCGGGTGAGCTTCTGCATCAGTGGGGACATGTGGGGCCTCCTGTCGTGGAGTTGCCCCTCATGTGTACCCCGACCCGGCAACCGTCACGCCCGGCTACGTCCCGGACGGCACGATCACACCCCGGACGGCACGATCGCCTCGACGATGACGGTGGCCCGCGACTCGTGCTGGGCGTACGCCTCCGGGAAGCCGGAGATCTGCACGGCCTGCGCCGCGTCGGTCAGCCGCATCTGCTGCCAGCCGGGCACCGCGAGCAGGGCGGTGAGGAACTGCCGGGTCGCGTACGCCGGGTTCATCAGGTCCTCGACCGTGCCCCAGCCCATGCTGGCGCGCTGCTGGAACAGCCCGACCGAGTCGTGGTCCCAGCCGAGGCCCTGGTTCGGGAGGTTCTGCGACTCGGGCACCACGCCGCTGGCCAGGTTGTAGAGGTTGCTCTCCTGCATGGCGGTGGCGACCGCGACGACCAGGCCGCGCCGGGGCACGCCCATGGCCCGGCCGGTACGCACGATCACGGTGGCGTTCTTCATCTGGGCGGTGGTCAGCCCGGCCACCGGCGCGGGGTCGACCGGCTTGCGGGGGGTGGGCTTCTTCGTGGGGGTCTTCTTCGGGGCGGGGGTGGTGGCGGCCGGCCGGCTCGGCGACGGGCTGGCGGTGGGCGGGGCGGGCGACGCGCTGGGGGCCGGGGTCCGGGCCAGGGCCCGGGACGCGGGCTGCTCCTCGGCCCGTTCCACCAGGTCGGCGCTGCTGGCGGAGCGGTCGGTCGGCGGTGCCGGTTCGTGGGTGGCGGCCCGGACCTCGATGACGGCGACCAGGCCCAGGCAGCAGGCCGCGCCGGTGGCGAGGGCCAGCCGGGCCCGGCCGGTGCGCGGGGTGAGGTTACGCAGGCCCCGACGCCGGGTACCGCCAGGTCGTTGCTCACCGTACGTGCTTTCCCTTTCGGGTGATGCTCCCTCATCCGTACGGCCATCCGGGCTGGTGGGCGTGGTCCGTTCATTGATCATGTCGTCGTCACGCATCCGACGAGGCTAAGCAGAGAGCCGCCACCATTACCGTGGGTGATCTGTGGCGCTCGCCACATTTCTCCCCACGAAACCCGCCAGGACGGCATCGAGGCTGGCGTTTGTTGCCATACGCGGCAAGGCGGGCATTTGCCTCGGCCGCCGCCGGCGCGTCCGGCCCGGGGAGAAACCCCCGCCAACCGGGGCCGGCAGCACTTCCAGGATGCGCTCCACCGGTCGGTGGGCAGGCCGCCGGCCGGACGGCCGAGGGACCGCCCACCCGTCCGGACCAGGATCGGAGCCCTCCGGGTCGAACCGGCACCGCCATCGGCCGGTCCGCCGCCGAGCCCGGGCACCCCCGGCCGCTCCACCGCGCCGCGAAGGAATGCACCAAGATGGCGAATACGTTTCCCGTACCGGGTGCCGTCTCCCCACGGCGGCCCGTGGCGCACCTACCAGGGAGGTCCAGACCGGTGCTCGACCCACACGAGCTGTACCAGCTCACCGACGACCTGCCCGACCTCGGTCAGCCGGTGCTGATCCAGGCGCTGACCGGCTTCGTCGACGCCGGCAACGCCACCCGACTGGCCCGTGAGCAACTCCTCAACAGCCTCGAAGCCACCCCGATCGCCACCTTCGACGTCGACCAGCTCTTCGACTACCGGTCCCGCCGCCCGGTGATGACCTTCGTCGAGGACCACTGGGAGCACTACGACCACCCCGCGCTGGAGCTGCACCTGCTCCGCGACGACGACGAGACCCCGTTCCTGCTGCTCACCGGCCCCGAACCGGACCTCCAGTGGGAACGTTTCGTGGCGGCGGTCAGCGGGCTGGCCGCCCGGCTGGACGTCCGGCTCACCGTCGGCCTCAACGCCATCCCGATGGCGGTACCGCACACCCGGCCCACCGGGGTGACCGCGCACGCCACCCGACGTGACCTGATCGCCGGCTACGAGCCGTGGTTGCAGCGGGTGCAGGTGCCCGGCAGCGTCGGCCACCTGCTGGAGTACCGGCTCGGCAAGGACGGCCGGGACGCCCTCGGCTTCGCCGTGCACGTACCGCACTACGTCGCCCAGACCGAGTACCCGGCGGCGGCCGAGGTGCTGCTCTCCTCGGTGTCCCGCAGCACCGGCCTGCTGCTGCCCAGCGACAGTCTCCGCTCGGCCGCCGAGGTGGTCCGGGTGGAGATCGACCGGCAGGTGGCGCAGACCGAGGACGCCGCGTCGCTGGTCCAGGCCCTGGAGGAGCAGTACGACGCGTTCGCCCGGGGCCGGGGCGAGAAGAACCTGCTCGCCACGGAGGCCGGGCCACTGCCCACCGCCGACGAACTCGGTGCCGAGCTGGAGCGTTTCCTGGCCGAGCAGAGCCGCCCCGGCGACAACCCCACCGGCTGACCCCGCCCCCGCCCGGCGGGAGTGGGGCCCGCCGGGCCGGGTCGGATCGCCGGGCCAGGCGTGCCCCGGGCCGCCGGACACGACCAGCGGCGGGCCGACGGGCACGACCGGCGGGCATGGGGCAGGCTGACCTCATGCGTGTGGCGACGTGGAACGTGAACTCGGTGAAGACCCGCCTGCCCCGGCTGCTCGACTGGCTGGCCGGCACCGCGCCGGACGTGGTCTGCCTTCAGGAGACCAAGTGCCCCGACGGCGCCTTCCCGGTGGCCGAGGTCGGCGAGCTGGGCTACACGGTCGCCAGCCACAGCGACGGCCGGTGGAACGGGGTGGCGATCCTGTCCCGGGTGGGACTGTCCGACGTCACGGTCGGCTTCCCCGGCCAGCCCGGCTTCCCCGAACCGGAGGCGCGGGCCATCTCGGCCACCTGCGCCGGGCTGCGAATCTGGTCGGTGTACGTGCCGAACGGCCGCTCCCCCGACGACCCGCACTACACGTACAAGCTGGCCTGGTTCGCCGCGCTGCGCGACGCCCTGGCTGTCGAGTTGGCGGGCGGCCAGCCGGCCACCGGCGGTGGGCTGCCGTTGGCGGTGTGCGGGGACTTCAACGTCGCCCCCACCGACGCCGACGTGTGGGACCCGGCCGTGTTCACGTACTCGACGCACGTCACCCCGGCGGAGCGGGCGGCGCTGGCCGCGCTGCGCGACCTGGGCCTGACCGACGTGGTGCCGACCCCGATGAAGGGGCCGCACCCGTTCACCTACTGGGACTACCGGGCCGGCATGTTCCACCAGAACAAGGGCATGCGGATCGACCTGGTGTACGCCTCCGCACCGTTCGCCGGGGCGGTGCGCGCCGCCTACGTCGACCGGGAGGCCCGCAAGGGCAAGGGGCCGTCGGACCACGCCCCGATCGTGGTGGACGTGGACCTGCCGCCCACCGCAGCGGAGTGACCCACGGTAGGGGAACGCGCCACTTCTGTCGTACCCCGCGGGCAGGATGACGGACATGGTGAAACCGGAGATCGTATCCGCCGAACAGTGGCAGCAGGCCCGCGACGACCTGCTCAAGGCCGAGAAGGAGGTGACCCGCGCGCAGGACGCGCTGGCCGCGCGGCGACGACGGCTGCCGATGGTGCGGTTCGACAAGCCGTACGTGTTCGACACGCCCGACGGCCCCAGGTCCCTGACCGACCTGTTCGACGGCCGGAACGAACTCGTCGTGTACCAGTTCATGGACCGGGGGCCGAAGCACTACTGCCCCGGCTGCACCGCCTTCACCGACAACGTGCCCGGGCACGCGCTGCCGATGCTGGCCGCGCGGGGCATCACCTGGGTGACGGTGTCCAACATGCCGCTGGCCCAGATCGAGGCGTACAAGGCCGAACGCGGCTGGACGCTGCCGTTCGTGTCGTCGCACGGCACGTCCTTCTCGGACGACTGTGGTGCGGGCAACGGGTTCATGCTCAGCGTGTTCCTGCGCGACGGCGACGACGTCTACCGCACCTACAGCACCACCGCGCGGGGCGTGGACCGGCTGGTCTTCGCCGCCAGCATCATGGACCTCACCGCGTACGGCCGGATGCAGGACTGGGAGGACTCCCCGGAGGGCTGGCCGCAGCACCCGACGTACGGGTGACGGGTCGGTCCACGACCACCGGCGGAGCCGACGACGCTACCGGGCCGTTCGTGGTACGTTCGGCCCCGCTGTGCGCTGCCGCGAACCGAGGAGGTGAGACCGATCAACGCTGTGACAGGTCGGGCCTCCCTCCCCCGCATGGCCTAGGGAGTGCCCGCAACAGGCACCCCGAAAGGCTCTGAACGCTATGCGGTTCACCTCTGAGACGTCGTCCGACGGCGTCCGCGAACAACTGTTCACCATCGACGACGTTCCCGGCGTGCTGTGGACGCCGGACGATGCCGTCGGTACCCGCCCGCTGATCCTGATGGGACACGGCGGCGGCCAGCACAAGAAGGCCCCCGGCATCATGTTCCGGGCGCGCCGCTTCGTGACCGAAGGGGGTTTCGCGGTGGTCGCGGTGGACGTGCCGGGCCACGGCGACCGACCGAAGGACGAGGAGTACGACCGGATCGCGACCCGGAACCAGGCGCGGGTGGAAGCCGGGGAGGAGTTGGCTCCGCTGCTCGCGGACTTCCAGGCGCTGGTGGCCCGCCGGACCGTCCCGGAATGGCGGGTGGTCCTGGACGCCGTCCAGGAGCGTGAGCACGTCGGTGCTGGTCCGGTCGGCTACTGGGGGGTGTCGCTGGGGTGTGGGCTCGGCGTTCCGTTCGTCGCCGCCGAACCCCGGGTCCGCGCGGCGGTGCTGGGTCTGGGCGGTGCGCTGGCATCGGCGGAGCCGGCCGCGCGGATCACCGTCCCGGTGGAGTTCCTCATGCAGTGGGACGACGAGCGGGTGCCGCGCGCCCAGGGCCTGGCGCTGTTCGACGCCCTGGCCTCGACCGACAAGACCCTGCACGCCAACCCCGGCGGGCACGGGGAGATCCCGGCCTTCGAACTGGACAGCACGCTACGGTTCTTCGCCCGACACCTGCACTGACACCGCCACCTACGGTCCGCGACGCGCCCGGGGTCGCACCGGCGTTCTGGGTGGCTCAGGTACACGACACGCCGAACCGATCACACCTCAGGCAGCCAGCAACGGTCGTGCCACCACCGCTCCCCGATCCCGGAGCAGCCGGATCGTCATCCGGCCCCGGGCAGCGTCCGGTCCCGGGAGTCGCAGACATCCGCTCGCGCCGTACGTGCGTGGCGAGCGCGACCCATCGTCCACCAGGCAGGGCCTAGGGTCGCCGGGCGACGTCGACGAACGCCCGCCACGCCTGCGGGGCGAAGGTCAGCGTCCCGCCGTCGCGGTCCTTGGTGTCCCGGACCAGCACCACGCCCGGCAGATTGTCCGCCACCTCGACGCACGCGCCACCGTTGTTGCCGCTCCGGCTGCTCTTGCGCCACCGCGCGCCACTCAGCTCCATGATTCCGCCGCTTCCGTGATGAGGGCCAGGGACGGCGCTATCGGAAGCGCCACCCCGGTTATACGCGCCCAGCGGCGGTCCAGGGTAGCCACTTCGGCCCGCTGCTCGATGATCTGCGCCTTGACCTGTCCGTCCACATGCGCCACCCGTGTACCGTCCGGCATGTCGGCAAGGATGAATTGGCCACCGTGCCCGGGGTACATGCCGACGTCCGCCGGCACCACGTGCACCTGCACCGACGGCAGCGCCGCGCACCGGGCTAGGTGCTGGCACTGCTCGCGCATCATGGCCCGGTCGCCGCCCGCCGTCCGGCGCAGCACCAGCTCGTCGATCAGCACCACCAACAGCGGTGGCCGGTCACGATGCAGGATGGACTGCCGCGCGATCCGGGCCGACACCAGGTCGTCGACCTCGTCCCGGGTGAGGTTCTCGCCCGCGAGGGTGGCCCGCGCGTAAGCCTCGGTCTGGAGCAGGCCGGGCACCCAGGCCAACTCGTACCAGCGCAGGGCGACCGCCTCGCGTTCCAGGTCCGCCCAGGGGCGGAACCACACCGGGTCGCGGCGCTTGAGCACCTCGGGCCAGAGTTCGGTGATCGTGCGCCCGAGCACGGTGGCGACCTCGGCGCGGAGCCGGGTCTGCGGGATGCGCCCCGGGTTCGCCCAGCGGGCGGCGGTCTTCGGATCGACGCCGACCTGCGCGGCCAACCGTTCCGTGGTCAGCCCTGCCTCGGCCAGCGCGGTGACAAAAACTGGATTCACGTTGTCTTCTGTCCTTCCTGGACGTCCAGACCAATCGGCGACCACCGGTCTACGCGGTGTGATCAGCCCGCAACCGTGAGCAAGCCTAGGGTCATGTCACGATCACGGCTCACCCGCCCTGTTCCCTTCGGCCCCGCACACCGACCAGTGCTGCGCCGTTGGCGGATCGCCTGTTCCTGCGGCCTGCGTTCCTGGTGGCGTTGCCCCGACCGCCGCAACCCGGTACGGCTCGGACCGCTCGCCGCGCCGCCCGAACACCCCGACCGCGACGGCCTTCCGGCCGGCGTACAGCTACTCGCCGAGCGCCCCCGGCGTGAGCCGGCTCCGCCGCCGCGACCGTCCCCGCCAGCGGAGCCGGAGCCGGAGCCGGAGCCCGAGCCCGAGCCGGTGCCGTACCCGACGAACCCGATCGGCCCGTTCTCCCTGCCGTACGTACGCGACCTCACGCCGGCGTCCGCCGCGAGCGCCGTGATCTGGGCCGAGCCGACCGGGCTCGCGCAGCACCGGCGGGAACACGGGGGGCTCTGGTGAGACCCGAGATCCGCCGGATCATGTCGGGTCCTGCCGACGCCCCGCCCGACGGGGCAGCGCCGACCGTCGTGCACAGTCGCCGCTGGGCGACGGTCTACTGCGCCGGGTGCGGCGACCGGTGGCCCTGCCCACCGTTCCGGGCCGCGCTGCCGTTGACCACACCGGCCGAGCGGGCCGCAGCGGTGGTACGGATGACCGCCGAGGCACGGCGGACGCGCGGTGAGGTGAGCACCGTGCACGAGGAACTGCTGGTCGCCCGGTACCTGTGGTGGTTGCGGCTCGGCCGGAAGGACGCGGAGCTGGTGGCCCGGGAGGTGTGGCCGGATGACCGGCTCCCCGCGCCCAGGTGACCACCGGGCCGGCGACCGTCGTGCAGCCGACCAACGGACCGACGACCGGCGTGCATGTGACCACCGGGCCGGGGAACGACGCACCGCCGACCGTCGCGTGGATGGACGCCGGGCTGCTGACCGGCACGGCTACACGCGGCCGGCGTGGCGGTGTGCGGTGTGCGGGGCGGCGTGGCCGTGCTCGCCGGCCAAGCTGGGCCTGCTGGCCCGGTACCGGGACGACCGGGTGGGGCTGCTGGTCTTCCTGGGTGCGCGGCTGGTCGAGGCGGCGGCCGAGCTGCCCGCCGACGTCGACCTGTACGCCCGGTTCGTCACCTGGGCACGGCAGCGGACCGGAGGGGACCGACACGGCCCGTAAGGCGGGATGGCCGGCGGCCAGGCTCTCGAACCCGTTGATCAACACGAGATGCGGCATCCTGGGCCCTCACCCCGCCTGGATAGGCCAAGATGCCGCACATTGAGCCCGCCCTTATGGGCGCACGTAAGGTGGAAGCCATGGCAGTCGTGAAGATCAACGCGATCGACGTCCCGCCCGGTGCCGGCGAGGAGCTGGAGCGCCGGTTCGCCGCCCGCGCCGGTGCGGTCGAGAACTCCCCGGGGTTCCTCGGTTTCGAGCTGCTCCGCCCGGTGGCCGGCGAGACCCGCTACTTCGTGTACACCCGTTGGGAGTCCGAGGAGGCGTACCAGGCGTGGGCGTCCGGGCCGGCGCGGGCCGCGCACGCCGGTGACGGTGGCGGGGAGCAGCGGCGGCCGGTCGCCTCCGGGGCGAACCTGCTGGAGTTCGAAGTGGTGCAGGAGGTCACCGGCAAGAGCTGACCGGCGACCGTCAGCTCTGCTGCGGAGAGAGCAGGGTGGCGAAGGCGATGACGTTGTCGGCGTACCCGACGCTGCCACCGAGGAACTGCCCGCCGCAGGTGATCAGGCGCAGGCCCGGCCCGCTACGGTCGCCATAGACCCGCTCGACGGGCAGGTTGTCCTTGTCGAAGCGTTCCACCGAGGAGACCGCGAACACCGCCGTCGACCCGTCGGCCCGGGTCACCTCGATCCGATCCCCCGGGCGCAGTTTCCGCAGGTCGTAGAAGACCGCCGGGCCGGACTTGGTGTCCGCGTGCCCGACGATGATCGCCGGGCCGACCTCTCCCGGGGTCGGCCCCCGGTCGTACCAGCCGGTCTCGGCGGCCCGCTCCAGCGGCGGAACGGCCACGGTGCCGTCGGCGGCCAGGCCGACCCGGGTGACCGGGGCGGTCACCCCGATCGCCGGCACGCTCAGCCGCACCGGTTCGCCGGCCGACAGCGCGTCCGCCCGGTCGCCCGGGGCCTGCGCCGAACTGGCGGCCAGGCCCTGCCAGGGTCGACCCGCCGACCGGCCGAGACCGGCTCCGGTGCCGAACACACCGAGCAGTACCAGGGCGACGGCCAGCGCCAGCCGCCACCGACGACGGTCGTCCCGGGGCGCGGGCGGGTACCGCCGGATCGGGATGGTGGGCTTGACGCTGACGGTGGCGCGGGCGGTGGCCATGGCCGGGGCTCAGCGGCGACCGACGCGGCGGGTCCGTTGCCGGGTCGCCACCATGACCAGCACCAGGCCGGTGACGGTGACCCCGAGGCCGCCGGGCACCAGCAGCCCGCCGAGGTCAGGGCCGCCGGCGGTACCGCCGAACCCGGTGGCCGGGCCGCGCGTCGGGTACGGGTGCGGTGGGGCCGGCTTCGGTGGGGTGGGGTGCGTCGGGCTCGGGGCCGGCCCGGCCTTGACGTACAGCATGGTCGAGGCGTTCGGTCCTTCCGGGCAGAGCAGCTTGACCCGGTACCGGCCGGGTTTGGTGTGCGGGTGCACGGTGGCGGTGCCGGAGAGGTACCCGTGCTGCGGTTCGACGGTGACGATGCCGAACGCCTCCGACTCGACGCTGGCCGGATGGTAGTTGGTGCGGCAGCTCGCCCGGATGCCGACCAGGTGACCGGGCGCCACGTCGCTCGGGGTGACCTGTACGTAGATGTCGGCGGCGTGGGCCGGCGGCGCGCCCAGCAGCACGCCGAGGGCGGTGAGCACACCCACCGCCAGCCCGGCCGCGCCTCGGCGCGTCCCTGACCCCATGACCCCTCCCGGCGCGTCGGCCGGACCGGACCCCGTGGATCCGGCCTGTCGTGTGACCTGACCGGTGGAGCCGGCCTGTCGTGTGAAGCTGAACGTCCCGCCCGGTCGTGGGCCGGATCGGTGGTCGCGTACGCTCGGGTCGCTGTGACCACCGTCGACCAGGATCCGACCGCCCCGACCCCGCCCCGGGCGGGTTCGGCGATCCGTACCTTCCACCCCCGCCGGGGCCGGCTCAGCGGCCGGCACCTGGACGCGCTGGACCGGCTCTGGCCGCGGTACGGGCTCGCGGTGCCCGATGGCGACGAGACGCCGGTGGATCCCGCCGACCTCTTCGGCCGACGGGCGCCGATGGTGCTGGAGATCGGTTCCGGGATGGGTGACGCGACCGCCGCGATGGCCGCCGCCGACCCGGGTCGAGACTATCTCGCGGCCGAGGTGCACACCCCGGGAATCGCGAACCTGCTGGCCCTGGTGGAGCGGCGCGGGCTGACCAACGTGCGGATCGCCGACGGTGACGCGTTGACGCTGCTGCGGCGGCTGCCGGAGGGGACGCTGGACGCGGTCCACGTCTTCTTCCCGGACCCGTGGCCGAAGGCGCGGCACCACAAGCGCCGGTTGATCCAGCCCCGGCACGTGGCGCTGCTGCGGTCCCGGTTGGCCCCGGGCGGCGTACTGCACTGCGCGACGGACTGGGCCGAGTACGCCGCCGCGATGCGGGAGACCCTGGACGCCGACCCGGATCTGGTCGACGCCCGGCCCGGCGACGTCTCCCGGCCGGAGCACCGCCCGGTCACCAAGTTCGAGCGGCGTGCCCTGATCGCCGGCCGTCCGGTGGCCGACCTGGTCTACCGCCGCCAGGCCGGCTGAGAAACCCCAAGCCGCCGGCGCTCACACGTGCCGCCCGGTTGCTGGCAGTTCAGCTACACGACACGCCGAGCCGATTACACCTGAGCTGTCACCAACGGCTGGGAACCACTGCCGGGCCGTCCGGGCGGGTATCGGCCCCTGCTGGCATCCGGGGGGTCGCGGCGGGCAGGATAGGACGGCTATGACGCTCACCGCCGCGCTGCCGGACAGCGCCGACCCCGATGCCCTGTACGACGCGTTCGCCGGTTGGGCGAAGGAGCGCGGCCTCGACCTCTACCCCCACCAGGAGGAGGCGGTCATCGAGATCGTCTCCGGCGCGAACGTGATCATGAATACCCCGACCGGCTCGGGTAAGAGCCTGGTGGCGATCGCGGCGCACTTCGCGGCCCTGGCCGACGACCGGACGACCTTCTACACCGCGCCGATCAAGGCGCTGGTGTCGGAGAAGTTCTTCGCGCTCTGCGAGGTCTTCGGGGCGGACAACGTGGGCATGCTGACCGGTGACGCGAGCGTCAACGCGGACGCCCCGATCATCTGCTGCACCGCCGAGATCCTGGCGAACCTGGCGCTGCGCGAGGGCACCCGGGCCGACGTCGGCCAGGTGATCATGGACGAGTTCCACTTCTACGCCGAGCCGGACCGGGGCTGGGCCTGGCAGGTGCCGCTGATCGAGCTGCCCCAGGCGCAGTTCGTGCTGATGTCGGCCACCCTCGGCGACACCACCCGGTTCGTCGACGACCTGTCCCGGCGCACCGGCCGGGCGACCGCCGTCGTCCGCTCGGCCGAGCGGCCGGTCCCGCTGCTGTTCTCGTACGTGACCACGCCGATGCACGAGACGCTGGAGGAGCTGCTCACCACCAAGCAGGCCCCGGTGTACGTGGTGCACTTCACCCAGGCCGCCGCGCTGGAACGCGCCCAGGCGCTGATGAGCGTCAACGTCGCCACCCGGGCCGAGAAGGACATGATCGCCGAGGCGATCGGCCGGTTCCGGTTCACCTCGGGCTTCGGCAAGACGCTGTCCCGGCTGGTCCGGCACGGCATCGGCGTGCACCACGCCGGCATGCTGCCGAAGTACCGCCGCCTGGTGGAGACCCTCGCCCAGGCCGGGCTACTCAAGGTCATCTGCGGTACGGACACCCTCGGCGTGGGCATCAACGTGCCGATCCGGACCGTGCTGTTCACCGGGCTGAGCAAGTACGACGGGGTACGCACCCGGCTGCTCAAGGCCCGCGAGTTCCACCAGATCGCCGGCCGGGCCGGGCGGGCCGGCTTCGACACCATCGGCCGGGTGGTGGTGCAGGCCCCCGAGCACGTGATCGAGAACGAGAAGGCCCTCGCCAAGGCCGGCGACGACCCGAAGAAGCGGCGCAAGGTGGTGAAGAAGAAGCCGCCGGAGGGCTCGATCGGCTGGGGTGAGCCGACCTTCCAGCGGCTGGTCGACTCCGAGCCGGAGCCGCTGACGTCCAGTTTCCAGGTCAGCCACTCGATGCTGCTCAACGTGATCGGCCGGCCCGGGGACGCGTTCGCGGCGATGCGGCACCTGCTCACCGACAACCACGAGGACCGGGCCGCCCAGCGCCGGCACATCCGGCGGGCCATCGCGATCTACCGGGCGCTGCTGGCCGGTGGGGTGGTCGAGCAGCTCCCCGAGCCGGACGAGACCGGCCGGCGGGTCCGGCTCACCGTCGACCTCCAGCTCGACTTCGCGCTCAACCAGCCGCTGTCGCCGCTCGCCCTGGCCGCCATCGAGCTGCTGGACGCGGCCTCCCCGGCGTACCCGCTGGACGTGCTGAGCGTGATCGAGTCGATCCTGGACGATCCGCGCCAGGTGCTCTCCGCGCAGCAGTTCAAGGCGCGCGGCGAGGCGGTCGCCGCGATGAAGGCCGAGGGCATCGAGTACGAGGCCCGGCTGGAACTGCTCGACGAGGTGACCTGGCCGAAGCCCCTCGCGGAGCTGCTGGAGGCCGCGTACGAGATGTACCGGCAGGGGCACCCGTGGGTGGCCGACCACCAGCTCTCCCCCAAGTCGGTGGTCCGTGACATGTACGAGCGGGCGATGACCTTCACCGAGTACGTGCAGTTCTACTCCCTCACCCGCTCCGAGGGGCTGGTGCTGCGCTACCTGGCCGACGCGTACAAGACGCTGCGTCAGACGGTGCCGGAGGACGCCAAGACCGAGGAGCTGGTCGATCTGATCGAGTGGCTGGGCGAGCTGGTCCGCCAGGTCGACTCCAGCCTGATCGACGAGTGGGAGCGGCTGCGTAACCCGTCCGACGTGGAGGAGGTCGCCTCGTCGTTGGACGACCGGCCGCCGGCGGTCACCCGCAACACCCGTGCGTTCCGGGTGCTGGTGCGTAACGCGTTGTTCCGTCGGGTGGAGTTGGCGGCGCTGCGCCGCTGGGACCTGCTCGGCGAGTTGGACGCCGCCGACGGTTGGGACGCCGACGCCTGGGCGGACGCGCTGGAGCCGTACTTCGAGACGTACGACTCGATCGGCACCGGGCCGGACGCGCGCGGGCCGGCGCTGCTGATGATCGACCAGGGCGCGCAGCGGTGGACGGTGCGGCAGATCCTGGACGACCCGGACGGTGACCACGACTGGGGGATCAGCGCCGAGGTGGACCTGGCCGCCTCCGACGAGGTCGGGGCGGCGGTCGTCCGGGTCACCGAGGTCGGCCAGCTCTGACCTGACACCGTTTCCGCAAGAGGGTCGCCCAGCGTGTCCGGGCGGCCCTCTTTGCGTGTCCGAAAGCCTGGGCGATGTCGTACCCGTCGATTAGAATGTATGTACTAATCAGGGCACTGACCTGGGAGGACGACTGTGTCCGCACCCCTCACCACCGCACTTGCGCCGTACGCCACGCTGCTCGGTTTCACCCGCTACGTCGACCGCACCGGCCCGACCAAGGCGACCTTCGTCGGCGGGTTGCGCAAGCAGCGGGCGAGCCGCTCCGGCTTCAACCCGCACGGTCAGTTCGTCAAGGCGTTGAAGGCCGACATCGCCTTCCACACCGGCGGCAGCCACCTCGCCGGGGTGGCCGACATCGTCAAGCCCCGCTGGCGTCCGCTTTACCAGGCGCTCACCCCGGGCGCGACCCGTTGGCTGCGCTCGCTGGGCGAGCCGCGCGAGGTCGACCTGGCCCAGACCCGCGACGCGCTGGCCATGCTCGGCGACCTGCCCGTCAAGATCAACCCCCACTTCGGCATCCGGTACGCCGACGGTCGCGCCGAGGCGGTCCGGCTGCACTTCGACGAGGCAGCGCCCAGCGAGGAGGCCGTGCTCGCCACCCTGCACCTGATGTCGCGGCACATGGACGCGGTGCTGCCGCACGCCACGCCGGTCCTGGTCGACGTCCGGCGCGGCGAGGCGCACCGGATGCCGGAGGCCGTCAAGCCCGCCCAGGTCGAGCAGTGGCTGGCGGGTGAGGCCGCCGCCTTCCGGGCCATCTGGTCCACCGCCGCCTGACCCGGCCGACCCGCCCCCGACGACGGGCCAGGTCGGCCCGGCCCGCACCACGGGCTGGGCCGACCGCCCCACTCCCGGATCACAGGCCCGGTCGGCCCGGTCCCCGGCGACGGGCCCGGCCCGGTGGTTCCGCTCCGCCCGCCGCTCCCCGGGCGGGGCGGTCACCGCCAGCGGGCCGGCTCGACCTGGTACGGCCGCATCATGTCGTTGTCCTCGTGTTCGGGCATGTGGCAGTGCCACACGTAGCGGCCCGGCAGGTCGAACCGCGCCTTGATCCGGGTCAACTCGCCGGGGAACACCGCGACGGTGTCCTGGAACCCCCACTCGTACGCCTCGGGCGGCCGGTCGCCGGTCGGGCCGCGCCCCACCACCTGGAACTGCACCTGGTGCAGGTGGATCGGGTGCACGCCCCGGGTGAAGTTGTGCAGTTCCCAGATCTCGGTGTCGCCCAGGGTCGGGCGCTCGGACACCGGGTCCGACCAGCGCATCGGCACCGGCCGGCCGTCCGGGCGGACGACACCGAGCATGGCGGCGACCAGCACCCCGTCCCGGACGGTCGACATCCGGTCGGACAGCGCCAACCGCCGGACCCGGTCGGCCCGGCCCAGCGGCCGGAGCGTGGGCAGCCGGAGCTGGTCCGGTGGCACGCTGACGTCCGGTCCGGACGCCGGGTCGACCACGAACTTCAGCACCTGCCCGGTGGTCGCCGGATCGGCCGCGTCGGGCCGGCCGCCCCGGGCGGGGCCGTCCGGCCCCTCGTTGACCAGGTACAGCTCGGTGCCGACCGGGACGTCGGTGAAGTCCAGCACCACGTCGACCCGCTGGCCGTTGCCGAGCAGCACCTGCTCCCGGGCCACCGGCTCGACCAGGAAACCGCCGTCGTTGCCGATCTGCCACAGCGGCAGCACCGGCCGGGCCGGCCGGGCCGTCGGGTGGGTGGCGACGGAGAGCAGCAGGAACCGCGAGTTGCTGCCGTTGAGCAGCCGGAACCGGTACCGTCGCCGCTCCACCCGCAGCACCGGCCAGGTCACCCCGTTGACCGTGACGGCCCGGCCGAACACCTCCGGGTTCCACACCGGCGGCACGTCGCTCTCCGGCCGGTACGGGCCGGAGTAGTCGCCGTACTCGGCGCGGCTGCCCGGGTAGTGCAGCCGACCGTCCACGGTGAACGTCCGGTCCTGGATCAGCAGCGGGATCTCCCGGACCGCCCGGCCGCCGGAGGCGTGACCGCCGCATCCCGGGCCGTCGGTGCGGTGACCGCCGAGGGCCGGTCCGGGCAGCACACCGGCGGGCAGGTCCGCCGGGCCGCCCCGGAGCAGGTAGAAGCCGGCCGCGCCGACGTACAGGTTCTGCCGGGTCAGGCCGATCGTGTGGTCGTGGTACCAGAGCGCGGTGGCCCGCTGGTCGTTCGGGTACTCGGCGGTCGCCGAGCCCGGTGCCCAGCGGATGCCGCACTGCTCGGCGAAGGCCGACCGCAGCTGCCGGTAGCTGCTGCCGTAGGCGGCGTAGTCGGCGGGCAGGTCCCGGGCCACCGGCAGGTACCAGGCCTCCGGGTAGCCGTCGCTCTCCTCCCGGACGTGCCCGCCGTGCAGGTGCACGACCATCGGCACCGGCCCGGTGTACGGCCGCGACACGGTGCCGGAGTGGGCCATGTGGTCGCGTCCGGCCACCCCGCCGTCGGGGCGTGCCCAGTGCAGGGTGGGGTCGACGGGCAGCAGGTGCGGCAGGTAGTCGCCGCGCCGGTCGACGAGCTGGTTGACCCAGGTCACCCGGACCGGACGGCCGACCCGCGCCTCGATGGTGCAGGCCGGGTGGCCGAACGTCTCCGGGTGGGCGAGCGAGCCGTAGCCCCAGACCGGGGTGGCCGGGAAGCCCTGCGGCAGCATCTGCTGGCGGAACTGGCGCAGCCCGATCACGTACTCGTCGGCCCCCCGGTCGGTGTGATCCGGGGGCATCACGCCGGGCACCGGCAGCGCGGTGACGTACTTCGGGATGCGGTGGGCGTCGAGCAGGGGGGCCGCAGCGGCGGCGGCCCGGCCGGACGGGAGGACCGCCAGGGCACCGCCGGCCGCGCCGACGGTGAGGAGTCGCCTACGGGTGATCATCCTGCTCCCTTCGTCCGCCTCCCCACCGGCAGACTAATGGGAGCAATACTCACGAAGCTGGCAGAACGCCAGGACCGGCACTTTCGGGAAGATCGGCCGGTGCCGGGTCGGCCGGCAGGTCGCCGAGGAGCAGTACCCGCGGGTCGTCCGGCGGACCGACGATCACCCGTAGCCGCGGGTGGTGGTCGAGCAGCAGCCGACGGCACCGCTCGCAGGGCGGCAGGATCTCCCGGCCCCGGTCCCCCACCGCGACGATCGTCTCCAGCCCGGTCGCGCCCTGGGTGACGGCGGTACCGAGGGTCACCACCTCGGCGCAGGTGTCGCCCGTGGCGTGCCGGACGTTCACCCCGGTGAACACCCGCCCCTCGGGGGTACGGACGGCGGCGGCCACCGTGTGCCGGTCACTGCGGCAGCGCAACCGGGCCACCGCCCCGGCCGCCTGCACCAACGCCCGGTCGACGTCCCGCATGTCCATGTCCCCCACCCCCGCGTCGGTTCCGCCGTTGCATGGTAGGAGAGCAGCCGTCGCCCACCAAACGCGACCGCGCGGTGCCCTCCCGCCCGGTAACCCGGGGGCGGTCCGGCGGCCGGCTGCCTATTCTTGGCGACGACATGCAGACTCCTCCCGCCTCCGCTTCCGCCGCATCCGGTGCCGGCTCCGCTTCCGCGCCCGCCGTATCCGGCCCGGTCGCCCCCGGTACCGACTCGTCCGGTGCGGGTCCCGCGCCCGGTGCCGGCCCGTCCGGCACGGGTCCCGCGCCCGCCGCGTCCGGTACGGGTTCCGCCCGTGAGCTGCACCGACGGACCACCGACCTGATGTTCCGGGACCAGCGCCGGATCCAGCGGCGGCTGGACGGGGTACGCCGGTTGCGCGACCCCGACCGGCGGGACGCCGCGCTGGCCGGGATCGCCGCCGACGTGGCCGCCGCCGAGGCGCGGCTGGCCGCCCGGCGCGCCGCCGTGCCGAAGGTCACGTACCCGGCCGGGCTGCCGGTCAGCGAGCGCGCCGAGGACATCGCCGCGGTGATCCGGGACCACCAGGTGGTGATCGTCGCCGGGGAGACCGGGTCGGGCAAGACCACCCAGTTGCCGAAGATCTGCCTGGAGCTGGGACGGGGCGTGCAGGGGCTGATCGGGCACACCCAGCCGCGCCGGCTGGCTGCCCGCACGGTGGCCGACCGGATCGCCGAGGAACTGGGCACCGAGCTGGGTGACGTGGTCGGCTACAAGGTGCGCTTCACCGACCAGGTGGGCGACCGGTCGCTGGTCAAGCTGATGACCGACGGCATCCTGCTGGCCGAACTCCAGACCGACCGGATGCTCCGGCAGTACGACACGTTGATCATCGACGAGGCGCACGAGCGCAGCCTCAACATCGACTTCATCCTCGGGTACCTGAAACAGCTCCTCCCCCGCCGACCCGACCTGAAGGTGATCATCACTTCGGCGACCATCGAGACGGACCGGTTCGCGAAGCACTTCGCCGGACCGCCCACCGAGGACGCGCCGGACGGGAAGCCCGCGCCGGTGGTCGAGGTGTCCGGGCGCACGTACCCGGTGGAGGTGCGGTACCGGCCACTGGTCGAGGTCAGCGAAGCCGACGAGGACGACGGGGCCGACGAGGAGAACGTCCGGGACCAGATCCAGGCCATCGGCGACGCGGTCGAGGAGCTGGCCGCCGAGGGGCCCGGCGACGTGCTGGTCTTCCTCAGCGGCGAACGGGAGATCCGGGACACCGCCGACGCGCTGGGCAAGCTGGTGCAGAAGAAGCGGTCGCTGCTCGGCACCGAGATCCTCCCGCTGTACGCCCGGCTGTCCGCCGCCGAGCAGCACCGGGTGTTCGCCCCGCACACCGGCCGTCGGGTGGTGCTCGCCACCAACGTCGCGGAGACCTCGCTGACCGTGCCCGGGATCAAGTACGTGGTGGACCCGGGTACCGCCCGGATCTCCCGCTACTCCAGCCGGCTGAAGGTGCAGCGGTTGCCGATCGAGCCGGTCTCCCAGGCGTCCGCGAACCAGCGCAAGGGACGCTGCGGGCGTACCTCGGACGGCATCTGCATCCGGCTCTACGACGAGCAGGACTTCGCCTCCCGGCCGGAGTTCACCGACCCGGAGATCCTGCGCACCAACCTGGCCTCGGTCATCCTCCAGATGACCTCGATCGGGCTGGGTGACGTGGCCGCGTTCCCGTTCATCGACCCGCCGGACCGCCGCAACATCGCCGACGGGGTGAACCTGCTGCACGAGCTGGGCGCGCTCGACCCCACCGAGACCGACCCGGCGAAACGGCTCACCCCGTTGGGCCGGCGGCTGGCCCAGCTCCCGGTCGACCCCCGGCTGGCCCGGATGGTGGTGGAGGGGGAACGCAACGGCTGCGCCACCGAGGTCGTGGTGATCGCGGCGGCGCTGTCCATCCAGGACCCACGCGAACGGCCGGTCGAGAAGCAGGCCCAGGCCGACCAGGCACACGCCCGGTTCACCGACGCCGAGTCGGACTTCGTCACGTTCCTCAACCTGTGGCGGTACCTGCGCGAGCAGCAGCGGGCGTTGTCGTCCAGCGCGTTCCGCCGGATGTGCAAGGCGGAGTACCTGAACTACCTGCGGGTACGCGAGTGGCAGGACATCGTCAGCCAGGTCCGCCAGGTGTTGCGTACCCCGGCCGAGGGGGGCCGGGAACGCGGCCGGCGCGACACCCCGACGGAGACCGGCCGGCGGGACGCTTCGACGGACGCCGGCCGGCGGGACGGTGAGCCGGCCGGCGGTGGCCGGCGGGACCGGGGCGCGGAACTGCCGGAGGAGATCGACACCCCGAAGGTGCACCAGTCCCTGCTGCCCGGCCTGCTCTCCCACGTCGGCTGGAAGGACCCGCAGAAACACGAGTACCTGGGCGCGCGGGGCGCGAAGTTCGCCCTGTTCCCCGGCTCGGCACTGTTCAAGAAACCGCCGCGCTGGGTGATGGCCGCCGAACTGGTGGAGACCTCCCGGCTGTGGGGCCGGGTCGCCGGCCGGGTCGAGCCGGAGTGGATCGAACCGCTCGCCCAGCACCTGGTCAAACGCAGCTACAGCGAGCCGCACTGGGAGAAGAAGCAGGCGGCGGTGCTGGCGTACGAGAAGGTCACCCTCTACGGCCTGCCGCTGGTCACCGCACGGAAGGTCAACTTCGGCCGGATCGACCCCGGCCTGAGCCGGGAGCTGTTCATCCGGCACGCCCTGGTCGAGGGCGACTGGTCCACCCACCACCAGTTCTGGCGGGACAACCAGAAGCTGCGCGACGACGTGGAGGAGCTGGAACACCGGGCCCGGCGGCGGGACATCCTGGTCGACGACGAGACGATCTTCCAGTTCTACGACGAACGGATCCCCGCCGACGTGGTCTCCGGGCGGCACTTCGACGCCTGGTGGAAGACCGAACGCCGGCACCGGCCCGACCTGCTCACCTTCACCCGGGAGCTGCTGGTCAACGCCGGCCGGGGCGGGGTGGACGAGGCCGACTACCCGGACCGGTGGCACTCCGACGGGGTGGCGCTGCCGCTGACGTACCGGTTCGAGCCGGGCACCCCGACCGACGGGGTCACCGTGGACATCCCGCTGCCGCTGCTCAACCAGGTGCCGGCGACCGCCTTCGACTGGCAGGTGCCGGGGCTGCGCGAGGAACTGGTGGTGGCGCTGATCCGGTCGCTGCCCAAGGCGGTACGCCGCAACTTCGTACCGGTGCCGGACTTCGCCCGCGCCGCGCTCGCCGCGATCACCCCGGGCGAGGAGCCGCTGCTGGACGCGCTGACCCGGGTGCTGCGCCGGATGACCGGGGTGACCGTGCCCCGCGAGGCGTGGGACACCGGGAAGCTCCCCGCCCACCTGCGGGTCACCTTCCGGGTGCTCGACGAGGAGAACAAGCCGGTCGCCGAGGGCAAGGACCTGCCGGCCCTGCAACGCCGGCTCAAGGCCGAGGTCCGCGAGGTGGTGGCCGCCGCCGCCCCGGACGTGGCCCGCACCGGGTTGCGCGAGTGGAGCATCGGTACGCTGCCGCGCACCATCGAGCAGGTCCGGGCCGGGTACCGGGTGACCGCGTACCCGGCGCTGGTGGACGAGGGGCAGACGGTCGGGGTGAAGGTCTTCGACTCGGCCGCCGAGCAGGCCGCGGCGATGTGGGCCGGCACCCGGCGGCTGCTACGGCTGACCGTGGCGAACCCGGCGAAGTTCCTCCAGGGCCGGCTGTCCAACGAGGCGAAGCTGGCGCTCAGCCGCAACCCGCACGGCGGCGTGCAGCAGCTCATCGAGGACGCCACCGGGGCGGCCATCGACCGGCTGGTCGCCGGGGCGGGCGGCCCGGCCTGGGACGCCGACGGCTTCGCCGCGCTCCGCGACAAGGTGCGTGCCGACCTGGTGGACACCGTGGTCGAGGTGATGGACCGGGTCCGGAAGGTGCTCGCCGCCGCGCACACCGTGCAGGGCCGGCTGACCCGGACCACCGACCTGACCCTGGTGGCCGCGCTGGCCGACATCAAGGCCCAGCTCGCCGGCCTGGTGCACGCCGGGTTCGTCACCGAGACCGGGTACGCCCGGCTGCCCGACCTGCTGCGCTACCTGGCGGCGATCGAACGGCGACTGGACCGGCTGACCGGCAACCCGCAACGCGACCGGCAGCAGCAGGACCGGATCGCGGTGGTGCAGAAGGAGTACCGGGACCTGCTGGCCGCGCTCTCCCCGGCCCGCCGGAACGAGGAGGCGGTCCGGGAGATCCGCTGGATGATCGAGGAGTTGCGGGTGAACGTGTTCGCGCAGGCGCTCGGCACCCCGTACCCGGTCTCCGAGCAGCGGATCTACCGGGCGATGGACGTGGTGGAGGGCCGCTGACCCGCACGACCGGCCCGGTGGTAGGCGCGCAGCACCCGCAGCAGCACCGCCGGGGCGAGCAGCCGGGTCGGCGGGTCGACCAGGTTCAGCACCCGTAGGAAGGCGGCCCCGAGCGCCGGGTCCCGGGTGGCGGCGGCGTGCAGCCGGGGCAGGTACGCGTTGACCAGCCGGACCCGGGCCGGGCGCGGCCCGGTGACCGCCGGGAAGCGCAGGTCGCTGCCGCTGGAGATGGCCCACGGGCCGTCGATGACCCGGGCCGCCTGGCGGAAGAACGGCCGGGCGGGCTGGTCCGTGCCGTGCCGTAGCAGCCGGCGCAGCAGCAGCGCCTCCAGCGCCGCCACCGTGATGCCCTGGCCGTAGACCGGGTTGAAGCTGCACAGCGCGTCGGCCACCACCAGGTAGCCGGCCGGGAACCGGCGCAGCCGCTCGTACCGGCGTCGGACGCTCGCCGGGAAGCGCATCTTGGCGGGCGCGCCGAGGGGTTGCGCCGAGCGGAGCAGCGCGCCGATCTGCGGGGCCGGCAGGGTGTCGGCGAAGCTCAGCATGCCCGCGTCGTCCGTGGGTGGCTCCTCGCCCAGTACGCCGCTGATCGCCACCGCGAAGCGGTCGTCCTCCTGGGGTGCGACGATGCCGCCCCGGGGCTGGCCGGGGATCGCGTTGGTCAACGCCCCGAGCAGGCCCTCCAGGTGGTGCGGCTCCCGACGGTAGACCCGGGTCACGTAGGTGACGTCGACCTTGACCCGTTCCTCGGGCGCGGTGGGGTAGCCCAGCTCGGCCAGCCACACCGGGCTGCGGGTGCCCCGGCCGCCGGCGTCCACGGTCAGGTCGGCGGTCAGTACCCGCTCGACGCCGTCCCGGTCGCGCAGCCGTACGCCGGTGACCCGCCGCCGGTCGGGTGTGGTGGTGAGTCCGACGGCCTCGCACCCGTCGACCAGGGTCACCCCGGGCAGTGCGGCCACCCGTTCGCGGACCACCTGTTCCAGTAGCGGTCGGCTGAGCCCGTACGCGTGCAGCGACGACGGTGCCCGCCGCATCCGGTACCCGTCGTTGTACCAGTGGACCTGGTCGTGCAGGTCGACGGTGGGTACGCCCCGGGCGGTCAGTTCGGTGCCGATGCCGGGCAGCAGTTCCTCGAGGGCGCGGCGGCCCCGGACCAGCAGCACGTGCAGTTGCCGGCCCTGCGGCACCCCGCGCCGGTTCACCGCATGGTCCGGCAGCAGGTCCCGGTCGATCAGGGTGACCTTGTCGTACGCGTCGGTGAGGGCGCGGGCGGTCAGCAACCCGCCCAGGCTCGCGCCGATCACCACGGCGCTACGGGAGGTCATACCGGCAGCGTATGCGGGTGGTGACGGGTCGTGTTCTCGCGTCGTGCGGAGCCGGTGCCGGGGACGCGGGTCGGCGTCTCTCCGGCGCGGGCGGGCCGGTGCCCGTCACCGCGACGGCGGGACCGACGCCCGTCACCGCGACGGGGTGGATCAGAGCGGCTCGACGCCGGGTGGCAGGTCGCCCCGTCCGGCGGCGGCGCGTACCTGGTCGAGCAGGATCCGGCGCAGCGCCCGGCCGGCGTGGGTGGGGACGGCGTCGCGTCGCCGGGCCACCGCGATGGTCCGGCGGATCCCCGGCGGACCGAGCGGGGTGACCCGGATCCGGGGGCGGCGGGCGACCACGATGCCGGGGACCAGGGCGATGCCCAGGCCGGACTCGACGAAGCTGAGCACGGCGTCCATCTCGCCGCCCTCGACGGCGAAGGACGGCTCGAAGCCGGCCTCCCGGCAGGCCCGGATGGTGACGTCGCGCAGGTCGTAGCCGGGCCGGAACATCACCAGCGGCTGGTCGCGCAGGTCGGTGATGTGCAGGGTGCCGGTGTCGGCGGCGGCCGGGACCGGGTCGAGGGAGGCGACCACCAGGCTCTCCCGCAGGATCGGCTCGGCGCGCAGTCCGGGGTCGGTGCCGTGCGCGGGCAGGATGATCAGGGCCAGGTCGAGGTCGCCGCGGAGCAGGTCCCGGACCAGGTCCTGCGAGCCGCCCTCCTCCACCCGCAGGTCGACGCCGGGGTGGGCGTCGCGGAAGCCGCGCAGCACCGGCGGGGCGAGCGAGGTGACCAGGCTGGGGGTGGCGCCGAGCCGGACCCGGCCCCGGCGCAGCCCGACCAGCTCCTGCACCTCCCGCTGGGCGGTCTCCAGGTCGGCGAGGATCCGCCGGGCGGACGGCAGCAGCACCTCACCGGCGGCGGTGAGGGTGATGTTGCCGCGTACCCGCTCGAACAGCGGGGTGCCGAGATCGTTCTCCAGAGCGTGAATTTGCTTACTCAACGAAGGTTGGGTTATCCCCACCAGATCAGCCGCTTGGGTGAAATGCCGGGTTTCTGCCACCGCCACGAAGTACCGGAGCTGATGGAACTGCATCTTCATAGCTTACGGCTATGGCAACTGCGACATCGATGCATTGGACGACTGGTGCCGGCGCTCCTAGCGTCGATCGGGTGGTAGTCACGAGCAACCGGTCGCCGCTGCGGTCCAGCGTCGGCCTCAAGGCCGTCATGGCGGTCACCGGCATCGTCCTGGTGCTGTTCCTCGTCGCGCACATGCTCGGCAACCTGAAGGTCTTCGCCGGACAGACCTCGTTCGACCACTACGCCGAGTGGCTGCGTACCATCGGCGCGCCGGTGCTGCCGCACGTCTGGTTCCTCTGGCTGCTGCGTACCGCGCTGCTGGTCGCCGTGCTCGCGCACATCGCCGCCGCCACCGTGCTGGCCCGCCGGGCCCGCGCCGCCCGCCCGGTCCGGTACGCGCACCGCAAACCGGTACGGGGCAGCTACGCCGCCCGGACCATGCGCTGGGGCGGCGTCATCATCCTGCTCTTCGTGATCTACCACATCCTGGACCTGACCACCGGGACCCTGAACCCGGTCGGCGACCCGTCCCGCCCGTACGCGAACGTGGTCGCCGACTTCGCCCCGCAGCGCTGGTACGTGACCCTCGCCTACACCGTGGCGATCGTGGCCGTCGGGTTCCACCTGCGGCACGGCGTGTTCAGCGCGCTGCGCAGCCTCGGCCAGCAGACCCCGCGCGGCGAGCGCCGGGCCCGCCGGGTCGCGCTGGCCGTCGCGGTCGCGCTCTGCGCCGGCTACCTGGTGGTCCCGTTCGCCGTACTCACCGGATTGGTGGCCTGACATGGACCTGTACGTCGACGGCGACCCGATCGCCGACACCACCGCACCCGACGGCCCGATCGAGACCCGCTGGGACCGACGCCGGTTCGCCGCCAAACTGGTCAACCCGGCCAACCGCCGGAAGCTGACCGTGATCGTGGTGGGCACCGGCCTGGCCGGCGGCTCGGCCGCCGCCACCCTCGCCGAGCAGGGCTACCGGGTGAAGGCGTACTGCTACCAGGACAGCCCGCGCCGGGCCCACTCGATCGCCGCACAGGGCGGCATCAACGCCGCCAAGAACTACCGCAACGACGGCGACTCGGTGCACCGGCTCTTCTACGACACCGTCAAGGGCGGCGACTTCCGGTCCCGGGAGTCCAACGTGCACCGGCTGGCCGAGGTGTCGGTGAACATCATCGACCAGTGCGTGGCGCAGGGTGTGCCGTTCGCCCGCGAGTACGGCGGACTGCTCGACACCCGGTCCTTCGGCGGCGCGCAGGTGCAGCGCACCTTCTACGCCCGGGGCCAGACCGGGCAGCAGTTGCTGCTCGGCGCGTACCAGGCCCTGGAACGGCAGGTCGGGCTGGGCACCGTGGAGATGAACGCCCGACACGAGATGCTGGAGCTGATCGTGGCGGACGGCCGGGCCCGGGGCATCGTGGTCCGGGACCTGGTCACCGGCGAGGTCACCACGGAGTTCGCCGACGCGGTGGTGCTCGCCACCGGCGGGTACGGCAACGTCTTCCACCTCTCCACCAACGCCAAGGGGTGCAACGTCACCGCCACCTGGCGGGCGCACCGCCGGGGCGCGTACTTCGCCAACCCCTGCTACACCCAGATCCACCCGACCTGCATCCCGGTCTCCGGCGAGCACCAGTCGAAGCTGACCCTGATGAGCGAGTCGCTGCGCAACGACGGCCGGGTCTGGGTGCCGACGACGGCCGGCGACACCCGCGCCCCCGGCGACATCCCCGAGGACGAACGGGACTACTACCTGGAACGGATGTACCCGTCGTTCGGCAACCTGGTCCCCCGGGACATCGCCTCCCGGGCCGCCAAGAACGTCTGCGACGCCGGGCGCGGGGTCGGCCCGACCGGGCTCGGCGTGTACCTGGACTTCGCCGACGCCATCGGCCGGCTCGGCCGCCCGGCCATCGAGGCGCGGTACGGCAACCTCTTCGAGATGTACGAGCGGATCACCGGCGAGGACCCGTACCGGGTGCCGATGCGGATCTACCCGGCGGTGCACTACACGATGGGCGGGCTCTGGGTCGACTACGACCTCCAGTCCACCGTCCCCGGGCTGTTCGTGATCGGCGAGGCGAACTTCTCCGACCACGGGGCGAACCGGCTCGGCGCGTCCGCGCTGATGCAGGGGCTCGCCGACGGGTACTTCGTCCTGCCCAACACCATCGCCAACTACCTGGCCGGCGGCCCGTTCGCGCCGGTCGACGCCGGCCACCCGGCCGCCGTGCAGGCGCGGGCCGAGGTGCGGGACCGGATCTCCCGGCTGCTCGCGGTCGACGGGGACCGGACCGTCGACTCGTTCCACCGCGAGCTGGGTCAGCTCATGTGGGAGCACTGCGGCATGGAACGCACCGAAGCCGGGCTGCGCAAGGCGATCGACGAGATCCGGGCGTTGCGCGAGCAGTTCTGGCAGCGGGTCCGGGTACCCGGCGACGGGGAGGGGCTGAACCAGGCGTTGGAGAAGGCCGGCCGGGTGGCCGACTTCCTCGAGCTGGCGGAGCTGATGTGCGTCGACGCCCTGCACCGGGAGGAGTCCTGCGGCGGGCACTTCCGGGCCGAGCACCAGACCCCCGACGGCGAGGCGCAACGCGACGACGAGCGGTTCGGCTACGTGGCGGCCTGGGAGTTCACCGGCACCGGCCAGCCGCCGGTGCTGCACCGGGAAGACCTGACCTTCGAGTACGTCCAGCCGACCCAGCGGAGCTACAAGTGAACCTGACCCTGCGAATCTGGCGGCAGAGCGGCCCGGCGGCGAAGGGCCGGATGGTCACGTACCGGGTCGAGGACGTCTCCCCGGACATGTCGTTCCTGGAGCTGCTCGACGTGCTCAACGAGCGGCTGACCCTGGCCGGCGAGGAGCCGGTCGCCTTCGACCACGACTGCCGGGAGGGCATCTGCGGGGCCTGCGGCATGGTGATCAACGGCGACCCGCACGGACCGCAGCGCGGCACCACCGCCTGCCAGCTGCACCTGCGGCACTTCGCCGACGGGGCGACCATCGACGTCGAGCCGTGGCGGGCCCGCGCCTTCCCGGTGGTGAAGGACCTGGTGGTGGACCGGGGCGCGTTCGACCGGATCATCGCCGCCGGCGGGTACGTGACCGCGCCGACCGGCAGCGCCCCGGAGGCGCACGCCACCCCGGTCGCCAAGGCCGACGCCGACGCGGCGTTCTCCTCGGCGGCCTGCATCGGCTGCGGCGCGTGCGTGGCCGCCTGCCCGAACGGCTCCGGGATGCTGTTCACCGCCGCCAAGGTCACCCAGCTCTCGCTGCTGCCGCAGGGCCAGCCGGAACGGTACACCCGGGTGGTCGGCATGGTCGACGCGCACGACGAGGCCGGTTTCGGCGGCTGCACCAACGCCGGCGAGTGCACGGCGGTCTGCCCGAAGGGCATCCCGCTGAGCACCATCGGCCGGCTCAACCGCGACTACCTCACCGCCACCGTGAAACGCGGCGACGTCCCGGGCAGCTGACGGGCCGGTACGTCTCCTTTGTAGGCATTCCGGCAGGGCCGGGACCACTGAACGGCCAGGCCACCGCGATCCGTAACCGCACCAGCCGCATCCGACTCGCTACGCTTCGTAGCACGTCGTTGACGGCTCGCAGGTCGCGAAAGAGGATCGCATGGACACCCCTGAGCCAACCCGTCCCGGCGGAGGACCCGAACCGCACGATCCGCCCGCCGCAGCACCAGGCGCGTCCGGCGCACGCCGACGCGTCAGCGACGAGGCCGTCGCCACACTCGTGGTCGGCGTGCTGAGCACGCTGAGCGCGATCGCGGTCGCCCTGATCACCACCGGCGGCAACCTCGGGAGCGGGCTGCCCCCGGACGGCCCCCCGCCGGTGACCACCTCCCCGCCGGACGGACCGGTCGTCCCCGGTGGCGTCGCCCCGTCGCCCACCCGACGCTACGTCGAGGCCAGGATCGTCAACAGCGGCAACGGCGTGTACACCTACCGGGGGCCGTCCACCGTCAGCCGGTACCGGGAGGGCTACCTGGACGGTGACGTGGTCAGGGTGGTCTGCCAGGAGCGGGACGGCCAGCCGCACTCGGACGACGATCCGGTCGCCGGGCAGCCCGACAACTGGCCGGTCTGGAACAGGCTGGTCGACGGCCGGTGGCTGCCCGACGTCTGGACCGACCTGCCCAAGGTCCCCGGCGACCAGCCGCCGCACGACCTGCCCCGCTGCTGACCCGGGCGGCCCCGGTTCAACGTCCCGAACGCGGGTAGCAGTCTCTGTCGACGGCACCGAGGAGGGACGACGACCATGAAGGCGCTCACCTGGCAGGGCAAACGGGACGTCCGGGTGGAGGAGGTGCCGGACCCGCGGATCGAGGACCCGACCGACGCGATCGTCCGGATCACCTCCACCGCGATCTGCGGCTCCGACCTGCACCTGTACGAAGTGCTCGGCCCGTACCTGAAGCCCGGCGACATCCTCGGACACGAGCCGATGGGCATCGTCGAGGAGGTCGGCTCCGGGGTGACCCGACTCAAGCCGGGCGACCGGGTGGTGGTGCCGTTCAACATCTCCTGCGGCTCCTGCTGGATGTGCCAGCGGCAGCTCTACGCGCAGTGCGAGACCACCCAGGTCACCGCCGAGGGCAAGGGCGCGGCCCTGTTCGGCTACACGTCGCTGTACGGCTCGGTGCCCGGCGGGCAGGCCGAGTACCTGCGGGTGCCGCACGCCCAGTTCGGGCCGGTCAAGGTGCCGGAGACCGGCGCGGACGAACGGTACCTCTACCTCTCCGACATCCTGCCCACCGCCTGGCAGGCGGTGAAGTACGCGGACGTGCCGCCCGGCGGGACGCTCGCCGTGTTCGGGCTCGGCCCGGTGGGGCAGTTCTGTGCCCGGATCGGCCGGCACCTGGGCGCGGACCGGGTCATCGGCCTGGACCTGGTGCCGGAGCGGCTGGCGATGGCCCGCCGGCACGGCGTCGAGACCCTCGACGTCTCCCAGCTCGACGACGTGTCCGGCGCGCTGATCGACCTGGTCGACGGGCGCGGCCCGGACGCGGTGATCGACGCGGTCGGCATGGAGGCGCACGGCTCCACCTCCGGCAAGCTCGCCCAGGCCGCCGCCGGGCTGCTGCCCGACAAGCTGGCCCAGACGATGGTCGACAAGGCCGGCGTGGACCGGCTCGTCGTGCTCAAGGCCGCCCTGAAGGCCGTCCGGCGCGGCGGCACCGTGTCGATCTCCGGCGTGTACGGCGGTGAGGTCGACCCGATGCCGCTGATGGAGATGTTCGACCGGGGCATCCAGCTGCGGATGGGGCAGTGCCACGTCCGCCGCTGGACCGACGAGATCGTCCCGCTGCTGGCCGGTGACGACGACCCGCTGGGCGTGGAGGACCTGCGCACCCACCGGCTGCCGCTGGCCGACGCGCCGAAGGCGTACGAGATGTTCCAGAAGAAGGAGGACGGCTGCGTCAAGGTCGTGCTGGCTCCGTGACCCGGGTGGTGGTGGTCACCGGCGCGACGAGCGGCATCGGCCGGGCGGCGGCCCTGGCGTTCGCCGCGCGCGGTGACCACCTGGTGCTCGCCGCCCGCGCCCCGCAGACCCTGGCCGAGGTACGCGCCGAGTGTGCGGCGGCCGTCGCGGCGGCGGGCGCGGTGACGGTGGAGACCGTACCGACCGACGTCACCGACCCGGGGGCGGTCGACGCGCTGGCCCGGACGGCGCTGGCCCGCTTCGGCCGGATCGACGTCTGGGTGCACACCGCCGCCGTGATGGCGTACGGCCGGTTCGACGAACTGCCGGCCGAGGTGTTCGACCAGGTGGTCCGGACCGACCTGCTCGGCGCGGCGGCGGTGGCCCGAACCGCACTGCGCCGGTTCCGGGCGGCCGGCGGCGGCACGCTGGTGTTCACCGGTTCGGTGCTCGGGCACGTCACCGCGCCGTACATGAGCGGCTACGTCACCAGCAAGTGGGGGCTGCGCGGGCTGGTCCGGGTGTTGCAGCAGGAGTGCCGGGACACGCCCGGCGTCCACGTCTGCCTGGTCAGTCCGGGCAGCGTGGACACCCCGGTCTACCAGCAGGCGGCCAACTACCTCGGCCGGATCGGGCGACCACCACCGCCGGTCACCACCCCGGAACGGGTGGCGCGGGCGATCGTGGCGAGCGTGGACCGGCCGCGCCGGGAAACCCCGGTGGGAAAGGCGAACCTGGTGCTGCGGTTCGGTTTCACCGTCCTGCCCGGCCTGTACGACGTGCTGGTCGGACCGTTGGTGCGGGCCGCCGGGCTGAGCCGCCGGCCGGTCGCGCCGCACGCCGGGGTGGTGTTCGCCCCGGACCCGACCGGCGAGGCGCTCCGGGGCGGCTGGCGGCCGGACCCGGTCCGGGCGGTCCGCGCCCCGATCCGGGCGGGCCGTGCCCTGCTCCGGCGGCTCGGGACAGACGGGCGTCGATCTCATCGCTTAGGGTGACCGGACGAGCACGGCACACCGGGGGACGAGGAGAATCAGGTGACCGCCAGGATGAACCGCAGGACCGCACTGGGCATCGGTACCGCCGCCACGGCCGGGGCGGTGCTGGGCACCGGCGCGCCGGCCACGGCGAAGGAGCGGGTGGTGCGGACGAACGCGAGTACCCCGGCCCAGGCGGCGGCCCCGGTGGCCGCCGCCTACCAGCAGCGGACCACCGAGGCCGGCGGGAGCTGGCAGGGGTACGTCAGCGTGGCCGGGTCGACCGGCGCGCCGGTGGTGGCCGTCGCCGACGAGCCCGACCTGAAGCTGGAGGCGTACAGCGTCAACAAGATCGCCGTCGCGGTGGCGGTGCTCGACAAGGTCGACCGGGGACTGCTGGCACTCACCCAGCAGGTCGACGTCACCAGCTCGATCGTCATTCCCGGCGGGGACGGGATCTTCAGCCTGGACGGGGCGTACCCCAGCTCGGTGACCCTGGGACACGCGCTGGCCGCCCTGCTCACCGTCTCCGACGACACCGCCGTACGGCTCTGCGGGCTGGTCTGCCCGGCCGCCGAGCTGAACACCATCCTGGTGGCCAAGGGCTACCCGAACACCCAGGTCCAGCCGGTGGCGAACCCGAACCGGTTCTACCTGGGCACCAGCACCCCCCGGGAGACGCACAACCTGCTCCGGGCGCTGGTCGGCGGCACCCTGCTCTCCGCCGCGTCCACCGCGTTCCTGCTGCGGCAGCTGCGCGCCCCGATCGCCTACACCGACGGCATCCGGCACAACATGTCGTCGGCTGAGCGGGCCCGGATCGCCACCAAGGGCGGCTGGTACGCCGACGCCCGGGGCGAGGCCGGGGTGATCTTCGACGGGGCCGGTGCGCCGGTCCTGACGTACGCCACCTTCTCCTCGGGGCAGACCGACGCGGGCAACTACGGGGCGACCCACCCGGCGGTCGCGGCCCGCGCGGCGATGGGTCGCAGCTTCCTCGCCGCGGTGGACGGCCTGACCGGCACCGGCCCGACCCACCAGCCGCTGCGGCAACGGCCCAGCAACGGCGGCTGACCGGCGCGGGCGGGGCTCCGGGCCGGCGTCGCGGGCGCACCGCCGCCGGGCCGGGGCGTCGCGGGTGATCGGCCTCCGCCGGGCCGGGGCGTCGCGGGGTGAGCCGCCGTCGGTCGTGGTGGGTGATCGGCCGTCGCCGCGTCGGTCGTCGCGTCGGAGAGCTACCGTTTCCAGCGGGACGGCGCGACGGCGGAAGGGGAACCGGCATGGTGGAACGCGAGGAGCGGGCCCGACGGCTCCGGGGCGGACAAGTGGCCGGGGTGGTCGGTCTGGCCGCCCTGGCCGGTCTGGCCTGGGCGGCCCGGGACGTGCCGGCGGCGCTCGGCGGCCGGCTGACCGGCCACCGCGCCGAACGGGCCCACCGCTCGCCGCAGTTCCACGACGGCACCTTCCACAACCGCGCCGACGCCCGCACCATGATCAGCACCGAGTCCGGCCGGAACCTGCTCTGGGAACTGATCTTCGGCAAGCAGCGGCGCCGGCCCGACCGGCCGGTACCGCTGCTACGGCCCGACCCGGTCACCGCCGACGAGCGGGAACTCGGCATCGTCTGGTACGGCCACGCCTCCGCCCTGATCGAGATCGAGGGCCGGCGGGTACTGGTCGACCCGGTGTGGAGCGACCGCTGCTCCCCGTCGCAGGTGGTCGGCCCGCGCCGGCTGCACGCCCCGCCGGTACGCCTCGACGAGCTGCCCCCGGTGGACGCGATCCTGATCTCCCACGACCACTACGACCACCTCGACATGGCGACGGTACGCGGCCTGCGGGACACCCAGACCGCGCCGTTCCTGGTGCCACTGGGCATCGGCGCGCACCTGGACCGCTGGGGCGTGCCGGCGGAGCGGATCGTCGAGCTGGACTGGACGGAGAGCCACCGGGTCGCCGGGCTGACCGTCACCGCCACCGCCGCCCAGCACTTCTCCGGACGGGGCCTGCGCCGCGACGGCACGCTCTGGGGTTCCTGGGTGGTGGCCGGGGCGCACCGGCGGGTCTTCTACACCGGCGACTCCGGCTACTTCGACGGGTACGCGGAGATCGGCGCGGCGCACGGCCCGTTCGACGTGACATTGATGCAGATCGGCGCGTACGACCGGGCCTGGCCGAACATCCACATGTTCCCGGAGGAGGCGGTCGCCGCCCACCTGGACCTGCGCGGCGGGCTGCTCGTCCCGGTGCACTGGGCCACCTTCAACCTGGCCCTGCACGACTGGGCCGAGCCGGTGAACCGGCTCTGGGCCGAGGCGAAGGCCCACGACGTGCGGATCGCCGTGCCCCGCCCGGGTGAGCGGGTGGTGGCGGACGACCCGCCGCCGGTCGACGGCTGGTGGGACCAGGTCGCCTGAGCAGGCGGGCGGGTCAGCCCGCCTCGACGTTACGGATCAGGACGAACGGCTCGGCCGCGTCGTACCCGACCACCGTCCCCCAGTGTTCGGCGTGCACCCGCAGTGCCCGGTCGTTGCGCGGGTGCGGCCAGTCCCGCCACTCGGAGCGGTAGTGGCGGAACGCCTCGAGCTTGCGGTCGAGGGTGCCGGTGATGTCGACGAACCAGTTCGGCTGCCACCAGGTCTGCGGGGCCGGGGTCCACTCGGTGCTGGAGGTCGGCGCGTAGGTGAGCACCCGACGTACCACCTGTCGGGGCACCGGCCGGGTGGCCACCGCCACCGACCGGAAGACGGCCTGGTGGTCGAGGTTCACGTCGGCCTGCACACAGTAGACGGTGTCCGGCTGGAACTCGGCGATCTGCCGTTCGACCACCCGGTTGACGTCGACGTGCGGCAGCGTGTCCAGGCGCATGTCCGGCAGGTCCAGGTGGACGTAGTCGCTGACACCGAGCGTCTCGGCGGCCTTGCGCGCCTCGCCCTGCTTCTGGCGCAGGATCTCCAGGTTGCCCGCGTACTGGGTGGACGAGCCGTCGGTCACGCAACAGATCCGGACCGCGTCGCCGGCATCGGTGTGCCGGGCGATGGTGCCGCCCATGCCGAGGATCTCGTCGTCGGGGTGCGCCGCGAAGACCAGTACCCGCCGGTTCATCCCAGCACCGTCCCGACCGGCAGCAGCGGGTGCAGGGCCGGGCCGGCCGACGCCGGTCCCGCGTCGACGGACACCTCCCGGACCAGCAGGTGTCCGTCACCGCAGGCGACGAGCACCCCCTGCGGGTGGTGTCCGACGACGGTGCCGGCGGGCGCGGGCGGACCGCCCGGCTCGGGTCGGGCCGACCAGATCACCACCCGTCGGTGACCGGCCCAGGTGAAGGCCCCGGGGTAGGGGCGAGTCTGGGCGCGCACCCAGACGTCCAGGTGGCCGGCGCGGGTCTCCCAGTCGATCAGGCCGTCGGCCGGGGTCCGCTTCGGCCAGTGGCTGGCCCGGGTCGGGTCCTGGGGGATGCGGGGCGCGTCGCCCGCGGCGATCCGGGGGAAGAACTCCCGGACCAGGTCCACGTGGGCCTGGTGGCACTTGGCGTAGAGCGTGGTGGCGGTCTCGTCGGGGGCGATGTCGACCACGGCCTGCGCCACGATCGCGCCCGAGTCGGCCGTGGCGTCCGGGATCTCGAACAGGGTGACCCCGGTACGGGCCAGCCCGGTGAGGATCGCCCACGGGATCGGGGCCCGGCCCCGGTGCCGGGGCAGCAACGTGGGGTGCATGCCGAAGGTGCCGCCGGGCGGGACGGCGAGCAGTTCGTCCCGGAGCAGCTGGGACCAGCCCACCACCCAGAGGCTGTCCGGTTCCCAACGGCGTACCGCGGCCACACACTCCGGGTCGTTGAGGTTGCGGGCCTCGACGAGTTCCGCGCCGTACCGTTCGGCGATGTCGTCGAAGCGGCACATGCCGGACACCTCCGGGCGGGGCGGGCCGGGGAGGGTGACGATGCCGGCCACCTCGGCGCCCGCCTCGGCCGCAGCCTCCAGGCAGGACCGTCCGATGCTGTCGAAACTGATCCACCCGATTCGTTTCGCCACGCCGTTTCCTTTCGTGTCTTCCGAGGTCGCCGGGGCAGCGCGCGGGCCGGACCTCGCGAGGTGTCCGGGGCAGCGCCGGCCGGAAGAATGATATCCACCAAACGGTGGAAATTGGACAAGAGCCACACAATGCTGCCGGCGGCGCGTGGCCGGCCGGGTCGCCGGCCCGCCCCGGGTGGTCCCGGGCCGGCGGATCACGCCAGCAGGAACGGGCGCAACGCCCCGGCCGCAGCCGTACCGTCGTGCCACCGGCGCACGAATCCGGGACCGGCGGCCGCCTGCCCGGCGTACGCGGAGGGGTCCGCCAGGATCTCCGCCAGCACGGCGGCGAAGGTTTCCGGGGTGGCGTTCCGGATCGGCGGCTCCTCCGGCATGACCGCCACCGTGTCGGCGGCGACGTTGCCGATCACCAGCCGTCCCGCCGCCATGGCCTCCACCGCCGTCACGCCGTACGACCCGGTCAGGATCTGGTCCACCACGATGTCCGCCTCGGCGACCAACCGGGGCATCGTGTGGTGTGGCACCACCTCGGGGGCCAGGTAGCGGATCCGCCCCTGGGCATCCAGCGCCCGCAGGATCGGGTCGATCACCCGGGTGCCCTTGATCGGTGGAACGGTACGGGTCGGTCGGTGCAGGACGGTGGGAACCGTGGTCCGCAACGCGGGACGGCGGGTCACCCAGCCGGCCGGGTCGATGGAGACCGGCAGCCAGGTCGCCCCGTCGACGTCCAGCAGGAGATCCGGCGTGCTCACGAACAGCGGTGCCCCGCACTGCGCGGCGAAGCTCCGGTTACGGCGGGCCCGCTGGCCCACCTGACGCACCCAGTCCGCCGGGGCGTCACGGTAGTACGAGTAGTCGTACCGGGCCAGGTGGTGCTCCGGGTCCCGGATCTCGGTGCCGTGCGCGACGAGCGCCACCTGGAACCCCTCGCGCCGCAGCCGCCCGAAGTCCAGGCTGATGCCGCGCCCGGCGCGGTGGTACACCGCCAGGAAGCCGTCCACGGCCAGATGGGTGGTGTCGCGGAGGACCCGGCGCAGCTGGGCCGCCCGCCCCCAGCGGGTGCTCAGGCGCGGATGCCTGAGCCGGCAGTCGACGGGGAACCCGAAGGTGCCGGACCGCAGGACCGGCAGCCGGTCCGAGAAGGCGAAGGAGACGGCGGGCACCCCGAGCACCCGCTGGGCGGCACGGGCCCACTGATGGGCCTGCCCGGCGTAGTTCGCCGGCCCGATCGCGAGCCCGACGCCGGGCGGCGGCGTGACCGTACCGGTCGTACCGGAATCCGGACCGTGACACACACTCATCCGTTCACCTCGCTACAGACATCTCGGCTCGTCCGGCACCGGGCTCCCGTCCCACCGACCGGCCCCGGCCCGGCGCGTTGCGGTACAGCCAGTGGGCCGCCCAACCCGCCATGCCGACGGTCAGCAGGGCCACCAGCACCAGGTAGGCCGCCACGGGCAGGTTCCCCTTCAGCGCCAGCAGCACCGGATAGGCCACCGCCGTGGTCAGCACGTACCGGCGACGGGGACGCAGCCAGTCCCGCAGCCCCGACCCCACCAGGCGCAGACACCAGCGCACCGAGTACAGGCAGATGACGGTCCCCGCCAGCGAGTACGCCGCTATCCCCAGCCACGGACCGCCGCCGAGCAGCCCCGACGACAGTGCCCCGACACGCAGACCCGTCTCCACGAAGGAGAGCACGACCAGCCGGTGCAACTGGTTCTTCACCGTCATCAGGGTGCTGATCGGGCTGGACACGAACGACACGGTGAGCCAGGGCGCGAGCAGGGCGGCCGTCAACCCGGCGTCGCGCCACCGCGCACCGAAGGCGAGGCCGAACAACTCCGGCCCCAGCAGCAGGACGAGCCCGAAGGTGGGCACGGAGAGCATGGTGAGTCCGGTCACCGTCCGACCGACCGCGCCCCGCAGGTCACCGCCGGTGCGCTCGAGTTCGGCCATCCGGGGGAACAGCACCGCGCTGACGCCCTGGCCGACCAGGGCCACCGGCAGGGTCAGGATCCGGGTGGCGAAGAGGAAGAGGCCGGACACCGTCATCCCGTAGCAGAGGGCCACCACCGGTGCGATCGCGGCGACACCCAGCGTGTTCAGGACCGCGGGCACCGTCGACAGGACGCAGAAACGCCGCCACCGGCGGACCGTGCGGATCCAGGCGAGCGGGCCGTCGGTGCGTCGCACACCCGTACCGCGCAGCAGCACCACCGCCGACCAGAGGCGTCCGGCGACGTACCCCCCGGCGAGGCCGGGCGTACCCCAGCCGAGCAGGCCCGCGCCGACCTGGCCGACGCTCTGCACCAGCGCCGAACTGACCGAGGAGCGGGACACCACCCCGAACGTCCCCGCCCGGCTGCGCACCATCCGCCCCACCGCGGCGGTCCCGGCCGCCGCCACCGTCACCGGAATCAGCCAGGCGGCCGACCCGGCGCCGAGCGAGTCGACGCCGGCCGGGCTCCACAACGCGAACGCCACCAGGGCAGCAGTCAGGGCCGCCGCCACCGCCAGCACGGTCCACACGGCGGCGGTGGCGACCGCGAGGGCCTCCCGGTCGTCCTCCGCCAGCGGCACCGCCAACTCCAGGCGGAGGGTGGCCGCCGTGGCGACGACCGTCGAGACGGCGAGGATCACCGCGAACTCGCCGAACTCCCGTGGGGAGTAGAGCCGGGCCAGCAACACCGATGCCACCACGAGCACGACCTGCGACACCGCGGTGCCGAGGGCGAGGTGCGAGACGTGGCGGTAGAAGGTGGCGGCACCGAGCCGGGCCGGGAGGATCCGCCGTACGGTCACCACGGCGACGGCCTGCCTACGGCGGAGGGGTACGGCAGTGGGATCGCCCGCTGGCCGGCCGGGCGCTGGTCTGCCCGTTCACCGGACTCCGCCCTCCGCCGTCCGGCCGGACGCTGGCCCGCCCGCTCACCGGACTCCGCCCTCCGCCGTCCGGCCGGACGCTGGCCTGCCCGCTGAACGACCGGGCGTCGGCCTGCCCGCTGACCGGTCGTCGACCGGCCCATGGCCTGTAGCCGCCAGCTCAGGACGGCGAGCTGGCCGACCAGCAGCCACCACCAGGGCCAGGAGAGGATCGAGCTGGCGGCGAGACTGGCGGCGAGCATCGCCGTCAGGCTCAACAGGATCACCATGCGCAGGTCGAAGGCCGCCGCGCGCAGGTGCCGGGGCACCCGGACCGCGAAGACGGTCCATCCGGCCGCGACGATCACGCCGAGCAGGGGCAGCAGCACCGGGAGACCGAACTCGGCGGCCACCTCGATGAAGCCGTTGTGGGCGTTCACCAGACCGCCGAGAGCCGCCACCCCGCTCTGCCCGGCGATCACCTCGAACGCGCCCGCGCCCTCGCCCAGCAGCCTGGACTCCAGGAAGGCGTCCCACCCCAGGCGGGTGAGGTTCACCCGCACCCCGTCCGACTCGAGCGTGGCCCGGTCCGGGTGGAAGGGCGACTGGTAGCTGAGCACCAGCCGCTGCCCGATCGGCGTCCCCGCCACCAGCCACAGCAGCAGTCCGGCGCCGACCGCCGTGTAGAGCAGCTGTACCGCGAGAGGGCTTCTCCGCAGCGCTGGCGACCTGCCCAGCCAGACCGCCACCAGTGGTGCCGCCGCCAGCCCGCCCAGCAGCCCGGTCCGGCTCTTGGTCGCGATCACCAGGCCGATCCACACCACCAGCAGCACCAGATGGGCCTGCCGGCTGGCCCACCGACGCGCCGTGACCGTTCCCCAGACCAGATACGGCAGGCAGGCCAGCAGGAAGGCGGCGTAGTTGTTGGGGTTGTAGAAGGTACTGGTGAGAGCGTGGTTGCCGGCCAACATCCAGGGACCGTCGATGAGGTGCCGCTGGGTGGTCAACTCCCAGCCGGCGACGGCGCTGGTGACGCCGAACCCGAGCAGCCATCCGGTCCGCAGCGCACCGGAGCTGTCCCAGCGGCCGCCGGCCAGCCCCAGGACACAGAACGCGCTGGCCAGGGCAAGGGTGATGTGGGCCGTCTTCACGGCCCCGGTCACCTGGTCCGGGCTCCACCTCAGGCTGAGCGGAGCCCAGAGCAGCCAGACCCCCAGCAGCACGCACAGCGCCGTGGGAGCCACCATGGCGCGTTCCCGGTCCCGGTCCCGGACGAGCAGGAGCAGGGCCGGCGGGATCAGCGGGGGAACGAGGAGGTAGTACAGGAGTCTGCCTTCACCGAGGTCCGGTGTGGCGGTGACACCGAGCGCCCCGACGACGCACAGCAGCACCACCGCGACCGTCCGGAGACCGCGCCCGGTGCCGCTGCGGCGGGTGGGACCGGCACCGGGAGGCCGGCTGGGACCGCGGGTGGGACCGGCGGCGGTGTGCCGGAGAGGGGCTGCGCCGGTCCCGGGACGACGCCGGGGCACTCCCGCTGACCTGTCAGTCATCGCCTGTCGGGACCGTCACTTCCATGTCGGGGACGGGACAAGGTCGACCATCGGTGGGTGGCTGACGCCGGGTCGAACCGGCACGGCACGTGGCGGATCCCGCTCCGGCGGGAGCGGGCCACCCCGCCCGCCACGGCAGGCAGGCCCCCCGTCCCTCACAGCCCCAACGAGCGACGGCTCAGCGGGTTACCGGGGCCGGGCGTCCGGATGTTCCGGCTGCGGTCCGGTCCGGAGCGTCCGCCCGAACCCGGCGCGGCCGGTCGGCGTGCGCGGTCAGAGGACGAAGGCGTCGGTCCAGAGGGCGCCGGAGCGGCCGGAGAGCGCGTCGAGCATCGCCACCGCCTGCGAGTCGGTGAGCAGCGCGACGAAGTCGACGATGGCCCGGCCCCGGGCCCGCGCCGACCGGTCCGGGGTACGCGGGTGCAGTTCCGCCTCGGCCAGTTCGACCAGGTCGTGCAGCCGGCGCGGCAGCCGGGACTCCTCCTCCGGGTCGAGCAGCCACTCCCACAGCGCCTCGACCAGGGTGCCCAGCAGCCGGGCCTGACCGCGCTGGTGCAGTGCCAGGTCGGGGCGGGCCAGCACGAAGCGGTGGTGGACGAACTTGAGCACCTGCACCTCGTGCCACTGCGCCGGGGCGAGCCGCACGTGCCCGGACCGTACCGACGGCTGCTCGACCACCCCGATGGCGTCCACGAACCGGGTGGTCCAGCGGGCGGAGAACCGGGCGACGTACTGTTCCGCCTCGATCGACCCGTCGAACGGCATGGCGAGCAGGCCCTCGACCAGCTCCTCCCGGACGTGTTCGACGGCGGCGGCGAACGCCGTGTCGTCGGCGATCCAGCCGTCCTTGCGGTGCAGCTGCCGGCGGAGCTTCTCGATCGCCGCGCCCGGCCGGCGGGCGGTGCTGGCCAGCGCGGCGTCGGTCACCGACCGGTAGTGGCCGTGCTCGCGCTGCCAGGCGATCAGCTCGGCGGCCACCGCGCCCTGCTGGAGTACGCCGACCCGGTGGAAGTCCTCCACGTCGTGGATGGCGTACGCGATGTCGTCGGCGGTGTCCATGATCGACGCCTCGACGGTCTGCTGCCAGTCGGCGATCCGCCCCACGAACGGTTCCCGCGCCTGCCGCAGGTCGGTCAGCTCGGTGCGGTACGCGCCGAACTTCAGCGAACCGCTGTCCGGGTCGTCCGGCGGCGCGGCGGCGCCCCGGGGTGGCGGGTCGAGGTGCCTCGGGTGCGGGTCGGGGTGGTCCAGGCGGGTCCACGGGTACTTCAGCATCGCCGCCCGCACCGCCGCGGTCAGGTCCAGGCCGGTGGTCGCCGCGCCGCCGATCTCGGTGGAGGTGACGATCCGGTACGACTGGGCGTTGCCCTCGAAACCGTCGGCGAGGCCGAGCCGGTGCCGGGCCAGCCGGTCCAGCACCCGCTCCCCCAGGTGCCCGAACGGCGGGTGTCCGAGGTCGTGGGCCAGCGCGGCGGCCTCCACCACGTCCGGGTCGCAGCCGCCCAGCTTCTCCAGCAGGTCCCGGTAGCGGTCGTCGGCGGTGAGCCGCTCGGCGATGGCCCGCGCCACCTGGGCGACCTTCAGGCTGTGGGTGAGCCGGTTGTGCACCAGCAGCCCGGAGCCGCCGGGGCTGACCACCTGGGTGACGCCACCGAGGCGGGTGAAGAACGGCGAGCCCACGATCCGGTCCCGGTCGGCCCGGAACGGGCTGGCCGCCAGGTCGCCCAGGGTGCGGGCGCTGCCACCGAAGAGCCGTCGGGCCCGTGGGTCCGCAGGTAGTTCCATGATCGCCACGCTAGCGCAGCCCGGCGGGCGACGGGACCGGGCCGGGACGGCACAATGCAGGACGGAACCCACCGGAGAAGGCGGATCAGAACGTGACCCAGTCTGTGCACCAGCGGATCGCCGAGGAACTCGGCGTCGCCGAACGTCAGGTACGCGCGGCCGTGGAGCTGCTCGACGGCGGGGCGACCGTGCCGTTCGTCGCCCGCTACCGCAAGGAGGCCACCGGCGCCCTCGACGACGCGCAGCTGCGCACCCTCGAGGAGCGGCTGCGCTACCTGCGCGAGCTGGACGAGCGGCGGGCCGCGATCCTGGAGTCGATCCGGGGTCAGGGCAAGCTCGACGAGGCCCTGGAAGCGCAGATCATGGCGGCCGACTCGAAGGCCCGGCTGGAGGACATCTACCTGCCGTACAAGCCGAAGCGGCGGACCCGGGCGCAGATCGCCCGGGAGGCCGGACTGGAGCCGCTCGCCGACACCCTGCTGGCCGACCCGACGCAGGACCCCCGGGAGCGGGCCGCCGGGTTCGTCGACCCGGACAGGGGGGTCGCCGACGCCGCCGCCGCGCTGGAGGGCGCGCGGGCCATCCTGATCGAGCGGTTCGCCGAGGACGCCGACCTGATCGGTACGCTGCGCGAGCAGATGTGGTCGCGGGGCCGGCTGGTCGCCCGGGTACGCGAGGGGCAGGAGACCGCCGGCGCGAAGTTCGCCGACTACTTCGACTTCGCCGAGCCGTACCCGAAGCTGCCCTCGCACCGGATCCTGGCGATGTTCCGGGGCGAGAAGGAGGGCATCCTCGACCTGACCATGGACCCGGAGGCCGACGGCGACTCCGACGCCCCGGTGACCGGCCCGACCCGGTACGAAGCGGCCGTCGCCGGCCGGTTCGGGATCACCGACGCGGGCCGACCGGCGGACCGGTGGCTGCTCGACACGGTGCGCTGGGCCTGGCGTACCCGGATCCTCATCCACCTCGGCGCGGACCTGCGGATGCGGCTGTGGCAGGCGGCCGAGGACGAGGCGGTCCGGGTGTTCGCCACCAACCTGCGGGACCTGCTGCTCGCCGCGCCGGCCGGCACCCGGCCCACCATGGGCCTGGACCCGGGCCTGCGGACCGGGGTGAAGGTGGCCGTGGTGGACGCCACCGGCAAGGTGGTCGCCACCGACACGATCTACCCGCACGAGCCGCGCCGGCAGTGGGACGCCTCGATCGACACCCTGGCGAAGCTGGCCGCCGCGCACGGCGTCGAGCTGGTCGCCATCGGCAACGGTACGGCCAGCCGGGAGACCGACAAGCTGGCCGGTGACCTGATCAAGCGGCACCCGGAGCTGACGCTGACCAAGGTGGTGGTCTCCGAGGCCGGCGCGTCGGTCTACTCGGCGTCCGCGTACGCCTCGCAGGAGCTGCCCGGGCTGGACGTGTCGCTGCGTGGCGCGGTGTCGATCGCCCGCCGGCTCCAGGACCCGCTGGCCGAGCTGGTCAAGATCGATCCGCGCTCGATCGGGGTCGGGCAGTACCAGCACGACCTGTCCGAGGTGAAACTGTCCCGTTCGCTGGACGCGGTGGTCGAGGACTGCGTGAACGCGGTCGGGGTGGACGTGAACACCGCCTCCGCGCCGCTGCTGACCCGGGTCTCCGGCATCGGGGCCGGGCTGGCCGAGAACATCGTCCTGCACCGGGACGCCAACGGGCCGTTCCGTACCCGCGCCGAACTGAAGAAGGTGGCCCGGCTCGGGCCGAAGGCGTTCGAGCAGTGTGCCGGCTTCCTGCGCATCCCCGGCGGCGCCGACCCGCTCGACTCGTCCAGCGTGCACCCGGAGGCGTACCCGGTGGTGCGGCGGATCCTCGCGCACACCGGTCAGGACCTGCGCGCCCTGATCGGGAAGAGCACGATCCTGCGTGGGCTGCGGGCCACCGACTTCGTCGACGACACGTTCGGCCTACCCACCGTCACCGACATCCTCGCCGAACTGGAGAAGCCGGGCCGCGACCCGCGACCGGAGTTCCGGACGGCGACGTTCGTCGACGGGGTGGAGAAGATCAGCGACCTGACCCCGGGCATGGTGCTGGAGGGCGTGGTCACCAACGTGGCGGCTTTCGGCGCGTTCGTCGACGTCGGCGTGCACCAGGACGGCCTGGTCCACGTGTCGGCGATGTCCCGCACCTTCGTCAAGGACCCGCGCGAGGTGGTGAAGTCCGGTGACGTGGTGAAGGTGAAGGTCCTCGACGTGGACGTGCCCCGTAAGCGGATCTCGCTGACCCTGCGGCTGGAGGACGACTCCGCCGCGCCGGCCGGTCGCGGGCCGGCCGACGGCGGTCGCCGGGAGCGCGGCGGCCGGGGCGGCGGCCCGAGGGAGAGCGGTCAGGGCGGCGGACCGAGGGGCGGCGGCACGCCGCGCGGTGACCGGGGCGGCTCCCGGGGCGGGAACCCGCAGCGGCAGGGCCGGGGCGGGGCCACCCCGCCACCGCCGTCCGGGGCGATGGCCGACGCCCTCCGTCGCGCCGGCCTGGCCTGACGGGAGCACCTGGGTCGGAGCGCTCCCCCGGCGGAGCGCTCCCCGGCGGCCGGGGATACTCCCGCCGGCCTGAGGGTCAGCGCCCGGCCGGGGAGGTCAGCGGCGGCCGGCCCGGCCCGGCCCGGGGGAACGTCGGGCCACCCGCCACCACCACGTCTGTTGGACGACCAGGGTGAGCAGGCCGGCGAGCACGATCGCACACAGGTTGATCAGGAGTTGGAGCGCGGAGCCGGCCGCCTCGTGCCACACGCCGTACGCCAACGCGACCGCGACGTTGGCGGCGGCCGGCACGGTGGTCACCGAGATCAGCACGCCCACCAGGCTGCCGGACTTCTTCGAGGTGAGCGAGAGCATGCCGGCCACTCCGGCGAGCAGGCCGACCACCCAGGAGAGCGCGTCGGGGCGCCAGATGAAGTCGGTCAGTGGCCGGTCGGCGAGCAGCATGTCCCGGCCGACCAGGTCGGCGGCGGTCAGCCCCCAGGTACTCAGGATGGTGACCACGATCGCGGTCAGGAACCCGACCACCAGGGCCTGCACCGACCGGACGATGATCCGGGGCCGGCGGCGCAGCAGGGCCACGCAGAGCGCGGCGAGCGGCCCGAACTCGGGGCCGACCACCATCGCGCCGACGATGAGGATGGGCTGGTCGAGCAGTACCCCGATGCCGGCGAGCATCGTGGCGACGACGAGCAGCACCAGGTAGGTACCGGAGAGTTCGGTCTGTTCGCCGGTCTTCGCCGCGATCTCGTCCCAGACCACGGCGTCGTCGGCGTGCCCGGGGGCCGCCCGGGCGGCCTGCTCGGCGGCGGCGGAGAGGGTCAGCTCCACGTCGTCGGCGCTGACCCCGCCGTGCGCCTCCACACCGAGTTCCTGGAGCTGACGTAGCACGCCGTCGGCGCTCTCCCGGACCACGTCGCAGAGGATCAGGTCGCCGGCCGGTTGCCGGGCGGCCCCGGGCAGCACCGCCAGGTGGGCGACGCCCGGGTCGGCGGCGAGCAGGTCCGCGACCGCCGTCGAACGGTCGGCCGGCACGATGATCCTCAGGTGCAGCATGGCGGGTCCCCCTGCGGTCCGGGGCGGCACCCCGGCCGCCGGCCGCAGCACTCTACCGGCCGCCGGTCGCGCCGGGTCCGCCGCGGCGACGGGCCTGCGTCGGGCGGCACCGGACGCCGGTCCGCGCATCACCGTTGCGCGGCTACCTCGTTGACCTTTCCGTCACCATCAGCGGACCCGCGGGAGGGCGAGGATGAGCCAACTCGGCGCAGATCCGGGAGCGACCGGCCGGCCGACACCGGCGGTTTCCGGCGCGGACGGACGGATCCTGCTCTCCTCGCCCGACGTCGGGCCGTTGGAGGAGTCGTACCTGATCCGGGCCCTGCGGTCCGGCTGGGTCGCCCCGGCGGGTCCGGACCTCGAGGCGTTCGAACGTGAGGTCGCCGATCGGGTCGGCGTCGGTCATGCCGTGGCGTTGACGTCCGGCAGTGCCGCGCTGCACCTGGCCCTGGTGACCCTCGGGGTCCGCCCCGGGGACGCCGTGGTCGTCCCCACGCTGACCTTCGTCGCCACCGCCAACGCGGTGGCGTACACCGGCGCCGAGCCGGTCTTCGTGGACTGCGAGGCGGGTTCCGGCAACCTCGACCCCGAGCTGCTGGACCGGACGTTGCGCGACCTGCGCCGGGCGGGTCGGCGGGTGGCCGCCGTGCTGCCCGTCGACCTGTTCGGGGCGTGCGCGGACTACCCGCGGATCCTCCCGCTGTGCGCGGCGGCGGGGGTCCCGGTGCTGGAGGACGCCGCCGAGGCGCTGGGTGCCACCCGGGACGGCCGGGCCGCCGGGTCGTTCGGACGGGCGGCCGTGCTCTCGTTCAACGGCAACAAGATCGCAACGACCTCCGGTGGCGGGATGCTGGTCTCCGACGACGGTGACCTGGTCGCCCACTGCCGGTACCTCGCCACCCAGGCCCGGGAGCCGGTCGCCCACTACGAACACCGGGCCGTCGGGTACACCTACCGGCTGAGCAATCTGCTCGCCGCGCTCGGGCGGGCCCAGTTGCGCCGGCTCGAGTCGATGATGGCGTGTCGTCGGGCCCACCACGAGCGCTACTCGAAGCTCTTCGCCGCCGCTGCCGGTGTCCGCCTGCTCGCCGACGGCGACCCGGGCGCCAACCGTTGGCTGACCAGCATCGTGGTCGATCCGACGGTGGCCGGCTGGCAGGCCGCCGACCTGGCGGGACACCTGGCCGCCCGGGGCATCGAGACGCGTCCGGTCTTCCGGCCCATGCACCTGCAACCGGTCTTCGCCGGGGCACGGGCGACCCTGTCCGGCGTCGCCGAACGGCTCGCCACCCACGGGCTCACCCTGCCCAGCGGCTCGAACATGACAGATGCGCAGTTCGCCCGGGTGACCTCGGCCGTCGAGGACTTCCTGACACGCGGCTGACCGGCCGGCACGCTGCCGGCACACGGCGGACCCGGCGGCGGACCGGCCGGCACGCGGCTGACCGGCCGGTTCCCACCGACCGGTCGGCCCTGCGGGCGTCGCCGGTCAGAGGCGCTCCACCACCGGGCCGGAGCACCGGTTACGGGCGTCGAAGACGTAGCGCGCGTGCCGGACCACCAGGTCGTAGTCGAAGACGTCGTGGTCGGTGACCACCACCACCGCGTCCGCCGCACGTACCTCCTGCTCGGTCAGCGGCACGATCAGTACGCCGGCCGGGAGGTGGTGCGGCTCGGCGTACGGTTCCACGGCCCGGACGTCCGCGCCGAGGTCACACAGCCGTTGCGCCACGTCCACCGCCGGCGAGTCGCGCAGGTCACCGGTGTTCTTCTTGTACGCCAGGCCGAGCAGCAGCAGCCGCGCGCCGTTGACGGCGTGGCCGGTCCGGTTGAGGCCGGCCATGATCCGTCGCGTCACGTGCTCGGGCATCTCGTGGTTGATGTCGTTGGCCAGCTCGATGAACCGGAACTGCCGGCCGAGGCGGCGCTTGACCTGCCAGGAGAGGTAGCAGGGATCGATCGGCAGGCAGTGCCCGCCGACCCCGGGTCCGGGCTGGAACGGCATGAACCCGAACGGCTTCGTCCCGGCGGCCTCGATGGCCTGCCACACGTCGATGTCGAGGTCGTGGGAGAGCACCGCCAGCTCGTTGATCAGGGCGATGTTCACCTGCCGGAAGGTGTTCTCGATCAGCTTGGTGAGTTCGGCGACCCGGGTGGAACCCACCGGGACGGTACGGGCCACGATCCGCCGGTAGAACTGGTCGGTACGGGCCAGGGCGGCGGGGCCGATCCCGGAGATCACCTTGGGGGTGTTCTCCAGTTGCCAGGACGGATTGCCCGGGTCGATGCGTTCCGGGCTGTACCCCAGGTGGAAGTCGTCCGGGCTGCGCAGCCCGCTGGCGGATTCGAGCAGCGGGCGGAGGAGTTCCTCGGTGGTGCCCGGGTACGTGGTCGACTCCAGCACCACCAGGCAGCCGGGGCGCAGGTACGGGCCGATGCCGGCACCGGCCTGCTCGACGAAGCTGAGGTCGGGGGTGCCGTCGTGCAGGGGGGTCGGGACGGTGATCGCACAGACGTCGAAGCCCTCGGCGTCGGCGTACTCGGTGGTGGGGTGGTACCGGCCGCTGGCCAGCGCCCGGCCGAGCCGGTCCGCCGGGACGTCCTCCACGAACGAGTCGCCGGTGGTGAGCCGCTTGATCCGGTACGAGTCGGTGTCCAGGCCGGTCACCTCCATGCCCGCCTCGACGGCCCGCATGGCCAGCGGCAGACCGACGTATCCCTGGCCGATGACGACCAGCTTCTCAGTACTCACCCGGGCTCCTGAAGGAGAAGGAACATACTCTCCCGGCGAGGATAATGTACGTTTCGTCAGCATTAGTCCGCTTTGTCGATATCGGCGGCCGGGCCGCTGGCGTACCGTGACCGGGTGGACGTGGACGACGGCCCGGACTGGCGGGAGCAGCGGCAGGCGGCGGTGCGGGCGCACGCCGCGGCCGACGAGCGGCGACGGGTCGCCGAGCAGGCGGAGGCCGCCGAACTGGTCGCCTGGTTCCTCGGCGAGGCGACCCGGCGCGGGCTGCGCCCCGCCCCGCTGCTGGCCGGCTCCTACTCCGGCGGCGGGCGGTACCGCACCGGCCTGACCGGCTGGTACGTCGACCGGGCCCGGACCCGGGCGGTGGACGTCGAGGGCCGGTTCTACCTCCTGACCGTCCCCGGTGGCCTGCGGTCCCGGCTGTTCGGGGCGACGCCCCGCCCGCACCCCGCGCCGCTGGTGGTCGGGGCCGGCGGCCGGGACGGCGAGTCGGTTCCGCTGCGGACGCTGCTCACCCGGCGGCTCGACGCCGGCGACGACTGGCCCTGACCGGACGACCGGCCGCCACCATGCCGGCCAGCGCCCGCTCGACCCGCTCGGCCCCGGTCGCGACGCTGAAGAACCGGTCGTAGTGGGTCCGGCCGGCCCGACCGAGCAGGTCGAGCTTCTCCCGGCCCAGGTCGCACAGTTCGCGCAGGCCCTCGGCGATCGAGTCGGGGTCGCCGGGCCGGGCGGTGATCCCGGCGCCGCTGTCGCGCGCCACCGCGGCGGCGTCGCCCTCCGCGGCGACCAGCAGGGCCCGTCCGGCGGCGAGGATGGCCTGTACCTTGCTCGGCATCGTGTACGCCGACATGCCACCCGGACGCAGGCTCACGTAGTGGGCGTCCCCGGTGGCCATCAACGCGGGCATCCGGTCCCGGGGCACCTGCCCCAGGAAGCGGACGTTGGTCACGCCGGCCGTCGCCACCCGGTCCCGCAGCCGGCCCTCGGTCGTCCCGGAACCGGCGACCAGACACACCAGCCGGGGATCACGGAACCGGGCACAGGCGTCGATCAGCGAGTCGAGCCCCTGTGCCTCGCCGAGCGCACCGGCGTACACCAGGACCACCTGGTCCGCGCGGATGCCGAGTTCCCCGCGCAGGTCGGCGGCGCGGGCCGGCAACCTCTCGTCCGCCCACACCGGAACGTGCACGAGCTTCTCCCGGGGTACGCCCCGCCGGGCGAGCAGCTCGCCGGCGCCCGGCGAGACGTAGGCGACCCGGGCGGCGGCGCGGTACATCCCGCCGCACCAGGCGGCCATGCCCCGTTCGGCCAGCCGGGAGACCGGGCCACCGCCGAGGAACCCGGTCGCCACCGCGCTGTCCGGCCAGACGTCGAGCACGTGCAGCAGGACCGGCACCCGGTGGACGTACCGGGTGAACCACATCGGCAGGGCCACGGTGATCGGCGAGTTGTAGACCCAGATCGCGTCCAGGTCCCGTAGCGCGCCGGTGCCGGAGACCAGCGCGGAGAGGGCGAACGAGCCGTAGTTCACCAGCCGGCGCGCGGCGGAGCGGTCGTGACTGGGGTAGAGGGCCACCCGCCGGATCCGTGTTCCGCCGTCGACCTCGTCGAGGCGGCGCGCCATCCGGTAGCCGGGCGGCAGGCTGCCGGTGGGATAGTTGGGGAAGCCGGTGAGCACCTGCACCTGGTGACCCCGGTGGACCAGGGCCCGGGCCAGCATCCCCGGTAGCGCGGCCGGCCCCGGCTCCGGGTCGAACCACTGGGTGAGCAGTCCGATGCGCACACCCCTCACCTCACCTCGTCGACAGCGGGCACGCGGAACGGCCGGTCGTCGGACCAGCAGCACAGCAAGGGGTGGATTACCGGATGCTAGCGGCCGGGACCCTGATCGCCGCGCAACCGGGCGGTACCGGTTCCGCCGGGTCGGCCGGCTGCGGTGCGGGCGGGTCGGACGCTCGCCACAGGGTGGTCAACGACTCCGTGAGCTCGTGCCGGGGGGTCCATCCGAGCACCTCCCGGCTCCGCTCGATGCCGGCGCACAGCCAGGGCACCGCCGAGGACCGGGCGGCGTCCGGGGCGAACTCCCCGTCCCGGATCCGTCCGGTGAAGCCGGCGACCTCGGCCAGGGACCGGACGATGTCCCGCGTCGCCACCGCCCGCCCGCTGCCCACGTTGAAGACCCGCTCGGTGAGCCGGTCGCAGCGCAGCACGGCCAGCACCGCCGCCGCCACGTCCCGCACGTCGACGTAGTCCCGGAACGTGTCGTGCAGGCCCACCGCGACGTCCCCACCGTCGGTCTCCGCCGCCCTGATCAGGGCGGCCACCCGGCGCAGCAGATTGCCCGGCGGCATTCCCGGCCCGACCGGGTTGAACACCCGTAGCACCGTCGTGTCGACCCGGCCCGCCGCGCCGGCCAGCTCCGCCAGCCGGGTCGCCGCCAGGTGACTGAGCCCGTACTCCCCCACCGGCACGGCCGGGAGTTCCTCGCCGATGACGACGCCGTGCGGCACGATGCCGTACTCGGCGGCCGAGCCGAGCCGGACGAGGCGGGCGTCCGGTACGGCGACCGCCATCGCCTCGATCAGTTTCGCGGTGGTCGCCACGTGGGCCCGGACGAAGTCGTAGCCGGAGCCGACGATGCGACCGGCCGCGACCACCACCGCGTCGGGTCGCTCCCGGGCGAGCAGCGAGGTCAGCTCCGGCAGGTCGATCCCGACCAGGTCGCACTCCCGACGGGTGGGTGACCGGACGGTCAGGTGTCGGGCCAGCGCGGCCTGGATGTGCCGTCCCAGGAAGCCGCTGGCCCCCAGCAGCAGGACCCGGTTCATCGGCGGTTCACGGTGGCCGCGCCGCCGACCCCCGGCTGGGCGGGCGGGTTGCCGGTGAACTCGTGCCAGGTGGCCGCGCCCGGGGCGGAGATGCCCTTGCGGAGCAGCACCACCCACACGGTGGCGAGCAGGATCCTCAGGTCGAACAGGAACGACCGGCGGTCGACGTACTCGACGTCGTACGCGAACTTGGCGGCCCAGTCCAGCGCGTTGCGCCCACGGACCTGGGAGAGGCCGGTGATTCCCGGCCTGACCTCGTGCCGACGTGCCTGCTCGGGGCTGTAGAGGGCGAGGTAGCGCACCAGGTGGGGGCGGGGGCCGACGATGCTCATCTCGCCGCGCAACACGTTCCAGAACTGGGGCAGTTCGTCGAGGCTGCTGGCCCGCAGCCAGCGCCCCACCGGGGTGAGCCGTTCGGCGTCGGTCACCAGCCCCCGTTCCGGGTCGGCGTGCCGCATGGTCCGGAACTTGACCACCTCGAACAGTTCGCCGTGCAGCCCCGGACGGGTGTGCCGGAACAGCACCGGCCGCCCGAACGCCACCAGGACCACCAGGGCCACCAGGGCCAGCAGCGGCGCCCCGAGGACCAGGACGAGCAGCGCGCCGGCCACGTCGAGGACCCGCTTCCAGGGGTCGTACCGCCGCCGGGTGCCGGCGTCCGGGGCGGTGGCCCGCCGGTCGGTCGGCACACCGGACGCGCCCGCCCGCAGCCGATCGGCATGAGCAGCACGAAGAGTCATGATGTACTCATATCAGGCCAAGCGTCCCGATACCCCTCCTTCACCACGAAAACGCCCGACTAGCCACAGCTCCGTCCGCCACCGTGGCGCAGGTGGCCGGCGCGAGACTGACGCGCCCGGACGGACCCTCGACCGTCCCGCCGGCCGGAAGATCGAGTTCTACTCAGACAATGGGCTATCTGGTCCGCTTCGACACAAATAAGCACATCGCCGCTTATAGAACTGTATGGTCCGATCCGACAGCTGGTCGGCCCTGACGGTGGACCGACGGGATAAACGGGAGGACATGTGGTTTCCTCGCTATCGGGCAGACGCTTCCTGATCACCGGCGGCACCGGATCCTTCGGACAGACGATGGTTACCCGGCTGCTGGACGCGGGTGCCGCGGAGATCCGGGTACTCAGCCGCGACGAGTCCAAACAGGACCTGATGCGGCACCGCCTCGGCGACGACCGGGTCCGCTACTACGTCGGCGACGTCCGGGACTACGACAGCGTGGGCAAGGCCGTCCGGGGCATGGAGTTCGTCTTCCACGCCGCCGCGCTCAAGCAGGTGCCCTCCTGCGAGTTCTTCCCCCTCGAGGCCGTCCGGACCAACGTGCTGGGCAGCGCGAACGTCGTGGACGCCTGCGAGCGCCACGGGGTCGAGGCGCTGGTGCTGCTGAGCACCGACAAGGCGGTCTACCCGGTCAACGCGATGGGCATGACCAAGGCCCTGATGGAGAAGGTGGCGCAGGCGCACTTCCGCAACAACCCCACCGCCCGGACCCGGGTCTGCTGCGTGCGCTACGGCAACGTCATGTACTCGCGGGGTTCGGTGATCCCGCTGTTCGTCGAGCAGATCCGCCGGGGGGTGCCACTGACCGTCACGGAGCCGGGCATGACCCGCTTCATGATGTCACTGACGGAGTCGGTGGAACTGGTCGAGCACGCCTTCCGGCACAGCCAGCCGGGCGACGTCTTCATCCGCAAGGCCGACGCCTGCACCATCGGCGACCTGGCCACGGCACTGTGCAACCTGTTCGGGGTACCCGCCAAGTTCAACGTGCTCGGCATCCGGCACGGGGAGAAGCTGTACGAGACCCTCGCCAGTCGTGAGGACCTGTCCCGGGCCGAGGACTTCGGCGACTTCCTCCGGGTGCCGGTGGACAGCCGCGACCTGAACTACTCCCTCTACTTCGACGAGGGCAACGTCGAGCGGGGCAACCTCGCCGACTTCAACTCGCACAACGCCCGACGTCTCTCCGTACCGGAGATCGAGCAGTTGCTGCTGTCCCTGCCGGAGGTACGGGCGCAGCTCGACACCTTCGCCGCGACCGGCGTACCGGCGTGAGCACCGCGACCGGCGGCCGACCGGACCCGACGGCCGGCGGGGACCACCCGCCGGGACCGGAGGCCACCAAGCCGTCGAGCGTCCTCGTCGTCGGCGCCACCGGCATGCTGGGGCACGCCCTCCTCCGCGAGCTGAGCGAGGACCAACGGCTCGACGTGCACGCCACCGCGCGCAGCCTCGCGGGTCGGGACGGGCTCTATCCGGCCGCCCTGCGCGCCCGGATCACCCCGGCGGTGGACGCCACCCGGTTCGGGCCGGTACGGCAGCTCCTCGACGACCTCCGGCCGGACGTCGTGGTCAACTGCGTCGGCGTCATCAAGCAGCGGCCGGACGTGCGGGACGCCGTACCGACGGTCACCCTCAACGCGCTCTTCCCCCACCTGCTGGCCGAGACCTGCGCCCGGCTGGGCAGCCGGCTGGTCCACGTGAGCACCGACTGCGTGTTCTCCGGCCGGCGCGGCGGCTACCTCGAGGACGACCTCCCCGACCCCTGCGACCTGTACGGACGCTCCAAACTGCTCGGGGAGGTACCGGCCCCGGCGCTGACCCTGCGTACGTCGATCATCGGGCACGAGCTGACCACGAACCGGTCCCTGCTGGACTGGTTCCTCAGCCAGCGGGGCCAGGTGCGCGGCTGGACCAGGGCCGTCTACAGCGGCGTGACGACCCTCGAGTTCGCCCGGCTGCTCCGTACGGTGGTGCTGCCCCGGCCGGACCTGACCGGGCTGTACCACGTGGCCTCGACCCCGATCACCAAGTACGACCTCCTGCGACTGGTCGCCGACGTGTACGGGTGGCGGGGCGAGCTGGTGCCGGACGACGGTTTCACCTGCGACCGGTCCATGCGCGCGGACGCGCTGGCCGAGATCACCGGCTACCGTCCGCCGGCCTGGCCGGACATGATCCGGGCGATGCACGCGGCCCGTGCCCGGTGGACCATCCCGGAGCCCCGCGCGGACCGGCAGGGCCTGCGGGTCTGAGCGACCCCGGGTCACGGGGCCGTGCCCCGGCAATCAGGACAGCAGCACCGCCGGCCAGGGCCGGTCGACCCGAGCAGAGGTACGTCACGTGACAAGTCATCCGGGCCGTCTGGCCCTTCTCATCGGCGCGGTCGTCCTGGTGACGGTCACCGCCGGCGCCGCCGTGCACGATCCGTTGATCACGGCCGGTCTGGTTCTGCTGCTCGCCCTGGTCTACTTCGCGGCCCGGATGGACGGCTGGCAGCGGCTGCTGGCGCTGACCGTGGTCCTGCTGGTCTGCGCCGCGTCCCACCTGGCACCGCTGGCCGACACCGCCTTCTACCCCCGGTACGTCGCGGTCGGCTGCCTGGTCGCCTGGACGGCCTGTCTGCCGGGCCGGCCGGGGACCCGGCTCGACCGGTGGACCGGCGCGTTCGTCGTCGCCCTCTGGGCCACCGCCGTCGTGGCCACGGTGAGCGGAGTCTGGTCGATCACCCCGGCGCACACCTTCCAGCAGGGCGTCGCGCTGGTGCTGCTGGCCGGGCTGGTGCACGCGCTGGTCCGGCGCCGCTGGACCGACCAGGCGATCGTGATCGGTGACCTGTACGTGGTCTACCTGGTCCTCAGCCTCTCCGTCGTGGTCAGCATCGGCTACGGGCTCGTCGACGGTACGGTCGCCGCCGCGGTCTCCTCCGGTGAGCGGTTCCGGGGCGTGTACAACAACCCCAACCTGCTGAGCGCCATCTGCGCGCTGACGATCCCGCTGGGCTGGGCGGTCCACCGGCAGTCCCGGCGGCGTGTCCAGCTGCTCGGCGCGCTGGCGGCGGCCTTCGCCCTCGTCCTCTCCGAGTCCCGTACCGGGCTCATCGCGGTGCTCGTCGGAGGGCTCTGGATCGCCCTGCGGCACGGTATGGGCCCGCTGCGGCGCCTGGTGGCGGTGGGGGCCACGGTGTTCCTGCTGGCCCAGGCGTTCAACCTGCTCCCGGCCATCGTCGGGTCGTCCTGGGTCCAGCAGTTCGTGGGTCGGTTCACCGCGCCGGAGACCGGCGAGCTGTCCAACGGCCGGACCCAGTTGTGGCAGGCCGCCGTCGAGCTGTGGTGGCAGAGCCGGCCGGCGCTGGGTTTCGGGTACGGTTCCGGGCTGTACCTGTTCGACCAGGCCCGCGACAACGACTTCTTCGCCGTCGGGGTCAGCCTGGTGCACAACAGCTACCTGCAGATGCTGCTGGAGCTGGGCCTGGCCGGTGCCGTACCGCTGCTGGTGCTGGTGCTGGCTGCGCTGCGGGTGGTGCTGCGGGCACCGATGTCCCGGGTCAACCCGGGTCTGGTCTGGCTCGTCCTCACCGGCCTGCTGATCCAGATCACCGAGTCGGCCATCTTCGGCACCGGCCAGCCCTACCCGTACGTGTTCTGGCCCACCGTGGCCGCGGTGCTGCTCGGTCTGCCGGATCCCCACCGCGCCGACCGGGTTCCCGCCGGGGTTCCGCAGGCGGCGCGCGCCGGTGGCGGAGCCGTGCCGTCCCACCCGGAGCAGCGGCAACCGGCCCGGGAGGCGGGCACCGCCGCCCCGAGGTGACCACCGGTCGACCGGCGGCGGGCCCGCCGGCGACGAGCAGGACATCGTGCGGGAGGCGCTGCGGCGGCCTCCCCGCACACGACGGCACCGCGTCCGTGGACGCGGTGCCGTCGTGTGCGGGGACCGTCAGCCCTGACTGCGCGGCTGGCCCGGTCGGTCCGCGGCTGACGGGCTGACGTCGGCGGCGGCCACGAAGGCGCTCACCCGGTCCCGCCAGGCCCGGTGGTCGAAGGACCGGCGGGCCCGCGACCGCGCGGCCCGGCTCATCGCCGTCCAGTCCTCGTCCCGCAGCGCCAGGGCCCGTTCGATCCCCCGCCGGACGTCCTGCGGGCCGTTGCCGTCGAGCACGAGACCCTCCACCCCGTCCTGGACGTGGGCGGCCAGGTCGCTGGTGTGGTTGAGCAGCACCGGGCAGCCGGCGGCCAGGCTCTCCGGCACCTTGGACGGGAAGCCGTGGGCGGCGTACCCACCGGTGGGCCGGACCAGCATCGAGAAGTGCGACTCCGACAGCAGGGTCAGCACGACCCCGCGCGGCACCCGCCCGAGGAAGGTCACCCGGGCCGACACCGTGGCCAGCACCGACACGTCCAGGTCGGACCGGGTGGTGGCCTCCTCGCGGGTGATCCCGGCGATGGTGAGAGTGACCCGCCGCTGGTCCGCCGGCGCGAGCTCGCTGATCCCGCGCAGGATCACGTCGAGCATGTCCTTGCGACCGGGGGTGCCGGCGTACAGCAGCCGCAGCCCGTCACCGAGCGAGGGCGGACGGGGCGCGGCGAACTCGTCGCAGTCCACCTGGGGTGGCACCACCAGCACGTCCAGGCCGTGCCCCGCCAGGTAGCCGGCCAACGTGGTGGACACCGCCGTGGCCCGGTCGACGAGCCGGGTCGCCAGGAACGTCGACCAGCGGTGCCGCACGAAGTACGGGGTCAGCCACCCGTGCCGGAACTGGCGGCGGTCGTGCCGCTCACTGGCGTCCACCACCACCGGGCACCGCAGCGCGAACCGCAGCACCGCCCAGTTGCCGAGGGTCATCATGGCCATCGGCAGCAGCACCACGGACACGTCGCCCCGTCCGACGCCCCGGCGGCGGGCCGCCCGCAGCACGCGTACCGGACGGGCCAGCCGGGCCGACATCCGGGTGAACCGGTTGCCGCCCCTGGTCCGCAGGGTGATCAGGTCGATTCCCGGCACCTCGTCGCGCCGGGGCGGGAGGGATCCGTCGCACGGCCAGTCGTTGACGACCAGGGTGCGGGAACCCTCGGGGGCGGCACACCGGGCCAGTTGCAGCAGCCGGTTGGAGGTGGCGTCACCGTACGGGAACTGGTAGGCCCCGACGAGGAGCGGGCGCGGCCGGTCCGCCCGCCGCCACACCGCGGCGTGGGTCCAGGGTTCCGTGTCGAGCACCATGGTCTGATCGTTCATCTGTCCCACCGTTCCGAGCCGGCCCGTGGCCGGCTCCTGTCTCCGACTACCCGGTTCCGGGGCGGCCCCTCCGGCCGCCGGTAGATCGCCACATGGGTGGCGGTCGCCTCCTCGATCGAGAAGACGCTGCGTGCGAAGCGGTCCGCCGCCGCCGCGGGATCGGTCGTCGCGGTGTGCCCGGCGGCGGTGAGCACGGCCGCCGCCCAGGCCGCCGGTGGGGCGTCGGTGGCGACCACGGTGACGCCCGGCAGGTGTTCGCTGATGAACCGGACCCCCGGCAGGTCGGCGGCCACCGTGCCGACCCCCAGCGCGACCGGTTCCAGCACGCCACCGGGCAGTCCCTCCAGGCAGGACGGGTGGACCACCACGTCGGCCTGCCGGAGCAGCGCGCCGACGTCGTCACGCGGGCCGAGCAGGTGGACCCGGTCGGCGAGCCCGGCGGCGGCAGCGGCGCCGCGCACCCGGGCGTCGTCCGCGTCGTCCCTCGGCCCGACCAGCACCGCGTGCGCGGACACGCCCCGGTCGCGCAGTGCCGCCAGGATCGGTGGCAGCAGCCAACGCCGTTTCTCCGGGCTGGCCCGGCCCACGGTCAGACAGAGCAGGTCGCCGGGTGCGGCGCCGGTCACCGCCCGCAGGTCGTCGCCGGTGGGCGTGCGGAGCCGGTCGAGGTCGAGCCCGTTGAGGACCACCCGGCAGCGGGGGTCGTCACGCCAGGCCGGGTCGTATCCGCAGGTGAGCGCGCTGGGTGAGACCCCGAGGATGTCCGTGGCGGACATCCGGAGCAGGCGTCCCCAGATCCAGCGGCAGACGCGTTGGCGCCGGTTGCGGTGCTGGTTGTCGTCTCCCCGGAAGTGGGCGACCCGGACGGGCACGCCGGCGAGCCCGGCGAGGCAGAGGATCACGCCGGAGAAGTTCGCGCAGTCGACGTGCACGACGTCCGGCCGGAGCAGGCGGAGCAGGCGGCGGAACCGGGCGGGGAACCGGACGTCCAGGGGCAGTGGGCTGACCGAGCCACCGTGCCGGACGATCGCCCCGGCCAGTGGTCCGGGCCCGACCCGGTCCGCGAGGGTCACCAGGTGCACCTCGGTACCGGCGGCGACGAGCCGGGGCAGCAGTTCCGCCGTACGCGCCTCGGTACCGCCGAAGTTCAGCTCGCCGACCACCCGCAGGACCCGGCACCGGTGGCCGGTGCGTGGCCCGGTCAGGGGGCCGCCCCGGCCCGCCTCGGCGTCGATCACGTAGCCCGGCATCCGACTCTCCTCCGCTGGTCTCATCGGGGTGGCAACGTCCCGGCCGCGACCCGGGCCGCCCGGCCCGTCCGCCGGTCGTCGCGGGTCAGGCCCAGCAGCCGGGTGAAGTACCCGCCGCGCTCGAACGCGTGCGGCTCCGGGGCCACCGGCCGGTCGAGGCCGTCGAGGGCCGCGGCCAGGCTGTCGACATCGGACAGCCGGTACGGCACCAGCGCCGGGCCGGCGATCTCGCGCGCCTGCGGGGTGTCCGGCGCGAGGACGGGCACCCCGTACACCCGCGCCTCGGCGAGTGGATAGCCGAAGGACTCCAGCACGCACGGGAAGAAGACGGCGGTCGACCGACGCCAGTACGCGACGAGCCGGTGGTGGGGTAGCGGCCCGATCAGGTCCAGTCGGGGGTGGTACACCAGGTCGCCGGGGAGGTCACGCGGGTGCGCGGTGACCCGGACCAGGGCCCGGTGCCGGCGTCGGTCGAGGGCGGCCAGCAGTACCCGGAGTTCGCTCGCCACGTTCTTGAACGGCGACCACACGATCGGTACCAGGATCGACACGTCGGTGGTGGGGATGCGCGGACCGACCTGGCTGACCGGGTTGGGTAGCACCAGCAGCCGGTCGCGGACCGCCGGCAGCCGGTCGACGACCCGTTGGGCCATCTCCGAACAGGGGACGACGACCACGTCGGCCTGGTACAGCGACCCACGGACGACGGGGATCTGGGCCCGGAACGACGGGGGCAGCCGGCTGAGCACCCACCGCTCCCGGTCGTGCAGGAAGTGCAGGGCGTTGTGCACCAGCACCCGCCGTTCGGTACCGGGACGCAGGAACGAGACGTTGCTCAACGAGACCGCGACCGGCAGGTTGGCGGCGGCCTCCCTCCGGACCAGCCACGACGGGGTGAGCCGGCGGTGCCGCCCGATCACCCGGACCGGCGGCCGGTGCTCGGCGAGGAAGGCGTCGAGTTCGATCTTGAGGCGGCCTGCGCCGCCGCCCCAGCCGCCGGCAGTGTCGATCAGTATCGATTCATTTCTCATCGCAGGTTTCCCACCTCTGTCGCAGCGAAACGGTCGGCCAGGTGGCGGCCCCCTGGTCGGCGCGGTGACGGTTCAGGACGTCAGGACGACGTCAGGGTCCAGCTGGTCGGCGCAACGCGCGCCGGTATCCCACGAGCACGGCCGGCCACATGGTGAGCAGGTAGCTGACGCAGGCGGCCAACGGCAGGCCGACCAGCCCGAGGTGGCGCAGCCCCCAGACCTTGAGTGCGGTCGCCAGCAGCAGGAACCCCGCCCAGCCGAAGAACTGCGGCCGGAGCAGGCCGACGCTGTTCTGCACCACGATCAGCGGGGAGGAGACCGCCACCAGGAACGACCAGAGCGCGAGCGCGGCGAGGACCCCGACCGGCACCACCGACACGTCCACCCCGCCGACCCACAGCTCCAGCAACCGGTGGCCGTAGCCGACCAGCGCGAGCCCGGTCGTCCCCACGATCACCCCGTACAGCAGCACCATGCGCCGGGTGTTGCGGCGCACCCAGGCCACCTCGCCCCGGGCCAGGGCGGACCCGCTGACCGGCCAGATGGTCATGCCGACCAGCCCGACGAACACCGACAGGACGCCGAAGAGCTTGCCGACCACGGCGTAGTGCGCGGCCACCGTGAGGCCGAGGACGTGCGCGACCAGCGGACTGTCCAGGTTGAGCGCGATCGACGACATCGTGGTGAGGGTGAAGAACCGCAGGCCCAACCGGAGCAGACCCATCGCGGTGCCGCGGTGCACCAGCGTCGGGCCGGGCCGGGTGGCCGGTGCCTGACGCCAGAAGTAGACCAGGGTGTTGACCAGGTTGGTCAGCGGGACGGTCAGCACCGCGCAGGCGATGACGGCCAGCGGGCTCCACCCGGCGGTGATGGCGCCGAGCACCGCCAGCATGGACGCCAGCGCCCCGGTCGACTGCCAGCCGTTGCTCTGGGTGATCTGGGTGCGGGCGTACTGGATCCGCTGGATCAGCGAGAGCGGGATGTTCACCGCGAACGCCCCGAAGCAGAGCAGGACCAGCGTCGACGCCTCCGCGGCGACGGTCGGGTCGGTGACCCCGAACAACCGGGGCCAGGGCACCAGCGGGTCGAGCAGGACCAGCCCCGCCAGCAGCGCCGCCGCCACCGTCCCGAGCGTGGCGTACGCGGTGGAGATCTCCCGGGCCTGCTGTCGGGGGTCGTCGCCGAGGTGCCCCAACCGGGTGAGCAGGCCGTTGCCCAGTCCCAGGTCGGCGAACCAGGCCATGCCGGTCAGCGCGGTGACCGCCATCCACAGGCCGTAGCGCTGGTCGCCGAGGTACCGGAAGCAGACCGGGGTGATGACCAGCGGAGCGGCCAGGCCGAGCCCCTTCGCCACCATGGCGGTGGCGATGCCCACCGCTACCGTGCGGTCCCGTCCCGGCGGCGGTTTCCGCCGAGCGGGCGACGGTGCGGCCGGCGGGTGGGCGGGGACGATCGTGGCGGTCGGGTCCGGCCGCCGTCCGGTCCGGCTCGCGGCCCGGGTCACCGGGGCGTGACACGGTCGACACCCAGCCGGCCGGCCATCCACTCGACGGTCGCCCGGAGGCCGTCGCGGCGGGTGACCGGTACGACGTCCGGGAAGAGTTCCCGCAGGGTGGTGGCGTCGGACAGGGAGTGCGGGACGTCACCGGTGCGCGGCGGCGCGTACCCGCGCTCGACGGGCCGGCCGAGCAGGTCACCGAGTTCGTCGAGGACCTGGCGCAGGCTGGCCCGGGAGCCGAAGGCCAGGTTGACCGGATGCGGGTGGGACACCCGACGGCGGAGCGCGTCGAGGATGACCCGGCACACCGTGCCCACGTAGGTGAAGTCGCGGGACTGGGTGCCGTCGCCGTGCACCACGACCGGCTCCCCCCGCAGGGCCGCGTGGACGAACCGGGGAATGACGGCGGCGTAGGCGTGGTCGTGCCGCTGACCCGGGCCGAACACGTTGAAGAACCGGAAGGCCAGGGTCGGCAGGCCGAACGACGCCTGGTGGGCCAGGGCGTAGGCCTCGGTCGCGAGCTTGCTGGCCGCGTAGGGGCTCAGCGGGCGGGTCCAGGTCAGCTCCGCCTTGGGTAGTTCCGGGTTCAGGCCGTACACCGACGAGGAGGAGGCGACCAGCACGTGGGCCACGTCGTGCCGGCGGGCCGCTTCGAGGACCATCAGCGTGCCGGTCGCGTTGGCGTGGTGGGACGCGACCGGGTCCCGCAGCGAGCGGGGCACGCTGGGCAGCGCCGCCAGGTGCACGACCGCCTCCCGGCCGGCCATCGCCGCGTCCAGGGCGGCCGGGTCCAGGATGGACCCCTCGACGAGGTCGACGTCCAACCCGTCGAGGTTGCCCCGCAGCCCCACCGACAGGTCGTCGAGGACGGTCACCTCTTTCACGGCGGGTTCGACCAACGCGGCACGGGCCAGGTTCGAGCCGATGAAGCCGGCCCCGCCGGTGATCAGAATGCGCATCGACAACCCCTCGGTGTGGACCGAATCACCGGTACGTCACGGGTGGAACCAGGCCACGGTAACAGGACAATAACGATCAAAAGCCCCAAAGAGGCAAGGATCGATCACCGCGCCGGCGATCCGGGCCCGCCCGACGGCCACGGAAGTCGCCTTGCCGACAGCGGACCGGGGCGGCCGGTCACACAATCATGTCGGAGGTATCCGACATGGCCGATATCATCGTTTACCGGAACAACGCCCTGATCTCCGTCCGATCCCGGTTCGACGCCACCCGCGACCTGCTGATGCCGGTCAACCTGGCCTACCCGGAGAGCATGGTCGGCCTCTGGCACCCCAATCTTCAGCAGGTCATGCTGGTGCCCTCCACCGCCACCGACGCCCAGGTCTGGCCGACCGTCGCCGCCGGCCTGGGCACGAACGTGCACAACACCTCGGACGACAACTGCCCCATCAACACCGGCTGGTCGTACGTCGGCGGCAACCACGGCTACAGCGTCGGCACCCAGATCACCCTGGCCAACCACGGCAAGACGACCGTCGACGTGGGCTCGCGGTGGTCCGACGGGACCCGGGTCTACACCCTGCTGGCCATCCCGAACGCCAACACCCTGCTGTTCGGCAACCCCTACACGATCGTGGGAGGCATCGCGCAGGGCACGACCGGCGCGCCGAAGGCGCCCCTCACCCACGTGGCCGGGGCGACCCACCGGACCACCGTACCGATCACGAACGTGACGGCGAACGTCCAGATTCGTCCGACCAGCCACTCACACACCGTGACCGTCGAACTCGACGGCCGGTCGGTGCCGAACGGCAGGACGACCGGACGGGAACTGTTCGTGTCGGAGTCGTACGTCATCGTCTCGTACCAGGGGATGATCGACACGGCCCGGGCGCGGATCGGCACCCCGGTCGCCACGATCCTGCCGCAGGTCCCCGCGCTGTGCCGGGTCTCCAACCTGTACCGCTGGTCGGAGGCCACCCTGCTGGTCGCCCAACAGGTGACCGCCCTGCAACGGTTCACCCTGAACATGGGGGTCACCCAGTGCTTCCCGCTGACCGCGCCCAGCGGCGGCGTCCGTCGGCAGTTCATGCCGAACGTCGGGCTCGCCGGTGGCCTGAACTGGTCGAGCTGGGCGTACATCGACAACCTGACCCGACTGACCGACTTCACCCCGGCGACCCTGCGGGACCGGACATACCCGGCGACCAGCATGACCCAGTGGTCGGTAGCCAGCAACGGCACCCCGCTGTGGGGCATCGCCGTCGGGGTGCTGCCGATCGGCGACGGGCGTCCCGACATCCGGGTCAGGTACACGACGGTGAAGGGCTGGTTCATCAGCTCCAGCCTCAAGAAGAACTACCCGCAACTGGTGTGGGGGCGCACCCTGGAGGCCGGGCAGTCGGTGGCCGGCACCGCCTACCGCCGCTACCTGGCCCCACCCGCGACCGCCACCGAGATCATCGTGTCCGACGGCACCCACGACTTCGTGATGATCGAGCGGGTCGGTACCGTCGCCAATGCCCGGATGCTGGCACCGGGACTGCTGAACCGGCTGCTGGTCCAGGCCGGACCGACGAACCTCCAGGTCCCGGCACGGGTCACCGCCGAGGGGATCCCCTACAGCGTGCCGGTGTCCCCCGGTTACGGCATGTGGCGCGCGGAGCCCGACCGGGTGCCGGCCGGGGACCTGCCGGCCGCAGGTACCGGGTGAGCGGCCCGGCCTGTCCCCCGCGGCCCGGCCCCGGGCCACCGCCACCGGACCGGTGGCCCGCCGGACCGTCGCGAACGTCCGGCCGCTCTGGTCGCGTAACGCCGCGCGCGGGCGCGACCACGTCGCCCTCAGGAGGTCGCCACCCCGTAGATCCGCTTGATCGCCTCGTGCTTGGCCTGGACCGGCAGGTGGCCGATGCCCAGCGACTTGGCCTGCAACCGCTCGAGGTACTCGTCGGTGGTCCGTAGCGGACGCGCCGGCACCCCGGCGGCCACGGTGTTGTCCGGGATGTCGCGGGTGACGATCGAACCGGCACCGATGACGCACCGGTTGCCGATGGTGACCCCCGCCAGGATCATCGACCGCATGCCGATGTAGACGTCGTCGCCGATGACGATCGGAGCCGTCCAGTCCAGTTCCGGGTGGTCCTTGCGCAGGATCAGGGTGCCCCCGTCGTGGGTCACGAACTGCACCCCGGAGGTGACGTACACATTGTCCCCGATGGTGATCAACCAGGGCTCCGAACCGAACATCGCGCGGTTCACCCCGTAGAACCTGACCCGACCGGTCAGGTTCACTCCCAGGGAACGGACGAAGGCCTCCGGGTCACGCAGGGCGGTCAACTGGTCCCGGACCCTCCGGATCAGGTAACGAGCGCTTCCGGGCACCTTCTGACCTCACTCACCGGGCGGACGGGAACGGTTCGGGCCGACGGTGACCCGGACATCTCAGACAACGATCGACCGGGGGTCGGGTCACGACCCCGGTGCCCGCCGGGTGGCGGCGACCTCGGCGAGCAGCGCCAGGTACCGCTCCAGCTGGTCCTCCCGGTACAGGCCGTCCAGGCTGGACGCGGGCAGGTCCGGGAGCCGGCCGAGCCGGTCCTTCTCGGCGAGCCAGGTCCGCAACTGATCCGCGATCGCGGGCGGGTCGGCCAGCACGACACCGGCCCGTCGGGTCCGGATGAGGTCCGCCACGACGCCCTGGGGATGGCCGATCATCAGGATCGGACGCCGGGCCCTCAGGTAGTCGAAGAACTTCCCGGGTACCGTTCCGGCGTCCTGCGGGTCGTTCCACATGACCAGGACCAGCACGTCGGCCGTGGCCTGGAGGTGCCAGGACTTCTCGGCGGACACCTCGCCGAGGTTGGTCACCGATCCGGCCACCCCGGCCCGCTCGACGGCCGCCCGGGCGACCCCGTTGTCCTCACCGGCGAAGACCACCCGGACCCGCTCCGCCTCCTGCGGCCCGAGCAACGCCACCGCGTCCAGCAGGGGCGAAGGGTCACGCTTTCCGGGGTTCAGTCGTCCGGTGTGGGCCAGGGTGAGGGTCGCGGCGGCCGACTCCACCAGGCCGACGTCGGTCGACGCCGGCAGGCCCGCCGGACGCCGGTCGATGCCGTTCATCACGACCCTGGTGTCGATGCCGAACGTGGCGCGCATGACCTCGGCCAGCGGTTCGGAGATGGTCACGCAGACCGCCGCCGAACGGAGCAGCCGGCGCTCCAACCGGTGGTCGACGAGGCGACGCAGCCGGGTCCGGCCGTAGGGCCAGTAGTCGTTGCCGACGGTCCAGAGGTCCCGGTAGTCGGCGACCCACGGCACCTCCAGCCGCCGGGCCAACCGGGCGGCCACCAGATAGACCGAGGCCGGCGGGCCCGTCACCATGATCACGTCAGGTCGCCACCCCTGCCGGGTCCGGAGGAACCGCCGGACGGCCGGCACCACCCAGTTGACGTAGGCGTCCGGGATCAGGATCTCCCGTCCGGCCGTCCCGAGTACCGTCAGCACCTGCCGCCGGCCCAGCCGGGACCGTGCCTCGGCCCTACGCACCGAGGAGTAGACCTGTGCGGTGTGCGGCACCGGCTCGACCCGGACGACCCGGTGCTCCGGGAATCCGGTGCCGGGGCTCTCCGGCTGCTGCGTGGTCGCGGTCAGCACCCGTACGTCCCATTGCCGGTCGACGGCGAAGGTGGCCAGCTCGCCGGGTCGACGGGCCCCGACGGACTCCGACGGCGGGAAGAAGTAGGTGATGATGAGCAGTCGGGGCCGCATGTCGATCGACTCGTTCCTCGTCGGAAGACGGCCTCGCCACGGCAGGCCGCTGGACGGTAACACCGGCGGGCGTTCGATACCGGACATCCCGACCAACGACCAGGGGCCACCCCGGGATACGCCTCCGGGCCGGACGCTCGACGGACCGGCCCGACCCGCCCAGACGTACCACCCTGCCAGTACGTCGACCGATTCGGCAGGCCCCGGGCCCGAACCGCCACGACAACCATCCAGGCATTGACATGCGTCTGCTCTGCCGACAGGCTCGCGGCACGGATCCTCAAGTGAAGGGGGCGCGATGAGGCACAGACGCCTGGCGTTCGCCAGCGTGTTCATCCTGGTCGGCACGTTGGCCCTGACCACACCGGCGGGTGCGCGGCCACCGTCCGACGCCGCCGGTCGGGACACCCTGGAGGTGTACGTCGGCACGGTCGACGCGGCCCAACGGGAGAAGCTGCGCGCGGCCGGCGTCGACCTCGGCCACGACCACCAGACGACCGACACGTCGGGTGCCGGCACGGTCGAGACGGTGCTCAGCACCCGCCAGGCGGAACGGCTGGCCAGCCAGGGGGTGCGCCTGCGGGTCAAGAAGGTCAAGGACAAGGCCGCCTCGCAGGTCCTGCGCGAACAGGCCGCCGCCGGCTGGTCGGCGTTCCGGTCGTACTCCGCGCCGGGCGGCATCCGGGACGAGCTGACCGCCACGGTGGCCCGCTTCCCGAAGCTGACCAAACTGGAGACCATCGGCCGCACCCACCAGGGCAAGCCGATCCTCGCCGTCAAGGTCACCAAGAACGCCCGGAACGTACCGGACGGGAAGCGACCCGCGGTGCTCTACGCCAGCAGCCAGCACGCCCGCGAATGGATCACCCCGGAGATGACCCGGCGGCTGATGCACCACATGCTGGACAACTACGGGCGGGACCGGGAGATCACCCGGCTGGTGGACACCACCGAACTGTGGTTCCTGCCGGTCGCCAACCCCGACGGGTACGACCACACCTTCACCCCCGGCAACCGGCTGTGGCGCAAGAACCTGCGGGACAACGACGGCGACGGGAAGGTCACCTCCGCCGACGGCGTCGACCTGAACCGCAACTTCGCCTACAAGTGGGGCTACGACAACGAGGGCTCCTCGCCGGACCCGGCCAGCGACACCTACCGGGGGCCGGCCCCGAACTCCGAACCGGAGACCAGGGCCCTGGACAACCTCTTCCGCCGGGTCGGCTTCGAGTTCTTCGTCAACTACCACTCGGCGGCGCAGCTGCTGCTCTACGGGGTCGGCTGGCAGGTCGCCACACCCACCCCGGACGACGTGATCTACCAGGCGATGGCCGGCGACGACGACCACCCGGCGGTGCCCGGCTACGACCCGGACCTCTCCGCCGAGCTGTACACCACCAACGGCGACACCGACAGCCACGCCACCGTCAGGTACGGCACGCTCGGCTTCACCCCGGAGATGTCCACCTGCCAGTCGGCGTCCGAGTCCGACCCGGACGACCAGTGGCGACCGGAGGACTGCGTCAGCGGCTTCGTCTTCCCGGACGACGAGAAGCTGATCGCCGCCGAGGTGGCGAAGAACCTGCCGTTCGCGCTGGCGGTGGCGAAGTCCACCCACGACCCGGACGACCCGGTGTCGGTGGTCGGCCGGAGCACCCCGGACTTCGTGGTGGACACCTTCGACACCTCGTACGGCCGGAACCAGCAGGTCGCGGCGATCACCCGGCGGGCGCTGACCAACGTCCGGATGCACTACGCGGTCGACGGCGGCCGGCCGAAGACCGTCAGCGTGCGGGAGTGGCGCGGCGGCGAACGGTACGGCGACACCCACGACGACTACTACGCCGAACTGCGCGGCACGGTCACCGGCGCGAAACCCGGCGACCGGGTCGAGGTCTGGTTCACCGGCACCAAGCGCGGCCGGGGCGTGGTCGCCAGTGAGCGGTTCACCTACCGGGTGCACACCGACATCGGCGGCGAGGTGCTGGTGCTGGCCGCCGAGGACGTCACCGGACTCAGCCCCACCCAGCAGGGCACCCGCGCCAAGTACGCCGACGGGGTGGTCGCCGCGCTGACCGCCGCCCGGCGCAGCAGCGACGTGTACGACGTCGACGTGATGGGCCGGAAGGCCCCGCACCCGCTGGGCGTGCTGTCGCACTACCGGGCGGTGGTCTGGGAGACCGGCGACGACGTCATCCCCCGCACGGTCGGCCAGGTGCCGGGCACCGCGGCGCGGGCGGCGGCGGAGACCGAGCTGGCCGTCCGGGACTACCTCAACGAGGGCGGCAAGGTGCTGGTCAGCGGCAAGTACGCGCTGTACGCGCAGGCCGCCGACGGGGCGTACGCGTACCAGCCGACGCCCCCGGCCGAATGCACCGACCCGGACGACGCGTCCTGCCTGCCACTGTCGAACGACTTCCAGCAGTACTGGCTGGGCGCGTTCAACTACGTCAGCGACGGCGGCAGCGCGGACGGGCAGCCGTACCCGGTGCGGGGCGCCGAGGGCGCGTTCGCCGGCTTCTCCGGCACCCTCAACGCGCCCGGCTCGGCGGGCAACCAGGACCACACCGCGTCCTTCCTCAGCACGTCGAGCTTCCTGCCGCCGGACCAGTTCCCGCAGTTCGCCACCTCGGCGGCGGTGGACTGGGTACGGCCGGGCGGCGCGCCGTTCGACCCGCGCACCGGCGAGTGGTACCTGTTCAGCGGGCGGGCCGACGAGTCGTACAAGCGGCTCACCCGGACCGTCGACCTGACTGCCGCCACCAGCGGTGAGCTGCGCTTCTTCGCCTCGTACGACATCGAGTCGAGCTGGGACTTCATGATCGTCGAGGCGCACGAGGTGGGCAGCGACGCCTGGACGACCCTGCCGGACCGCAACGGCAACACCGGCACCGACACCGGGGACAGCTGCGAGAGCGGGGTGGCCGGACTGCACCCGTTCCTGGCGCACTACCAGAGCGCGGACTGCGCCCCGACCGGCACCACCGGGCAGTGGCACGCGGCCACCGGCTCCTCCAACGGCTGGAAGGAGTTCTCCGTCGACCTGTCGGCGTACGCCGGCAAGCGGGTCGAGGTGGCCATCTCGTACGTCTCCGACTGGAGCACCCAGGGGCTCGGTGTCTTCCTCGACGACGCCCGGGTGGTCGTCGACGGCGCGACCGTCACCGAGACCGGCTTCGAGTCGGACGACCTGGGTGGCTGGACGGTGGCCGGTCCGCCGCCCGGCTCGCTGCCCGGCACCACCGACTGGTCGCGCAGCCAGCGCGCCTTCGAGGAGGGCGCGGCCACGGTCACCGAGGACAGCGTGTACCTCGGCTTCGGCCTGGAAGGGCTGGCCCCGGCGGCCCGCGACGACCTGGTCGCCCGGTCGCTGACCCACCTGCTGGGCCGGCCGCGCTCCTGATCCGCCCGCTCTGATCGACCCCGTTCCGATCGGCCCCGTTCCGATCGGCCCCGTTCCGATCGGCCCCGTTCCGATCGGCCCCGTTCCGATCGGCCCCGTTCCGCCGGTCCCGGTGCGGTCCGGCCCGCCGGACACCACCGGTTCGGCGGAACGGGGTCGATCGTCGTTCCCGGCGGCGACGTCAGCGCCGGATACCGGCCCACTCGTGGTGTCGGCGGACCGTGGAGAGGATGAAGTCGACCACCCGCCGGGAGGTGTCCGGCACCCGGTAGTCGTCCGGACAGGGCACCCCGTCGGCCGCCACCTGGTCCACCGTCACCCCGACCGCCTCGATCACCCCGGCCGGGTCGAGGCCGGTCTGGATGATGCCCCCCGCGTCGAGCGCCTCGGGGCGTTCGATCGACTCGCGCAGCGTCACCGCCGGGAACCCGAGGATGGCCGCCTCCTCGCTGATCGTCCCGCTGTCCGACAGCGTGCACCGGGCGGCGAGCTGGAGGCGTACGTAGTCGAACAGGCCGAACGGCTCGTGGAAGGTGATGCCGTCCAGGCTGGTCGGGTCGGTGACGAGGGCCTCCAGCCGCTTGCGGGTACGCGGGTGGGTGGAGACCAGCAGCGGCAACCCCCAGGTGTCCCGGACCGCCCGCAGGCAGTCCAGCAGCCGGCCCAGCCGGGCCGGGGCGTCCACGTTCTCCTCGCGGTGCGCGCTGACCAGGAAGTACTCCCCCGGGAACAGGCCGAGCTGGTCCAGGATCCGGGACCGCTCGATGTCCACCCGATGGTGTTCCAGCACCTCGCGCATCGGCGAGCCGGTGTGCAGGATGCGACGCGGGTGCAGCCCTTCGGCCAGCAGGTTGCGTCGGGCGTGCTCGCTGTAGACGAGGTTGAAGTCGGCGACGTGGTCGACCAGCCGGCGGTTGGTCTCCTCCGGCACGTTCAGGTCGAAACAGCGGTTGCCCGCCTCCATGTGGTACACCGGCACCCGCATCCGGCGGGCCATCAGCACGGCGATGGCGCTGTTGGTGTCCCCGAGCACGAGCAGCGCGTCGGGACGCAGGTCGCCGATGGCCTGCTCCACCCCCACCAGCACCCCACCGAGGGTCCGGCCCAGCGACGACGTGTCGACGTCGAGGAAACGGTCCGGGCGGCGCACCCGCAACTCGGTGAAGAACACCTCGGACAGCGTCGGGTCCCAGTTCTGCCCGGTGTGCACCAGCACGTGCTCCACCGTACGGTCCAGCCGGTCGATCACCCGGGACAACCGGATGATCTCGGGACGGGTACCGACCACGGTCATCACCCTGGTCATGGCCGTGCTCCCCTCGTCAGCCCACCGTGGGTCAACGAGGGAGGCACCACCCGGTGACGGGGCCGCCGGCCGGCCCCGCGCTCATCGTCCGGCGAGCACCGCCGATACCAGGTCCTTCGCCTCCTCCTGGATCCGGGTCAGGTGCTCCGGGCCCTGGAACGACTCGGCGTAGATCTTGTAGACGTCCTCGGTGCCGGACGGCCGGGCGGCGAACCACCCGGACGCGGTGGTCACCTTCAGGCCGCCCAGCGCCGCGCCGTTGCCCGGCGCGGCGGTCAGCGTCGCGGTGATCGGCTCACCGGCCAGCTCGGTCGCGGTGACCTGCTCCGGGGAGAGCTTGCCCAGCACCGCCTTCTCCTCCCGGCTGGCCGGGGCGTCGATCCGGGCGTACGCGGGCGCGCCGAACCGCTCGGTCAGGTCGGTGTAGTGCTGACTCGGGGTCCGGCCGGTGCTGGCGATGATCTCGGCCGCCAGCAGGCAGAGCAGGATGCCGTCCTTGTCGGTGGTCCAGGTGCTCCCGTCCCGCCGCAGGAAGGACGCGCCGGCGCTCTCCTCGCCGCCGAAACCGACCGTGCCGTCGAGCAGCCCCGGCACGAACCACTTGAACCCGACCGGTACCTCCAGCAGCGTCCGCCCCAGGTCGGCGGCCACCCGGTCGATCATGGACGAGGAGACCAGGGTCTTGCCGACCGCCGCGTCCGGCCGCCACGCGGTACGGGTCCGGAACAGGTGGGCGATCGCCACCGCCAGGTAGTGGTTCGGGTTCATCAACCCGCCGTCCGGGGTGACGATGCCGTGCCGGTCGGCGTCCGCGTCGTTGCCGGTGGAGACCTGGAAGTCGGCGCGGGCCGCGATCAGCGAGGCCATCGCGTTCGGCGACGAACAGTCCATCCGGATCTTGCCGTCGGTGTCCAGGGTCATGAACCGCCAGGTCGGGTCGACGGCCGGGTTCACCACGGTCAGGTCCAGCTTGTGCCGCTCGGCGATCTCCCCCCAGTACGCCACGCTGGCCCCGCCGAGCGGGTCCGCGCCGATCCGCACCCCGGCGTCCCGGATCGCCGCCACGTCGATCGCCGCCGGCAGGTCGTCGACGTAGCCGGCCAGGAAGTCGTACGTCCCGGTGGTGTCGGCGGCCCGCGCCCGCGCGTACGGGACCCGCTTCACCTCGCCGAGCCCGGCGGCCAGGATCGCGTTCGCCCGGTCCTGGATCCACCGGGTGGCGTCGGTGTCGGCCGGACCGCCGTTGGTGGGGTTGTACTTGAACCCGCCGTCGTCCGGCGGGTTGTGCGACGGGGTGATCACGATGCCGTCGGCCAGACCGGCGTCGCGCCCCCGGTTGTACGTCAGCACCGCGTGCGACAACGCGGGCGTGGGCGTGTAGCCGTCCCGGCTGTCCACCAGCACCGTCACGTCGTTGGCGGCCAGCACCTCCAGCGCGCTCACCGCCGCCGGGGCGGACAGCGCGTGGGTGTCCCGGGCCAGGAACAGCGGCCCGTCCACGCCCTGCGCCCGCCGGTAGTCGCAGAGCGCCTGGGTGACGGCCAGGATGTGGTGCTCGTTGAAGGCGTTACGCAGGCTCGACCCCCGGTGCCCGGACGTGCCGAACGACACCTGCTGCGCGGGGTCGGCCGGATCCGGGTGCTCGGCGTAGTAGGCGGTGACCAGCCGGGGCACGTCGACCAGGTCGGCGGGCTCGGCCGGCTTGCCGGCGCGGGCGTGAACCACTTCGGGAACCTCCTGAGAAGACGGGACGGACGGACGGGTGCTCCGGCGGACGGCGGACGGCGGCGCGTCAGACCTCGACCCGCTGCCCCTTGCCGATCACCACGATGCCGTTGTCGGAGACGGTGTACCGCTGGCGGTCCTTCTCCAGGTCGACGCCGATCTCGGCGCCCTCCGGGACGTACACGTTCTTGTCCAGGATGGCCCGGCGCACCACCGCGTGCCGGCCGATCTCGACACCCTCCATCAGCACCGCGCCGTCCACGTGCGCCCAGGAGTGCACCTTCACCTTCGGCGACACGATCGAGTTCTCCACCAGCGAGCCGGAGATCACCGCCCCGGGTGACACCATCGAGGCGACCGCCCGGCCGACCCGCTCCCCCCACTGGTGGACGAACTTCGCCGGCGGGTACGTGAGCTGCCCGGTGTAGATCGGCCACTCGAAGTTGTACAGGTTGAACACCGGATGCACGTTGATCAGGTCCATGTGGGCGTCGAAGAACGAGTCCAGCGTCCCCACGTCGCGCCAGTAGCCACGGTCCCGGTCGGTGCTGCCGGGCACATCGTTGTCGCGGAAGTCGTAGACGTTCGCCTCGCCCCGCTCGACCAGCATCGGAATGATGCTGCCGCCCATGTCGTGCTTGCTGGTCTTGTCCTCCGCGTCGCCCTCCAACGCCTCGATCAGCGCCTTCGTGGTGAAGACGTAGTTGCCCATCGAGGCGTAGATCTGGTCCGGGGCGTCGGGCAGGCCGACCGCGTCGGTGGGCTTCTCCCGGAACGCGCGGATCCGCTGGCCGTCCTCGCCCACCTCGATCACGCCGAACTGGTCGGCCATCGCCAGCGGCTGCCGGATGCCGGCGACGGTCACCGCCGCCCCGGAGGCGATGTGCGCGTCCACCATCTGCCGGGGGTCCATCCGGTAGATGTGGTCGGCACCGAAGACCAGGACGTAGTCCGGCTGCTCGTCGTAGATCAGGTTGAAGCTCTGGTAGATCGCGTCGGCCGAGCCGGCGAACCACCACGGCCCGCGACGCTGCTGCGCCGGCACCGGGGTGACGTAGTTGCCGAGCAGGGTCGACATCCGCCAGGTCTTGGTGATGTGCCGGTCCAGTGAGTGGGACTTGTACTGGGTCAGCACCACGATCTTCAGGAACCCGGCGTTCGCCAGGTTCGACAGCACGAAGTCCACCATCCGGTACATCCCGCCGAACGGCACGGCGGGCTTCGCCCGGTCGGTGGTGAGCGGCATCAGGCGCTTGCCCTCCCCGCCGGCCAGGACGATCGCGAGCACCTTGTCAGCCATGTGAAGACGCTAACCAGCCGCGTGCGACTTCACCACTCGTACGGTCGGGTTTCTCTGTCGGGTGCGGGGACGTGCGGTGCACTAGGGTGCGGGGTCATGAGCCACTCCGCCCCGCTGCGCGTCGACCTGCTCACCCGGGAGTACCCGCCGGAGGTGTACGGGGGTGCCGGGGTGCACGTCGAGTACCTGGCCCGGGAGCTGCGCCGGCTCGCCGACGTACGGGTGCACTGCTTCGGCGCGCCGCGCACCGAGCCGGGCGTCACCGCGTACCCGGAGCCGGCCGAACTGGCCGGGGCGAACGCCGCGCTGCGCACCATGGGCGTCGACCTGGCGATGGCCGCCGGCTGCGCCGGCACCGACGTGGTGCACAGCCACACCTGGTACGCCAACCTGGCCGGGCACACCGCGAAGCTGCTGCACGGGGTGCCGCACGTGGTGACCGTGCACAGCCTGGAGCCGCTGCGGCCGTGGAAGGCCGAGCAGCTCGGCGGCGGGTACGCGCTCTCCTCCTGGTGCGAGCGGACCGCCATCGAGGCCGCCGACGCGGTGATCGCGGTCAGCGCCGGCATGATGCGGGACGTGCTGGCCGCCTACCCGGCGGTGGACCCGGCGAAGGTCCGGGTGGTGCACAACGGCATCGACACCGTCCAGTACGCCCCCGACCACGGCACCGACGTGCTGGCCCGGCTCGGCATCGACCCGGACCGCCCCAGCGTGGTCTACGTCGGCCGGATCACCCGGCAGAAGGGCCTGCCGTACCTGCTCCGGGCCGCGCACTCCCTCCCGGCGGACACCCAACTCGTGCTGCTGGCCGGCGCGCCGGACACCCCGGAGATCGCCGCCGAGGTGGAAGGGCTCGTCGACGAGCTGCGGGCCACCCGCTCCGGCGTGGTCTGGGTGGCCGAGATGCTGCCCAAACCCGACGTGATCCAGGTCCTCACGCACGCCACCGTCTTCGTCTGCCCGTCGGTGTACGAGCCGATGGGCATCGTCAACCTGGAGGCGATGGCCTGCGAGACGGCGGTGGTGGCGACCGCCACCGGCGGCATCCCCGAGGTGGTCGCCGACGGCGAGACCGGCCTGCTGGTCCCGATCGAGCAGGCCACCGACGGCTCCGGCACCCCACTCGACCCGAACCGCTTCGTCGCCGACCTGGCAACCGCGATCAACACCCTCCTGGCCGACCCGACCCGGGTGGCCGAGTTCGGCAGCGCCGGCCGCCGCCGCGCCATCGACCACTTCTCCTGGACCGCCATCGCCGACCAGACCGTGCAGGTGTACCGCTCGCTGCTGACATAGTCCCGTTCAGCAGACGTGGCGGGCGGCGACGATCAGCGCCACACCTCAACCACAGGAAGCCCGCCATCATCTTCGCCTTCTCCTACCAGCAGGACGGGATCCTCACCGCTCTTCGCAGCGATCTTCGGGAAGGCCACACCGGTGACTTCGACAATCTTCTCCGAGGTGAGCGGGTCACTGGCTTCTTCTTCGCAATCATCAGAACGAGGGAAACGAACCGTTCCTTTGGAGCTTCCAGTCACCAGGGTGCTCGAGTCATCCTTGTAGGATACTGCGGTAAGGTCGTCGCTCCGGCAGCCCGTCAGAATCCTCGACAGTTCCGATCCAGAGTAGATGTTGATTCTGAAAGAACTGCCACCCCCGCCTTTCACCAGGGCAGCGAACTCTTTCGTCGTTCCACCGGGCTTGAACGCGAAGGGCCCCAGCCGTTCATGGCGGCCAAGCCTCTCAACGATCTTCTCGAACTCCGCCTCGGTCGGGTTTTCTGGATCCAGTACGGGCACCCCATCCAGAGGATCCGGCATTGGTCTTTCGAACGTTTCATCAATCCGCAGCGTACGGATAGGCACACCGGGCTCGGACACGTTGCCGAAGATCGCGGCGAGTTCTTCACCCACGTAAGCAAGGCCGCCGTACACAAGGCCACTCGCATCCCCATTACTCACCTCACGTGGGCCTTTGCCCGAAGCCGCGATGAAGTACTCGTACACCCCGAAAGGGCCAGCCAGCGCAACCTTCTCATTGTCCCCAGAGACAGCGAGCGCCACGGCCCGAGGAAACACACGGACATGTCTGTACGTGCTCGTACCCTTCTCCGGTTCGATATCCCAGATGTCCAGCAGGCCCTCACGGTATCGCACCAGGACCGTGCCGTCCCGACTCAACACCACGCGCCGCCAACCAATCGAGTCTGTTGGGAGGCTTCCGTTAAGCCGAAGCCCCTGCTCGGTCGGTGCCGCCAGGGGTATGTGCATGGGCTTCAATGGTCGATCGAGAACGACGGGGGCGAGTGCGATCAGGACAGCAACGGCAGTGCCGGCGGGCAGCAATGCCCGCCGCCGTCGGTCCCGCAGAGGCGGGGACTCCCGCGTCTGCGTGGATGGCGACTCGACCGGTGGCCTGCTGGCCAGCCGGTGTTGCAATCCGATGTGGTGGAACTGCCACATGCCACCGGACTCACGCAGCAGGTTACGGTCCCGCGCCTCGGCCAGAAATGCGGGCAGTCGCCATGGCTGCCTACCGCGTACGGCCAAGTACGCGCGAACCAGGAGGAAACGGGGCCAGGCCCGGGTCAGCAGCACCAAAGCACCGATCGAGAGGCCGAAACCGACCACAAAAGTCACGGCGACAGGCCCGTTCAGGCCCAGGTCGACTTCGAAGGGCAAGACCCCGTCAGGTCGGGGTTGGCGGGTTGCGGGCGCGACCTTGTGGCCCAACCGGTCGCCGAGCGCAGCACCCAACAGCATCATCGGTACAACGGCGACCATCACCGACACCGCAGCCGCAGCCGCTCCAGCCAACGCTGAGCGGCGATCGTGCCGGAGGAAGGCACCCGGGCTGGGCAGGCTGGACCGCTCCGAGGGAGCACTTAACCGGGCATCGGCGGCCAGCCCGATCCCCAGCACGCAGCCCATGGCCGCAGCCACCACCCCGATCGCGACAGCGTTTCTGACAAACGCGTATTTCAGTTCATGGATCACTGGCTGGGCCGCCGTCGCAGCAAGTAGAGCGGCCATCACCGGCATCATCACGATCGCGAAGCCAACGAACAGGCCACGCCTCACCCGAGGCCACGCCCCGACTGGTGCCCACACCAAACGGCCGGGAATACGGGCAGGGACCGCATACCAGGTCAAGGTTGACATAATGGCGAACAAACCGCCGAAAGCCAGCGAAGTCGCCAACAGCTCCTGCTTGTCTTCGGTGTACACGTCCGGAAACCACCACGTGACCGTCATCACCACCATGGCCAGTAGCAAACCGAACATGATGCCGACAGCCGGTACAGCCAGACGGGGCATCAACCGCTCGCTCATCCGCCACCAGGCCAGGTCACGCTCCTGGTGCTGGTGCAGGTACCTCGCCAGGAAGGTGAGCCATCGGGCAGCCTGCTGAGGGTCGTACCGTCCGGCAGGCGAGTCGGCGAACCTGGCCGCGACCACGTTGTCGAACAGATGGTTCTCCACCGTGTGCCGGGTCTTGTGGACGGCCGAGTCGAACAGTTCCTCGGGATGGCTGTCCGCCCGGCCGTACTCGGCAACCAGCAACGAAACCATGAGCGGGGTCGACAGGGCCTCTGCGAGCGGGCCGGCTGACCGCTCACGAAGTTCCTCGAAGATCCGCTGCCAGCCCTCGCGATCCGGATCATCGATCACGTGATGTAGATACCGGATGGTCTCCGCAGCCTGCATCCGCTTCATGCGAACCACCGGTGAGCGGAGCAGGACCGGTGCCCCACCGCGAATGGCGCGCTCGTACTCGTTGGCACGGCAGGTGACCACGATCGGTCTGGAGACTCCGATGGCACCGTTGATGCGATCGACCGCTTCGCGGCGGGACGGCTCCGGTACCTCGTCCAGGCCGTCGACCACGGGCAGTAGCAGCCGCGAATCGAGCAGCATGCGGGGTATGCGGGTGTCACCGTTGTAGTGCGAAAGGGCGACGGCGTTGACAACCCAGTCGTCGAACGACTCAAGGACCGGATCCCAGGAAGATGCTGCCAAAAGCACCGGTACCGGGTCCTCCTGGCTCGGCGGCGGTGACTCCGCGTCGCGGAACCGTCGGTTCAGCAGGCCCACCGTCAGGAGGATCGCCATCACGGTCTTGCCCGCACCGGGCTCCCCCAGCACCACCAGCCGACGATTGGTCACCCGCCGGTACTCCTCGGCGATCTCGTCGCTCGCGCTGGCGAAGTCACCGTCCAGCCGGCCCTGTTTGCGCCGCCGCCACGGATGGTCAGGCTGATCCGGGTCGGTGAACTGCGCGCTCTCAATCGTCCAGGTCACCGGCAGGATAAAGCCCTCGGTGTGGACGGACCGGGCGGCGACTTCTCTGATCCACTGGTCTCGCACGTCGACGGCCAGCGCGGCGGCAGCCGCGACGCGGTCCACCGGCGGCTGCTGGGCAGGCCACGCCTGCGTGATCGCGATCACCAGAGCCGCAACCGCGATCAGCAGCCCGGCAACGGTCGCGACCTCAGTCGCCCTTCCCAAGCCGGCCCCGAAGGCCCAGACGAGGAAGCCGACACTGCCGACCACAAGACAGCTCAGCAGAGCGGTACGCCAATACCGGGTTCGGGAAGTGACCACCACCTCACGATTATCAGGACGACACAAGTAGCGGACCAGCCCGCAACATTCGGATTGCGGATGATGACCAAGTCGTTACCTGGTCTCTGTCGCAATTCAAGATCGATTGTGCGACCCGCGACCAGACCCATGGGAATCCCGCAGCCAGATTCCCGAATCAGCTTCGGACAAGGTGCCGCACCGATTTCATCTTGAACGAGGCGGACGGTGGGAGGAGATGGTCAGGCGGGTGAAGGCAGGCGGGGCGGCCGGGGACCGGGAGACGGTGGCGACCAGGGTCCGGACCGGTGGACGGTCGTGCACCTCCCCCGGGGCGGTACGTTCCGCGAGCAGCAGCGCCCGGCCGGCTGGGAACATGTCGTCGACCCGGGCGTACGCACGGGCCACGTCGACCAGGTACGCGGCCCGGTGCTCGGGCGGCAGCCACCGCCACCGCTCGCCGGCGATCAGCTGCTCGTGCCGTACCGCCGCCGCCGCGACATCCCCGAGGGCCGCCTCGGCCACCACCCGGGCGGCCCCGACCGCCGCCGGACCGAACCCGCCGTCACCGGCCCCGGACTCCCGGGGGAGCTCGGCGGCCTGGTCCAGCAACGTGCGTACACCGTCCTCGTCGCCGCGTTCGGCGGCGGCGAGGGCGGCCTGGATCAGCAGCGTCCCGAGCAGGGCAGCGCCGGCCGGGCCGGCAGGCCCGCCATCGGCTGCCGCCGGCATGAGCCGGTGGGCGGCGACGAGCGCGGTCTCCAACGCGTAGCGGGGCCGGTCGTCGCACCGCAGGGCCTGGGCCAGCGGCACGGTGGCGGCGGCGACCGTCGTCGGGTCGTTCGTGGCCATCGCGACGGCCATCCCCCGGTCGGCGGCCAACCAGGCCAGTGATCCCTGGCCGACCTTGACCAGCACCAGGGCGGCCAGCCCGTACAGCGGGACCAGCAACGTCTCGGCCACCCGACCGGGGCGGGCGGCCCGCGCGGCGTGGACAGCATCGAGCAGGCCGGGCAGCAACGCGAGCAACTGCGGGTACCGGGCGTGCCGGTACGTCTGCCGGGCGTGGTCCAGCCGGGACCGCCAACCCGGCCAGGTCGGGCGGCCGGGCCGCGGCCTCCACGTGGTACCGGGTCAGGGCGGCCCGTACCCGCTCCACCCCGTCGCCCACGGGGTCCGGTCGCCCACCCGGCCGGTCGGGCAGCAGGACGTCCAGGTCGATCCGGAGCGCGTCGGCGACCTCGCGGAGACTGGACACCCGTTCCAGCCGGCGCGCGCCACGTTCGACCTTGTCCACCCAGCTCTTCGACTTGCCGAGCCGGTCGGCGAACTGCTGCTGGGTCATGTTCCGACGGACCCGCCACTGGGCGACCCGACGACCCACCGGCAGCTCGTTCACCGCCGCCCCCGCCAGCTCACCGGAGCACCCCGATCACCAGCAGCACCAGGACGAGCAGCGCGACCGTCAGGCCGTAGGCGTACTGCCGCCCGGTCAGCGGGGCACGCTGCGGGTGGTCGGCTCGGGCCGCGTGCTCGTGCGGGGCCGGGGTGGGCACCCGGTCGCCGTCGGGATGCGGCGGTCTGGCCCCGGGCACCGGGTACGCCCTGGGCGGCGGCCCGTCGTGGGGACGTTCACGCATCTGTGCCTCCTCGAAGCCGGCGGGAGGGCGGGGTGGCACGGGGAAGAACCACCCCGCCCCGGGGGTCGAGGACTCCGCTGCTGACGAGAGGCCCTCACCCACAAAGTAGAGTGCACTGCATACACAGTCAACACAACACACACAGCATGTTGTGTTCGTGGCATGCTCGAAGGGCTGACGAGAGGCGGCCTTGCCATGCCCAGACAACCCGTGTACGAGCAGATCATCTCCGACGTGATCGCGTCGATACAGTCCGGCACGCTGCACCCCGGCGACAAGCTGCCCTCCATCGCCGAACTGTGCGAGCAGTACCGGGCCAGCCCTACCCCCATCAGGTTCGCTCTGCGGATCCTCGACGAGCGGGGGTGGATCGAGGTGCACCAGGGCAAGGGGTCGTTCGTGGCCGCGAAACCGCCCGCCTAGCCTGCCCGAAAGTCACGCTCGTGTTGAGTACGACGACTCACGCGGCGGCGTAGGGCGGTCAATACGGTGGGCCCATGACTTCGAGGACCTCGTCCGACCGTCCGGACCGTGATCCGCGCCCCCGTACGTCCCGGCGACGGCGGTGGCTGATCGGCCTGGTCGCGGTCGCCGCCGTCGGGGTGACGACGGCGGCGACGGCCGCCGCGTACGTCGTGACGCACGACGGCAACCAACCGCCACCGGCGGGCGTGCACACGGTGGAGGTCTACACGGTGGACGACGAGATCAGCACGGTGATCGCCCCGGCGCAGCGGCCCGGCGTCGTCGGCCGGTTCATCGGGATGTGCGACGCCGACACGTACTACGTCGAGGTGAACGGCGTCGGATCGTGCGTGGTGCTGAACGGCTCCCTCGGCACGGTCCGGGTGACCAGCACCGGGCACGGCGTCGAGCTGGACGCCACCCAGGCCGCCACGGTCCGGGACATCGTGCGACGCGAGAGCGGGCACGGTTCCACCCCCACCTCCCGGGTGGTGCTCGGCTACGACGGCGGCTGGGCGGGCATGGTCGAGGTCGCCGACCTGGACGCCGGTGGACCGGTGACCGGAAGCCTCATCGGCTGAGCGGGCCCGGAGCCGGGTCACTCGCCACGCAGCAGTTCCATCAGCTCGTCGGTGGACAGGTGCGCGGTCTCCTGCGCGCTGGCCCGCCCCCGCATGTGGCGGACGAGGCGCTGCCCTGGGGTCTCGGCGCTCTGCACCCGGACGATACGGAGCATCCTGCCGTCGTCGACCACGTCCACCCCGCCCTCCGTCTCAGGGGACACCAACGACATGGGACACAGAATGGTGATGCCGGTCCTCACTCGCCCGCGCGCGAAGCGATCTCGCGCAGTAGGTTGACGGGGTGACTGGACGGTTCCCGATCGAAGACATCACCCCCTCGGTGGCCTGCGGTCGCTACCCCGCCAAGGCGGTCGTCGGCGAGGTCGTGCCGGTGTCCGCCCGCGCGTACCGGGAGGGGCACGACGCGCTGGGCTGCACGGTCGTCTGGCGCGGCCCGGACGGGCGGGACCGCCCACCGGTCCGGATGCGGCCCGGCGAGCCCGGCCAGGACCGTTGGCACGCCACCATCCGTCCGGACGCGGTGGGCCGCTGGACGTTCACCGTCGAGGCGTTCGCCGACCCGTACCTGACCTGGCAGAACGCCGTCACCAAGAAGATCGCCGCTGGGCAGGGCGCGGCCGAGCTGGCGAACGACCTGGCCGAGGGGGCGCGGGTGCTGGACGCCGCCGTCGGCACGGTGCCGTCCGCCGACCGCGAGCGGGTGCGCGGCGCGGCAGAGACCCTGCGGGACGGGACGCTGCCGGTTCCGCGTCGGGTGGCCCCGGCTTTGGAGCTGGTCGAGCTGCTCTGGGCCCATCCGGTCCGCGAGCTGGTCACCGCCGCCGACGAGTACCCGCTCTGGGTGGACCGGCCCCGGGCGCTCTTCTCCGCCTGGTACGAGTTCTTCCCGCGCTCGGAGGGGGCGGTGCCGGCGACGGTCGACGCGCCCGCGCAGTCGGGCACCTTCGTCACCGCCATGAACCGGCTGCCCGGGGTGGCGGCGATGGGCTTCGACGTGCTGTACCTGCCGCCGATCCATCCGATCGGCCGGGTCAACCGCAAGGGCCGCAACAACACCCTGGTCGCCGGGCCGGACGACGTGGGTTCGCCGTGGGCGATCGGCGCGGCCGAGGGCGGCCACGACGCCATCCACCCCGACCTGGGTACGGCGGAGGACTTCCGGGACTTCGTCGCCGCCGCCGCCGACGTCGGCCTGGAGGTGGCGATGGACCTGGCGTTGCAGTGCGCGCCGGACCACCCGTGGGTCACCGAGCACCCGGAGTGGTTCACCACCCGCGCCGACGGCACCATCGCGTACGCGGAGAACCCGCCGAAGAAGTACCAGGACATCTACCCGCTGAACTTCGACAACGACCCGGAGGGCATCCGGGCCGAGATCCTGCGGGTGGTGCTGCACTGGGTCGGCGAGGGCGTGAAGGTCTTCCGGGTCGACAACCCGCACACCAAGCCGGTCGACTTCTGGCACTGGCTGATCGGCGAGGTCAAGAAGGTCGACCCGGACGTGCTGTTCCTGGCCGAGGCGTTCACCCGGCCGGCGATGATGCACGGGCTCGGCAAGATCGGCTTCACCCAGTCGTACACGTACTTCACCTGGCGGACCACGCCCGCCGAGATGCGCGAGTACTGCGAAGAGCTGGTCGCCTCGGTGGACTGGATGCGGCCGAACTTCTGGCCGAACACCCCGGACATCCTGCACGAGACGTTGCAGCACGGCGGGCCGCCGATGTTCAAGATCCGGGCGGTGCTGGCGAGTCTGCTCTCCCCGTCCTGGGGCATGTACGCCGGGTACGAACTCTTCGAGCACGAGGCCCGCCCCGGCGCGGAGGAGTACCTGGACAACGAGAAGTTCGAGCTGCGGCCCCGGGACTGGGCCGGCGCGCAGGCGCAGGGCCGGTCCCTCGCCCCGTTCATCGCCACCCTGAACCGGGTCCGGCGGGAGCATCCGGCCCTGCACCAGCTCCGCAACCTGGTCTTCCACGAGATGGACAACCCGGCGTTGCTGTGCTGGTCCAAACGGGACGCCGACACCGGGGACACCGTGCTGGTGGTCTGCTCCTTCGACTCGCGGACCGTGCAGTGGGGCAACACCACGCTGGACATGCCCGCGCTCGGTTTCGACTGGCACGAGCGGTTCACCGTGCACGACGAGTTGACCGGCACCAGCTACGAGTGGGGGCAGCGCAACGCCGTTCGGCTGGACCCGTATCTTCAGCCCGCACACGTGTTCACGGTGCGGCGTCCCACGCCCGCCGAGCCACCGACGCCCGTCCCGGCCGTACCGACCGAGCTGACCGTCGAGGCGGTACCGGACGACCTCTCCGGCGGTACCGCCCCGGTCGCTCCCGCTGACAAGGATGTGGAATGGACCAGTTGATCGCCGGTGTGGCGCACGACCCGCACGCCCTGCTGGGGGCGCACCCCGCCGACGGCCGCACCACCATCCGGACCCTGCGCCGGGGCGCGGGACAGGTGACCCTGCTGGTCGACGGGAGCCGGCACGAGACCCGCCGGGTGCACGACGCGGGCGTCTTCGAGGCCGTCGTCCCGGGCACCGTCACCGACTACCGGGTCGAGGTGGACGGGACGGTGCACGACGACCCGTACCGGCATCTCCCCACCCTCGGTGAGCTGGACCTGCACCTGATCGGCGAGGGCCGCCACGAGCGGCTCTGGGAGGCGCTCGGCGCACGGGTACACGGCGACGGGGTGGCGTTCGCGGTGTGGGCGCCCAACGCCCAGGGCGTCCGGGTGGTCGGCGAGTTCACCGGCTGGGGCCCGGACGACGGCTGGCCGATGCGTTCACTCGGGTCCAGCGGCGTGTGGGAGCTGTACGTGCCGGGCGTCACCGTCGGGCAGCGGTACAAGTACCGCATCCTCGGCGCGGACGGGCACTGGCGGGACAAGGCCGACCCGATGGCCGCGTACGCGGAGGTGCCGCCGGCCACCGCGTCGGTGGTGCACCGCTCCACGTACCAGTGGGGGGACGCCGACTGGTTGGCGCGGCGGGCGAAGCGGCAGCCGCACCAGGAACCGATGAGCGTGTACGAGGTGCACCTCGGCTCGTGGCGGCCCGGCCTCGGCTACCGGGAACTGGCCGAGCAGTTGACCGCGTACGTGACCGACCTGGGTTTCACGCACGTGGAGTTCCTGCCGGTGATGGAGCACCCGTTCGGCGGGTCGTGGGGTTACCAGGTCACCGGGTACTACGCGCCGACCTCCCGGTTCGGTGACCCGGACGCGTTCCGGCACCTGGTCGACACCCTGCACGCCGCCGGGATCGGGGTCATCCTGGACTGGGTGCCGGCGCACTTCCCGAAGGACGAGTGGGCCCTCGCGCGCTTCGACGGCACCCCGCTGTACGAGCACCCCGACCCACGCCGGGGCGAACACCCCGACTGGGGCACGTACGTGTTCGACTTCGGTCGCCGGGAGGTACGCAACTTCCTGGTCGCCAACGCGCTGTACTGGCTGGACGAGTTCCACGTGGACGGCCTGCGGGTGGACGCGGTGGCGTCCATGCTCTACCTGGACTACTCCCGGGGTGAGGGGCAGTGGGCCCCGAACCAGTACGGCGGCCGGGAGAACCTGGAGGCGATCGCCTTCATGCAGGAGGTCAACGCCACCGTCTACAAGCACCACGCCGGGGTGGTGATGATCGCCGAGGAGTCCACCGCCTGGCCGGGCGTGACCCGGGCGACCAGCGGCGGCGGGCTCGGGTACGGCTTCAAGTGGAACATGGGCTGGATGCACGACACCCTGCTCTACACCTCGAAGGACCCGGTCTACCGGCAGCACCACCACCATCAGCTCACCTTCTCGCTGGCGTACGCGTGGAGCGAGAACTACGTGCTGCCGATCAGCCACGACGAGGTGGTGCACGGCAAGGGTTCGCTGGTCGCCAAGATGCCCGGCGACACCTGGCAGAAGCTGGCGAACGTGCGGGCGCTGCTGGCGTACATGTGGGCGCACCCGGGCAAGCAGTTGCTGTTCATGGGCTGCGAGCTGGGCGACGAGCGGGAGTGGAGCGAGGAACGCGGCCTCGACTGGTACCTGCTGCACGACCCGGCGCGGGCCGGCGTGCAACGGCTGGTCAAGGACCTGAACGCGGTCTACCGGGCCACCCCGGCGCTGTGGGCGCAGGACACCGACCCGGCCGGCTTCCGCTGGATCGCCGGGGACGACGTCGCCAACAACACCGCGTCGTTCGTGCGGATCGCCCCGGACGGCTCGACCCTGGTGTGCGTGGTGAACTTCTCGGCCCGCCCGCTGCCCGACTACCGGATCGGCCTACCGGCCGGCGGCACCTGGACGGAGATCATCAACACCGACGCGCACCACTACGGCGGGTCGGGGGTGGGCAACCTGGGCCAGGTGCACGCGGAGAGCGTCCCGTGGCACGGCTTCCCCGCCTCGGCCGCCCTCCAGGTCCCCCCGCTCGGCACCCTCTGGCTCCGCCCCGCCTGACTCCCGTCTCCGTGGATCGTGGTGTCGAACGGTGCCCGCTCGACACCACGATCTCGCCTCGCCGGCCGGACCTGCAGGCCGCAGCCATGACAGGTTGCGGGAGCCCGGTTTGCGGCCTGGGCTCTCGCAGCACCAGCGAAACGATCAATCAGGAAGATTGACTAGAGACACCACAACCAGTGCCAGCCCCATGACGAGAGCCACCGCCGGGAAGAACCGACTTTTCCCGATGGCAATCGACGGTTTGAAAAGCCCGAGGACGGCCACCGCGATGATGAGTCCTCCCCATATCAGTGCAAGACCCGGCTCGGGGTCCGGCCTGAGCCCCGCCGCAAGCAAAGGCCGATAGCTCACTTTTCGGCCTCACGTTGCGTTACCGACACACGTGGCCCCACCGAACAAGCCGCACACATCCCTGCACTCCATTCGCCCTGAGCATGGCTGGGACGTGGAGGTGACAACCACGGTGACGTTGCTCCCAAGCCCGCCGGAGCCGAGACGCCACTACGACCGAAGCCAAAGCCGACCAGAGCTTACCGCGACCCAAACGACCAACAGACGAGTCCGCCCGGTAGCGGAGACCTGCCGGTCGACGTGAGCGGCGACCCGGACGGCACGGACCGGCTTGTCGGCTATCGGACTTCCCGTCTTCTGTCGCATTCAAGGCAATGATCCTGAAAGCCCGGCTTTACCCTCAGCTAATGGTGTTCGTGGATCTCACCAGCCAGGATCTACCCGCTGCGGAGCGTTTCGACTGGTGGCGCGAATGGACCCGGCAGTCGATGATGCCCACGGTGATCGACCGGGACGGCGATCACCACGGCTTCCACGCCCGGTGCCGGATGATCGACCTCGGCCCGGTCGAGGTGATCCAGCACGAGTTCCAGTCGATCAGGTACCACCGCGACCGGCGGCTGATCCAGCAGTCCGACCCGGAGACGCTCCACCTGGCGCTCAGCCTGCGCGGAAACCTCGGGGTGGCCGCCGACGGCCGGGAGAGCCTCGTCAGGGGCGACGACTTCGTCCTCTACGACAGTTCCCGGCCGCTGGTCGGCTGGGCCTCGGGAGACGACGGCGGATCGGGAGACGGCGACGTCATCCGCCACATCCTGATCAACATTCCCCGGCCGCGGCTGCCGCTACCGGCCCGGCAGATCGACCGGCTCGCCGTCACCCCGATGCCGGCCCGGCACGGCGTGGGACCGCTGCTCGCCGGCTACCTCACCACGCTGGTCCGGCACGCCGACCGGTACCGCCCCACCGACGCGCTCCGGTTGGCCACCGTCACCGTCGACCTGGTCACCGCGCTCTGCGCCCAGTACACCGACACCGAGGCCGCCGTACCGATCGACAGTCGGCACCGGGTGGTCCAGGCCCGGATCCACGACTTCCTCCAGCGACGGCTCGGTGACCCCGAACTCGGCCCCGGCATGATCGCCGCCGCCCACCACATCTCCCTGCGCCACCTGCACAAACTCTTCCACGACCAGGGCATGACCGTGGCCGGACGGATCCGGGAACTCCGGCTCGAACGCTGCCGCGCCGACCTCGCGGACCCACACCTGTCCGGGCGTCCCGTCCACGCGATCGCCCGCCGCTGGGGCTTCACCAACAGCGCCCATTTCAGTCGGCTCTTCCGTGCCACCTACGGCATGCCGCCGGGAGAGTACCGGGATCTCGCGTACCCGGCCGCCGTGCACGGGTCGGCAAGCACCCTGCGTCCGTAGTCAACGACAGTGGCCCGGCGGCCTTCCACACTCGAATCGTCAGCTCCGCCGAGGACCGTGCCAGACCGACGGACCGGTAGCGGCGGACCACCGAAGACGAATGGAGTGGTGATGATCCGGAGAGTGTCGAGGCTGGCCCTGCTGGTCAGCATGGTGGGCGTCCTGCTGGCCGGCGGTCTGGCCGGCCCGGCCGGCGCCGCGCCCCGGTCCGAGGTGTCCGCTGCCGTCCAGTCCGCCAGCGTGGACGAGCCGGTCGGGGTGCTGGCGAGCTGCGGCGCGGCCGGCTACGCCTGCTTCTGGGTCGGCGGCGGCTTCACCGGCACCCGCGGCCGGGTGGCGGGAAACAACCCGAACTACCGGTACCTGTCCAACAGCAGCGGCTGCACGAAGGCTCCGGGCACCTGGAACGACTGCATCAGCTCGATCCGCAACGACGGCACCCAGTGCACGGTCTACTTCTGGACGGACGCCGACTACCACGGCCGGTACCACAGCCTGAGCCGGGGCGACCAGGTCGGGAACTTCTCCGGCGCGCCCTACTACGACGCGGCCTTCAACGACGCGATCAGCTCCAACCACTGGTGCACCCCGAACTGATGACCCGCCGCCGGCCCTGGACAGCAGGTTTCCCGCTGGCCGTGGTGGTCGCCGGGCTGGTCGGTTGCGCGTCCGCGCAGCAGACCGGCCCGGTCGGCGTACCGTCGGCGTCGGCGGGCTCCCCCGCCGTATCCGTGGTGGACCTGGCGACCCGGTCGGGAAGCTGGCCGGCCACCCAGGACACACTCGAGGCCGCCGTCGAGGCCGCCACCCGGAAATGCCTGGCGGCGCAGGGATTCACCCCACCGCCGGCACCCCCTCCGGCCCAGCCGGTACCCGAGGACGAGGCTGCCAGCATCAAGCTGGCCGACCGGAGAGCCAACGGCTACGGGCTCGCCCCCGACCTGTCGGATGCCGGTGACGCACCGTCGACACTCGCGCCGTCGGACCCGTACCACGACCGGCTCTCGGCGACGGATCAGCGGCGCTACCGGGCCGCCCTGTTCGGCTCGTCGACGCTGGGTGTCCGGGTCGACCTCGGTGCCGGTCGGCACGTCGTGGTGCCGAAGCAGGGTTGCCTGGCGGAGAGCCGGCGCGCGCTCGCCGGTGACGTCACCACCTGGGCCCGGCTGACCTACCTGCCGCAGACCGTCGACGACCGGCTGGCAGACCGGGCGTCGACCGCACCCGGCTACCTGGCGGTCCTGGCGGAATGGCGGACGTGCATGGCCGGCAGGGGGCACCCCCACCCCACTCCCCGGGCGGCCCGCGACGCGATCAGGGCCGCCTACGACACCGTACGGGCGGGTGACCGCGCCGAGCTGCGGCGACGGGAGATCGCCGTCGCGGTGGCCGACGGGGAATGCGCGACGCGGGTCCACCTACCGGCGGCGGAGCTGACCGCCCGCCGTGGGCTGGTCGCCACCCTGCCACCGGAGGAGAGACGGACACTGACCGCGCTGGTGGCGCGACGGGACGTCGCCATCGTCCGCGCGCGGGCCGTCCTCGCCGGCACGGGCCCGGCCACCGCCGCGCCCCGGTGACCGGCCCGCCGTCGCGGTCGCGGCCCGGCGGGGTGACCGGCCCGGCGCGGCGACCGGGCCGTCGTCGCGGTCGCGGTCCACCGGTCACCGGCGGATCCGTCCCGGTGACGGTCAGAGGCGGGTGATCCGGACGGCGTCGGCGACCACGTACCCGGTGCCGGCGACCCACCGGCTCACGCCGACCACCTGGCGGGTGCCGGCGGCCAGCGGGTAGCTGCCCAGCGTGCGCCACTGGCCGCCGCCGGTGCGCTGGTCGACGTTGACGGTGACGGTGCCGGTGCTGGTCGCCACCAGGTGCGGGACGGCGCTGTGGTAGCCGGGGTCGGCCGGGTGCCACACCTCCACCCGGTACGTGCCGGTGGCCGGGATGGCCGCGCTGAACCAGGCCACGTCGCTGACCGCCTGCGGGCTGGCGAACCGGTAGTTGGTGCCGTACCGGGTGGTCAGGTACGTCGAGGTGCCCCAGGCGGCGCTGGCGGTGAAGCCGCTGCCCGCGTTGTCCACGATCACGCTGAACGTGCCGCTACCGTCCCCGGGCACCAGCAGCGCGGCGCTCGGCGCGCTCTCGTGGTGCAGCCGGTGCAGCGCGGTGACCAGGTACCGGTAGGTGCTGCCGGCCGCCGCCGTGGCGTCCCGGTACGTGCCGGTGCTGCCGGTGGCGCGGACGGTGGCCAGCAGGTGCCGGCCGTCGGCCAGCGCGCAGGCGTCGACCGGGCCGTCGCCGGGCAGCCGGTAGACCGCGTACCCGGTGGTGCTGCCGGTGGCGGGACGCTGCCAGGTCAGGCTGACCCCGCCGGACCCGCGGGTGGCGGCGGTCAGGGTGGGTGCGCCGGGCGCGGACCCGCCCCGGGCCGGCGGTACGGGCAGCAGCGCCGGCCGGCGGTAGTGGTCGGCGACCAGCCGGGCCACCGCGCCGATCCGGTTGGCCCGGACGTCCTTGGCGCTGAACTGGATGTCCCCGACCACCTGCGGGTGGCTGCGGTTGAGGGTGAGGTGGTCGGTCAGCTCGGTGACGTCCTGCCAGGCCGGGTCCTGACCGGACGCGCCGGCCCGGTAGGTGGCCTGCCCGACGACGAGTTGCACGTTCGTCCCGGCGGTCACCCCGGACCACCAGCGGACGAGTTCGGCGTAGTCGGCGGCCGGGTGGCCGATGTGCCAGTAGATCTGCGGGGCGACGTAGTCGATCCAGTTCTGCCGCACCCACTTGCGGGTGTCGGCGTGGATGGCGTCGTACGACTGGAGTCCGCTGGTCCGCGAGCCGAGCGGGTCGGTGCCGGCGTTGCGCCAGATGCCGAACGGGCTGATCCCGAAGCTCACCCAGGGCTTCGCGGCGTGGATCTTCTGGCCCATCTCCTGCACCAGCAGGTCGACGTTGTGTCGCCGCCAGTCGGCGACGGTGGCGAAGCCGGCACCGTACTGGGCGAAGGTGTCCTGGTCGGGGAAGCTCACCCCGTTGACCGGGTACGGGTAGAAGTAGTCGTCCCAGTGCACGCCGTCGATGTCGTAGCGGCGTACCGCGTCCATCATGGCGTCCTGCACGAAGACCCGGACCGCCGGAATGCCCGGGTTGTAGTAGAGTTGCCCGCCGTAGCTTTCCAGCCAGCCCGGGTTGACCCGGGCCGGGTGGTTGGCGGTCAGCCGGGTCGGGTCGGCGTGGTTGGCGACCCGGTACGGGTTGAACCAGGCGTGGAACTCCAGGTTGCGGGCGTGCGCCTCGGCGACCAGGAAGGCGAGCGGGTCGTAGCCGGGGTCCCGGCCCTGGGTGCCGGTGAGCCACTGCGACCACGGCTCGTACGGTGACGGCCAGAGCGCGTCGGCGGTGGGCCGGACCTGCACCACCACCGCGTTCATCCGGTTGCCGACCGCCAGGTCGAGCCAGGACCGGTACTCGGCCTGCTGCTGGGCGACGGTGAGCCCGGTGCGGCTGGGCCAGTCCACGTTGGCGACGCTGGCGATCCACATCGCCCGGAGCTGCCGTTTCGGCGTGGCCGGGTCGACCGGGCAGGCTACCGCCGGACCGACCACCGGAGCCGGAGCCGTACCGGCGCGGGCCGGGTCGGACGACGCCTGCGGCGCGACCGCGACCGCGCCGACGAGCAGCGCCGCCACCAGCACGGTACGGACCAGGTTCGGGACACGCGACACCACCATGAAGGAGATGTTCATCTATGCATGGAGATCGCGCAAGTATCCTTCGCCGAACGGACCATGGCCGGGATCAGACCGGGCCGGACCAGACCAGGACGGACGGGATCAGACCAGGCCGGCCTGACGGAGCAGCTTCCACAGCCCGGCCCCGTCCGGGGCGGAGAGCCACTTCTGCCCCACCGGCCCCGAGGACGACTCGTGCCCCGCCAGCGGGGCGGGCAGCGTACCGGCCAGCACCGCCTGGGTCGGCGAGAGCCGGCGGATCGCCACCCCCGCCACGCTGCCCGGGTGGGCGGCCGCGAACTCCCGGTAGATCTCCTGGTCGTGCTGCCCGTCGTCGCCGACCAGCAGCCACTTCACGTCCGGGAACTCCTGCGCCAGCCGGGCCAGGGTGGCCCGCTTGTGTTCCCGGCCGCTACGGAACCACCGGTCGTGGGTGGGCCCCCAGTCGGTGAGCAGCAGCGGCCCGGCCGGGTACAGGTGCCGGGACAGGAACCGGGTCAACGTCGGCGCCACGTTCCACGCGCCGGTGGACAGGTAGAACACCGGCGCGCCGGGATGCGCGGTCACCAGCCGCTCGTACAGCACCGCCATGCCGGGGACGGCGTTACGGGCGTGCTCGTCGAGGACGAAGGTGTTCCAGGCGGCCAGCAGCGGCCGGGGCAGCGCGGTGACCATCACCGTGTCGTCGATGTCGGAGAGGATCCCGAACCGGACCTGCGGGTCGAGGATCCGTACCGGCGCCTCGACCGGCTCGGCGTCGGCCAGGCTCAGCCGCACCGACCCCCAGCCGGGCGGCAGGTCCGCCTTCACCACGGCGTCCACGAAGCCGCTACGGTCCGCGACCGCCTCCTGGCGTACTCCGCCCGCCTCGATGGTGACGGTGACCTGCTTGGCCGGCAGGGTGGTGAAACTGCGCCAGCCGCGCACCTTCTCCAGCCGGCCGCCCCGCTCCCGCCGGTCCGGCCGCCCCAGCAGCACCCGGCACATCACCCGCACCCAACCCGGCGCGCCGTACCCGGTGTACGCGATGATGTTGGTCTGCCAGCCGGTCCGGCGCAGCCTACGCTCCACCAGCCGGTGCACGGCGTCCTCGATCCGGGCGGCCCGGTGCAGCGTGGAGACGGCGAGTTGTCCCGTGGGTGGGGTCGACACGGTGCCACCCTGCCACACCAACCTGAAAGCGGCCACGCGAGCGGACCCCACGCCCACCTGCGCCGATCCGCCTCCCCGGCCCCGGTACGCGTGCGACACTCCGGTCGCAGGCGGCGACGGGGGCCTCGGCGATGGCGACAGGCGTACGACGGTGGGTGCCGGCCCTGGACCGGCCGGCCCGGGTCGCCCTGCTGCTCGCCGTCGTCGGGGTCGGCTACCGGCTGGTGCTGATCCTGCACGACGTGCCCGGGTCGAACAGCGACGAGGCGACCTTCGGCCTGGTCGCGCTGCACGTCACCCAGGGTCGTTCACATCCGGTCTTCCTCTACGGCCAGCGGTACATGGGGGTGCTGGAGTCGTACCTGGCCGTCCCGCTGATCGCGGTGGCCGGGCCGTCCTGGCTGGCGCTGCGGCTGCCGCTGCTCGCGCTGTACGCCGTGTTCGTCTGGCTGACGTACCGGCTGACCCGGCGGATCTGCTCGCCCTGGTTCGCGGTGCTGGTGGTGGGCCTGCTGGCGCTCGGCCCGGAACGGGTGGTCCGGGACCAGCTGACCGCGGTGGGCGGTCGACCGGAGGCCAAGGTGGCGGTGGTGGCGATGCTGCTGCTCGCGGTGGGGTTGGCCGAGCGGACCGTCCGCCACCGCCGGCTGGCGGTGGCCGCGTTCGGGGTACTGGCCGGGGTGGCGACCTGGTCGGACTGGCTGATCGTGCCGTACCTGGCGGCGGCCGGGCTGGTCCTGGTGGTCGCGCTGCGCCGGGAACTGCTCGGTCGGGCGGCGGTGCTGCTGCTGGCCGGGTTCGCCGTCGGCGCCGCCCCGATGATCTACGACAATCTCACCGCCCCGCCCGGCCAGGACTCGCTGTCGGTGTTCCGCCGCGTCGACGCGGGCTTCGGCGGGCCACCGCCGCCGCTGGTCGAGCGGCTGCGCGGCGGCCTCACCGAGGGGGTGCCGCTGGCCTCCGGGCTGTGCCCGCCGGAGGGCTGCGCCCGCTGGCCGGAGTGGTTCGGCCTGGGGTATCCGCTGCTGCTCGCGCTCGCCGCCGGGCTCGCGCTGGTCGCGCTGCGCAGGCCCACCCTGGCCGCCCGCTACGGCCCGTCCGACAGGCCCGGTCCGGACAGCGGTCCAGGACCGGGGGGTCCAGGACCGGGTCCGGCCGGTCCGGGCGATCCAGCCGCGTCGGGTGGGTCCCGGCCCGGGGGCGGCGTCGGCCACCCGGTCCGGCCGGTCACCCACCTCGCCCTGGTCGCCGGGGCGGCGTTGACCCTGCTCGGGTACCTGCGCAGCCCGCTCGCCGCGTCCGACCCGCTGGCCAGCGCCCGGTACCTGTCGGTGCTCCAACTGTCCCTGCCGGCGGTGCTCTGGCCGCTCTGGCTGGCGGCGGCCGCCGCCCGGCGGGGCACGGTGGGCGCGGCCGGGCGGCTGGGCGGGGCGGTCGCCACCGCCGCGCTCGCCGCGCTGACCGTCACCGCGCTGGTGGTCACCGGGCACTTCGCCACCGGCACCGCCGGCATCCGGGCCGAGGAACGGCAGGCCCGCCGGCTCGCCGACACGCTGCGGGCCACCGGCCCCCGACAGGTGTACGGCGACTACTGGACCTGCGGCCGGCTGATCTTCAACACCGCCGAGCAGGTGCTCTGCGGCGTCCTCGACGACCGGCTCACCCCCGGGCAGAACCGCTATCCGGCGTACTGGCGGGCGGTGGCGCGGGCCGAACGGCCCGGGTACGTCATGCGACCCGGTTCGGCCGCCGAGCGGCGGCTGACCGAACTGCTGGCGCAACGGAACGTGCCCGCCACCGTCACCGACGTCGCCGGGTACCGGATCTACCACCCGGCGACGGCGGTGCGCCCCTGGCGGTGAGCGGCCCGGGTGCCGGTACGCTCGCCCGGCCAGCGTCCCACCACCCGCGAGGGGTACCCGATGCTCATCCTGCTGCCGCCCTCGGAACGGAAGGCCGACGTACGGGCCGGGCGGCGGCTCGACCTGACCCGGCTCAGCCTGCCCGAGCTGAACCCGGCCCGGGAGGAGGTGCTGGACGCGCTGGTCGCCCTCGCCACCGCACCCGGCGACGCGGGACTGCACGCGCTGGACCTCAGCGCCGGGCAGCGCGGCGAACTGACCCGCAACGCGCGGCTGCGCAGCGCCGCCACCGCACCGGCGGCGGCCGTCTACACCGGCGTGCTGTACGAGGCGCTCGACCTCGCCACCCTCCCGCCGGCCGCGCTGCGGGCGGCCCGCCGGCAGGTGCTGGTCGCCTCCGGCCTGTGGGGGGCGGTACGCCTCACCGACCGGATCCCGCCGTACCGCTGCCCGATCGGGGTGAGCCTGCCCGGCCCGGGGACGCTGTCGGCGTACTGGAAGCGGGTGCTGGCACCGGCGCTGGAGTCGGCGGCGGCCGGCGGCCCGGTGCTGGACCTGCGCTCCGCCGCCTACGCCGCGACCTGGACGCCCCGGGGCGAGTTGGCGGCCCGGACGGTGACCGTGCGGGTGCTGCACGAACGGGAGGTCGACGGGGTGGTGACCCGGTCGGTGGTCAGCCACTTCAACAAGGCCACCAAGGGGCGGCTGGTGCGCGACCTGCTCACCGCCGGAGCCCGGCCGCGCCGGGTGGACGAGCTGGTCACCGCGCTGCGGGACCTGAAGTACACGGTGTCGGAGGAGCCGGTCGCGGCCGGTCGCCCGCGCCGGCTGGACGTGGTGGTCACCGCCCTGTAGCGGTCACCGGCTCCTCGTGGTGGCGGCCCGGCCGGTGGGGTAGACCGCCGGGTGCGGCAGGTCGTGGGGTGCCGGTGCTGGCGTCCCGACCTGCCGCACCCGGGTGGGTCCGGTCCGTCAGCGCTGCAGGGTGAGCAGGCCGGGACGGTAGGGCAGACGGCCGTAGTCGCCACCGGAGTTGGGGTCACGGCCCTGGTACAGCAGTTGCAGGTTGCAGGGGTTCACGGTCATGGTCTGGTCCGCGTTGGTCCGCAGCAGCTCGCCGTGGCTGATGTCGTTGGTCCAGGTCGCACCACTGTTGGCCTTCCCCGCGAACGGGTTGCTCTCGGTCGCGGCCTGCGGGGTCCAGGTACCACCCAGGCTGGTCGCGGTGAACGACCGGAAGTACCGGCCCTGCGCCCCGATCGCCTCCACGATCATCAGGTACTTCTGCTGACCCTGGAGCTTGTACACCTGAACCGCCTCGAACAGGTTGTTCGTGGTGTCCGTCATGATCGTCGTGTAGTTCGACCCGAAACTGCCCGGGAAGTTCCCGATCGGCATGCTCGCCCGGTAGATCCGACCGTTGTCACCGGCGAAGAACAGGTACATGTTCTGGTCGTCACCGATCAACGCCTGATCGATCGGACCGGTCCCCGAGTTGGAGATGCTGCCGGTGAACAGCGTCTGGTGCGCCGACCAGCTGTTCACGTTGGTCGGGTCCGTCGACGTCCGGTACGAGAACGCCGGCCCACCCCACTGGTAGGCGAGGACCCACAGGTTCCTCGGCGCGAAGTAGAACAACGACGGCGCGACCGCCGAGAACGGCATCGCGTTCTGACTCGCCGAACCCATCTGCGACCAGTTGTCGAACAGACCGAAGTTCATCGACCCCCACGACGTACCCGTGTCATGCGTGGTCGCGTACACCAACTGCCGACCGTTGTACGGCGCGTGCGTGAAGTCCTTCAACGACACCCAACCCGACCTCGGCTGCGCCAGAGGACCCGACGACGACCACCGGTAGCTCGACGGCAGATCACAGTTACTGGACGGCGGCGGCGTGGTGGTGGTCGTGGGCGCGGGGGTGGTGGGCGCCGGGGTGGTGCCGCCGACCCGGACCAGCTGCCACTGCTGGTTCGTGCCGTTCCAGTCGGCGTACTGCACCACCGCTCCACCGTCCGCGGTGGACGCGCCCTGCACCTCGACGGCCTTGTTGCTGTTGCGGTTGATCAGCTTGACGTAGTTGTCCGTGGTGACCACCCGGAACTGCTGGTTGGTGCCGTTGTGGTCGGTCCACTGGTGGATCGCCGCCCCGTCGGCCGTGGACTGGTTGCTGACGTCCAGCACCTTGTTCGAGTGCCGGGCGCGCACCTTGTAGTAGCCGCCGCCCGCGTCCACGAACTGCCACTGCTGGTTCGCGCCGCCCGACGCGGCGTACTGCTGCACGCAGGCGCCGTCCGCCGTGGAAACCCCGCACACGTCCAGCCGCTTGCCGCTGTTGCGGTTGACCACCTCGTACCAGGCGGTCGTGTCGATCGGCCCGGACGTGGGGTCCGGGGTGGGCGGCGGGGTGGTGGCCGTCGGGGTGGGGTTCGGGGTGGCGCTGTTCAACGCGGCCAGGGTCGCGTCGTACGCCGCCTTTTTGTTGCCGTTGCACTCGAACAGCAGGGGGGTGCCGGAGCTGCGCCACGAGTCACAGTCCCGGACTCCCCAGACGGTGACGCCGTTGCACCGGGCGACCGCGAGGCAGTCGTTGACCACGTTGCGGTAGGTGTTGGCCTGGGTGGTGCCGGAGCCCTCGATGTCCAGCTCGGTGATCTGGACGTCCACGCCGAGCGCGGCGAAGCTGGACAGCGTGGTCCGGTAGTTGCTGTTGTACGGCGAGCCGGCGTTGAAGTGCGACTGGAAGCCGACGCAGTCGATCGGTACGCCGCGCTGCTTGAAGTCCTGCACCATCCGGTAGACGGCCTGGGTTTTGGCCCAGGTCCAGTTGTCGGTGTTGTAGTCGTTGTAGCAGAGCTTCGCGCCCGGGTCGGCGGTCCGGGCGGCCCGGAACGCCGCCTCGATCCAGTCGTTGCCGGTGCGCTGGAGGTTGGAGTTGCGGCGGGCGCCGCTGTTGCCGTCCTCGAACGCCTCGTTCACCACGTCCCAGGAGTGGATCTTGCCCCGGTAGTAGCTGGCGACCCGGGTGACGTGGTTCAGCATCGCCGAGCGCAGTGCGGAGCCCTCCATGCCCTGCATCCAGCCGGGCTGCTGGGAGTGCCAGGCCAGGGTGTGGCCGCGCACCTTCCAGCCCCGGCCGAGGGCGTGGTTGACGATCCGGTCCGCGTTGCCGAACGTGAAGTTGTTCTGCTGCGGCTCGGTCGCGTCGATCTTCATTTCGTTCTCGGGCGTGACCGAGTTGAACTCGCGGTTCAGGATCGTGGTGTACGCGCCGTCGCTGAGCTTGTTCGCGGCGACGGCGGCACCGAAGTAGCGGCCGGACTGGGCCGCCGCCGCACCGAGGGTGCTCTCGGCGGCGTGCGCGAGATTGGGCAGCAACGACACGAGCAGAGCTGCCACGATCGCGACAGCTCCGGAGACGGACAGGGCCTTGAGCCGGCGTCTGGGGGGACGGTGCCGGGAGATCATGCCGATCCTCCAACAGGGACGGGGCGACCTACGGTCGCGGTTCGGGGGTGGGGGTGGTGCCGGCCAGCCGACGGCGTCGGACCGCAGCCCACGGTCGGTGGCGCAGCGGAGGGGTCGACGCGCATGCCAGGTCCGCCCGGCGACGGGTCGGTACCTGCCACGTGACCAGCGGGGTGGGGCGGTGGTGGTGGGTGCGGGTCAGTCGGGCGGCCGGCACCAGCACGCCGGCCGCGAGGAGTGGTGGGCGCGCGGACACCTCGCAGGGAACGGGATCAACAGGTCGTGTGAACGTTCACACTGATCGATAGATCCAGGTTCACAAAGACTCACCGGCTTGGCAAGCGAGAGTTTCGACCGATAGTTTCGGCCGCCGCCGTCAGCTCTCTCCCCGGGGGACGATCCCGCCCCGCCGGAGTACCGGCCCGGGGCTTCATTGACGACGGTCGACAGAAAGGGGTAACATCCCGCTCGGAAACTTTCGGCCTCCGGCCCGGGAAAGTTTCCGATGGGAGCCGCTCCTCGCGGCGGAGGCCCTGGGCAGCCTCCGCGACCTCTCCAGGTTCCGCCCACGCAGCTGGGCACGTGTCCGGGATACACCGTCGCCGCCGGTCGGCGCGGCGTACGTGCCTGGCGCGGGCGGGCCCGGAATCCCACGTCCCCGTTTCGCCCGACCGCGCCGACGTGCCGTGCGGACCTCGCTGGCGGCCGTCGTGACGCGGTCCACCCCCTCATTTCGACCACCGCCCGGTCGACGCGACCCGTCGGTCGATCCGCCGGTCGCCCCGTCCCCACGAACGCCATCATGGCGAGGAGTTCCCTGATGAGTTGGCAGCAGATCCGAAAAGCCCGCTGGCGGGTCGGCCTCGTCGTCGGCGCGGTGGCCGCGCTGCTGACGGCCGGCATGATGACCGCCGTCAGCGCACAGGCGGCCGCCGGCTGCCGGGTGACCTACACGGTCTCGGCCGAATGGCCGGGTGGCTTCACCGCCAACGTGGACGTGACCAACCTCGGCGCACCCGTCAACGGCTGGAAGCTGGCCTGGACCTTCCCGTCCGGGCAGCGCGTCACCCAGGCGTGGAACGCGACGGTCACCCCGTCGGAGGGTCGGTACACCGCGACGAACCTCAGCTACAACGCGGCCATCGCCACGAACGCGAAGGCGTCCTTCGGCTTCAACGGCTCCTGGTCGGGCAGCAACACCGCGCCCACCTCGTTCGCGCTCAACGGGGTCGAGTGCACCGGGACCCTCCCCCCGTCCCCCACGGTGTCGCCGACGACGCCCCCGCCGCCGGGGAACGCGATGGAAACGGTGGCGGCGATGCAACCCGGCTGGGGGCTGGGCAACACGTTCGACGCCATCCCCGACGAGACCGCCTGGGGCAACCCGCTCACCACCCGGGCCCACCTGCATTACGTACGCTCGCAGGGGTACAACAGCATCCGGATCCCGGTGACCTGGAGCAACCACCACGGCCCGGCCCCGACCTACACCATCGACGCGGCCTGGCTGAACCGGATCCGGGAGGTCGTCGACTGGTCCCTCGCCGAGGGCTTCTACGTGATGATCAACCTCCATCACGACTCCTGGCAGTGGATCAACGGCTATCCCGGTGACCGGACGACCGTGATGAACCGGTACACCGCGCTCTGGACCCAGCTCGCCACGACGTTCCGCGACCACTCGGCGAAACTGGTGTTCGAGAGCATCAACGAGCCGCAGTTCACCGGCACCTCCGGCGACGCCGAGAGCGACCAGGTGCTGCACGAACTCAACACCGAGTTCGTGCACGTCGTACGCCGGACCGGCGGAACCAACGCCACCCGGCTGCTGGTGCTGCCCACCCTGCACACCAGCTCCGAACAGCCACGGCTGGACGCGCTGGCGGACACGATCGACCAACTGGACGACCCCAACATCGCCGCGACGGTCCACTTCTACGGGTGGTGGCCGTTCAGCGTCAACATCGCCGGCGGCACCCACTACGACGCCAACGTGGAGAAGGACCTGGTCGACAGTTTCGACCGGGCACACGACACCTTCGTGGCCCGGGGCATCCCGGTGATCGTCGGGGAGTGGGCCCTGCTCGCGTACGACTACACCCGGCCCGGCATCATCGAACGGGGCGAGATGCTCAAGTACTTCGAGGCCGTCGGCCACCACGCCCGCACCAGGAAACTCACCACCATGCTGTGGGACGCGGGCACCTTCCTGGACCGCAACGAGCTGCGCTGGCGGGACCCTGGCGTCTTCGCGACGCTGAAGGCGAGCTGGACCACCCGCTCCAGCACCGCGTCCTCGGACCAGGTCCACGTGCGTCGTACCGGCGACATCACCAGCAGGTCACTCACGCTCAACCTGAACGGCACCACCTTCCGGGGCCTGCGGCAGGGCAGCACCGAGCTGGTCGCCGGCACCGACTACACCGTCTCCGGCACCACCCTCACGCTGACCGGCACGGCCCTGACCCGACTGGTCGGCAACCGCGCCTACGGCGTCAACGCCACCCTCGAGGCCCACTTCTCCCAGGGCGCGCCCTGGCAGCTCAGCATCGTCACCTACGACCCCCCGACCCAGGCCACGGCCACCGGCACGACCAGTTCGTTCGCCATCCCCACCCAGTTCCGCGGTGACCAGCTCGCCACCATGGAGGCCACGTACGCCGACGGCAGCCCCGCCGGACCGGCCAACTGGACCCCCTACAAGGAGTTCTGGAGCACCTTCCAGCCCGACTACAGCGCGAACACCATCCTGTTGAAGCCGGAGTTCTTCGCCGAGGTGAACGACGGCCCGGTCACCCTCACCTTCCACTTCTGGAGCGGCACGAAGATCACGTACCGACTGACGAAGTCCGGCACCACGGTCACCGGTAGCCCCGCCTGACCTGCGGCGGGTGCCGTGACCGCCGGCCACGGCACCCGCCACCCTCGACGGTCCGGGCCCGCCGCAGCGGTCCGGTCGGCGCGCCGCGCACAGCGGTACGCGGCGCGCCCCGGCCCGGCCGGGAACGCAAATTTTGCTCAAGGCTTGCCCGGATCGGTTTCCCCCGGGCCGCCGGCCGTCCACGGTAGGGGACAACCCCCGACGAGTGGAGACACGGTCTGCGATGGCACCCACCCTGCTCGACCGGCCCCGACCGCCAGCCCACCCACCGCCGCTGGACTGGCAGACCATGGCCGACGCGTTCGAGGTCGCCTGCCTGCTGCGCTGCACGCCACCACCCGCCGACCGGCGGGGACGGGCCTCCGGCGACCCCTGTCGCAGCACCGTCGAGTTCAACCGGGAGGACGCCGCGCTGCGGATGCGGCAGCTCCTCACCCGGCTGGCCGTGCCCGTCGAACACGAGGTCAGCACCGGCGGGCTGCGCCGCCGCTACGAGGTGCACCGGCTCCGGGTGCCCGAGCCGGGCCGGGCCGCCTACGCCAGACTGCTCGACGCCGGCTGGCGGCAGGGCCGCCGGGAACTGCTGGGAGCCCCGACCGCCGGCGCGTCCTCGGCCCGCCGGATGTGGCGTACCCGGCTGGCCGCCGCCGCCTGGCGGTCCGCGCTGCTGGCCGGCGGACGGCACGTCCGCCGGCACATCCTCGGGGTCCGGCTCACCGACCGGGAACTGGCCGCCGTCCTGGTCCGGGGGGCCGCCCTGCTGGAGGTGCCCGCCGCGCTGCTCCCCGGGGCCGGCTGCTTCGTGGTCAGCGTGGCCGACGGACCGGACCGCACCCGGATCCTGGACAGCGCCATGCTGAACCCCGGCCCGGCAGCCGCCGAGGGGGCCTGAGAACGGGCGACGGGTTGCGGACGGCGGGCGTCGCGGCGCAGAGTGCTCGCTGTGAACGGCGTCCGCACCATTCCCGGCCGGCGACCCACGGCGCGTCTCGCGCTGCTGACCGTCCTGCTCGGCGCGGCCCTGCCGGCGGTGGCCGCCTGCCGGGACGAGCCGGCCGAGCCGGTCCGGATCCGGATCGCCACCGGCAGCCCCACCGCCGTCTACCACGCCTTCGGCGAGTCACTGGCCGCCATCCTCAACCGCGAGGTGCCCGGGGTACGGGCCAGCGTGGTGGTCACCGCCGCGTCGGCGCAGAACGTCCAACTGGTCGAGTCCGGTGGGGCCGAACTCGGCTTCACCCAGGCCGACGTGCTCTCCGCCGATCCCGGCGTCGCCCACCCGCAGGTGGTGGCGGTGGCCCGGGTCTACGACGACCTGCTGCACCTGGTCACCACCGCCGAGTCGCCGGTACGCACCGTGGCGGACCTGCGCGGCCGGCGGGTCTCCGTCGGCGCGGAGGGTTCCGGCACCGGGATCACCGCGACCCGGCTGCTCGACGTGGCCGGACTGGACGGCCCGGCGGTACAGCGGGAACGGCTCGGCCTGGACGCCTCGGTGTCGGCGCTGCGCGAGGGCCGGATCGACGCGTTCTTCTTCTCCGGCGGGCTGCCCGTCCGGGCGATCGAACTGCTCGCCGGCAGCACCGGCATCCGCCTGGTCGACCTGGGCGAGTGGGTCGAGCCGCTGCGCCGCGACCACCGGGAGGTCTACGTCTCCCGGGACATCCCCAGCTCGGTGTACGGGGCGGAGCCGGTGACCACGGTGGCGAACCCGAACTACCTGGTGGTCGCCGCCGACGTGCCGGACTCGCTGGTCCGGGAGGTGACCCGGTTGCTGATGGAACGGCGGGAGGAACTGGCCGCCGCGCATCCGGCCGCCGGGCGGATGAGTGTGCGGTCGGCCATCGCCACCGCTCCCCTGCCGCTGCACCCCGGCGCCGCCGCCTGGTACCGGGCCAGCAAACCCTGACGGCGGTCAGGCGGGGGCCGGGAACCACACCTCGGCGACCAGCCCCCGGGGCTGCGCCTGGCGCATGCTGAGTCGCCCGCCGGAGGCGTCCACCAGCACGGCCACGATGGTCAGGCCGAGCCCGGCCCCCTCCACGTTCTGCGCGTCCGGGGCCCGCCAGAACCGCTCGGTGGCCTGTTCCAGCTGACTCTCGGTCATCCCCGGCCCGGTGTCGGACACCGCCAGGGTCACCCCGTCCCCGGTCGGCTCGACGGTCACCGTCACCTCGCCGTCGGCCCCGCTGAACTTCACCGCGTTGTCGATCAGCGCGTCGAGGGCCTGGTCGATGGCGGTGGGCACGGTCCGGGCGTACGCCGGGCCGGGGACGGCCGCCAGCCGCAGCGTGACCGCGTGGCGGCGGGCCAGCGGCTCCCAGGCGGTCACCCGGGAGGCGGCCTCCGCCACCGCGTCCACGGTCACCAGCCGGTTCTGCTCCCGCTCGGCGCGGGCCAGGGTGAGCAGCGCGTCGAGCACCCGGGCCAGCCGGTCGGTCTCCTCCAGCGCCAGCCGGTGCTCGGCACGGCCCTCCGGGTCGGTGAGGCTCGGGCCGAGTTCCTCCACCCGGAGCCGCAACGCCGTCAACGGGTTGCGGAGCTGGTGGCTGGCGTGCGCCACGAAGGCCCGCTGCCGGTCCATCACGTCCGAGACGACGTCGGCCATGTGGTTGAAGCCGGCTGCCAGCCGGCGCAGCTCCGGCGGGCCGAGCCGGTGCTGCACCCGGGCGGTCCGGTCCCCCTCGGCGATCTCGTGGGTCACCGCGTCCAGCTCGGTGACCGGGCGCAGCACCCAACCGGCCAGCCCGAACGCGGTCAGCACGCAGGCCAGCACGGCGAGCAGCCCGATCGCCGCGAGCAGCAACCACCAGGCGGTCACGGTCCGGCGGACCGCGTCGGCGGGACTGGTGGTGACCACCGCGCCGAGCACCTCGCCACCGTCGTTGATCGGTACCGCCACCACGATCGGCCCGTCCACCCACGGCCACACCGACTCCGGGCCGGTGAACTGCTGCCCGGACAGGGCGGCCCGGACCGCCACCTCGGCGACCGGCCCCGACCGGTACCGGGCCGAGACCGCCACCGTGCGGAGTTCCCGGTCCACCACGGTCGCGCCGATGTCGTACAGGCTGTCGTAGCTGGCGAGTTCGCCCTCCAGCGGGCCGGTGCCACCGCCGCGCAGGGCCGGGCCGGCGAGCGAGGCGAACCGGGTGGCGTCGGCGAGCCGGTCGGCGCGTACCCGGTCGGTCTCCCGGTTGGCCAGCGTCACCGCGAGCGGGGTCTCCAGTGCGAGCAGCACCAGGGCCATCAGCAGCAGGTAGCTGATCACCAGCCGGCGGCGCACCGGGACCTCACTCCCCGCGCAGCCGGTAGCCGACCCCGCGTACGGTCTCCACCAGCCGGGCGTCGCCCAGCTTGCCGCGCAGCGACCCGACGTGCACCTCGACGGTGTGCCGGTCGGCCCAGGTGGTGCCCCAGACGTCGAGCAGGATGCGCTCGCGGGGCACCACGGTGCCGGGCTGCCGGGCCAGCGAGACCAGGATGTCGAACTCCTTGCGGGTCAGCGTGACCGGCCGGTCGTCGACGGTGACGGTCCGGGCGGCCACGTCGATGCGCAGGCCACCGGCGACGAGCCGGTCCGGCTCGGGGGCGGCGCGGACGGCCCGGCGCAGCACCGCCTCGATCCGCGCCTGCAACTCGACCATGGAGAACGGTTTCACCACGTAGTCGTCCGCGCCGAGGCGCAGCCCGAGCACCCGGTCCCGTTCCTCGCCCCGGGCGGTGACCGCGATGATGCCGATCTGCGCGCTGCGCCGCCGCAGCTCCCGGCAGAGTTCGGTGCCGTCGCCGTCGGGCAGGGTCAGGTCGAGCAGGACCAGGTCGCACGGCGCGGCGGCCAGCGCCGCCGCCACGGTCGCCGCGTGTTCCACCTGGTAACCCCGCCGGGTCAACGCGGACGACAGGGCCGCCGCCACCCGTCGGTCGTCCTCCACCAGCAGGACCCGCACCCGCACCCCCTCCGCCGTTGAGCCTCCGGTCAGCGAATGGTGCCAGACTCCGCCACCGCCGCGACACCCCGCCGGGGTGGGTGGGAGAGCGGGGGTGGGTGGGGCGGGCGGGGCAGGGTGGGGTGGGCGGCGCGGGGTACGGCGACGGTTATGCTCCCCCTGCCGGCCGTGACCGTGCGTCACACTACCGTTTTCGGCACAAGCCGCCCAGAACCGGCGCGGCACCCGCCCTTCGAACACTGTGAGTGGAGCCAGCCCATGAGCCAAGGAACCGACCAGGTCTTCGTGCACCCGACCGCCGAGGTGGAGGAGGGCGCGACCATCGGCGACGGTACGAAGGTCTGGCACCTGGCCCACGTCCGGTCCACCGCGCGGATCGGTGGCGGCTGCGTGATCGGCCGGAACGTGTACGTCGACAGCAACGTGGTGATCGGTGACCTGTGCAAGGTCCAGAACAACGTCTCGGTGTACCAGGGCGTGACCCTGGAGGACGAGGTCTTCGTCGGCCCGTGCGCGGTGTTCACCAACGACTTCCGGCCCCGGGCCCAGAACCCGGACTGGCAGATCACCCCGACCCTGGTACGCCGGGGCGCGTCGATCGGCGCGAACGCCACCCTGGTCTGCGGCATCGAGGTCGGCTCGTACGCGATGATCGCCGCCGGTTCGGTGGTGACCCGGGACGTCGCCCCGTACCAGTTGGTCGCCGGCAACCCGGCCCGGCCGAAGGGCTGGGTCAACGAGAAGGGCGAGGTGGTCTCCCGCGACCCGGCCACCCCGCCGCCGGGTCTCGGCCAGGGCTGACCCCGGCCCTGCCGTCCGCAACAGCAGAGGGGATCCCGACCAGGTGCGGTCGGGATCCCCTCTTTCGCGGTCGGTGGCGGGTCAGCCGCCGATGACGACGCGACGGACGTCGGGCCAGCGGGCCGGGTCGGTCACCCGCCGGCCGTCCACCAGCACCCGCACGTCGGGCAGGTCGGTGGCGGCGAGCGAACGGTACTCGGCGTGGTCGGCCTGCACCACGGCGGCGGTGACCCGCTCACCGGAGTACGCCGGCAGCCCGTGCGCGACCAGCTCCTCGGCGGTGTACATCGGGTCCGACACGTACGGCTTGGCGCCCCGGGCGCGCAGCGCCTCGACGGTCGGGAAGACGCCGGAGAAGGCGGTCTCCTTCACCCCGCCCCGGTACGCCGCGCCGAGCACCAGCACCTCGACGTCGGTGAGGTCGCCGTACGCGGCGGCGAGCAGGTCGACGGCGTACTCCGGCATGGCCGCGTTGGCCTCCCGGGCGGAGCGGACCACGGTGGCGGCCGGGTCGTTCCACAGGTACATCCGGGGGTAGATCGGGATGCAGTGCCCGCCGACCGCGATGCCCGGCGCGTGGATGTGGCTGTACGGCTGGCTGTTGCAGGCCTCGATCACCTTGAGCACGTCGATGCCGACGCTGTCGGCGAACCGGGCGAACTGGTTCGCCAGGCCGATGTTGACGTCCCGGTAGGTGGTCTCGGCGAGCTTCGCCATCTCGGACGCCTCGGCGGAGCCGAGGTCCCACACGCCGTTCGGCCGGGCCAGGTCGGCGCGCTCGTCGAAGTCGAGCACCGACTCGTAGAAGCTGACGCCGTGCGCGGCGGACGCCTCGTCGATGCCGCCGACCAGCTTCGGGTACCGGCGCAGGTCGGCGAAGACCCGACCGGTGAGCACCCGCTCCGGGCTGAACACCAGGTGGAAGTCGGTGCCGGCGGTGAGCCCGGAACCCTGCTCCAGCATCGGCGCCCACCGGTTGCGGGTGGTGCCGACCGGCAGCGTGGTCTCGTAGCTGACCAGGGTGCCCGGCTTCAGACCACGGGCGATGGACCGGGTCGCGTCGTCCATCCAGCCGAAGTCCGGTACGCCCTCGGCGTCCACGAACAGCGGCACGACCACCACGACGGCCTCGCTCTCGGCGACCGCGGCGGCGGTGTCGGTGGTCGCCGAGAAGAGACCGGCGGCGACGACCTCCTTGAGCTTGACGTCCAGGTCGGCTTCCCCGGGGAACGGCACCGCACCGTCGTTGACCAGGTTGACCACCCGCTCGGAGACGTCGGCACCGATCACCCGGTGCCCCTTCGTCGCGAACTGCACGGCCAGCGGCAGTCCGATCTTTCCGAGGGCGACGACGCAGATGTTCATGACTGCTACTTTCCTCCTAGTGGGAGCCGACGCCGCAGGCGGGCCATCACCCGGCGTGGCGTCACAGGCGCTACGGCGACGATCAGTTGACCCTTGTGGTTGGTGGTGGCGCTGAGCACGTGGAGGCGGGCACCACGCCGGACCACCACACGCTGGGGAACCCCCCGCCGGGGACCCCGCAGCGGGGCCGTCCCGGTCGTACCGAACGCGTCGATCCGCGCCTGGATGAGTCGCAGCTTACCCCCGGGGGCGATCGCCGCCAGCAGATCGGCCAGCAGGAAGCGGGCCCGGATGGTGGTACCGGTGATGTCCGGGACGAGTTCGGTGTTCTCCGCCACCACCTCACCCGCGACCAGCTTCAACGCCGACGCCAGGTGGGGCAGGTCGGGGCGGGGGCTACGGGCGGTGACGACCAGCGCCCGGGTGCCCTCGAAGACCACCGAGACGGTGTCGAGGCGGGCGATCCAGTCGGCGGCCCGGCCGGTGATCTCGAACCAGTGGTCCGGGATGTCGAGGCGGGGGTCACGGAAGCCGGGGTAGTCGGCGTACCAGCGGCCCTCCTCCACGATCGCCGGCGGGGTGCCGTGCTCGGCGTCCTGGCGGATCACCGCGAGCAGGTCGTCCAGCTCGCCGTGCCAGGCCAGGGCGAGCCGGATCCGGGTCTCGATGCCGAGCTGGTCCCGGATCGGGTCGGTGAGGTACTTCTCGGTGAGCGTTCGTACCCCGGCCTGGACGCTGGCCTGGGTGGGGCGGTCCAGGGCCAGGAAGTCGTTCTCCAGCAGCCGGGCCACCTCCCAGGAGAAGTGCCGCAGCAGCACGGCGTCCCGGCGGGGACCGGCCTCGATCAGCCCGGCCACGAAATCCATGATCGACTCGGCGCAGTGCAGCCGTTCCAGGTGCCGGCTCTTGTAGGTGATGTTGCGGGCGTTGAACCGCCGGACCGCGAAGTAGTAGTCGTAGTCGGCCAGCACCGAGATCCGCCGGGCCCGGTGGCACGCCTCGATGGTGAACGGCTGGTCGCTGCCGACCGGCATGTCCTCCGGGTAGCGCAGCTTGTGCCGCTCGACCAGCTCCCGCCGGAACAGCTTCGTGTTCGACAGCGAGAACGGCAGCGGGGAGGTGAACAGGTCGACGTCCGACTGTGTCGACTCGAAGATCGCCTGGTGGATGTAGCGGCTGTTCACCCCGACCATCCGGCCGAGCACCACGTCGGCGTCCCACCGGTCGGCGGCGGCGACCAGCCGTTCCAGCGCCTCCGGGCCGAGGTAGTCGTCCGAGCCGATGAAGAACACGTACCGGCCGGTGGCCGCCTCCAGGGCCCGGTTGCTCGGGTTCGCCGGACCACCGGAGTTGGCCTGGTGGATCACCTTCACGGTGCCCGGGTACGCGCGGGCGAACCGGTCCAGCTCCCGGCCGCTGCCGTCGGTGGACCCGTCGTCGACCGCGACGACCTCCAGCCGGTCCCGCCCGATGGTCTGCTCCATCACCGAGGTGAGACAGCGGGTCAGGTAGGGCATGGTGTTGTAGACGGCGGTGATCACCGTCACGTCGGGGACGGTCACGTGCCGGCCCCCACCGCCGGGCGGGTCTGGTCCGCCCCGGTGGTCGGCTGCCCCGCGTCGGCCGGCACCGGGCCGGGCCGGCCCGGCAGCAGCCGCCGGTAGACGGCGTCGAGCACCTCGGCCTGGGCCTCCCAGGTCCAGCTCTCCAGCAGGCCCGGCCGGTCGTACGCGGCCCGGTAGCGCTCCGGGGCGGCCAGCACCGCCCGGACGGCCCGCACGTAGTCGGCCACGTCCTCGGCCCGGAACACCTCGCCCTGGCCGGTGGAGCGGACCGTGCCGGCCATCGTCTTCACGTCGCTGACCACCAGCGGCAGCCGGGCGTGCGAGTACTCGAAGAACTTCGTGATCAGCGCGATCTCGTGGTTGGGCCAGTGGTGGATCGGGATCACCCCGGCGTCGGCGGCGGACAGGAACGGCACCACCTGCCAGTGCGCCACGTACGGCAGGGCGTGCACCCGGTCGGCGACGCCGAGCTTCGCGGCCCGGGCCAGCACCCCGGTCACGTACGGGCCAGCGGGCTTGTTGACCACCAGGGCGACGTGCACCCCGGGCAGCTGCGGCAACGCGTCGACCATGACGTCCAGGCCACGCTGGCGGGCCGCCGCCCCGCTGTAGACCAGCAGCGGCACGTCGGGGCCGACGCCGCACAGGGCGCGCAGGTCGGGCGCGGGCGCGTCGGGGGCCAGCTCACCGTGGTCGGCGGCCGGCGCGTTGAGCACCACGTCCGGCGGGGTCGCCAGCCGGTGCTCCCGCTGGAGCAGCTCGGCCAGGCCGTCGGAGACGGTCATCACCGCGTCGGCGTACGGGGCGTACTCCCGCTCGTGGGCGCGGTGGGCGGGCAGCCAGCGGGCGTTGTCCTGCCAGGGCTTGAGGCCGGGCAGGAACTCGTGGGCGTCCCAGACCACCTTGATCTCGCGGCCCCGCTGCGCGGCGCGGATCTTGGCGCGGGCGGCGACGCCGAGCATCCGGAAGTCGTTGGCGTGGATCAGGTCGGGGGCCAGCTCGTCGACGACCGGCCCGTAGGCCAGTTCGTAGTCCCACAGCCCCGGCTCCAGCCGCCGCCACGCGCCGTCGCCCTTGAGCTTCTGCCAGAACAGCGTGTACGCCCGGTCCCAGGGGTTGTGGAACCGGCGGCGGGTGCGGGCCCGGGTGAGCATCCAGTACCGCCCGGAGACCCAGGTACGGGTCAGCTTCGCGGCGGCCTGCTCGACGCCCAGCAGCCGGCGGCGCAGCGCCAGCCGGGGCGTCGCCGGGTCGGCCAGGGCCAGCTTGGCGGCCCGGACGGTCAGGTCGGCCTGCCACGCCTTGACGCTCTGCTGCCGGTGCGCGGCGATCCCGCTCGGCGGGTACGCCAGCGGCCAGCGCAGCCAGGCCCGGCGGAACTCGTGCCGGCGGCGGGCCAACGGGTCGGGCATGGCCAGCAGCCGCACCTCGGCGCGGCCCAGCCGCCAGGTCTGCGGCACACTCCCCGGGGACCGGCCCAGCAGGACGACGTCCCAGCCGGCGTCGGCGGCCGAACGTGCTGTCTTCTGCACCCGGGAGTCACCGTTGACACCGTTGTCGACCAGCATGACAACCCGTCCACGGGAAACCGGGACCGCGGACGCACCGTCGCGCTCCATTATCCGCCTCTCCGATGTTGCCGGGGTCTGCTCCCAGAATGACCCGGCGAGTTTACGGTAACGCCCGACTGGTCCGCTTCGGCCGGGCGCGGGGCTCCCCGACCGGGACAGGTCCCCGGGGTCCGGACTCAGCCGACCCCGGCCGGCGCCAGCAGGCGGGTGTAGACCCTGTCCAACGCCTCCGCCTGCCGCTCCCAGGTCCAGTTCTCCAGCAGGCCCGGCCGGTCGTACGCGGCCCGGTAGCGCTCCGGGTCGGCCAGCACCGCCCGCGCGGCGCGGGCGAAGTCGGCCGCGTCCTGGGCCCGGAACACCTCGCCCTGGCCGGTGGAGCGGACCGTCTCGGCCATCGTCCGTACGTCGCTGACCACGATCGGCAGCCGGGCGTGCGAGTACTCGAAGAACTTGTTGCTCAACGCGATCTCGTGGTTGGGCAGGTGGACCAGCGGGCTGACCGCCGCGTCGGCGGCGGAGAGGAACGCGGCGACCTGGTGGTGCGGCACGTACGGCAGCACGTGCACCCGGTCGGCCACGCCCAGCTCGCCGGCCCGGCGCAGCAGCGCGTCGATCGACGGGGTGGACGACCGGCCCGGGGGCAGCGACACCAGGGCCAGGTGCACCCCCGCCAGCGCGGGCAGCGCCTCCACCACCACGTCCACCCCGCGCACCGGGGCGACCGCGCCGGAGTAGGCCAGCAGCGGCACGTCCGACCCGATCCCGCAGAGGGCCCGCAGGTCGGGCACGGGCCCGCCGTCGGTGGCGTCGGCCGCGCCGGCGTTCGGGGCGTTGAGCACCACGGTGGGCCGCTCGGGCAGGTGGTGTTCGCGCTGGAGCAGGTCGGCGAGGGCCTCCGAGACGGTCACCACGGCGTCCGCCACCGGGGCGTGCTCCCGCTCGTGGGCGCACTGCGCGCGCAGCCACCGGCCCCGGCTCAGCGCCGGGTTCAACCCGGGCAGGAACTCGTGCGCGTCCCAGACCAGCTGCACCGGGTGACCGGCGGCCCGGAGCCGGAGGGTGGCCCGCGCGCCGACACCGAGCATCTTGTAGTCGTTGGCGTGGATGATGTCGGGGCGCAGCCGGTCCACCACCGGGCCGAAGGCCAGCTCCCAGTCCCACAGCGCGGGCTCCAGCCGCCGCCACGCGCCGTCGCCCCGGACCGTCTCCCAGAACCAGGTGTAGAACCGGTCCACCGGGCCGGCCAGCTTGCGGCGGTCCTTCTGGCCCCGGGTGAGCTGCCAGTACCGGAAGGAGACCCACTTGCCGGTGACCGAGGCGGCGACCTTCTCGGCGGCCAGCGCCCGCCGCCGCCAGCCGGGCACCGGGCGGCCCGAGCGGGCGGTCAGATCCAGCTCCGCGGCCCGCAGCCGCAGGTCGGTCTCCCAGGCCCGGACGGCCTGCTTGCGGTGCGCGGCGATGCCGTTGGGCGGGTACGCCAGCGGCCCCCGGCGGAACACCCGGCGGTACTCGTGCCGGCGGCGGGACAGCGGGTCGGCGACGGCCAGCAGGCGCACCTCGGCGCCACCGAGCCGCCAGGTCTGCGGTACACCGCCCGGGGCCCGGCCGAGCAGGATCACCTCCCACCCGGCGTCGGCGGCCGACCGGGCCGCCTTCTGCACCCGGGAGTCACCGTTGACCCCGTTGTCGACCAGCATGACCACCCGGCCCCGGGAGGCTGCCGCCCCTGCGCCGCCGTCGAACCCCATGCCGATCTCCTCTGCCTTCCGCCGAGCCCGCGGCCACCCGATGCGGGACAACGCTGCCGAGCACACACGCCCGGAGGCAGGCGGGAACGCCGCAGACCGGTGCGTGGGGGCCGCGGTCGCCCGTCGGCCGCCGCCCGAGCACGGTATCCCACCGCCGGCTCCGGGCACCGGCCCCCCGGGGTCGCGTCGGGCGCGCCGGAGCGCGTGTGGGCGCGGGCGGAATCCCGGCTAGCATCACGCCGGTGAGTCTGCCCAGCCAGTCCCCCGTCGTTCCGTCCGCCGCCGGGCCGGAGCCCGGCTCTGCCACCGCCGCCGGGCCGGAGCCCGGCTCTGCCGGGGCCACGCCGGACGCCCGCCCGCCCCGCCGGTACGGCCTCGACGTGCTGCGTATCGGGGCGATCTGCGGCGTGGTGGCGATCCACGTGGTGGGCACCTACGTGGCGAACGACGACCGTCGGGGCAGCCGCAACTGGTGGATCGCCACCGCCATCGACATCGGGGCGATCTGGACCGTGCCGGTCTTCGTGATGATCAGTGGCGCGCTGGTGCTGGCGCCCCGTGCCCACCGGGACGGTCCGGCCGCCTTCTACCGCAAGCGGTTCGCCCGGATCCTCCCGGCGCTGATCGCCTGGCACCTGATCTACCTGGTCGTGGTCCGGATGCTGCTGCGGGGCGAGGAGCTCAGCGGCAAGGCGCTCACCCAATTGCTCATCGACGGGCGGATCTACACCGCGCTGTACTTCCTCTGGCTGATCGCCGGATTGTACCTGCTGGCCCCGGTGCTGGCGACCTTCCTCGCCGCCGGTGACGGGCGCCGGGCCGGGATCACCGCGGCGGTGGCGATGGGCTGGATCCTCGCCGCTTTCATGATCGCCGGGGTGGCGAACCTGAACGGCACCCCCCGGCCGATCCACCTGGGCGCATGGACGATGTGGTGGCCCTACGTGGGGTACTTCCTGGCCGGCTGGGCACTGGCCCGGGTACGCCTGGGCGGCTGGCGGACTGTCCTGGCCGCGCTGCTGGCCACGGCGCTGCTGGCCGAGGGGGTCTGGCGGTGGGGTTCCCGGCCGGACCTGCCGGTGGTGCAGGCGTTGTTCCCGGTGAGCTACCTGGGCGCTTCGGTGGCGGTCGCCGCCGTCTGTGTCTTCCTGGTAGCGAACACCCTAGGTGACCGGTTGCGGCCGTCGCCACGGGTGGGCGGCTGGCTGGTCCGGCTCGCCGACGCCTCGTTCGGGGTGTTCCTGGTGCACCTGCTGCTGCTCGCCCTGATCCAGTGGGCCGTCCCGGACCTGGCGATCGGCGAGTCACTGTCGGTCACCCTGGTCACCTGCGCGGTGGTGACCGTCGGTTCGTTCGCGGTGTCGCTGGGGGCGGCCCGGGTGCCGTACCTGCGGGCCATCTTCTGACCTGGGGACGGCCGGGAGAAGCGACGGAACGTGCCAATCGGGCAATACTCCTGATACGTGCTAGCGTGACCCTCGTCCGCGCACCCGGGACATCCGTCGACGGTGAGGACGGTGACCGACCGATGGAACTGCTCTCCGCCGCCGAGACGACGGCGTACTGGGACGACCGGCACCGACGCGAGGGCGACCTGCGGTCCGGTGGCGACGTCTCCTTCGACGAGGCCACCAACGAGATGTTCTACGTCCGGCGGCTCGGCATCCTGCTGGACCTGCTCGGCCAGCACAGCGACCCGGTGGCTCCCCGGTACCTGCTCGACGCCGGCTGCGGCAAGGGATGGTTCAGCCGGGCCCTGGCCCGCTTCGGGCACCGGGTCGACGGGATCGACGCCAGCCCGTCGGCGCTGGCCGAGGGGCGCACGCTCGGCGGTGGCCCGCGCTACCACGAGTCGACCCTCGCCGACTGGCACAGCCCCTGGCCGTACGACGCGGTCGTCTCGATCGACGTGCTGTTCCACGTCCTCGACGAGGAACAGTGGCAGGCGTCGCTGCGGAACCTGGCCGCGCTGGTCCGGCTCGGTGGCCGGCTGGTCGTCTCCGACCAGGGCGAACCCGGGCGACGGGTGTACGGCAACTACCAGGTGGGTCGCGGGCCGGACCGCTACCGGTCGGTGCTGTCGCCAGCCGGCTTCCGGGCCGACGGCTGGCACCCGTACCGGTTCCGGGGCAGCCCGATCGGCTTCCACGCGTTCACCCGCACCGGCTGACCCGGGGAGGACCGGATGCGCCTGCACGAGATCGACACCCACCTCCTCGACGGGGTACGGGAGATCGTCGACGTCACCCACGAGCAGGTCCGGCTGCGCCGGCACCTGCGCGCGCCGGAGGAGGTGGCGTACCGGCGGGCCGACCTCGACGCCCCGGACGGACCCCTCGGTGCCGGCGTGCTGGCCCTGGCCCTGACCGGACCCAACCCGCCGGGCCACACCGACCCCTCGGCGCTGGTGCCCCTGCTGGGCCGGCTGGCCCCCGGCGCCCGGCTGCTCCTGCTGCTCGGCTGGCCGGTGGCCGCGATCCCGTACCACCGGCTGCTCGACCCGCTCGGCGCGGCCCGCTGCCAGGTCGTCACCGCCGCCCCGCTGGACCGGGTGGCGATCCGTGGGGTGCACGCCGCCCTCGTCGTGGAGCGGGTGACCTCGGTCACCACACCACGTCCCTACCTGAGCCCCGAGGACCATTCGCCCCGGGAATCCGCCGACCACACCACCGCACTGCTCCGGATGGCGAACGAGTACGTGCTCGGCGACCTCGTCACCCGGCCGGCCCGCCGTCGCCTCGCCGAACTGGACGACCGGGTCGCCGCGCTCACCCGGGAACTGGCCGAGCGGGACGAGGCGCTGCGGGCGGCCGAGCGGGACCTGGCCGGGGCGCGGGCCCGCCTGGCCGCCCTGGAGTCCCCGTCGGCGTCGGCGCTGGGCCGGCTGGTCCTCGGCCGGACCGGTCGGGCCGGGGCGGGGCTGCGCCGGGTGCTCGAACGGCGACGCCGGTGAGGCCCGGCACGCGGGGCGTCCGGCCCCGACACGGAGACGTACCGTAAGGTCTTGCGCCGGGGCCGCGGGTACGTGACCGACCGTCGGCATCCGGTGCCCGCGCACGGGCACCCCGCCCAGCGCGCCCGACCGGGGCATCGCCGCGCCCCTTCCCGGAACCCACGACGTGCAGGAGATGGTCAGTGAAGGTCGTCAGCGTTGTCGGAGCCCGTCCCCAGCTGGTCAAGCTGGCGCCGATCGCCGCCGCGTTCGCCGGCACCGGCTACGAGCACGTGATCGTGCACACCGGCCAGCACTACGACGTCAACCTCTCCGACGTCTTCTTCAGCGGGCTGGGCATCCCCGACCCGGACGTGCACCTGGGCATCGGCTCCGGCAGCCACGGCGTGCAGACCGGCGGGGTGCTCGCCGCGATCGACCCGGTCCTGGCCGAGCAGCAGCCCGACTGGGTGCTCGTCTACGGCGACACCAACTCCACGCTCGCCGGCGCGCTCAGCGCGGTCAAGCAGCACCTGAAGGTGGCCCACCTGGAGGCCGGCCTGCGGTCGTTCAACCGCCGGATGCCCGAGGAGCACAACCGGGTGCTCACCGACCACGCCGCCGACCTGCTGCTCGCCCCCACCGAGGAGGCCCTGCGCCACCTGGCCAACGAGGGCCTGGCCGGCCGGGCGGTGCTCAGCGGGGACGTCATGGTCGACGTCTGCCTGCGGGTCCGCGACGCCGTCCTGGCCGGCGAGCACCCCCGGCCGACGCTGCCCGAGGGCATCGACCCGGAGCAGCCGTACCTGCTGGCCACCCTGCACCGGCCGGACAACACCGACGACCCGGCCCGGCTGGCGTCGATCATCGCGGCCATGGCCGACCTGCCGGTGCCGGTGGCGCTGCTGGCCCACCCGCGCCTGAAGGCCCGCGCCGAGGCGCACGGTCTGAAGCTCGACCAGGGCGCGGTGCACACCGGGCAGCCCCTCGGGTACGCCGGCCTGGTGGCCGCGGTGCTCGGCTCGGCCGGTGTGGTCACCGACTCCGGCGGCCTGCAGAAGGAGGCGTACCTGCTCGGCCGGGCGTGCACCACGCTGCGGCCGGAGACGGAGTGGGTGGAGACCCTGGCCGGCGACTGGAACCGGCTCGTCCCGGACCCGGACGCGCTGGGCCGCCCGGCATGGATCGAGACGGCCACCCGGCCCGCGCCGCAGAGCGAGCAGGGCACCCCGTACGGTGACGGCCGGGCCGCCGAGCGGGTGGTGCGGATCCTGGCGGAGCGCCTCGGCTGAACGACAGGCAGACGCCGGGTGACCAGCGGCCGCCCGGCGTCGCTTCACCGTGCACGCCGTGTCCGTACAGGTCAGACTGGTAGCATTCACCGCTGCTGCCACGCCTCAGGAGGAACCACTCGCGTGACGACCGCCTTTCCCAGCAGCGTCGCCATCCTCACCCCCTGGTACCCGAGCACGCAGCGTCCCTTCCTGGGCGCGTTCGTCAAGGCCATGGTCGAGGCGACCGCCCCGGGCTACGAGCGGGTGACGGTCTACCAGTGCGACGAGTGGGCCGGCCGGCACTCCGCAGCCGAGGACGCCGAGATCGTCCGCGCCCACCACGCCCTGCTCCCCCACGCCCTGCGCGGGTACCCGACCGTAGGTGGGGCCACCCGGCTGCACCTGCCGGTGCCGTTGCCGGTGGGCCTGTCGTACGCCGAGATCGCGCAGCGGCACTCGGCCACCGTCTCGGCCGCCCTGGGCGGGCAGCCGATCGACGCCCCGGTGGTGCACGCCCACGTCGGGCTCCCCGGCGGCTGGGCGGCCCTGCGCAACGCCCGTCCCGACGCCCGGGTCTTCGTCACCGAGCACGCCACCTTCCTCGACGCGGTGCTGGCCCAGCCCGAGGCCCGCGAGATGTACGCGGAGCTGCTGCGCCGCTGCGCCGGGGTGTTCGCGGTGGGCCGCGCGGTACGCGACCCGCTGGTCGAGGCGTTCCCCGAGTACGCCGACCGGGTGCGGATCATCCCCAACCCGGTCTCCTTCGCCGCCGAGCGCGCCACCCCGGTCACCGCGCTGCGCCGTTGGCTCTTCGTCGGCGGGCTGATCCCCCGCAAGGGGGTGCAGCGGCTGCTGGAGGCGTTCGCGCTCTGCCGGGCCGACGACCCGACGCTGACCCTGACCTTCGTCGGCGAGGGGCCGTTGCAGGAGAAACTCACCGCCCGCGCCGCGGAACTGGGGGTGACCGGGGCGATCCGGTTCACCGGTGCCGTCCCGCCCGAGCAGGCGCTGGGGCTGATGCGGGAGCACGACCTGCTGGTACACCCCAGCCAGTTCGAGACGTTCGGGATGACCGTCGTGGAAGCCTCGGCGGCCGGCATGCCGGTGCTGGTCACCCGGTGCGGCGGCCCGGAGGAGAGCCTGGCCGGGATCGAGGACGCCGCCGGTGAACTGGTGCCGGTGGAGGACGACCCGGAGTCGCTGGCCGCCGGTTACCGTCGGCTGCGGGACCGGTTCACCGCCGGGATGGACCTCGGCCTGGCCCGCCGGGAGCTGGCCGCCCGGTACGGCTATCCGGCGGTGGCGCAGGCGCACCGGCGGGCCTGGTTCCCCGACCACGTCACCACCGACCCGGCTCCGGAGCAGGGACACTGATGGCCGCACAGCGCACGATCTTCCTCGCTCTCGGCGGCAACCGGGCCCGGGTGGTCGTCGAGGAGTCCGCCCGGGTGGTCGCCGGCGGTGGCCGGGCCACCGTCGTCGTCGACGAGCTGACCGCGTGGCGGGGCCAGCGGTTCGCCCCCGGGGTCCGGGTGGTCGAGCTGGCCCGGCTGCAACGCGCGCACCTGCCCGTCGCGGCCGAGCAGCTCATCGTGCACCGGGCCCCCCGGGCGGCGCTGCGCGTCGTCGGGCGGGGTCGCCTCACCGGCTGGTCGCAGCGGGCCAGCCGGGCCTACGACCGGCGGATCGCCGGCCGGGTGCACCGCCGGCTCTTCCTTCCGGTCTACCACCGGCTCTGGGGCGACGTCCGCCACCGGTTGCTGCGCCGCCAGATCGCCCGGGAAGGCGTCGACCTGCTGGTGGTCGCCGACCCGGTGTCGATTCCGGTGGCCGCCCGCCTGGTCCTGGAGGACCGGATCTGCCCGAACATCTCGTACGGCCTCGACACCGCCGCACCGAGCGGCACGCCGCCGCCGGCCTGACGGCGCCAGACCGAATCGCGGAGAACCTGATGACAAGCCGACACCGGGGACGACAGCCGCGAGTGCTCTACCTGTCGTTCTACTTTCCCCCGTCCCGTGCCAGTGGCGTGTACCGCGCCCGGGCCACCGCCAACCACCTGGCCGCGGAGGGCTGGGACGTCACGGTCATGGCGGCCCCGCTGAAGTTCCTGCACGAGGCGATCGGCTCGGTGGACGAGAAGCTCGCCGAGACGGTGGACGAGCGGATCCGGATCGAGCGGCCCCGGCTCAACCAGTTCGTCTGGGAACGGGACGTGCGGCGGTTCAGCCGCTTCCGGCAGACCATGCCGGTGACCGCCCGGTACATCTACGACCTGGGCCAGCGGATCTTCCCGGAGCACTACGCCTCGTGGGGCTGGGCCTGCGTACGCCGGGCCCTGCGGCTGCACGCCCGCCGGCCGTTCGACGTGGTGCTGGCCACCGGCAACCCGTTCGCGTCCTTCGCCGCCGCCTGGCTGTTCCACCGGTTGGCGCGGGTGCCGTACGTGGTGGACTACCGGGACTCGTGGACCCTGGACCTGTTCGCCGACGAGCCGGCCTACGAGGACGACCACCCGGTGTGGGCCTGGGAGCGGCGGGTGCTGCGGGGCGCCAGCCGGGCGGTCTTCGTCAACGACGCGCTGCGCGGCTGGCACGCGGAGCGGTACCCGGAGGTCGCCGACCGGATGCGTGTCGTCCCCAACGGCTGGGACCCGGACCTGCTCACCGTGCTCGACGACGCGCCCGGTGCCGGGCCACGCACCGCCGCCGGACCGCTGCGTTTCTCGTACCTCGGCACGGTCACCAACAACCAGCCGGTGGAGGAGCTGGTCGAGGCGTTCCGGTTGGCCCGCCAGCATCCCGACCTGGACGACGCGGTGCTGAACGTCTTCGGGCACCTCGGCTTCTTCAAGGGCAGCGACGTGCAGCTGCTGGAACGGCTCGGGCTCGACCCGGCGGCCGGGCAGACCGACGACCCGGCCTCGGGGGTGCGGTACCGGGGACCGGTCGCCAAGACCGACGTCGCGGCGGCGTACGCGGAGAGCGACGTGCTGGTCTTCCTCGCCGGCGGCGCCCGGTACGTCACCTCCGGCAAGATCTTCGAGTACATGGCGAGTGGTCGGCCGATCGTGTCGGTGCACGCACCGGGCATCGCGGCCACCGAGGTGCTGGCCGGCTACCCGTTGTGGTTCAACGCCGACAGTCTCGATCCGGAACAGATCGCGCAGACGATGATCGCGGCGGGCAAGGCGGCCCGGGACCTCACCCCGGAGGCCCGGGAGGCCGCGATCCGGCACGCCAGCCGGTACACCCGGCAGCGGGTGCTCGGCCCGCTGGAGGCGGAACTGCGTCAACTGGCGGGAGCGGCGTCCCGCGAGGAGCAGGAGGTGGTGTCGGCGTGAGTTCGTACGAGGAGGACAGGGTCGAGACGGCCGAGACCGTGGTGACCGCCGTCGACGACGCGCCACGCGCCGAGGTGACCACCGGCCGCCCCAAGCGGGTGCTGGTGCTGTCGCTGATCCACCGACCGCAGCTGCGGCTGGTGAACTACGTGCAGAACCTGGCCGGGCGCGGCGACGACGTACACGTCTTCGTGTCCAGGGTGGAGCACTGGCAGGAGATAGAGGACCTGGACCCCCGGATCCGGCTGCACCCCCTGGACCGTCCCGAGGAGCAGCTGCTGGTCCGCCGGGTGGAGCGGGCGCTGGTGTTCCGGGGTCCCCGGGCGGTCAGCAACGTCGTCGGGCTGGTCGCCGGGCAGCGTTGGGGACGCCCGCTGCGCCGCCCGGCCGAGGTGGTCTCCCGGGCCCAGACCAAGGTCTCCGGGGCGGTCCACAAGCGCCTGTTCATGCCGACCTACCGGGCGTTGCGGCCCCGGCTACTGGCCACCCGGTTCGACGAGGCGCTGCGCGGCATCGACTTCGGCACCGTCGACCTGGTGGTCGCGGCGGACGTGTACACCGTGACGTTGGCCGCCCGGCTGGCCCGGCTGCACCCGTCGGTGCGGGTCACCACCGGTCTGGAACTCTGACCCGTCGTTTCCCGCGCCACGACGCGACGGGGGCGGCCAGCGTCACCGCTGGCCGCCCCCGTTTCGTATGGGTGGAACCGGTCAGGTCAGGAAGTCCTCGAAGACACTCGCGGTACGCCGGCCGTCGTGCACGTCCCGCGCGTACCGGACGGAGGCCGCACCGATGCCGGCCGCCCGGTCCCGGTCGTCGAGCAGCGACTCGATCGCCTTGCGCAACGAACCGGGGGTGGCGTTGACGATCGGCGGGTGCGCGCCGAACCGGGCGTGCATCGCCTCGTTGAGGAACGCGACCACCGGCCGGCCGGCCGCCATCGCCTCCACGGCGAAGGTCCCGTACGCCCCGGTGGCGAACTGGTCGAGGACGATGTCGGCGGTGCGGACCAGCTCCCGCATCTCCTCCCAGGGGACGCCCTCGACCAGCTTCAGTTCGATGGCCCGCTTGTCGTGCAGCTCCTGCAGGGTGGGCAGGATCCGGTCGGTGCCCTTGGTCCACCGGGCCGACGGCGCGTGCAGCACCACCGGACGGGGCCGCTCCATCACCGGGTGGTCGCTGGCCCAGCTCGCCACGTCGACCACCTGGGGTGCCCAGGTCGCCGTCGGCAGGTCCTCCAGCAGGTCCGGCGTGGTCACGAAGAGCGGCAGCCCGCTCTCCTCGGCGACCCGGCGGTTGCGTTCGGCCCGCTTGGTGAGGCGTTCGGCCACCCCCTCGGGGGCGTCCCGGAACAGCGAGAACTCGTGCCGCTCCAGATGCCGTCCGGGGTGCCGGATCTCGCTGCCGTGGGCGAGCAGCGCCACCTTGATGTTGGCCCGGCGCAGCGCCGGCAGGTCACCCTCGATGTTGTCGCCGTTGAGGTAGCCGAAGACCGGCAGGAAGGCGTCCACCACCAGGTGCGTGTACCGGCCGACGATCCGCTGGACCTGCTCGACCTGGAAGTCCACGTCGTTGATCCGGGACAGGTCGAGGTAGACGTCCGCCGGGAAGACGAACGTGGTGGGGCCCTTGCGCATCACCACCTCGGCCGACACGTCCGGGTTGCTCTGGCAGATGGCCTGCGCGAACGCCGCCGCCTGGCCGGCGTAGTTGGCCGGGCCGAGCCCGAGCCGTACCCGGGTCTGGCCGAGCGGCCGCCAGGCGTCCAGCGGCCGGTCGGCGACGGTGGTGTCGACCGGCGGTGGGCCGGCGTGCTCCTCCACCGTCCACGGCACCTCGGGCCGCGGCTCGGCCGGCGCGACCGCGGCGACCTGCCGGTAGAGCCGCATCAGCCCGGCGCTCTGCTCCTCCCAGGACAGCTCGCGCAGGATCGGCTCGACGATCCGGGCCCGCAGCTCGTCCCGGCCGGCCATGGCCTGCCCGACGGCGGCGACGAAACTGGCGTGGTCGTCGGAGCGGAAGACCGTGCCGACCTGGTGCCGGGAGACGAACTCGCCGAGGGTCTTGACGTCGCTGGCGACCACCGGGATGCCGGCGTGCAGGTACTCGGCGAGCTTGGTGGGCAGCGACAGCTCGTAGTTGAGGGTCCGCTTGGAGCAGATCAGCCCGAGGTCGGCGGTGGAGAGGTAGTCCGGTACCGCGTGCTGGGCCACATAGGGCACCACGTGGATGCGGTCCCGGACGCCGATCTCCTCCGCGCGGTTGAGCAGGAACTCCAGCTCGGGGCTGGTCCGGCCGGAGACGATCGCCAGGTGGAACCCGGGCAGGTCGGTGAGGGCGTTGACGGCCGTGCCGAGGCCCCGTTCGGCGGAGAGCCAGCCGGAGTAGACCAGCAGCGGCACGTCCTCGCCCACCCCGGCGGCGGCCCGGACCGAGGGCCGGTCGGACAGCGCGCCGACCGACTCCCGGATCGGGGTGTTCCGGACGACCAGCGGCGGCTCGGGCAGCTTGTAGTCGGCCCGGAGCCGCTCGGCGATCTCCGGGGAGACGGTGACCACCGCGTCGGCCCGGCGGATGTACTCGCGTTCGACGCCGGGGAACGCGGTGGACATCTCCGGCTTGGGCCAGTCGACGCCCGGCACGTACTCGTGGGCGTCGTAGATCCAGGCGACCTTCTCGCCACGGGCCCGCATCCGGGCCACGCTGAGCGCCGCCGTGTTGATCATCGTGATGTCGTTGGCGTGGATCAGGTCCGGCTTCAGCTCCTCGATGAACGGGCCGAAGGCCAGGTCGAGGTCGAGCAGCTGGGGCCAGTCCCGCCGCCAGTTGCCCGTCGGCTTCGGGTTCTTCGCCTGCGCCTGCTCCCAGCCGAACGCCCGCTCCCGGAACTTGTGCGCGGCCCGGCGGACCCGGACCACCGCGCCCAGTGCCCGGCTCGGCGGCAGGGACAGCAGCTTCCGGGCGCCGGACTGGCGCTGGTCGCCGCGGAGCCAGCCGATCTCGGCGGTCACCTGGCGTACCCACGCCTGGTGGATGGCCCGGCGACGGGCCAGGGCCTGCTTGTCGCTGATGCCGAACTGGGTGACCTTGCGCCGTAGCGGGTGCCCGGTCAACTCCTGCCGCATGTGTGACCGGACCGGCAGTCGGACGACCTCGATCGGACCCATGCGGGTCCGCTTGACGCGGGTGCCCCCGGCGCCGATCAGGGTGACGTCCCAACCGTCCCGGGCCGCCGCGATGGCGATCTTCTGGACCCGGGAGTCCCCGGTGATGCCGTTGGCGACGATGACCGCGAGCCGGGGTCGACGAGCGGACGGTGCCATGCACGGTCCCTTCTGTAGCGAGAGGTTGACGCTGGTGTCCGGGGGTACCTGGCCCGCGCCGGCCGTCCCGGGTGGGTGCCGCCGCCCGGTCAGCTCGGGACGACGACCTCCGTGGCGACGGACGGGTCACCGCGACGGACGTCGACCGTGCTGCCGTCGGTCGCCGAGCGCAGCAGCGCCGCCGCCACCTGGACGGTACGCAGGCCCTGCCGGAGGGTGACGATGTCGCTTTCCTTGCCCTCGACCGCGTCCCGGAACCGCTCGTGCTCGACCAGCAGCGGCTCGCGCTTCGGGATGGCGTACCGGACCATGTCGCCCTCGGCGACGCCCCGGAAGGCCCGCAGCGCCTCCCACTCGGTGTCGATGGCCGCGTTGGCGTAGAAGGTCAGGTCGGCGGTGAGCGTGTCGGCGACGAAGCAGCCCTTGTCACCGGTGATGACGGTGGACCGCTCCTTGAGCGGGCTCAGCCAGTTCACCAGGTGGTTGACCATCGTGCCGTCGGTGAGCTGCCCGACCACGGCGACCATGTCCTCGTGCAGCCGGCCGCTGCGCGACACGGTGCGGGCCGAGACCGAGGCGTAGTCGTGGCCGGTCACCCAGGCGGTGAGGTCGATGTCGTGGGTGGCGAGGTCCATCACCACGCCGACGTCGGCGATGCGGTGCGGGAACGGCCCCTGGCGTCGGGTGACCACCTGGAACACCTCGCCCAGCTCGCCGGCCTCCAGCCGGGTCCGCAGGTTCTGCAGGGCCGGGTTGTACCGCTCGATGTGCCCGACCCCGGCCACCAGGCCGGCGCTCTCGAAGGCGTCCACCAGCCGGCTGGCCGCCTCGACGGACTGGGCCAGCGGCTTCTCGATCAGCGCGCAGACGCCGTTACGGGCCAGCTCCAGACCGACCTGCTCGTGCAGCGCGGTGGGGCAGGCCACGACCGCGTAGTCGATGCCGAGCGCGAGCAGGTCGTCGAGCTGCGGCACGACCGGGGCGCGGAGCACGCCGTTCGGGTCGCCGGCGGGGTCGACGATGCCGACCAGCTCGACGCCGTCGAGGCCGGAGAGGACCCGGCCGTGGTTGCGGCCCATCGCGCCGAGGCCGATCAGGCCGGCGCGCAGCTTGCGTCCCTGGCTCATCGGGCACCCCCGGCGATGTTCGCGCCCTCGGCGATCCGCTCCAGGTCGGCCGGGCTCAGCGACGGGTGCACCGGCAGCGAGACGACCTCGGCGGCGGCCCGCTCGGTCTCCGGCAGCTCCCACGGGCCGGGCTTGCCGTCCTCGGTGAGGTACGGCTTGAGCCGGTGGATCGGGGTCGGGTAGTAGACCGCGTTGCCGATGCCCAGCTCGGTGAGGCGCTGCTGGGCGGCGTCCCGGTCCCCGGTCACCCGGACGGTGTACTGGTGGTAGACGTGCCGGGCGTTGTCGGCCACCGGCGGGGTCACCATCGAGGTGATCTTGGAGTCGAGGAACTTGGCGTTCGACCGCCGCTGCTCGGTCCAGTCGGCGAGCTGGCGGAGCTGGACCCGGCCGATCGCGGCGGCGACGTCGGTCATCCGCATGTTCGCGCCGACGATCTCGTTGGCGTACCGCTGCTCCATGCCCTGGTTGCGCAGCAGCCGCAGGGTACGGGCCAGCTCGGCGTCGGCGGTGGTGACCATGCCGCCCTCGAGCGAGTGCATGTTCTTGGTCGGGTAGAAGCTGAAGCAGCCGGCGGTGCCGAACGCGCCCACCGGGTTGCCGTTGAGCGCCGCGCCGTGCGCCTGGGCGGCGTCCTCGACGACGGCCAGGCCGTGCTTCTCGGCGATCTCCATGATCCGGTCCATCGCGGCGGGGTGGCCGTACAGGTGGACCGGCATGATCGCGACGGTGCGCGGGGTGACCGCGGCGGCCACCGCCGCCGGGTCGACGCAGAAACTGCCGGGCTCGATGTCGACGAAGACCGGCGTCGCGCCGACCAGCCGGACGCTGTTGGCGCTGGCGGCGAAGGAGAACGACGGGACGATGATCTCGTCACCCGGGCCGAACCCGAGGGCCATCAGGGTGAGCTGGAGGGCCGAGGTGCCGGAGTTGACCGCGACACAGTGCCGGCCGGCGACCAGCTCGCCGAACTCCTCCTCGAAGGCGGCCACCTCCGGGCCCTGCACCACGCGTCCGCTGCGCAGTACCCGCACCGCCGCGTCGATCTCGGCCTCGCCGATTACCGGGCGGGCTGGTGGGATGAATTCTGCGTTCAGCCCGGACATGGGCTTCCTCCTGTCGACGGGGCGTTCGTTCGGATCGGGATGCTAACGGGTCACGCTGCAACCGGGATGAGGGGCACGGGACAGGTCATGACCGGCCGGATTCGGCACTCGGGGCGACACTGGACAACGTCAGGTCCGGTTCGGACCGGCCAGCCGGTTGGCATGCTACCCCCAGGGCCGCGGTGACCGCCGTCGCCATCCGTGGCAGGTCCTCCACGGCCAGTGGCGCCCGGGACACCGCCAGCCGCCAGTACAGCGGACCGACGATGAGGTCGACCGCGATGTCGAGGTCGGTGTCGGGGGCGAGCTCCCCACGGGCGATCGCCCGGCCGAGCAGCTGCCCGGCGATGTCGCGCTGGTTGGCCCGCAGCGCGGTCTGGAGCGTCTGGGCGATCTGGGGGTTGCGTGCGGCCTCGGCGAGCAGATCGGGAATGATCTGTGCGGCCAACGGGTGACGCAACGCACGTGCCATGATCATGAAGAGCAGTTCGAGATCACCACGGAGGTCGCCGGTGTCCGGCAGTGGCAGGCTCTTGCCGGCCGCCGCCGAGACGATCTCCAGCACCAGTTCCAGCTTGGAACTCCAGCGCCGGTAGATGGCGGTCTTGCTGACCCCGGCCCGCCGGGCCACCGCCTCGATCGAGAGCCGGCCGTAGCCGACCGCCGCGAGTTCCTGCATCACGGCACGGCGGATCGCCGTGGTGATCTCACCACGGAGCACCGCCGCACCCGCTGGAGCACGCCTTTTCTCGGTCGTCACATGAGACAATGTAGCGCAGCGACGGTACGGTTGCGTCCCGACGTGTTTTCCACTACGGTCCACGCAGCGACGGAGCGAAGACGGTTCATGTCCCGGTCACGCTCTCTGCCGTCGCGGGTCCCGTAACGCCGAACAGATCGGAGCGCCCAACCATGGCCAACACGGCGGTGGCCGACGCCGATTCAGGACTGACCGGGGCACAGCTTGCCGCCCGGTACGGACTGAGCGTCGCCGGAAAGAGGCCCTCTTTCGCCGCGTACACACGGCAGTTGTGGTCCTACCGGCACTTCATCGCGGCGTACGCGAACGCCAAGCTGGTCGCCTCGTTCAGCCAGGCCCGCCTGGGCCGACTCTGGCAGGTGCTGACCCCGCTGACCAACGCGGCGGTGTACTACCTGATCTTCGGCGTGATCCTGAACACCAAGGCCGGCATCCCGAACTTCATCGCGTACCTCTGCGTCGGGCTGTTCGTGTTCAACTTCACCCAGAGCGTGGCGCTGGGCGGCACCCAGGCGATCACCGGCAACCTCGGGCTGATCCGGGCGCTGCACTTCCCCCGCGCCTCGCTGCCCTTCGCGGTGACCCTGACCCAGTTCCAGCACCTGGTCTCCGCCATGGTCGTGCTGGTCGCGATCGTGCTGGTGACCGGGGAGCCGATCACCCTGGAGTGGCTGCTGGTGCTACCGGCCATGCTGCTCCAGACGATCTTCAACGTCGGGCTGGCCCTGGCCCTGGCCCGACTGGGCGCCAAGATGACCGACCTGAAGCAGGTCATGCCGTTCGTCATGCGGACCTGGATGTACGCCTCCGGCGTGCTGTACAGCGTCGCGGCGTTCGCCGAGAACCTGCCCCGCGCGCTGGCCACCCTGGTGGAGTTCAACCCGCTGTTGATCTACATCGAGCTGGTCCGGCACGCGCTGCTGGAGGGCGCGCCGCTGACCTCGTCCGCGCCGCGTCTCTGGCTGCTCGCGACCGCCTGGGCGGTACTGGTCGGTCTGGGCGGCTTTGTCTACTTCTGGCGCGGCGAACAGGAGTACGGTCGTGGTTGATTTCAACACGGTTCCGGTGAGTGCCACCACCACGCCGGTGGGGCAGCGCATCCCCACGGTGATCGTGGACAACGCGCACCTGATCTACCGGGTGTACGGGGCCGGCAGCGGCGGGGCGGGTTCCCCGGTCGCCGCCCTCAAGCGGATCGTCACCCGGCAGCAGCAGCGACCCACCCTGCGCGAGGTGCACGCGGTCAAGGGCGTCAGCTTCGTCGCGTACCGGGGCGAGGCGATCGGCCTGATCGGCAGCAACGGCTCCGGCAAGTCGACCCTGCTGCGGGCCATCGCCGGGCTGATGCCGACCAACCGGGGGGCGATCTACACCCAGGGCCAGCCCTCGCTGCTCGGCGTCAACGCCGCCCTGCTCGGCGACCTCTCGGGCGAGCGCAACGTGGCGCTCGGCTGCCTGGCCATGGGCATGACCCCGGAACAGGTCAAGAAGGTCACCCCGGAGATCCTCGCCTTCTCCGGCATCAACGACCGGGACGACTTCGCCTCGCTGCCGATGCGGACCTACTCCTCCGGCATGCAGGCCCGGCTGCGGTTCTCCATCTCCGCCGCGAAGAAGCACGACGTGCTGCTGATCGACGAGGCGCTGGCCACCGGTGACACCCGGTTCCGCCGCCGCAGCGAACAGCGCATCCGCCAGTTGCGCGCCGACGCGGGTACCGTCTTCCTGGTCAGCCACTCGATCGGCTCGATCCGGGACACCTGCGAGCGGTCGATCTGGCTGGAGTCCGGGGTGATCCGGATGGACGGCCCCACCGACGAGGTGACCCGGGCGTACGAGGACTACATGGCCGGCCGCTGACGCACCGCCAGTGGGCGTCCGACCGGTCACCGCGTGGCCGGTCGGACGCCCACTGGTCGTCGCGGGCCGTACCGACGCCCCACCCCGGCGGACGCCGCAGCCGGACGCCGGAGCCAGCCGTACCGCAGCACCAGACGTGGATCAGTGAGGATCGACCATGACGCAGGACCACCCGACCGGATCCGGCACCGCGACGGAGGCACCGTGGCGGCCCGCGCGGACGGTGGCGGTGGTGCTGGCCGGCGGGACAGGCTCCCGGGTCGGCCTGGGCATCCCCAAACAGCTCGTCAAGATCGCCGGTAAGCCGATCATCGAGCACACCGTGGCGGTGTTCGAGGCGGCCCCCGAGATCGACGACATCCTCGTGCTGATGGCCCCGGGGTACGTCGACGACGCCCGGCGCATCCTCGACGCCGCCGGCTTCCGCAAGGTCCGCCGGGTCGTCGCCGGCGGCGACACCCGCAGCGACACCACCCGGCTGGCGCTGGACCTGATCGGCCCGGACGACTGCAACGTCCTCTTCCACGACGCGGTCCGGCCCCTGGTCAGCGGGCGGATCGTCCGGGAGTGCGTGAACGCGCTCTGGACGTACGCGGCGGTGGACGTGGCGATCCCCTCGGCCGACACCATCGTCGAGGTCGACGACGACGACTGCATCACCGGCATCCCGGTCCGGTCCCGGCTGCGGCGCGGCCAGACCCCGCAGGCGTTCCGCTCCCCCACCATCCGGCAGGCGTACCGGCTCGCCGCCGACGACCCGCACTTCGCCGCCACCGACGACTGCGGGGTGGTGTTGCGCTACCTGCCGGACGTACCGATCAAGGTGATCGACGGCGCGGACGAGAACATCAAGGTCACCCACCCGGTCGACGTGCACCTGGTCGACAAGCTGTTCCAGCTCGCCGCCGCCCGCGTCCCCCGGCTGGTCGACGAGGCCCGCTACACCGAGGAACTCACCGGCCGGACCATGGTCGTCTTCGGCGGCAGCTACGGCATCGGGCACGAGCTGACCGAGCTGGCCCGCCGGCACGGCGCACAGGTCTTCCCGGTCAGCCGCTCCACCACCGGCACCCACGTGGAACGCGACGCCGACGTGCGGGCCGCGCTGACCGCCGCGTACGAGGCCACCGGCCGGATCGACCACGTGGTGGTGACCGCCGGCATCCTGGAGAAGGGCGCGCTGGCCGAGATGGACGAGGCCACCATCGACCGGCTGCTCCAGGTCAACTTCGTCGGGCCGGTGACCGTGGCCCGGTACGCGCTGCCGTACCTGCAACAGACCAAGGGTCAGCTGCTGCTCTACACCTCCAGCTCGTACACCCGGGGGCGGGCCCGGTACGCGCTCTACTCGGCGACCAAGGCCGCGCTGGTCAACCTCACCCAGGCGCTCGCCGACGAGTGGGCCGAGTTCGGCGTCCGGGTCAACTGCGTCAACCCGGAACGCACCGCCACCCCGATGCGTACCCGGGCGTTCGGCGCGGAACCCGAACACACCCTGCTCGCGGCGGAGACGGTGGCCCGCGCCTCGCTGGACGTGCTCCTCTCCGACCTCACCGGCCAGGTGATCGACGTCCGCCGGTCCGGCGGTCAGGCGGTCCCGGCGACGGCCGACGAACCGGTGCTGCCGACCCAGCCCGGCCCGGACCGTGCCGGTCTGCCGGCCACCAACTGAACCCACCCGCACCAGTCAGGAGACGTCGGCGACATGCGTGGCACCCTGGTCCGGAAACTGCTCGCCCGGGGCCTCACCGTGGGCCTGGCGGTGCTGGCGTTCCTCGTCCTGCTGCTGACCGGCGCGACCGTGCCGGGGCTGCTGCTGGCGGTCGCCGCCCTGGCCGCCGGGGCGTGGGAGCGCCGGGTCCGCCCGGACGCGGACCTCGCCGCCGAGTCCGTGCTGGTCGCGGCGGGCGTCCTGATCGGGTACACCCGCCGCCTGGACGCCGGCTTCGACCCGGCGCTGGCCGCCGCCGGACTGGTGCTGCTGGCCCTGGTGCTGCTGGACGGGCCGCTGCGCGTCGCCGGCGGGCTGGAGATCCGGACCGCCAACCTGCCGGTCCGCACCGGGCTGACCACCGCACACGTCGGCACCGCCATCCCGGTGCTGCTCGGCGCGGTCGCGCTCGGTGCGCTGCTGGCCCTGCCCAGCTGGTACGCCCTGCTGGTCAGCCTGCTGGTCGGCGGCCTCGCCGGGCTGGTCGGGACGCGCCTGGCCGGTCGGCGGTTCCGCCCGTCGACGGCGGCCAACAGCCCGGTGGCCCGCGCGCTGCGCCGGCACCAGCCGGAGTTCCTGCTCTACTTCTCCGCCCCGCCCGGCTCCGAGTACCAGGTCACCATGTGGCTGCCCTACCTGGAGCGGATCGGCCGGCCGTTCCTGGTGCTGCTGCGCGAGCCGGAGTTCCTGGCCCCGATCGCGGCGGCCACCACCGCCCCGGTGGTGTACTGCCCGACCCTCAAGGCGATGGACGAGACGCTGGTGCCGAGCCTGAAGGTGGCGTTCTACGTCAACCACGGCGCGAAGAACGCGCACTGCATCCGGTTCACCCAGCTCACCCACATCCAGATCCACCACGGCGACAGCGACAAGGCCCCCAGCGCCAACCCGGTCACCGCCATCTTCGACCGGAACTTCGTCGCCGGTCAGGCCGCCATCGACCGGTACGCCCGCGCCGGGGTGCAGATCCCGGCGGAGAAGTTCGTCATCGTCGGCCGCCCCCAGGTGGAGGCGATCGAGGTACGTCGCCCGCCACTGACCCTGCCGGCGAACCCGACCGTCCTCTACACCCCCACCTGGACCGGGCACCACGCCGACGCCGACTACTGCTCGCTGCCGGTGGCCGCGACGCTGGTCGACCGGCTGCTGGCCCGGGGCGCGACGGTGATCCTGCGGGCCCACCCGTACACCGCGCAGAACCCGGAGTCGGCCCGGCAGCTCGCCCGGGTGGAGGAACTGCTCGCCGCGGACCGGTCCCGCACCGGACGGCAGCACGTCTGGGGGGCCGACGCCAGCCGGGCGATGAGCCTGGTCGACTGCGTCAACCGCTCCGACGCGCTGGTCTCCGACGTGTCCGGAGTGATCTCCGACTACCTCTACTCCGGCAAGCCGTACGCGGTGACCGACATGGGCGCCGACGGCGACCGGTTCACCGAGCGGTTCCCGCTGGCCCGCTCCGGTTACGTGCTGCGGCGGGACCTGGCCGACGTGGACGAGGTACTGGACCGGCTGCTCGGCACCGACCCGCTGGCCGGGGCGCGGTGGGCGATGCGGACGCACTACCTCGGTGACTTCCCGGTCGAGTCGTACGCCGAGGGGTTCCTGTCGGCGGCGCGGGCGCACCTGACGGCGTCACCCACCGTCCCGGAGCAGCCCACCGGCCCGGTCGCCGCCCCCACGCACTGACGACCACCGACCGGCCGCACCCCCGACCGGCCCTCACCCACGATGGGCCCGCGGGTCACGGTGGGCCGCGTCCGGTCGACCCGCGCCTATGGTGGGCCGCGTCCGGTGGGCCTGCTCTCAGACCACCCCGTGCAGGACCAGTCGGAACGTCACGTACAGCGCCAACGCGAGCAGGCTGACCCGGGACGCCCACCGACGTCCCGCCGGCCGGGGGGACGCGGCGAGCCAGCAGGCGACGGCCAGCACCAGCCAGACCAGGGTGTGCAGGTGGTCGACGGCCCAGCCCCGCCATCCCGGGTCCGGGCTGGGCGGAACCCCGTCACCGACGACATGGAACAGCGCCGCCAGCCCGAGGGCCAGCCCGGCGAGGGTACGCAGGATGGGGGCACGATGCCGCGACACGACCCCGCGTACCCCGGCGAAGCGTTCGCGGCCGGCGCTGTCCGGTCGGTCGGCGGGCATGGCGGGCAGTGTAGGCGGCCGACGCCAGCGCCCCCGCCCACGGCTACGACCCCGGCGGGGCGCTACCGACGGTACGACCGCAGCGGGGTGCCGCCGGGCACCGGTCGGGTGTCGGTGCCCGGCGGCCGCAGGAGCCGAGGGCGGGATCGTCGTGCGCGGATCAGGCGGAGTAGCCGCGGGTGGCGACCCAGTCCGCCACCGCGTCGATGCTCATCCAGTACGAGCTGGTGGCGGCGCTCGCCGAGTCGGCGATCTTGACGGTCCGGCCGCCGTCGCGGTAGCCGACCACGGCCACGTAGTGACCGCCGGGGAAGGAGTGCCAGCCGCCGGCGACGTCGGTGGCCGTGCCGGCGACGTTCACCACCACCGCGTACCCGCTGCCCACGGTCTCGACCACGTCGGCGCGGAGCCGGTCCGTCTGGGCCGCCGTGGCCGCCGAACCGGGGATCATGCGGGTCTGGTAGACGTCCCGCCCGACCAGGTCGTTCATCACCCGGGTGGTGTCCTCGGCGGAGTTGGTGCCGAACTCGGTGGTGTTCAGCCGCCGGGCGAGGTCGTCCTGGCTGCGGACGATCCCCCGGGCGGTCAACGCGATCCGGGTGGCCGCCGGCCCACAGTAGTAGTAGGTGCTCTGCTCCTGGTACTCGATGTCGAGCACCTTGGTGGCCGGCGGGCGGGCGGGGGTCGGGCTGGCCGACAGGTCCGGGTCCGGTGCCGTGGTGGTCCGTGGCGCGGCGGGGGACGCGGCCGGCGCGCCGGCCGACGGCGTGCTGCCGGCGGTGGACGGGCTGACCGACGGGCTGGCCGGCGCGGCCGGGAGGCGTTCCTGGGCCCGCGAGGCGGCGGCCGACCGGCTCAGTTCGGCGACGCTGGCGGCGGTGGTGTCCGGCCGGGCCGGGTCGTCGGGGCGGGCCACCAGGACACCGGCGGTGGACGCCGCCACCAGCACCGCCGCCGAGAGGGCGACCTGCCGGGAACGGCGGGACAGCAACTTGATCGGTTTCTTCACGGGGGGTCCTCCACGGTACGGGGGTGGAGAGCGGCGCACCGGCACGCGGATCAGACCGCGCGTCAGGAGTCCGGCCGGCTCAGCCGGGGACGGCGACCGCTCGGGCGACGGCTGGGTCAGCCACCTGGCGCGGACGCCGGGATCAGCGCGGGTGTCCCACGCGGGTGGCCGGTGGCAGCGCGGCACCGTGGAGGTACCGGGGGGCGGGGCGGTACGGCACGAACGACTCCATTCCTCGACCGCCTACCGGGTTAGCTGACGGATTCGGGCGGGAAAGGTCGCCCTACCGCGGGACGATGCCCACGGATTCACCCCGGACGTACAGGTGGGTCCCCGGTTCGTACTTCACGATTCGGCGGGTCGGCGCGGCCTCGCCCTCTGCGATCGACTACCGCACCAGACGGGCCGACATTACTGATTGAGCACTCCACTGCCAACCCTGCTGAGCAGCCAGAACATCATCCCGAGCCGGTCAGCGCGGCACGTTGTCGAACTGTCGTCGCTCAATGGGACGACCAGTTACCGGGGAATCGTCGGGCGAGAACCGGTCGTTTGTCGGCGGAATCGGTCCGGGCCGGGTGGCCCCAGACCGGACAACCGACCCCGAAGACCCCACCGGCCCGACGGCCGCCCGGATCATGTCACGATCCGGTCACGCGACCAGGTTCCCGGGCCACCGGGGCAGGTGTTCAGCCCACCCGGGCCGGACGCCAGCGGGTGACGGTGCGGACCGTGCCGGTCATCCGCCGCGTCGCCACCGGCACCGGACGGACCGCCGCCCGCAGGCGCTCCGCGGCCACGTACGCCTCCTCGGCCAGGCTGCGCGCCGCAGTGGCCGCCACCTCGGCGTCCTGCCAGGCCACCCGCTCCCGCTCGGCGGCCACCCGGTAGTCCGCCCGACGCAGGTCACGGACCACCCGGTGCAGCACGGCCTCCTGGACCACCGGGTGCAACCGCGGATCCCAGCCGTGCCGCCGGGCGAAGACGTCGCTGAGTTGCCGCACCGACAGGTCACCCCGCCAGTACGCCGCCATCGCGGCCCGGTGCAGGTAACGTTCCCGGGCCGCGTACTCGGCAGGGGTGTGCGGGGTGGCCAGGAGGGGCAGGGCGGCGGCACCGGCGAACCGACGGGCGGCGCTCTCCGCCTCGTCGTACGCCTGCCAGGCCGTCTCCACCTCTTCCTGAGCGGTCAGCCAGTCCGCCCGGCGACGACGCGCCGTCTGCGCCGCACCGGCCGCCGCCACGGCCACCTCCTCGGCGTACCGGCGCAGGTCCGCCAGATCCGGCCCGACCGGATCACCGGCCGCCGCCTCCGGGCCGGCGGGCCCACCGGCCGCCGCGTCCGGGCCGGCCGGAAGGGGTGAGGGTGCGGCCGGGGTGGGTTCCCGTTCGGGGCGGGCCACCAGGACGGTCAGCACGGTCAGGGCGAGCAGGAGCAGGGCGGACCAGATGGCAGCCGCCCGGGGCACATCGATCAGGAACTCGTAGAGAACGACGTCCATCGTCGGCACCTCACGGAACAGGAAGCGGGCGGGGGCCGTACCGGCATCCGGGCGCGGGGCGTCTCGGGGGACGCCGGGCACGGGGCGCGTACGGGGTGAGGTTCGTCAGGTCGTCCCGCCCCCGGGCAGGTCACCGGGGTGGACGGCTCAGCACGGTGGTGGCGCCCGCGAGCCGACGGCACCCGCCGGCGTACCGACCAGCGGCCGGACCGGGGCGACGCCGACGGTGGCTCCCCCGTCCGGCGCGGCATCGCCCGGCCCGGCGGGGAACCGGACCGGCACCGCCGTGCGGTCCGTGTCGTCCAGGGTGGTCGACCAGCCCGCCCCGGCGCTCGACGCCGGGTCGGCGGGTGCGCGGAGCGCGGTGGGGTCGAACATGCTGGGGTCGAACGCGGTGGAGTCGAACGCGGTGGAGTCGAACGCGGTGGGGCCGAACACGGTGGGGTCGAACACCACCAACCGGTCGACGGAGCCGGGAACCGGCTCGGACCAGGCCGACAGGTTGCCGGCCAGCGCGCCGCCGCTCAGCGCGAGGGCCACCGTCACGGCCAGGCTGGTGAACACCCGGGACACCCAGCGCGCCAACCACCACCGGGGGCGGTCGAACGCGACAGGGGGCACGAAAAGCAGATTACCCCGAACGTCGGGTACCCGCATCGATGCCGCGCGTGTCGGGATCCGTCCCGTTGCCGGGCCGCCGGGCGGACGGCACCGCGAGCCGCGGTACCGCCACTCCTGCCCCCGCCCCGGGGGCCGATACCGCTACCTCCGACCCGGGCCCGGATGCCGACGCCGCCGGCTCCGGCGCCGACCCGGGAGCCGGTGTGGACTGCCGGGGCCGGTCGGTGCCGCCGGCCGGCGTCGACGGCGCACCCGGTGGGGCGGACCGCTTCCGGGCGGGAGCCAGCAGACGCATCATCGGGGTCTCCACCCAGCGGTACAGCAGCCAGGCCAGCAGCAGGTTCACCAGCAGGAACCCGACCACGACCAGCAGACCCGTCCAGCCGGTGAACCCGACGCCGTGGTGGCCGGTGAGCCGCAACACGGTGATCATCACGAACACGTGCACCAGGTAGAACGCGAACGAGACCTCACCGAGCCAGACCATCGGCCGCGACCGCCACGGCGAGGGCAGGCCGCGCACGTCGGCCCGCGCCGCCGAGGTGATGATCAGGATGTACGCGACGGAGAGCAGCGCCGCCCAGAACTCCGCGCGGATCCACTCGCCGGCGACCAGCCACGTCACCACGAAGATCAGGCTGGCCAGCGGCAGACCCGGCCCGCGCCAGTGCCCGCGCCGCATCAGCTCGGCGGCGGCGACCCCCATCCAGAACTCGGTGGAGCGCACCAGCGGGAAGACCTGGGTGAACCACCAGCGGTCCTGCTCCGGCACCAGCAGCTGCCCCGGCCAGAGCGCCAGGATGACCAGCGGCACCGCGACCACCACGGCCCACAGCGCCCAGGGCCGCATCCGGCGGATCACCGGCAGCGCGAACGGCAGGCAGAGGTAGAAGAACAGCTCGCAGGAGAGCGACCAGCTCACCGTGTTGACGCTGTAGAAGTAGCCGGGGGTGGGGTTCCACGCCTGGATCAGGAAGAGGTTCTGCATCGCGGCCGAGCCGTTGAACGGGTCGGCGAACCAGAGCCCGACCAGCAGCACCAGCGCCCAGAGCACCACGTGGTTGGGATAGATCTTGGCCAGCCGCCGCCGCCAGAACCCCCACTTCGTGTCCTGCGGTCGGGCCGACCAGACCAGCACGAAACCACTGAGGATGTAGAAGAACTGCACCCCGGACAGGCCCAGGGTGAACAGTTGGTCCACCACCGCCTTGTGGCCCGGTTCGACGATGATCCGCATCGTCCCGACGTGGAAGCCGAAGACCAGCATCGCCGCGATCCACCGCAGACCGGTCAGCGAGGGCAGCCGGTGCAACGACCGGTCCACCCCGGCCGCCGGGGCCAGGCTGGTCATGACACCGCCCGCGGGTACGGCTCGCGGATCGGCATACGGTCTCTCCCGTCGGTCGGCCGGCGTACGCCGGAGGGGTGGTCGCCCGGAGCGGCACGGGTGCCGCCCGCCGGGCACCCTACCCCGACCGCCACTCGTACGGGTGTTCGACAGCGGCGTAGGATCGGCGACGTGGGAGACGTGGCGTACCAGCCGTCGATGCTGGACCTGGCCGAGGAGGGCAGCACCCTCGGGCCGCTCGCCGGCCGGGTACGCCGGCACCAGCTGAGCCACGGGGCCTGGGTCGACCACCTGCCCGGCTGGGTACGCGGCTCCGACCCGGTGCTGGTCACGCTGCTGCACGAGGTGCCGTGGCGGGCCGAGCGCCGCCGGATGTACGACGCCGACGTGGACGTGCCCCGGCTGCTCTGTTGGTACGCCGCCGGGCGGCCGCTGCCCCACCCGGTGCTGACGCAGGCCCGTGTCGCGCTCAACCGGCACTACGCCGCCGAACCGGGTGAGGAGTTCGTCACCGCCGGAATGTGCCTGTACCGCTCCGGCCGGGACAGCGTGGCCTGGCACGGGGACACGCTGGGCCGGGGCGGGCGGGTCGACACGATGGTGGCGATCGTCTCGTTCGGGTCACCGCGCCCGTTGCTGCTGCGTCCGCGCGGCGGCGGGGCCGGGCTGCGGTTCCCGCTCGGGCACGGCGACCTGGTGGTGATGGGTGGCTCCTGCCAGCGCACCTGGGAACACGCCGTGCCGAAGACCAGCCGCCCGGTCGGGCCCCGCGTCAGCGTCCAGTTCCGCCCCGCCGGCGTCGCCTGACCCCCGCCGGGCCGCCCACTCACGTCTGCGGGATGCCGCCGGGCCGTCCACCCGCGTCGGCGGCACTCTGCTAGAAACGTGCAGGGTCGTCCGCCGTCCCCGCCGGTCTCCCGACGCGAAGGGCAGCGCCATGACCCAGTCACCCACCGAGACACCGTCGCGCTGGTCGCCGTGGCGGCTACACGGCGACGGCCGCACCGTACGCCCCGGCGACGTGGTCGACCCCGGGGAGCGGCTGTCCTGGCCGCGTACGGTGGGCGTCGGCGTACAGCACGTGGTGGCGATGTTCGGGGCCACCTTCACGGTGCCGTTGATCACCGGTTTCCCGCCGGCCACCACGCTGTTCTTCTCCGGGCTGGGCACGCTGCTCTTCCTGCTGATCACCGGCAACCGGCTGCCGTCGTACCTGGGCTCGTCGTTCGCCTTCATCGCGCCGGTGCTGGCCGCGAAGGCCGGCGGCGACATCGGCCCGGCGTTGGGTGGCATCGTCGTCGCGGGGGTGGCGTTGGCGCTGGTCGGGCTGGTGGTCCAGGTGGCCGGGGCGCGCTGGATCGACGCGCTGATGCCGCCGGTGGTGACCGGCGCGATCGTCGCGCTGATCGGGCTGAACCTGGCCCCGGTGGCCTGGGACGGCAACGGCAGCGGTACGGGCGTCAAGGCCCAGCCGCTGGTCGCGGTGGTCACGCTGGCCGCGATCCTGCTCGCCACGGTGGCCTTCCGGGGTTTCCTCGGCCGACTGTCCATCCTGCTCGGCGTGGTGGTCGGCTGGTTGTTCGCCGCCGTCACCGGCGGGTTGGACCCGGCGACCCTGACCCGGCTGCGCGAGGCCGCCTGGGTGGGGCTGCCGGAGTTCCACACCCCGAGCTTCAGTCTGCGCGCGGCGATCCTGGTCATCCCGGTGATCCTGGTCCTGGTCGCGGAGAACGCCGGGCACGTCAAGGCGGTGGCCGCGATGACCGGCCGCAACCTGGACCGGAGCCTGGGTCGGGCGTTCCTCGGCGACGGCCTGGCAACCGTGCTGGCCGGGTCCGGCGGCGGCTCCGGCACCACCACGTACGCGGAGAACATCGGCGTGATGGCGGCGACCCGGGTCTACTCGACGGCCGCGTACTGGGTGGCCGGCGTGGCGGCGGTGCTGCTCGGGCTCAGCCCGAAGTTCGGCGCGCTGATCCTGACCGTGCCGGCCGGGGTGCTCGGTGGCGCGACCACCGTCCTGTACGGGCTGATCGCCGTCCTGGGCGCCCGGATCTGGATCGAGAGCCGGGTCGACTTCCACGACCCGGTCAACCTGTTCACCGCCGCCGTCGCGGTGATCATCGGCGCGGCCGACTACACCCTGACCGCCGGGGACCTGTCCTTCAACGGCATCGCCCTGGGCACCGCCGCCGCCCTGCTCACGTACCACACCCTCCGCACCATCACCCGCCTCCGCACCCCACCCCCACCCGATCCGTCGCGTTGATCATGAAGTTGTTGTCGCGCGCACGGCGTGTCGCGGACAACAACTTCATGATCAACGGGGCGGGCCCCGGGGGCGGTGGGGCCGGGGGCCCGGGGGGGGACCCGGGTGGGGGGGTGGGGGGGGTTAGGCGCGGGAGAGGTGGTGGCCTAGGAGGGTGGGGCCGAGGAGGACGGCGAAACCGGAGCCGTCGCGGCGGGGATCCTCGGCGGGCAGGTCCACCGGGTCGCCGGTGGCGGTGCAGCCGACCGGACGCGGACCCACCCAGGCCACCACCAGGTCCGTCTCACCCTTGAGGAAGCGCTGCGCGCGCACCCCGCCGGTCGACCGGCCCTTCGCCGGGTACGCCTCGAACGGCGTCACCTTCACCGTGGCCCCGGTGGAGGTGACCACCATCGGCGCGCCGTGCTCCGGGTCGTCGGTACGGACCGCGCCGAAGAACACCACCCGCGCGCCGGCCGGCAGGTTGATGCCGGCCATCCCGCCGCCCTTGACGCCCTGCGGGCGGACCAGGGTCGCCGGGAACCGCAGCAGCGACGCCTCGGAGGAGACGAAGGCCAGCGTCTCCGCGCCGTCGGTCAGCCAGGTCGCCCCGACCACCTCGTCACCGTCGCGGAGGCTGATCACCTCGAACTCGTCGGAGCGTACCGGCCACTCCGGGGCGCAGACCTTGACCACACCCTGCCGGGTGCCCAGGGCCAGGCCGGGCGAGCCCTCGACGGTCGGGCCGAGCGGGGCCAGGCCGACCACCGTCTCCCCCGACTCCAGTGGCACCAGTTCGGCGGCGGACATCCCCCCGCTGACCGAGACCGTGCCGGTCTGCTCGGGCAGCACCGGCAGCGGCAGCACGTCCACCTTGAACGCCCGGCCGGCGCTGGTCACCAGCAGCACCCGGCCCCGGGCGGTGGAGTGCACGAGCGCGCGTACCGCGTCGTGCTTGACCCGGCCGCGCCGGCCGCGCCCCTCGACGGCCTCCTCCGACTCGGCCGCGGTCCGGGCGATCAGCCCGGTGGCGGAGAGGATCACCTGGCACGGGTCGTCGGCGACCTCCAGCGGCCCGGCCGGCACCGACGCGGCCAGCACCTCCTTGAGGTCACCGTCGACCAGGGTGGTGCGGCGCGGGGTGGCGGACTGCTTCGCGACGGCGGCCAGCTCGTCGGAGACCAGCTTCTTCAGCACCTTCTCGTCGTCGAGGATGCGGGACAGCTCGGCGATCTCGCCGCGCAGCTTCTCCTGCTCGGCCTCCAGCTCGATCCGGTCGTACTTGGTGAGCCGGCGCAGCGGGGTGTCGAGGATGTAGGTGGCCTGGATCTCGGAGAGCCTGAACCGGCGCATCAGGCCGTCCTTGGCGTCCTGCGCGTCCTCGGCGGCCCGGATCAGCCGCACCACCTTGTCGATGTCGAGCAGGGCGATCAGCAGACCGTCGACCAGGTGCAGCCGTTCCTCGCGCTTGCGGCGGCGGTACGCGCTGCGCCGGGTCACCACCTCGTACCGGTGGGCGAGGAAGACCTCCAGCAGCGCCTTCAGCCCGAGGGTCTGCGGCTGCCCGTCCACCAGGACCAGGTTGTTCACGCCGAAGGACTGCTCCAGCGGGGTGAGCCGGTACAGGTCGGCCAGCAGGGCCTGCGGGTTGACGCCGACCTTGCACTCGACGACCAGCCGGGTGCCGCTCTCCCGGTCGGTGAGGTCCTTGACGTCGGCGATGCCGGTGAGCCGCTTGGTCTTGGTCACCTCGTTGGTGATCGCCGCGATGACCTTCTCCGCGCCCACCCCGTACGGCAGCTCGACGACGGTGATCGCCTGCCGGCCCCGGCTGCCCTCGACCGGGCCGATCTCCACCTTGCCGCGCATCCGGACCACGCCCCGGCCGGTCTCGTACGCCCGGCGGACCTCGTCCAGGCCGAGCAGCAGGCCACCGGTGGGCAGGTCCGGCCCGGGGACGAACTCCATCAGCTTGTCGAGGGTGGCGTCCGGGTACCGGATCAGCCAGCGGGCGGCCTGGACGACCTCGCCGAGGTTGTGCGGGATCATGTTGGTCGCCATCCCGACCGCGATCCCGGACGCGCCGTTGACCAGCAGGTTCGGGAAGGCGGCCGGCAGCACGGTGGGCTGGGTGAGCGAGCCGTCGTAGTTCGGCTCGACGTCGACGGTGTCCTCGCCCAGCTCACCGACGAGGAGCACCGCCTCCCGGGAGAGCCGGGCCTCGGTGTTGTGGTTGACGAAACCACCGGCGAGGAAGGAGTGATCGGAGGACTGTACCCGTACCGAGTACACCTCGGCGCGCTCGCCTTCCTCGACGCTGGTCACCTGCTCGAACCGGTACCCCGAGTCCATGATCGGCAGAATTGTCGCCAGTATCTCGGTGTCCTTGATCCGGTCGATGATACGCAGACGCTCGGTCTCCCACCGCTCGACGCGGTCGAAGTTGTGTTGGGTCAGCCACTTACGGCCACTGCCCCGACGGTCGAAGTCGAGCGCGCCACGGACGTACTCGGCGACGAACGGAACGCGGTCCTTGCTCAGCCGGTGCGCGCGCAGCGGCGCATGTTTCAGCGTCTCCGCCAGCATCGACTGTTTCGTGCGCAGAAAGCCCACCCGCGTGGCGAACGCCTTGATGTTGCGAAGCCCCGAGACGACCAGACGGTGCTCGACCGAGCCGCTGGGACGCGTGTACTGCCGACGACAGGCGACGACCCCGAACTCCGCGAGGAGTTCCTGCACCTCCCGACTCAACCGATCGCTGTAGCTGGTGTACTGAATGGTGAAGCTGCCATTCGCCACGCGAACCCCGCCGTCGCCCTCGAACAGGGCCATCAGGAAGGCCCGCTTCACCCCCCATCCCCCGCCCCAGACGAACTGCGGTACGAACTTGTCCCGCGCCTGGTGACCGATGAACTCGGCCAACGGACTCGCCCGGAACGCGTCCATCCCTCCGGAGGACTCCTGCACGTCAATGTCCCGGATGCGCTTTCGGTCACGGCGTGTCTGCCGGTCATTGACGTACCGTCGACCGCCGACGACCTGGTCGTACGCGTGCAGAACCTCGTCAAAGAAGTGGTCGTCGGTGTTGCTGAATCCCGCCCGGGACTCGCTGGCGAACCCTTCCGACGCCCAGGCTCCACCGAGGAGGCCCAGCATGTACTCCCGCGCGGTCGGCACGACCTGCGACCAGGCGTTACGGGCGATACACACCACCGTGCCGGTGGTGATCTCGTCAAGCCGCCGCCACTGGAAAAGTGGCACGCCCATCGGTGACTCCAGGCAGAGGACCAGATGGTTCTCGCTGCCTCGGAGCGAGAATCCGGTCTCCGTCTCGATCCTGATCGTCGGGTGGACCCCGGAGTTGAAGACCCGGTCGACCCGGACGGCCTTGCCGTCCTTGTCGAGGACCTCGAAGTCGGCGTCAGCCTCGCTGTCCGGCGGCAGATCCACAAGGTCCGCCAGCCGAGGACTGGTGCCGTCGACCAACCGAATCCGGGTGTCACCGGTGAGGCAGTAGCGGGCCGCGGCCGGGCCGTCGTCCGGACTCCCGAAGTTCCCGTGTCCGTCGATGAGTGGGACGTTGAGGGAGAAGTCCTGGGCCAGCCGGACCAGCGCGTCGTAGATGGCCGTGTCGCCGTGCGGGTGGTACCGGCCCATCACGTCGCCGACCACCCGGGCCGACTTGACGTGCGCCCGGTCCGGCCGGAAGCCGGACTCGTGCATGGAATAGAGGATGCGCCGGTGCACCGGCTTGAGGCCGTCGCGGGCGTCGGGCAGCGCCCGGGAGTGGATGACCGAGAAGGCGTACTCCAGGTAGGAGTCGGAGACCTCGGTGACCAGCGGGTTGTCGAAGACCCGCGCGCCAGCCTGGTCGAAGGAGGCCAGGTCGGCGCGGGGGCCGGTGTTCTTGCGGCGTGCCATGGTTCAGCGTTCCCTTTCCAACGGGCCCGTGGTCGTGCGGTGCCGGTCGCGGGTCCTCATGCGTCGATCGCCTCGCGGTCGACCCGGTCGGCGGACTCGATCAGCCAGTTGCGGCGCGGCTCGACCTTCTCCCCCATCAGCAGGTCGAGGATCCGCTCGGCGGCGTCCACGTCGTCGAGGGTGATCCGGCGCACCGCCCGGGTGGCCGGGTTCATGGTGGTCTCCCACAGCTCGTCGGCGTCCATCTCACCGAGACCCTTGAACCGGGGCACCGGGGTGACGATCTGCTTGCCGGCCTTCTCCAGCTTCCGGATGGTCGCCTCCATCTCGGCCTGGGTGTAGGTGTAGACGGTCTGCGGGTTCCGGCCCTTCGTGGTGATCTTGTGCAGTGGCGGCATGGCGGCGTAGAGCCGGCCCGCCTCGATCAGCGGACGCATGTACCGGGCGAAGAGCGTGATCAGCAGGGTCCGGATGTGCGCGCCGTCCACGTCGGCGTCCGCCATGATCAGGACGCGGCCGTACCGCAGCGCCGACAGGTCGAAGGTACGCCCGGAGCCGGCCCCGAGCACCTGCACGATCGCGGCGCACTCGGCATTGTCCAGCACCTGCTGGAGGTTGGCCTTCTGCACGTTGAGGATCTTGCCCCGGATGGGCAGCAGGGCCTGGTACTCGGCGACCCGGGCCAGTCGGCTCGACCCGAGCGCGCTGTCGCCCTCCACGATGAACAGCTCGCTGCGGTCCAACCCGGTGGAGCGGCAGTCCACCAGCTTGGCCGGCATCGCCGCGCCCTCCAGGGCGGTCTTGCGCCGGGCGGCGTCCTTCTGCTGCTTCTGGGTCAGCCGGACCCGGGCCGCGTCGACGATCTTCTGGAGGACGGTCCGCGCCTCGGCCTTCGTCCGCCGGTCGTCCAGCCACGCCTTCAGGTGCTGCTCCACCAGGGACTGGATGACCTTGGTGATGCCGGCGGTGGAGAGTTCGTCCTTGGTCTGCGAGGTGAACTGCGGCTCGGGGATGCGGACGTGCACCACCGCGGTCATCCCCTCCAGGACGTCGTCCAGGGTGGGTGGGTCCTCCTTGGCCTTCAGCAGGCCGCGGGTGGCGCGGACGGCGTCGGCGAGGGTACGCGCCAGGGCCCGCTCGAAGCCCTTGCGGTGGGTACCGCCGTGCGCGTTGCGGATGGTGTTGGTGAAGCACTCGACGGTGCGGTCGTAGCCGGTGCCCCAGCGGAACGCCACCTCGATCTCGGCGCGCCGCTGCACGTTGGACTGCATGACGCCGTGCGCGTCGGCGGCGTTCTCCCGGTAGCTGCCCTCGCCGGTGACCAGCAGGGTGCCGGAGACCGGCCGGTCGCCGGCCGGGGCGAGGAACTCCACCATGTCGGTGAGCCCGTTCGGGTAGTGGAACCGCTCCTCGGCCGGCGCGGTGGGCCCGGTCCCGTCCCCGGTCCCGTCCCCGGTCCCGTCCGTCCCGTCCGCACCGTCCGCCGCCCGGCCCGCCTCGTCCGCGCCGTCCGCCGGGCGTCCCGTCCCGGTCTCGTCGCGGAGCCGGTAGTCGACCCCGGGCACCAGGAAGGCGGTGTTGCGCAGCTTGGTGCGGACCGCGTCGACGTCCAGCCGGGCCCCGGTCTCGAAGTAGCGGGGGTCGTACCAGTACCGGATGGAGGTGCCGGTGCGCTGGCCGCGCTTCATCGCGCCGACCACCTGGAGGCCGGGGCCGGGGGTGAACGGGGCGTCCGGGCCGTCGCCGTCGAAGACCCCGGGCACCCCGTGCCGGAACGACATCGCGTGGACCTTGCCGCCGCGCCGGACGGTGACGTCGAAGCGCCGGGAGAGGGCGTTGACCGCCGACGCGCCCACCCCGTGCAGGCCGCCGGAGGTCTTGTACCCGGAGCCGCCGAACTTGCCGCCGGCGTGCAGCCGGGTCAGCACCAGCTCGACGCCGGAGATGCCGGACTTGGCGTGCACGTCGGTCGGGATGCCCCGGCCGTCGTCGTCGACCTGCACCGACCCGTCGGCGTGCAGGACGACGTCGATCCGGGTGGCGTGCCCGGCGACCCCCTCGTCGGTGGAGTTGTCGAGGATCTCGTTGACGAGGTGACCCACGCCACGGCTGTCGGTGGAGCCGATGTACATGCCGGGGCGCTTGCGGACGGCGTCCAGCCCCTCCAGGTGGGTGAGGTCGTCGGCCCCGTAGAGAGGCTCAAGCTCTGCGGTCAACTTGGTCGTACTCCCAGGTCTCGGCGGTGCGGGGCCACCCCCGGCGAAGATCGCCGGTGGGCGGCGCGCCGCAGCGAGCCTAGCCGGGCGGACCGACACGTCGCCGCCGCCCCGCGCGGAGCGGCCCCTCACAGACCGGTCGTGAGCTGGGCGACGCGCTCGCCGGGCACCGGCCCGACCGGCCCGACCAGCCGGTCCGACCCCGCGCTTAATCGATGGAAATTGTTACGAGCCGTTGACGCCCGGAAGACGGGCGTGATCTGATCGCGCTCTCGAAAGAATCTCTCACATTTCCATCAATGGATGGAGGAACCGATGTCCGTGTTCCGTCGCGCCGCGTTCGCCGCGGCGCTGGCCGTGGCCTCGGCCGGGCTCACCGCAGCGGTCGCGCCACCGGCTCCGGCGACGGCCGCGCTGCCCACCGCCGCGGTGGCGCTCGGCGACAGCTTCATCAGCGGTGAGGGCGCCGGCGCGTACACCCCGGTGGTGGACGTCAACGGGGTGGCCCAGGGCTTCCCCGGCTGGTCCGCGCCGAACGCCAACGCGTTCTTCTGCCACCGCTCGGCCAACGCCTCGCTGCACCGGGCCAGCCTGCCCGGCATCCAGGACCGGTTCAACCTGGCCTGCTCCGGTGGGCAGCCGTACGACATCACCGCCGCCTCGGCCAGCCGGACCAAGGGCCGCCAGGTGGCCGCCCAGCTCGACCAGCTCCGCGCGGTCGGCCGGACCCACGACATCGACCTGGTGCTGATCGGCCTCGGCTCGAACAACAGCTCGTTCACCTTCGGCTCGGTCGCCGAGAAGTGCGCCAACCGGTTCATCGCCGACGCCTGGACCGGCTGGTGGGAGTTCTGGGCGTACCTCGGCGGGCCGGTCCCGCAGGAGCCGTGCAGCGACGCGGACCTGGCCACCGGGGCGCAGCTCTCGGCGGCGATCGGCGAGACCACCACCGCCGTGCGGCAGATCCTCACCACGCTCGCCCAGATCGACGCCGACGGCCAGCACCGGGTGGTCTTCCAGGACTACACCAACCCGCTGCCGCTCGACCTGTACCCGACCTTCCACGAGGAGGACGGCCGGGCCGACGACCGGGACAAGTTCCGCGACCTGGGCGCGGAGCGGTACGCCGCCGGCTGCCCGATCCACCGGGCCAGCCTGGCCCCGGGCCACCGGTTCTCGGCGGGCCTCGGCACCCTGGTCAAGTCGGCCCGGGACGCGCTGGCCGTCGAGTTCCCCGGCGCGGACCTGGTCTACCTGAACGTGCAGCGGGCCTTCGACGGCGCCCGGCTGTGCGAGCAGCCGACCAGCCCGTCGGGCTCCCTGGCCACCCCGATCCGGCTCCAGGACGGTCCCACCGGGGTCTTCGTGACCAGCCTCGCCGGCAAGGACAAGATCGCCATCCAGAAGATCGCCAACACCTGCGGCACCTACTTCCAGACCTGCCAGGAGTCGTGGCACCCGAACGCGGCTGGGCACCAGGTGCTCGGGCAGTGCCTGACCGGGGCGGCCAGCACCGGCAGCCGGGACGTGGCCTGCGTACGGGGGTCGGACGGCACGGTCCGGGTCTCCTGACCACCGCCCCACCCACCAGGACCATCCGACGTGCCGTTCGTGTCGCTTCGCGGTAGGAGCGACCCGGACGCCGACCGAACAGCTCCGTGAGCTGGTCCACCGGAACCCCGCCCGTCCCGGGCGGGGTTCCGTCGTCTTCCGCCATGCCCCGGGCCGCCGGGTCCGCTACCCGGGGACGGGGCCCTTCCGCACCGCACCGAGGGCGAGCAGCATCGGGCTGGCCGGGCCGCTGACCAGGTCACCGAGCCGGACCTGGTCGAGTACGTCCAGGAAGGCGCGCTGGGCGCGACGCAGCTCCCCGCGCAGCGTGCACGCGCTGCGCAGCGGGCAGGCCGGCCGGTCGCAGTCCACCACCTCGTCGTCGCCCTCGAACGCCCGGACCACCGCGCCGACGGTGAGCGCCGCCGCCTCCTCGGCGAACACCACTCCCCCGGCCCGGCCCCGGATGGTGACCAGCACGCCCAGCCGCTGGAGCCGCTGGACGACCTTCGCGACGTGGTTGCGGGGCAGGGCGAGCCGGGCGGCCAGTTCGTCGACCGTCGTCCGGTCCGCGGACGCCAGGGCCAGCATGGCGATCCGCAGCGCCATGTCGGTGGACCGGTTCAGCTTCACGGCACCGACCCTAGCCAGGGTGACCCGGCCATCACCATGACCGCCGCGACCTGGGACGGATGTGATTCCGGCGACCCGGGAACCGGGACTTTCGACCCTGAAGAGGTATTTCGGTTACCTGTTTGCTGGACGGGTCCGACCGTCTGCAGAGGAGTACACCGTGCTCACGGAGTCATCGACCGCGGTGGTCAAGGCCACCCTGCCCGCCGTCCAGGCGCACGGCGAGGAGATCACCGGCCGGTTCTACCAGCGCATGTTCGCCGCCCACCCGGAGCTGCTCGACCTGTTCAACCGGGGCAACCAGGCGACCGGCCGGCAGCGGGCCGCCCTCGCCGGTGCCGTGGGCGTGTACGGCGGGTGCCGTTCATGAACCAGGTACGCGGCGGGCTGCTGCGCCGGGGCGTACCGGCCGACCGGATCGCGTACGAGGTCTTCGGTCCGGGCATGTTGCGCGACGACCGGTGACCGACCGGCCGGCGGGAAGTCGGCGGCGAGTTGGTTAGGCCGGATGGCTGAGGGTAGGGACCTGCCCATGCGGGGGCCGCCGACCCGGCGCGCGGACACGGGTGACGGATCACGGACGACCGTCTCCCGAACGACGGGACCGGCTGATGGAGGAGGAACCATGCGGATCGCGCTGATCTCGGAACACGCCAGCCCGCTCGCCGTCCTGCCCGACGGCACAGCCGGCGGCCAGCACGCGCACGTCGCGGAACTGGCCGCCGCACTCGTCGCGGAGGGCCACGACGTGCGGGTCTACACCCGGCGGGACTCCGACACGGTGCCGGACGCGGTCTCCACCCGGGACGGTTACCTGGTCTGCCACGTGCCCGCCGGACCGGCCGAACGGATACCCCGGGACGAGCTGCTGCCGTACATGGGCGAGTTCGGGCGCTGGCTGGCCGGGCAGTGGCAGGCCGACGACTGGCTGCCCGACGTCGCGCACGCGCACTACTGGACGTCCGGCCTGGCCACCCTGCACGCCGGACGGCGGACCGGGGTGCCGGTGGTGCAGACGTACCACGGCCTCGGCACGGTGGCCCGCCGCCAGGAGGGGAACCGCGACACCAGCCCACCGGGCCGGATCGGATACGAGCGGGCCATCGGCCGGGCCGTCGACCGGGTGGTCGTGCAGGGCCAGACCGAGGTCGGGGAGCTGCTCCGGATGGGGGTGCCCCGGTCCCGGATGACCCTGGTGCCCGGCGGGGTCAACCAGGAGCTGTTCCGGCCGGACGGACCCGTCGCGCCCCGCGACCCCGCCCGGCCCCGGATCCTCACCGTCGGCCGGCTGGTCGCCCACGACGGCCTCCCGGACCTGGTCCGGGCGCTGCCCGGGGTGCCGGAGGCCGAGTGCGTGGTGATCGGTGGTCCCCCCGCCGACCGGCTCCCCACCGACGGCTTCGCCCGCCGGTTGACGGCGCTCGCCACCGCCTGCCGGGTCGCCGACCGGGTCCGCCTGCTCGGCGCGGTGCCCCGCGAGGAGCTGGGCCGCTGGTACCGCTCGGCCGACGTGCTGGTCGCCGCGCCGTGGCACGAGCCGGCGCACCTGACCCCGCTGGAGGGGATGGCCTGCGGGGTGCCCGTGGTCGGCACCACCGTCGGCGGCGTCGCCGAGTCGGTGGTCGACGGGCTCACCGGTGACCTCGTCCCGGCCCGGGACCCCAGGGCGCTGGGCACCGCGATCCGCCGGCTGCTCCGCGACAACGTGCGCCGTTTCTCGTACGCCACCGCGGCGCTGGACCGGATCCGCAGCGGCTACTCCTGGCAGCGGGCCGCCCAGCAGCTCGGCGCGGTCTACGCGTCGCTGACCGCGATGCACCATTCGGCGCAGGCGGTGGCCTGACCCCTTCGGCGCCCCGCTGGCGCGATCGGTCGGGCGTGGGCACGAATAGCCGCTCAGGGGCGGGGTATGCCGCACCGCCCACACGGCGGAAGGGGATCAGATGTCCGAACGGCACACCGTACTGCGCTCGATGCACGATCTGGGCCTGGCGGCCTGGTTCGGCGGCTCGTTGATGGGAGCCACCGGTGTCAACGGGGCGGCGGCGCAGATCAGGGACGACACCGAACGGCTGCCGACGGCCTCGGCGGGCTGGGCCCGGTGGACGCCGGTCAACGCGGCGGCGATCGGGGCCCACCTGGCCGGAGCGGTCGGCGAACTGGTGACCGAGAGCCCCCGGGTGCTCACCCAACGGGGCGTCGGCCGGATGAGCGCGGTCAAGACCGTGCTGACGGTCGCCGCGCTGGCGGTGACCGGCTACAGCAAGATGCTCGGGATGCGGCTGGAGAAGGCCGGCCACCCGCCGGTCGCCGGGGTCACCGAGCCCCGGCCCGACACACCCCGGGAGGTCGCCGCCTCACAGCGGCAGATGAGGGTGCTCCAGTGGGCCGTCCCGGCCATCACCGGCGCGCTGATCGTGGTGACCAGCTACGCCGGGGAGCAGCAGAAACCCGGCCAGGTGCTCCGAGGGGTCCTCGGCCGGGCCGGCGGCATGATGAACGGTGCCAGGGGAATGGGCGTGGGGATGCTCGCAGCCGGCAACGGCCACGGGCGGATGCACCGCGTCATGGCCCACCGCTGACGGCGGAGGCCGCGACGACCTGCGGCCCGCGACCGGCACCCGTACGGTCGCGGGCCGTCGCGGGCCGTCGCATGCCGTCGCGTGCCGCGCGGAGGTGCCGGCGACGGCCGGCGGAGGTCCGACGACCAGTGAGGTGATCATGACGGGGCAGGAGCGACCGGAACGGGACGTCGAGCGGGGCGGGCCGCAGCAGCCGGGACCGTGGGGCACCACCGGCCAGTACCAGGGTGAACCGCCCTGGGGGGCCGGCGAGGACTCGCCGATGGACGAGGGCAGCGAGGACACCGCCGTACCGCCGGGTCGGCGCGGCGAGCGGCGGGCCGGCGAGCCGACCGGGGAGTCCCGCCCCGCCGGCCGGCACGGGTTCGGCCCGGTCGAGCCGGGCCGTCCCCCGGTGGCGGGTCCGGGCGCGCCGCCGGACCCCGCGCCCGCGCGGCGGACCTTCCCGGACGACACCGCCGGCGGTGACCTGCCCGACAACGCGCTCGAGGAGGCGACCGGCATGCATCCGGAGACCCGGCCACCGGGCCGCTGACCGGGGCGAACACGTTTCGGGAACGGGACGAACGGGCACGTGGAACGCATGGCGTTCCACCCTGCTCTCCGTCTGGACAACACCGTGCCGCTCGCCCTCGAGGGGTACGCCTGGCTGCCGAACCGGCGACGGCGGGTCGGGGCGGACGTCGTACCGACCCGGCTCCTCGGCCGACCCGCGGTGGCGCTGCGCGGCCCGGCGGCGGCCCGGTTCTTCTACGACGAGCGCAACGTACGGCGGCACGGCGCGCTCCCCGAACCGGTCCGGAGCACCCTGTTCGGCAACGGCGCGGTGCACACCCTCGACGGCCGGGCCCACCGGGTCCGCAAGGCGATGTTCCTGGCCCTGCTGACCGACGCCGGTGGCATCGACGGGCTGGTCGAACGCGCCGAGGCGGCCTGGGACGAGGCGGTGCCGCAGTGGGCGGCCCGCTCCCCCGTGGTGTTGTTCGACGAGACCGCGCGGGTGCTCACCCGGGCGGTGTGCGGGTGGGCCGGGGTGCCGGTCGCCCCGGCCGAGGTGCCGGACCTGGCGGCGGACCTGGTCGCCCTGGTGGACGGGTTCGGCACCGTCGGTCCGCGGCACTGGCGGGCCCGCCGGGCCCGGCGCCGTCGGGAGGCGTGGCTGGCCGGGCTGGTCGACCGGCGGGACGCCCCGGCCGGTTCGGCGGTGGACGCGGTGGCCCGGCACCACGACGCCGACGGCACCGCCCTGGACGGACCCACCGCCGCCGTGGAACTGCTCAACATCCTGCGCCCGACGGTGGCGGTGAGCTGGTACGTCGCGTTCGCCGGGCACGCCCTGCACCAGTGGCCGTGGCAGCGGGAACAGCTCCGCGCCGGTGACCCCGGGTACGCCGAGGCGTTCGCGCACGAGGTCCGCCGGTTCTACCCGTTCGCCCCGTTCGTCGGCGGCACGGCGGCACGGGACCTGGAGTGGCAGGGCGAACCCATCCCGGCCGGGACGATGGTGCTGCTCGACATCTACGGCCAGCACCACGACGACCGGTTCTGGCGGGACCCGTACCGGTTCGACCCGGAACGCTTCGTCGGCCGGGAGATCGACCCGTACGAGCTGTTGCCGCAGGGCGGTGGCGACCCGGCGACCGGACACCGCTGCCCCGGGGAGATGATCACCGTGGCCCTGCTCCGTGCCCTCGCTGTGCGGCTGGCCCGCCTCGACCACACCCTGCCCGCGCAGGACCTGACCATCCCGCTGCACCGGGTCCCGACCCGGCCGCGCAGCGGCGTGCTGATGACGGTACGGCCACCGCGCTGACCGGCCCCGGACCCCCCGACTGCCGGCCACGGCGGGGACGCCGGGATCAGCGGACGGCGGCGGGCCGGTGGGCCGTCACCCCGAGCAACCCGGCCAGCCGGGCGGCGTCCCGCTGGGCCTGGTCGCCGCAGCAGTTGTTCATCAGGACGTGCAGCTCGTCCACCTCGCCGGCCAGCTCGGTGAGGAGTTCCGCCCAGTGCGCCAGCTCCCGCTCCCCGTACGCGTACCGGAACCGCTCCTGCTTGTCACCGCTCTCCCAGGCGTCGCTGTGCCCGTGGAACCGGATCATCGCCAGCCCGGGCGTGGTGCTGGTGAGGATCGGCGGGACCGAGGAGGCATGGCCCTGGGGCATGTCGACGCACACGTAGGTGAGGTCGTGCCGGCGGAGGAAGTCCAATGTGTCCAGCACGGTCGCGTCGGTGAACCAGGAGTGGTGCCGCAGCTCGACCCCGACCCGCCACGGCCGGCAGCGCTCGGCGACGTCGGCGATCCGCCGCTTCGCCGCGTCACCGTGGGCGAACCACGGCGGGAACTGCAACAGCACCGCCCCCGCGCGGTCGGCGGCGGCGATCGGCGCGAGCGCCGCCCGGAACCGCGCCCACAGTTCGTCGTACGCCTCCCGGGGCAGGTCCCGCCGGGTCACCCGGCCGGTGGCGTCGGCCGGGCGCAGGTCCCGGGGCAGCATGGTCACCGGGGTCGGGTGGCTGGTGAAGAGGCTGAACGCCTTGACGTCGAAGGTGAATCCGGCCGGGCTGGCCGCCGCCCACCCCTCGGCGGTCTCCGGGGCCGGCACCGCGTAGAAGGAGGTGTCCACCTCGACCAGACCGAACCGCCCGGCGTAGTGGGCGAGCCGTTGCGCCGGCGTCCGCACCGACCGGGGGTACCAGCCGGAGCGCAGCAGCATCTGGTCCGCCCAGGACGACGTGCCCACCTTGATCACACCCATGAGAACAGTTCACTCCCGGACCGGCCGTTCGGCAACCGGGAACGACGGACAGCGGGTGCGACGGTGACCCCGGAGGCCCCTGGTGGTACCGGAAAGTGTCGGTGGCCGGTCGTAGCGTGTCCGCATCGAACCCTCCGGAGAGGACAGTGCCGTGACCACGACCGAGGCCCACCCCACCGGTGAACGCGCCGACCTGCTCGAGTCCCTGGCCCTGCACCGGGGATTCCTGCGGCAGACGACGCGGGGGCTCACCGACGAGCAGGCCGCCCGCCGCACCACGGTCAGCGAGCTGTGCCTGGGCGGCCTGGTCAAACACGTCGCCGGAGTCGAGCAGCGGTGGCTGAGCTTCGCGGTCGAGGGCACCTCGGCGATGGCCGAGGGCGACCCGGCCGCCTGGGCGGACCAGTTCCGGATGCTGCCCGGCGAGACCCTCGCCGACCTGCTGGCGGCGTACGAACGGGTGGCCCGGCGCACCGACGACCTGGTGGCGACCCTCGACCTCGACGCCTCCCACGCGTTGCCGGCCGCGCCCTGGTTCACGCCGGGCGCGCGCTGGTCGGTCCGTCGGGTGCTGCTGCACGTCATCGCCGAGACCGCCCAGCACGCCGGGCACGCCGACATCATCCGGGAGTCGTTGGACGGCGCGAAGACGATGGGCTGAGGGGCCCGGACCACGGCGGACCGGCAACACCGGACCTGGACCGGTGGCGGTGCTGACATGAGCGGGCGGTGACCGGGGCCCGCGGGCCCTGGCCACCGCCCGGCGGTGACGCGGGTCAGGCCCGGGGCGGGCCCTGGTAGCCGGGTGCGACGTACACCGGCAGACGCTCGCCGTTGGCCCGCGCGTAGCGGCGGGTGTAGGTGACGTGCCCGCCCGGACCGGGCAGGGGGGTCAGGCCGTGATCGGCCGGAGCGGTCTGCTCCGGCGGGAGGGGCACGGTGAAGCTGACCGGGAGCGACCGCAGGGCGGAAGCGGATCGGCTGGGCGTCACCTCATGACGTTCGTTGTGCCAGGGACCACCGAGGAAAAGCACCTTCATGACACCCATCGTCTCCTGTCGCTGACCGTGACGCCTCATCCATCGGTCCGTCGACCGGTACCGCCCCGGTTGGACCTTCGGGTACCGATCCGTCCGGTCTGCCGGTGACCCGACGGATGACCTCCGGTCGGTTCCGGAGGTCAGGCGGACGATCGACCGGTCGGCCGTCCCGACCGTACCGCTCGGCCGTCCGGAACGGTACGGCCGGTCGGGGTACGACGGTACGGCCGGTCGTGGTGTGGCGGCGCGGCGGGACGGCCGGTCGGGGTGTGACGGCGCGGCGGGACGGCCGGTCGGGATGTGACGGCGCGCGGTCCGGTGGCGCTGATGGGGACGAGATGAACCCACACCGCCAGCACCAGATGGACCGGGAGACCGTCGAGCGGCTGCTCGACGGATCGACCGACGGCTCCACCGGCGCCTCCGAGCGGCTGGTCCGGCTGCTCGGCGCGGTGCGTGCCGCCCCGCTGCCCCACGAGCTCGCCGGGGAACCCGCCGCGGTACGCGCGTTCCGCACCGCGCGGCGCGACCCGGCCGGGCACCGGCGGGACCGCCCGGCACGCCGGGGTCTCCTCGCCCGGTTGACGGTGCGGACGGCGGTCGCCGCGGTGGCCCTCACCGCCACCGGCGGGGTGGCGCTCGCCGCCGTGCAGGGGGTTCTCCCCGGTCCGCTGCGCCCGCCGGTTCCGGTGCCGACCGACGGACCGACCGCCACGTCGACCCACGGGCCGACCGGGCCCGGCGACCGGGACCCGCAGGGCACCCCGCCGACCGGCGGGGTGGACGGGTGGACGCCGGCACCGGCCCTGACCGAGCTGTGCCGGACGTACCGGACGGCCGGTCCGGACGAGCGGGACCGGGTGTTGCGCAGCCCGGCCGGTCGGCGGCTGGTCGCCGGGGCCGGCGGCCGGGAGCGGGTCGACGGGTACTGCGCCGCGGTGGAACGGGAGGCGTCGGCTCCCCCGGCGGTCCCGGGCGGTACCCCGACCACCGACCACGGCGATCCCACCGGCACCCCCGGCCCCCGGCCGAGCGGACGACCGGACCACCCGCCGCACCCGTCGGTGGCACCACCGACCCCGACCGTCGCGCCGCCGGTACCGGACGCCCCGCCACCTCCGGTACCGGACGCCCCGCCCCCTCCGGTACCGGACGTCCAGCTGCCGCCGGTACCGGACGTCCAGCTGCCGCCGGTGCCGACGGAGCACCCCGGAGGCCCGACCGACCCGCCCCCGACCGATCCGGCGGCCAGGGCCGCAGCGGAGGTCCGGGCCGGCCCCACCCGCCGATCCTGACGGCACGGCCTCCTGGGCGAGGCCGACGGTCCAGCCCCGGCCTGTTCCACCGGGGTCGGGTCGGGCCCCGGCGGTCGACCGGGCACCGGCTGCCGGACCGGTGGGCGGGATAACGTACGGGGATGGAGTCGGTCTGGGACTATCCGCGTCCGCCCCGGCTGGAACGGACGACCCGCCGGGTGACGGTCCGGCACGCCGGCGTGACGGTGGTCGACAGCGTCCACTGCTGGCGGGTCCTGGAGACCTCCCATCCGCCGGTCTACTACGTCCCCCGGGACGCGGTGGCCGACGACGTCGGGCTGGAACCCACCGTCCGCCGGTCGTGGTGCGAGTGGAAGGGCGAGGCGCGGTACTGGGACCTGGTGGTCGGTTCCGACCGGGTCCCCGAGGCGGCCTGGTCGTACGACCACCCGACCGGGGCGTACGCGGAGCTGGCCGGCGCGGTGGCGTTCTACCCGGGTCGGGTGGACGAGTGCCGGGTCGACGGCGAGCGGGTCGTCGCCCAGCCCGGTGACTTCTACGGTGGCTGGATCACCGGTGACATCGTCGGCCCGTTCAAGGGCGGGCCGGGCACCTTCGGCTGGTGACGGTCGGCGGGGCGGCTGTTAGCGTGCCCTGATGACTCTGCGGCGTCGACACCTGGCGGTGCTGCTGCGGCTGCTGGTGGTGGGCGCCGTGCTCGCCGGGATACTGCTCACCGCCGCCGGCCCGGCCACGGTGACCGGCCTGTTGCCGTACTTCACCATCCAGAGCAACGTCGCGGTCGGGCTGCTCGCCGGGTACGCCGGATGGCGTGTCTGGCGCGGTCGGCCCGATCCGCCGCCGGTGCTCCGGGGCGCGGTCACCCTCTACGTCACCATCACCGCCGTGGTGTACCACCTGGTGCTGGCGAACCCGGCGAGCCCGTTCGCCATGGCCCAGCCCGACCGGTCCCCCGCCGACGCGGTGGGCAACCAGTTGCTGCACACGGTCGTGCCGCTGTTGGCGCTGGCGGACTGGGTCCTGTTCGACGTCCGGGGCCGGCTGCGCCCCCGGTACGCCGTCTGGTGGCTGGCCTTCCCGCTGGCCTACCTGGCGTTCGCCCTGGTCCGGGGGTTGGTGGTGGACGCGTACCCGTACCCGTTCGTGGACGCGGGGCAGCTCGGGTACGACGGGGTGGCGGTCAGCGCGCTCGCCTTCGCGGTCGCGTTCTGGCTGCTCGGGCTGGCTTTCGTCGGCCTCGACCGGGCGTTGGCCCGGCGGTCAGCGCGGCGACCGGGCCGGACCGCCGACGGGCACCGCCGCCCGGTCCCGCCCGTAGGCGTCGGCGTGACCCCACCGGCCGGGGATGTCCAGCAACTCGACCCGGCCGAACCCCTCCGGTAGCGCCGGGTCGACCAGCAGGTTCCCGGCGCAGGGGCGCAGCCCGAGCAGGGTGCTCAGCATCATCAGCGCCGCCCCGGCCGACCACGCCTGCGGGGAGCCCCCGGCGGGCAGCGGCACCGGATACTTCGTCACCTGCCGGTCGTACCCGGCGATCAGCTCGGGCAGCCGGCCGTCGAAGTGCACGGCCATGTCGAGCACGCCCTCGGCGACCCGGGCCGCCTCGGCGTCGAACCGGTACCGGCGCAGGCCGGCGGCGGCCAGCGCGTTGTCGAACGGCCAGACCGCGCCGACGTGCGCCCCGACCGGGTTGTACCGGCGCTGCCGGCGGCCCAGGGTGCGGATCCCCCAGCCGGTGAAGAGTTCCGGCCCGAGCAGGTGCCCGACCACCGCGTCGGCCCGGTCCGCGTCGACGATGCCGCTCCAGAGCAAATGCCCCAGGTTCGAGGCGATCGCGTCGACCGGCTCGCCGTCGGGGCCGAGGGCCAGCGCGTACGCCTGCCGGTGCGGCAGCCAGAAGTCCCGGTTGAAGCGTTCCCGCAGCTGCTCCGCCTCGCGTTCCAGCCGACGGGCGTACGCCGGATCGTTCCAGAACTCGCGGGCCAGCCGGGCGCCGCGCAGCTTCGCGTCGTACGCGTACCCCTGGAGTTCGCAGGTGGCCCGGGGGAAGCCGGGTTCCCGGCCGTCCTGGCCGACGATCGCCTCCCCGGAGTTCTTCCAGCACTGGTCGACCAGTCCGCTGTCGGTGTTGCGGCGCTGGTAGCGCAGGTAGCCGTCGCCGAGCGGGTCGCCGTACTCGTCGAGCCAGTCCAACGCCATCCGGGCCGGGTGGCGCAGCTCCCGGATCAGGGCGGCGTCACCGGACCAGCGCTCGTACTCGTCGAGCAGGATCACGAACAGCGGGGTGGTGTCGGCCGCGCCGTAGTAGATCGTGGTCGGGTCCTCGCCGAACGCGCCGCGTTCGCCGTACCGGACCCCGGCGAGGATCTTGCCCGGTTCCTCCTCGTGGAAGTCGTCGAGCTGACCGCCCTGGGCCAGCGCCAGCATCCGCAGCACGGCCGGGCTGAACTCCGGCACGAACGGCAGCGTCTGGATCGCGGTGATCAGGGCGTCCCGGCCGTACAGGGTCATCGACCAGGGCATCCCGGCCACCGGCACGGCGGCGGTGTACGACAGCGGCGTGTACCGTAGCGCGGCCAGGTCGAGCAGGCTGCGCCGGTACGCGGTGCACACCGTCGACCGTTCGGCGACCAGCGTCGGCGCCCGGTCCAGGAACCGGGCCAGGTCCTCCCGCATGTCCTCGCGGATCTTCTGGCGGTGCGCCTCGAGGTCGGTCCGCATGTCCCGGCCGGCCCCGGTGCGCAGCAGCATCTCCACGTGCACGTCGGTGGCCCACGCCCCGTTCGGCTCGATCTCGATCCGGAAGGTCAGCCCGGTACGGTCGATCTCGGCCGGCTGGGTGGTGCGGACCACGGTCTCCCGGGAGAACCGCTTCCGCTCGTACCGCATGCGCAGTTCGCGCTGCTCCGGCCGTGCGGTGATCTCGATCGGCCGGCGTCGGGGCGCGGAGATCTCGGCGGTGTCGGCGAAGTCGGTGCCGATCTCCAGCCGGACCACGAAGGCGGCCGGCTCGGACGAGTGGTTCAGCACGGTGATCCGCTCGTTGAAGCTGTCGTCGAGCGACCGGTGCCGCAGCACCGAGACGTCGGCGTCCACGTAGTGGCTCGCGGTGCCGGGCACCAGCAGGAACCGGGTCTCGAAGTAGCTCATGTCGTCCCGGGAGAGCGCGTGGAAGCGCTCGCCGTCGATGGTGAGCACCCAGCGGGACAGGAACCGGGTGTCGAAGGAGAACAACCCCACCGGGCGGTGCGGGTCGTGCTCCATGTCGCCCTCGGCGTCGCTGACCGCGAAGATGTTGCCGACCATGACGTGGACGCGTTCCTCCCTCACCGGCGGTCACCTCCGCCGCGCGCCACGTCCCGGGGATGCCGGGCGTCCGCCGGCCCCGGGAACAACCGGCGCAGCGACATCAGCAGCGGCAGCTGTCCCTGCACGGTGAGGTCGTTGCGCATCAGGGTGGCACCGATCCGGGCCTGGCCGGTGGCCAGTTCGTCGAAGACCTGCCGGTCGGCCCGGATGACCAGCTCGGCGTCCTCCGCAGAGCGGGTCACCCGGACGTGCTGGTCGGCGAGGGTGAGGTACCAGTGGTCGGTACACCCGTCCTCGGTCATGTCCAGGCGGATCGTCCCCGCCGTCGTCTCCGGCAGGTCCGGGTGCCGGCCGGCCATCCGGTGCGCCAGGTAGTCCTTCGCCGGGGTGGCCGCCCCGGCGGCCCTCTCACACGCGTCCACGCCCGCACGGTCGCATCCGCCCGGGTGAGACCGGCTCACCCGACCCGGGTGAGATCCGGCCGGGTGAGTTCCCGCCCGAGCCGGGTAGTCGGCGGGGCCGGGAGTCAAGACGGACTCGGCGGGGCCGGGAGCCGAGGCGGACGAGGAAGGCGACGACCATGCGTGCACTGCGACTGCGGGACTGGAAGACCGAACCGGAGCTGGTCGAGGTCGACGAACCGACCCCCGGCCCCGGGCAGGTGGTGGTACGGATCGGGGCGGCCGGGGCCTGCCACTCCGACCTGCACCTGATGCACGACTTCGAGGCGGGGGCGGTGCCGTGGAACCCGCCGTTCACGCTCGGCCACGAGAACGCCGGCTGGGTGCACGCCCTCGGTGCCGGGGTGACCGGCCTGGAGGTGGGGCAGCCGGTCGCGGTGTACGGGCCGTGGGGCTGCGGCACCTGCGCCCGCTGCCGGGTGGGTGTCGACACGTACTGCGAGAACCCGGCCGGCGCGCCGGTGCCGGGCGGCGGCGGTGGCCTGGGGATGGACGGGGGAATGGCCGAGTACCTGCTGGTCCCGGCCGCCCGGCACGTGCTGCCGCTGCCGGAGGGGCTGGACCCGGTGCAGGCCGCGCCGCTGACCGATGCCGGGCTCACCCCGTACCACGCGGTCCGGCGTTCCTGGGCCAAGCTGCCCCCGGGCAGCACCGCCCTGGTGATCGGGGTGGGCGGTCTGGGGCACGTCGGGGTGCAGATCCTCAAGGCCACCACGGCGGCCCGGGTGATCGCGGTGGACACCCGTGAGGAGGCGCTCGCCCTGGGCCGGGAGTGCGGGGCGGACCTGACCCTCACCCCGGGCGGGGACGCGGTGGACCGGATCCGGGCGGCCACCCCGCACGGGCGGGGCGCGGACGTGGTGCTCGACTTCGTCGGCGCGGACGCCACCCTGAAGCTCGGCGTGGCCAGCGCCCGTACCGTCGGCGACCTGACCATCGTCGGGATCGGGGGCGGCACCCTGCCGGTGTCGTTCTTCTCCGTGCCGTACGAGGTGAGCATCCAGACCACCTACTGGGGCAGCCGGCCGGAGCTGGTGGAGGTGCTGGACCTGGGCGCGCGGGGACTGGTCCGGCCGAAGATCACCACGTTCGGGCTGGACGAGGCGGTGCACGCGTACCACCTGTTGCAGGAGGGGAAGGTGGCCGGCCGGGCGGTGATCGTGCCCTGACCGCACGGCCCTAGGGTGGGCCGGTGGTCGCCGCGCTGGAGCTGTATCTCGACACCGCCGCCACCCGACGGATCCGGGTGCTCTGGGACGCGCTGGAGGCCGAGGGGGTGCAGAGCCTGCGGTACCTGCTGGACCAGCGGCACCGGCCGCACCTGTCGCTGGCGGTGGCCCCCCGGCTGGACCCGGACCTGGTGGCCGGGGCGCTGGCGGGGATGACGGTGGCCGCGCCGTTGCCGCTGTCGTTCCGGTACGCCGGGCAGTTCGTCGGCCGGGTGCTGTGGCTCGGCCCGACCCCGACGCCGGAGCTGCTCGCCCACCACGCGCAGGTGCACGACCGGCTGATCCGGGCCGGGGTGGGGCTGTCCGAGCACTACCAGCCGGGGCGCTGGGTGCCGCACTGCACGCTCTCCATGCGGGTGCCCAACGCGCTGATGGCCGCCGCCGTGCGCCGGTGCCTGGAGGTGCTGCCGATCGAGGCCCGGGTGGTCGGGGCGGCGGTCACCGACCATGCCCGGGGCATCGCCCGGTCACTGCCCTGACCCTGGCCGTTCACCGCTGTCCCGGCCGTTCACCGCTGTCCCGGCCGTCCACCGCCGCCCCGGCCGTCCACCGCCGGTCGTAGCGGGCGTCGGCCCGGTACGAGCGGGGCGCGTCACCGCCAGTCGTACCGGGCCCGCAGCACCTCGGCGACCCGGTCGAACCGGGCCCGGTCCAGCACCGCGCCCTCCCGGCGGATGCCGTCCTCCCGCATGGTGAGCACCCGGTCGAGCCGGACCCAGCTCGGTCGGTTGCCGCCGTCCCACGCGCCCGCGCCGAGCGGGAACCAGTGCCGCTGGCCGTCCCGGTCGGCCTGGCTGGACAGCATCAGACCGAAGAGGGTACGGCTGGAGCGTCCCACCACCAGCACCGGCCGGTCCTTGCCCTGCCGGGGATCGTCCTCGTAGGACACCCAGGTCCAGACGATCTCGCCCGGGTCGGCCCGACCGTCCAGCTCCGGGGCGTAGGTCAGCTCGCGGCGGCGCAGCGCGGCCACCTGCCGCCGCCGGGCCACCTGCGCGGGGATCTGCGCCGGGGTGCCGGCGGCCCCACCGGGTACGGCCGGGGTACCGGCCGCTGCGCCGCGTCCGGTGGGGGTCGACCGGCCGACGCCACCGCCCCGGACGACCCGACCGACCCGCTCCGCCATGCCCCGCAACAGACCCGCCACGCCGGTAGCGTAACGGCTGTACCGGTCCCCCGCCCGGCCCCGGTCGGTGTGGTCGCGCCGGTCCGGGGGCCGGCCCGGCGAGCCGCGGGTCCTTGATCTGGGTCCGCACCACCGACGCGAAAGGAACGTCGACGGATGTCCTCCCCCACCTGGCGGCGGGTCACCGTGCTGCTGGCGCTCGCGGCGTCCGCGTTCGCCTTCAACACCACCGAGAACCTGCCGATCGGCCTGCTCCCGCTGATGTCGGCGGACCTGGCCGTCCCGCTGCCCTGGGTGGGTTACCTGGTCACCGGCTACGGCCTCACCGTGGCCGTCGTCTCGCTGCCGCTCGCGCAGGTCACCCGGAACCTGCCCCGCCGGTACACGCTCACCGGCGTGCTGGCGGTCCTGGTGCTGTCCACTCTGGTCGCGGTGGTCGCGGTCGACTACCGGGTGCTGCTCGCCGCCCGGGTGGCGACCGCGCTGGCGCAGGCGCTGTTCTGGGCGGTGACCGCCCCGGTCGCGGTGGGGCTGTTCGCGCCCCGGGTCCGGGGCCGGGTGGTCGCCGTGATGTCGGTCGGCGGTTCGCTGGCGACCGTGCTCGGGGTGCCGGCCGGCACCTGGCTGGGGCAGCAGGCCGGGTGGCGGGCACCGTTCCTGGCGCTGGCCGCCCTCGCGGTCGCCGCGTTGGTGGTGGTGGCCGGGCTGCTGCCGACCAGCCGGCCGGAGGAGAGCCACGGCGCGTACGGGTCCGCCCCGCACACCGGCCGGTTCGTGGTGACGCTGCTGGTGACCGCCGTCTCGATGACCGGCATGTTCGCCGGGTTCACCTACCTGGTCCGGCTGCTGACCGGGGTCACCGGCTTCGCCGACGAGACGGTGGGGCCGCTGCTGTTCGTGTTCGGGCTGGCCGGGATCGCCGGGGTGGGCCTGGCCGGTCACCTGCTGGACCGGTTCCCGTACGCCACGCTGGTGGTGCCGGTCGGGGTGCAGGCGGTCGCTCTGCTCGGGCTGGGCGGTTTCGCCACCGGGCAGGTCGTGGTGGTAGGGCTGCTGGCCCTGCTGGGCTGCTCGGCCGCCCCGGTCTTCCTGGTGACCCAGGGCCGGATGCTCCAGGTCGCGCCGGGGCGCACCGAACTCGCCTTCGCCGCCAACTCCGCCGCGTTCAACGTGGGCGTCGCGCTCGGCGCGCTGCTCGGCGGGGTGCTGCTGGCCCCGCTCGGCGTACGGGGGGCCTTCACGGTGGGTGGGCTGCTCACCGTGGTGGCGCTGCTGGTCGTACTGGCCGAGCCGCTGCTGACCGGCCGGACGCGGCCCCGGTCGACGGGCCGGTCTACGGGGCGGTCGCCGGGGCGGCCGTCGGGACCCGCCGTCACGGTGCCGGACGGAACCGCCTGACGTACCGCTTCTGCCAGGGCGTCTCGACGGCGTGCGGATGGTAGTGCCGCCGCACGTAGTCGACCGCTTCGGCCGCCGGCACCCCGTCGACGACGGCGAGGCAGGCCAGGGCGGTGCCGGTGCGACCCCGACCACCGGCGCAGGCCAACTCGACCCGCTCGGACACGGCCCGCGCCCAGACCTCGCGCAGCAGCGGCGCGACGGCCGTCCGGTCCCGGGGGAGCCGGAAGTCCGGCCAGGGCAGCCACCGGCTCTCCCAGTCGACGGCGGGTGGCGGCGCGCCGAGCAGGTAGACCCCGAGGGTCGGCGGTGGCCCGGCCGGCGGTCCGGCCCGCAGGCCGCGTCCCCGGACCAGGCGGCCCGAGGGTAGGCGCAGCACCCCGGGCGTGGTCGGCTCCCACGATGACGTACCCATGACGCCGATGGTAGGGGCGGTTTCCTCCAGCCGGTGGCCCCCGGCACGCCGGGCACTGTCCGTCACGGCGGGCCCGCGCCGCCGAGCCGTCGCCACCCGGGCTGCTACCAGGGCCGGGACCACCCGCGACCGGTCGCCGACGGGGCTCGTTAGGTACCGAGGGTGAGGGCCCGGCCCGGCGGACCGGCGTCTTCCACCCCCGGCGTCGCCCCGTCGGGCCGAGCCGTCAGCCTGCCCCATGAAGGGACATTTCATGAGAAAACTTGTCGTCAACGCGTTCCTCACGCTGGACGGGGTGATGCAGTCACCCGGCGGGCCGCAGGAGGATCCGTCCGGTGACTTCCACCAGGGCGGGTGGATCGTCAACCTGTTCGACGACGCGGTCGGCGAGACCATGGGCGAGATCATGGGTCAGCCCTTCGACCTGCTGCTCGGCCGGCGCACGTACGAGATCTTCGCGTCGCACTGGCCGAACGTGCGGGACGACCCGGGTGCCGACGCGCTGAACGCCGCCCACAAGTACGTCGCCTCGACCACCCTGCGGAACCCGGCCTGGGGGCCGGCCACCGTCTTCGGCGGCGACGCCCCGGCCCGGATCGCCGAACTGAAGCGCGGGGACGGGCCGGAGATCCAGGTGCACGGCAGCAGCAACCTCATCCAGACGCTGCTCCGGCACGACCTGGTGGACGAGTTCCGGCTGATGGTCTTCCCGGTGGTGGTGGGTGCCGGCAAGCGTCTCTTCGGCGACGGCACCCTGCCCCGGCGGTTCGAGGTCGCCTCGACGCGGATCTCGCCGTCGGGCACGTTCATCGTCACCTACCAGCCGACCGGCGAGATCGAGATCGGTTCGTTCGCGCTGGCCGAGCCGAGCGAGGAGGAGCAGCAGCGGCGGCTCGCCACCGCCTGACCGCGTCCCGGTGGGGTGCGGCCCGGTTTGCCGCCGGTCGTGTTCCCGGCCGGCGGACCGACCGCCGCGCCCCACCGCGTCAGGCCCTGACGACCGTGAAGCCCACCGCGTCAGGCCGCACCGCGGCGGGCCCCGACCACCGTCAAGATCTGTTACCGTTCCGCGTGCTGATCCACGATCTCGAATGGCTCCCGCGGAAGGCCCGGACATGAACGTCGCCCTGTGGGCCATCGCCGGTCTGCTCGCCGTCGTCTTCGCCGTCATCGGCGGCCTCAAGCTGGCCCGCCCGAAGGAGCAGCTGCTCACCTCCGGCATGGAGGCGCTGGCGCCCTTCCCCGCCGGGCTGATCAAGCTCATCGGTGCGCTGGAGGTACTGGCCGCGATCGGGCTGATCCTCCCCGGCGCGCTCCACATCGCCCCGGTGCTGGTGCCACTGGCCGCCGTCGGCCTGCTGATCATCATGGTCGGCGCGGTCGTCACCCACGCCCTGCGCCGCGAGGTCGGGCCGGTACTGCGGAACCTGCTGCTGGTCGCGCTGCTGGTCGTGGTGGCCTGGGGCCGCTTCGGCCCGTACGCCTTCTGAGCCACCCCGGCACGAGCGCGGGCGTCCCCGGCACGAGCGCGGGCTCGTCGCGGACGGCGCGACCGCGTCGGCCGGGGCGGGTCGTCGGGGCGCGTGCTCAGTCCAGGCCCATCGCCCGGACGTACCGCTCCGCCGGGCCCGGCGCGCCGGACGGCTCCGGTCCGAGCCGGTAGACCCCGCCCGTCCGGGAGAGGATCCCCAGGTCGATCAGGTACCGGCGGATCGTGACGTGGTCGACCCCGCCCCCGTCGCACCAGGCCCGCAGCCGGTCGTTGACGGCCGGCTCGGAGTAGTCGGCACCCGGCTCGAAGGCCCGTTCGGCGACGTGCCGCAGGACCGCCTCCCGTCGGCTGAGCTGAGCCGGGACGCTGACCAGCCGGTCGCCGCGCACGAACGGCCGCAGCCCGGCGTCGGGGGTGTCCGGGGCGACCGTGGACGGTGTCGCGCGGGCCAGCTCGCGCAGCGCGCCGTGGTCGACCCGGAGCGCGCCGCCCTCGGCGACCACCAGCCCGTGCTCCCGGAGCCGGTGCAGCGCCACCGACACGGTCCGCGCCGGCAGGCCGGACGCCGCCGCCACCGCGTCGGGCGTCTCCGCCCCGAGAGCCACCGCGCCGAGTACCCGCATCCGGTCCGGCTCGGCCAGCAGTCGTACCACCGTCTCAGGAGTCATGCCCCCATTACTTCCCGCCCGGCCGCCCGGATCAACCGATTTCGGCGGTCACCGGCACGGCCGGGGCCGGGGACAGGCTCGCGTCAGAGCGGAACGGTCGGGTCAGAGCGGGCCGGTGAGCCGGCCGCGCCAGCCGCCGAGCACCGCGCCCGGATCGGTGTCCAGGACCCGCTCCAGCAGGGTGGCGTAGACGTCCCGGAAGTCGGTGGTGAACCTCAGGTCGCCGCCGTCGAGGTCGGTGAGGCTGGGCGGCTCGCCGTACCGGCCGCCGCGCACACCGGAGCCCAGCAGCAGGACGTCCGAGGCGGTGCCGTGGTCGGTGCCGTCGGAGCCGTTAGCCCGGACCCGTCGGCCGAACTCCGAGTAGACGACCACCACCACCTGCCGGCCGGCTTCGGTACCCGCCATCCGGTCGACGAAGCCACTCACCGCGCGGTCCACCTGCCCGAGCAGGACCTCCTGGAGCCGCTTCTCGTCGGCGTGGGTGTCGAAGCCGCCCAGCGAGACCGAGAAGACCCGGGTGGCGACGCGCGCCTCGACGCACCGGGCGACCAGGTCCAACTGGGCGTCGAGCGGGGTGCCCGCGCCACCGGTCGCGGTGGCCGGTTCCGGCTCGCCGTCCGGCTCCTCCCCGGCCGCGTCGTCGTCGCGGACCCCCTGGACCATCGCGTCGACCGCGCGCAGGTCGGCGAAGCAGGCCGCCGCGCGGGCCCGGGCCGGGGTGTCCTCCCCGGCGGTGGCGGCGAACCCGGCCAGTGTGGACTCCGGCAGCCCCCGGACCGTCCGCCGTCCGGTCACCGGCACCGCCGCGCCCGCGCTGCGTTCCCCGGCCAGCAGCGGCGGCAGCGCCGGCTCGAAGGAGACCGCCAGCCGCGGGTCGCCACCGGCCCGGTCCAGCCACCGGCCGAGCCAGCCGGTGGTGCCGGGACGTTCCGGTTCGGCGGTGTGCCAGATGTCCATCGAACGGAAGTGGCTGCGGTCCGGTTGCGGGTAACCCACGCCCCGGACCACGGCGAGCCGGCCCGCGTCGTGCAACCGGTGCAGGCCGGCCAGGGCCGGGTTGAGGCCCACCCGGTCGTCCAGCTTCCGCACCGCGTCCTCCGGGTACGCCAACTCGGGGCGGGCGTCGTGGTAGGCCGGGTCGGCGTACGGGATCACCGTGTTCAGGCCGTCGTTACCCCCGTACAGGGTGATCAGCACCAGCGTACGGGCCTGCGGGTCGCGGTCCCCGGCGGTGGCGAACAGGTCGTCCAGGCGGTGGGCGGTGGCCCCGGCCGCCAGGGCGGTCGCGCCGACCACCCCGCTCGCCACCAGGAACCGCCGTCGGGTCAGGGTGTCCATTCGTCGTCTCCTCCGGTCAGTAGACCGCGTACTCGGGGCTGACCAGGCCGGCCGCGATCAGCTTGCGCGGCTCGCCGGTCAGCGGGGTCAGCGCGGCCCGGGTGCGTTCGCTCCACCGGTCGACCACGAGCAGCCGGGCCAGCGCGTCCGGCCGGCCCGCCGGCGGCGCGGCGGTCAGCGTCGCCAGCACCGTCCGCGCCGCCGCCCCGGCCAGCGCGTCGGCGGTCCGCAGTCGGGCCTGGAGGGACGCGGTGGTCAGCCAGGCGGTACCGGCCGGCCAGCCGCCGACGCTCGGCGGGCGCAGCGGCACCTGGTCCAGCGCGGCCAGCCCGGCGAGCAGCCGGCGTCGCTCCTGCTCGGGCAGGCCCGACGGGCGTACCCCGAGCTGACGGGCCGCCCCGACCAGCCACTCGACCGGCTGTTTGACCAGGGTGTCCCGGGTCTGCGCGAAGGCCGGCGCGGTGAGGATCCGGCGCAGCGTGGTCACCGTGTCCGGGCCGGCCAGGTCGGCCGGTGGTGGCACGTCCGGGCCGGCGTACCGGAACCAGAGCCGGCCGGCGACGTGCCGTGCGGTCTCCGGCCGTCCGGCGAGCAGTCCCGCGTACGACGCGGCGTCGAAGTCGGCCCGCTGGCCGAGGATGGTCTTCGGGCCGGCGTCGTGCCGGCGGGGCTCGAACCGGACCGCGCCGGTGCGGCGGTCCACCGTCCAGCCGGTGAGCGCCCGCGCGCCCTCCCGCACGTCGTCCTCGGTGTAGCCGTTGCCGTGGCCGAGCGTGAACAGCTCCATCAGTTCCCGGGCCAGGTTCTCGTTGGGGGCCTTGCGGGTGTTGCGTTGCCCGTCCAGCCACAGGATCAGCGCCGGGTCCCGGACCATCGCGTCGACCAGCGGCGGCAGCGGCCCGCGCCCGTACCGGCGCAGCGTTTCCAGGTGGCGGAGCATCAGGGTCGCCGAGCGGACCTTCCGTTCGCTGGTCGCCCAGTGGCCGTGCCAGAAGAACAGTAGCTTCTCGCCGGCCTGGTCGGTGCTGGTGACCATCCGGTCCAGCCACCACCAGGTCAGCGCGCGTACCTGTGCGCGGCGCCGCTGGTTGGCCTGCTGGCGTTGCTCCCGGGTCGAGGACCGGGTCAGTCCCGCGTACGGGTCCGGGCCGAGGTCCGGCAACCCGGGTGTCCGGTCGGGGCCGGTCGGGGCCAGCAGCCGGTCGAGGGTGGCGCGTACCCCGACCCGTTCCGCGTCGTCCACCTCGTCGGCGGTCGGCCCGAACGTCGCCCGGCGCAGCAGGTGCGCCACCGCTTCCCGCTCAGTCATGTGGCCTGACGCTAGCCGCACCGTGTACGAGGACGGTAAGTCCCCGGTGCGGATCCGGCGAAAGCTGGTGGACGCCCCGGACCCGGTCCGCGGTCCGTCGTCTCCCGACCGGGCCGTCCTGACCGTCCGATCAGTCTTCTGGCACCCTGCCGCGCGCCGCCCGGCGGGCATCGGCTAGGAACGTGGCATGCCCCGCTACCTGCTCTTTCCCGGCCGCCACCACCTGCTGACCCGGTTCCAGGCCGAGTACCTGAGCCGGCTGGCGGCCCAGCGTGACGGCGGCCCGACCGACGGTGGTGAGGTCACCGTGGTCTGGGCGGTCACCTCCGCCAACCACGAGAACACCCGGCGTAACCCGGTCCCCTACCACCGGCGGGAGGCGGCGATCGAACGCTTCAGCGTGCTCGCCGGGCTCCGTTCGGTGGTGGTGCCGATCTTCGACACCACCCCGACCGACCGGTTCGCCGAGGTCACCGTCAAGACCGTGGCGGCGGCCACCGGGTTGGAGCTGACCCCGGCGGACACCGTGATCGCCTGTTCCACCCCGGAGGTGGCCGCGATGTACGAGCGGTTGGGCTTCCGGATCGCCGGGGTGGAGGCGGACGTCGAGCCGACGCCGGCCCGGCCGTGGGACGTCCTGCTACGGCTGGCCGACGGTGACCCGTCGTGGCGGGACCTCGCCCATCCGGCCACCCTCGACGTGTACGCCCGCTACCGGCTCGACGAGCTGGTCCGGTCGGTGGTCAACGACCCGGTGGTCGGCGACGAGGGCGGCCTGACCGCCACCCGCGACTACCGCACGTACGCCGAGGCGTTCACCGACGCCGCGCAGCGCAAGTGGGACGCGGTACGGGAACACGTCCGGCCGGGCCGGATCGTCGACATCGGCTGCGGCGCGGGGGCCGTGCTGGAGCTGGCCGACCGGGATCCGGCCCTGCGGGAGAGCGACCTGATCGGCGTCGAGGTGGCCCGCCAGCTGTTCGAGGAGTGCGTGCACAAGAAGGCGCAGGGGGTGTTCAGCAACCCGAATGTCTTCTTCTACCGGCGCAACGTGCTCGGCGGCGCGGTGTTCGCGCCCCGCTCGGTGGACACCACGATGACCTTCGCGCTCACCCACGAGATCTGGTCGTACGGCGACCGGATGTCGTCCCTGCGCCGGTTCGTGCAGGCCATCTACGACCACACGGTGCCGGGCGGGGTGTGGATCAACAGTGACGTGTGCGGGCCGGACGGCCGGGACCGGCCGGTACGGTTGCGCCTGGCGACGACGGACGGCGCGAACCCGGCCCGGCCGCGCACCGACCTGGCGTCCCTGACGCCCGCCGAGGTGGCCGGGCACGTGCGGGGGCTGTCGACCCGGGCCCGGTTGGACCAGTTCGCGGTCGACTACCGCTTCCCCTTCCCGTACCGCCCGCTGGACAGCGCAGCCGGCCCGGTGGACGGCGCGGTCGGCGCGGCGCAGGGCGCGGTCGGCCCGGTGGACGGCCCGGACAGCCCGGGGGACGGCCCGGACGGAGCGGTCGTCGAGCTGCCGCTGGGCGCGGCGATGGACTTCCTCACCCGCAAGGACTACCCCGACAACTGGCTGTCCGAGACCCAGGAGCAGTTCTGCGGCCTGGAGTGGGCCGACTGGAAGGCGCTCCTCGCCGACGTCGGTTTCGAGGTCGACCCGGCGAGCGGGCCGTTCCGCAACGAGTGGATCGTCACCAACCGGCTCGCCCCGGTCGCCGCCCTCAGCACGGTGACCGGCGCACCGCTGGACTGGCCGGTCACGCACGTGCTGCTGGTCGCCCGCCGCCCGGTCAACACCTGAGGCCGCGAGTCGCCCGGTTCGGGGAGCATCGGATGCCCGTCCCCCGGGGCACCGGGGTTCGGCTGGTCAGCTCATCCGGCGGGGTGCCGGGTGGTCCGGCCGGCCGGACCGGGAGCGGCGGCCGGCGTCTCGGGGCCGGCCGGGGCCCGGCGGGCGGCGACCAGGCCGAACGCGGCGGCGGTGAAGAACATCAGGGTGCCGTAGACCACCGACGGCATCGCCATGGTGCTGTTGTCCAGCAGCGCCGGGCTCATCCCGACGGTGATGGCCAGGGTGGCGTTGTGCAGGCCGATCTCGAACGAGGAGGCGACCGACTCACGGTGCCCGATCCGCAGCAGGCGCGGCGCTAGGTACCCGATCGCCAGGCTGATCACGTTGAAGACCAGGACGATGAGGATGATCTCGCCGAGGGTGTCGAGGACGTCGTCCTTGATGCCGGTGAGCGCCCCGACGATCATCACGACCAGGACCACCACGGACAGGATCTTGACCGGGCGTTCCATCCGGAGCGCGAAGGCGGTGTACCGGGACCGGACGAACATCCCGATCGCGATCGGGATCAGCACCAGGGCGAAGACCTGGAGCACCTTGCCGAACTGGAGCCCGATCGAGTCGTCCGAGCCGACGAAACCGGCCACCGCCAGGTTCACGATCACCGGCAGGGTGAACAGGGCCAGCACCGAGTTCACCGCGGTCAGCGAGACGTTCAGCGCCACGTTGCCCTTGAAGAGGTGGCTGTATAGGCCGGCGGTGCTGCCGCCCGGTGAGGCGGCGAGCAGCATCATGCCGACCGCCAGTTCCGGACGCAGGTCGAAGGCGACCACCAGCCCCAGGGCGATCGCCGGCAGCACCAGCATCTGGCAGCCGAGGCAGATCGCCACCACCCGGGGATGCCGGAGCACCCGGCGGAAGTCCTCGGTGGTGAGACTGAGCCCGATCCCGAGCATGACGATGCCCAACGCGACCGGGAAGAGTGCGATCGACAGTCCGGAACTCATGACGACCACACCCTTGATCGACGTCAGTTGATTGCGTGGAATCATCACACCGCCGTCGACGGCCGGTCATCTCGCGGCGTGCTCAGTGGAGCAGCCGGCCGGACGCGCGCCGACCGGCCGACCCGTACCCCACCTTCCGACCGGCCCGTAGATCCCCTACCTGCCGGAACAGGCGTAACCGACCCCCCGCGCCACGGGTTGATCCCGGTATACCCACGCGGCCCGCGTGGGTAGACGTACCGGCCTGGGGGTGAGCGGTGCCGCGCAGACTCGTCGTCCTCGCCCCGCTGCTCGCCTGGGCCATCCTGCTGCACGTCGGCCTGGTCTGCCGGGTCCCGCTCGCCGCCACCGCCGGGCCGCCGCCCGCGTCCGCCCCGGCCGGCGTCCCGGCGTTCACCTCCGTCCCGTACCGCGCCGTGAGCGCCCTGGCCGGGCCCGACGGGCAGCGCCCGAAACCCATCGTGACCACGGGCTTCGACGCCAAGGCGTGCGGGTCGGTCGCCCGCTCCGGACGGGGCAACCAGGGCACCGACCGGCGCAGCCCGGTGCCCCAGCTCGGGCCGACGCCGCCCGACGGGGCCATCCGCCGGAGCACCTCGACCGTGGACGGTGGCGCGAGCGTCGGCGACGGAGCCCGTCCGGTACGGCTGAGCGTCCTGCGCTGCTGAGCGACGTACGCCGGGGGCCGGTCCCGACCGCCGCCCCGTGCCGTACGGCCGTCGGCTGACGACGTCCCCACCATCGACCGGGCGGTACCCGCCCACCCGACTGTCACTTCCGGTCGCCACCGGCCGCCCGCCGCTGCCCCGCACCCCCGGTCGACGCCGGTGGTCCGCCGGGCAGCCGGCGGGCGGCGGTGACCGGGTCCGTTCTCCCCGCCTTCCCCCCGGATGTGAATCATGATGTCTTCCGCCCCGCCCTGGCGTGCGCTGCGGGCCGACCTGTCCGCCTCCGTCGTCGTCTTCCTCGTGGCGTTGCCGCTCTGCGTCGGCATCGCCGTCGCCTCCGGCGTACCGGCCGAACTGGGCCTGGTCACCGGCATCGTCGGTGGTCTGGTGGTGGGACTCATGCCCGGCAGCAGCCTCCAGGTCAGCGGCCCGGCCGCCGGCCTGACCGTGCTGGTCGCCGAGGCCGTGGACCGGTACGGGCTGGCCGGGCTCGGCACGATCGTCCTGGTCGCCGGGCTGGTCCAGGTCGGTCTGGGGCTGCTGCGGCTGGGCCGCTGGTTCCGCGCCATCACCGTGTCCGTGGTGCAGGGCATGCTCGCCGGCATCGGCCTGCTGCTCATCGCCGGGCAGCTCTACGTGCTGGCCGGTGCCGCCGTGCCGCACTCCGGCACCGGGAAGTTCACCGGGCTGCCGGGGCTGCTGAACGGGATCGTCGTCTCCCACCCGGCCCGGGTCTCGCTCGCCGTGGGCGTGTCGACCATCGTGGTGATGGTGGCCTGGGACGCGTTGCCCGGTCGGCTGCGGACCGTCCCCGGCGCGCTGGTCGCCGTCGTGCTGGCCGCCGGGGTGACCGCCGCGTTCGGGCTGCCGGTCGACACCATCCAGGTGGAGGGGGTGCTGGCGGCGATGCAGCCCTCCCTCGGGCACTGGGGGGAATTGGTCGACCTCGGTGTGCTCGCCACCATCGCCACGTTCACCCTGGTCGCCTCGGCGGAAAGCCTGTTCAGCGCGGCGGCGGTGGACCGGCTGCACCAGGGCCCGCGTACCGACTTCGACAAGGAACTCGTGGCCCAGGGCACCGGCAACGCCATCTGCGGCCTGCTCGGCGCCCTGCCGATGACCGCGGTCATCGTCCGCAGTTCCGCCAACGTACGGGCCGGGGCGCGGACCAAGGCGTCCCGGGTGCTGCACGGCCTGTGGCTGCTGCTGTTCGCCGCCGCCGCGCCCGGCCTGATCGGGCTGATGCCGCTGCCGGCGCTGGCCGCCGTGCTGGTGTACGCCGGATTCAAGCTGCTGCCGCTGCGGGCCCTGCCGGAGCTCTGGCGGGGACACCGGGGCGAGGTGGTGGTGCTGGTGGTGACGGCGACGGCCATCCTCACCACGGACATGTTCACCGGGGTGCTGGTCGGTCTGGGCCTGGCGGTGGTCAAGACCGCCTGGGAGACGTCGCACGTGCGGGTCACCGTCCGGGACGCCGGGGCCGGCCCGATCGACGTCGCGATCACCGGCAACGCCACCTTCCTGCGGCTGCCCACCATTCTCACCACGCTGAACGGGCTGCCCGCCGACCGGACCGTACGGCTCGACCTGAGCGGCCTGCGCCACGTCGACCATGCCTGCCGGACGGCGCTGGACACCTGGATCGAGACGCACAACAGCAACACGGGGGTGTCCGTGCACGTCGTGGCCCCGCGTCCGGCCGGGGACGACCAGCCCCGCACGGTCGAGGCCACCGAGTGAGCCCGGCCGGGACAGCCAGTCCGGCCCACAGCACATAACATCGCTATCGGTCGATACCTCGTGTCGCTGCGGAACGACGGGGACCGCAACGGGGACCGACCGGGAGGGCAGCGATGCGGACACCGCAGGTCAGTTCACACCGGTACGCCACCTCGCGGCGGCTCGGCGCGCTCGCGCTGGCCGTCACGGCCACGGCGGCATCGCTGGCCGGCGTCGCCGCACCGGCCGGCGCGACCGGCACAGCGTCGCTGGTCGGCGCGACCGGAGCGGCGTCGCTGGCCGGCACGACGTCGCTGGCCGGCACGACGTCGCTGGCCGGCACGACGTCGCTGGCCGGCGTCGCCGCACCGGCCGGCGCGACCGGCCCGGCAGCCGTAGACGGGTCGGTCACCATCCTCGGTGCCGACCAGCCGACCGCGATCCCGGGCAGCTACATCGTCGTACTCAGGGACAGCGTCGTCCTGCGGGACACCAGCATCCTGACCCGGAACGGCCGGGTGCCGGCCGGCGCCCTGTCCGCGTCGGCCCGGCAGGCGGCCCGGGACGCGGTGGACCGAACCGCGCGGGCCGTCGCCCACCGGTACGGGGCGACCGTGGGTCACCAGTACAGTGCCGCGCTGCGCGGTTTCACCATCCGGGCCGACGAGGCGGCGGCCCGGCGCATCGCCACCGACGGGTCCGTGGCCTTCGTGGAACAGAACCGCCGGATCCGGCTCGACGCCCCGGCCACCCCCGGCAGCGCCCCGGCCACCACCGACAGCGGCACCGCACCGGTCACCGTGCTGGGCACCCAGCCGAACCCGCCGTCCTGGGGCCTGGACCGGGTGGACCAGGCCGCCCTGCCGCTGGACGGCTCGTTCAGCTACCCGTCCGGCGGTGGGCAGGGCGTGCACGCGTACGTCATCGACTCCGGCATCCGCTTCACCCACCAGGACTTCGGCGGCCGGGTGGTCAACGGCGTCGACGTGGTGGACGGCGGCACCGCCGACGACTGCTACGGCCACGGCAGCCACGTCGCCGGCACCCTGGGCGGCGGCACGTACGGGGTGGCGAAGAACGTCACGCTGGTCGCGGTACGGGTCTGGGCGTGCGACGCCACCGGTGACATCGCCACCACCACCCAGGCGATCGACTGGGTGACCGCGAACGCCCAGCACCCCGCCGTGGCGAACATGAGCTTCGGCAACTCGACCACACTCAACCCCGGCGCGTACGAGGCGGCCACCACCGGGCTGATCAACTCGGGGGTCACCGTGGTCGCGTCCGCCGGCAACGACGGCGGGGACGCCTGCGTGAAGACGCCCGCGTTCATCCCGGCGGTACTCACCGTCGGGTCGACCTGGCCGGACGACGGTGCCGCCTGGCTGAGCAACCAGGGTCCGTGCGTGGACCTGTTCGCGCCCGGCCAGAGCATCGTCTCCGCCGGGTACGACACCGACACCGCGTGGGCCACGAAGTCCGGTACCTCGATGGCGGCACCGCACGTCGCCGGGGCCGCCGCGCTGATCCTCGCCGCGCACCCGACCTGGACGCCGGCGCAGGTGCACGCCCGGGTGCTCGCCGACGCCACCCCGGGCGTCGTCTTCAACACCCGGCCCAACACCACCGGCCGGATGCTGTACGTGCCGCCCACCTGAGCCGTCCGCCCGGCATCCCGGATCAGGTCGGCGCCGGTACCGGCGCCGACCTGACGGTCCGGCTAGTAGGGGTTCTCGAACGGCGGCGCGGTGGCGACGAGCCCCCGCGGGTCCTCCTGACGCAGGATCCGGTTCTCCACCCGGTCCATCCGGTTGTAGCGGACCACGTTGTTCTTCCCGCCCCGGGCGAGCACGCCGTTGCGGTCCTGGAAGATGTAGTTCGCCTCGACCACGGTGGAGTCGCAGCGGCGCAGGTTGATCGAGCCCTCGAGTTCGGGGTCCGCCTGGTCCCGCCGGGAGAACCAGATGTTGTAGTACTGGTTGGTCTGGGTGGCCGAGCCACGGGACCAGAGCTGGTTACGCCGTACGGTGTTCGCGAACAGCCCGCCGGGCACGTCCTCGGTGCCGGCGTCACCGCCGTACAGGTTCAGCGCGTCCGAGCCGGTGAGCATGTTGTTGTAGATGAGGTTGTACGCGCCCACCGAGCGGCGCGCGAAGCCGGTCTTCTTGAAGCCGGACCAGATGCTGAGCCCACCGGCGCTGCGCAGTTCGTTGCCGGCGATGACGTTGTCGAAGCCACCCCCGTAGAAGGGTTGCAGGTAACCCCGCCCGTTGCTGTACACGTTGTTGAGCCACAGGTTGTTGACCGCCGGGCTGAAGATGATGTCGATCTTCGAGGTGGTGTCGGGCACGGTACGCCAGGGCCGGTCCAGGGTCAGGGTGCCGTTGCCGTCGTTGTCGACGATCCGGCGGTACTGGCCGAAGCCGCGCCCCTCGGCGACCCACGCGTAGAGCTCGGTCGAGGTCGCCCGGGCCGCGCCCGCCGGCAGGGCGGAGCTGGTCCGGACGGTGGTACCGGTCGCCCCGGTCACCGTCACCTCCTCGCCCACGTCGCCGGCCTCGGCCATCAGCACCTCGCTGGCGTTGCCCCGGCCACCGATCTCGTGGATCCGGTTGCCGCAGAGGTAGACCCGGGTCATGTTCATCTGGGAGATCAGGCCACGGCCACCGGAGTACAGCTCGTTGTCCTCGAACACCGAGTCGGACCAACCCATGATCATCCCGATGTTCGAGTCCTGCCGCTGATGCGAGGAGAACGAGTTGCGGACGATCATCGCGTGGTGGTGCGCGTGCCGGCCGGCGTACATCGAGATCGGCTCGTGGGCATCGACGACACAGTCGGAGATCACCAGCCGGGCGGTCGGGCTCACCACGTGGATGCCGCCGTTGGTCGGCGAGAAGCCGCTCTGGAACGCGTACGTCGTGGTCCGCACCGTGATGTCGACGCGCTTGACGAAGGCGTCCGCCAGCACCTTCTCCGGGTCGGAGTTGCCGATCAGCACGGCGGTGAAGTTCCGCGATCCGGCCTGGATGGCGAGGTCGGAGACGCCGGAGCCGCCCTCCAGCCAGACCAGCGGCTGGTGCGGGGCCCAGTACGGGGTGTAGTCGCCGGCGAAGCCCCGGCGGAAGGCCGGCGACGGGAACAGGTTGCCGACCGGGAAGGTGCCCTGGAACGGCACGTCGAGCGGGGTGGTGAGCCGGGTCGCGCCGCGCCCACTGCCCTCGAGCACCACCCCGTCGGGGACCCGCAGGGTACGGCCGATCGCGATCGGTCCGCTGGGCAGCCGGACGATGCCGCCGCCCCGCCGCCCCACCGCGTCCAGCCGGTCCTGGATGCGACGCCAGTTGTCGTCGTAGCTCGCGCCCTCGGAGATCTTGACGACCTCGGTCCGGGGCCGGCCGCCCGGCGCGCCGACCTGGTCGGTGAGGTCGTGCCGGGCCAGCCGGTTGACCAGGGTCCGCTTCGCCCGGACCAGGAGCCGGACCGCGTTGCTCCAGCCGTCCGCCAGCCCGAACCGGCCGTGCAGGCTGAGGTCGTACTCCCCGTCCGGCAGGTCCTCGGGCATCCGGATCTGCGCCACGTACGGCTTGTAGTTCGGCCGGGTCTGGCCTTCCCCGTCGTAGAGCTGCGCCCAGTGGACGGCACCGCCACCGACCTTCCGCAGCGCGATCGGGTAGTCGTAGTCCGTGCCCCGGAAGACGTAGTTCGGCAGCAGGTTGCGGCCGAAGACCCGGATGGTCTCTCCCGGTACGACCAGGTCGGTCTCCAGGAAGAAGATGCCGGCCCGGTTGACGACGTAGGGCGGCGACCAGTCGTCGCCGTCGCGGACCCACACGGCGGTGGGGAAGACACTCAGGTCGGCGGCGGGCGTCGGGTAGCCGATGTGGCCCACGATCAGGGCCTGCGGACGCGTCCCGTTCACGATGGCCGCCTTGACCGCGCCGGTCGGCGGCCGGGCGGGCAGCGCGCTCGGCTGGCCGAGGCTCGCCTTCGCGGCGTCCTTGGTGTCCTTGGGCAGCTTGAACAGCCACACCTCGGACGAGGAGGAGAAGCCCTCGCCGACGACCACCATCGAGGAGCCGTCGTCGACCGACTCGGTGACGTGCGAGATGGAGACCCGGGAGCGCGGTGGCTCGGTGGGCTCGCTGGCCGGCGCGGCCACCGGTGCCGCGGCGTGCGCCGGTCCGGTGCCGGCGATGGTTCCGGTGACGGTGCCGACGGCTGCCGCGGCACCGGCGGCCTGCAACAGCGTGCGGCGTTTCAGGTCGAAGTCAGGCATGGTGGTGGTCCTTCCTCGCGGGGGACGGGTGTGGTGGTTCCCCGTCGGCCAGGGCCTCCCGCCGCAGGCGACGGGCCAGCGCGTCGGGATCGGCCCGGGAGATGACGGTGCGGTGGATGCGGTCGGGCCGACCGGCGGCGATGTCCGCCTCGGTGAGCCGGACCAGCAGGAAGTGGCCGTGGGTGCTGCGGTTGTAGTCGTAGGACACGCAGACGTCCCCGTCGGGGAGCTGCGCGACGTCGGGGTACGCCACCTTGGAGCGGGCGTCGATCAGCAGGCCCGACGTCCAGGTGACGCCGTCGTCCCGGGAGAGGAACGCGGTGAGCTGGTGGCGGCCGTGCCCGGGGGCCGCCCGGTCGAGTTCGGTGCCGTTCTTGACCAGGAGCAGGGCACCACTGCGCAACCGCTGCAGCGCGTGCCGGGAGTTGGGTTGGCGGATGACCGGCGAGGGTCGGGGCGGTGTCCAGCTCGCGCCGCCGTCGTGGGAGTACGACTCGGCGAGGCCACCGCTGGCCACCCGGGCCGTCATCCAGAGGGTCCGGTCGCGTCGTTGCACCAGGCGGGGCTCGTCGTAGTCGGGGGGCGTGAAGCGCACCGTGGCGAGACGCCGCCAGGTCGCCCCGTCGTCGCGGCTGCGCAGCACCGTGACGCCGCGCCGGCTGTCGAGTTCGTGGAAGCTGTCGGCGTAGGGGTTTCTCGGCCACGACTCGCGCGGCGTGCGGGCAGGGGTCTCGATCCGGCTGCGGTCCCAGAGTGATCCGGCCAGCAGCCAGGTCCCGTCGTCGAGGACGACCGGCTTGTTGAGCGGCGCGCCGTCGTCGATCCGGCGCGGCGCGGACCAGGTGAGGGTGTCGGCGTCGGCGTCGGGCGACACCATGCACCACAGTCCGGCGCGCCCGTCGAAGTAGGTGACCGCCTGGTCGAAGAAGAGCCAGAGCCGGTTGGCGGGGTCGACCCACACCGCGCCGACCAGGCTGCGCCGCCGCAGCGGGTCGTCCGGGTCGTCCGGGTCGTCCGGGTCGTCCGGGTCGACCAGGGTGACCGGGTCCGACCAGGTGCCGCCCCCGTCGTCGCTGCGCCGCAGGACGACGAAGGCACGGTGGTCGTCGCCGCCCGCGATCGACGCCGCCCACAGTCGTCCGCCCCGGGTCGCGTCGATGCCGAGGGCCATGCCGTAGTCGAAGGCGGTCGGGTAGCGCGCCAACGCCGGTCCGGCGACCACCGTCGGTTCGCGCAGCGCCTGCCGCGCGGCGTGGTCCAGGTCTTCGGCGGTCAGCGGTTCGGGGACGGTCATGGGGCACCTTTCGTTGCCAGGAACGCGTGCGCGTCACGCGCCGCCCGGTGCAGCAGGGCGGAGTCGCTCGACCAGGCGATCCAGTGGAAGCCGTGCGCCAGGGCGGTGGTCAGCAGCCCACGGTCGGAGGTCATGACGCCCACCGTCAGGCCGTGGTCACGACCGGCGGCGGCGAGGGCCGCGACGGCCTCGGCGAGCACCGGATGGTCGTACCGGCCGGGTGCCCCGAGGTCGGCGAGCAGGTCGTTCGGCCCGAGGACCAGGCCGTCGAGGCCGGGCACCGAGGCGATCGTGTCCACCAGCGCCAGACCGCGCGCCGTCTCGATCTGGCCGAAGCAGCGCACCGTACGGTTGGCGTGTTCGAGGTAGCTGGCCGGGTCGACCCGGCTGAACCCGGTGTGGGCCCGGAAGGTGCTCACCCCCCGGCGGCCGAGGGGCGGGTACTTCGTGTGTTCGACGAGTCGTTCGCAGTCGGCCCGGGTCGAGATCATCGGGGCGACGATCCCGGCCGCTCCGGCGTCGAGGAAGCCCAGCACCCGGCTCCGGTCGGTGACCGGGGTCCGGACGTAGACGTCGAAGTCGGTGCGGGCGGCCGCGATCGTGGTGGTCACCTGGCCGGGGTCGAAGGATCCGTGTTCGCAGTCGACCACCGCGAACCGGAGTCCCGCGCTGTGCAACAACGCTGGCAGGGCGGAGCCGGCGAACTCCGCGACCAGCGTGCCGAACGCCGGCGGTCGACGGTCAGCCATGGACCAGCGCCCGGGATCCGGTCCCGGGTGGCCGGAACGTCGCCGGTCGGGCGAGTCGCGCCAGTCCGAGCAGGGAGTGGTCGTGGGTCGGGTCCACCGTCGTCGGCAGGCCGGTCAGGCGTCCCAGGGCGGCGGCGAAGCCGGGGGTGGCGTCGACCGCCCCGCCGGTGGCGACGATCCGCCGCGCGTCGTGGGCCGGGTCCAGCAGGTCGACGGCGTCCGCGAACGGACGGGCAGCCGCCTCGTCCGCCCGGTCCGGGCCGGTCGCGGAACCGCCCGGAAGCCCCGACACGACGTGCAGGTAGCTGGCCCCGAGGTACGGGCGGACCTCGACGCCGGGGGCCGGGGCCGGTGCGGCTGACACCCGGCTGACCAGTCCGGCCGTGCCGACGGAGACGACGACGGTGCTGCCGTCGTCCGCGCCCGCCCCGTGCACGGCGGCCTGGTTGTCGCCGAGTTCGGGGTGGACGCGCATCCCGGTCCGCGCCGCGACCCCGACCGGCAGCAGGTCGTGGGTGACCTGCGGGAAGGTCAGACCGTCCAGTCCGGTGAAGTGGAGCAGTTCCGGACTCCACTCGTCGCGTACCAGGTCGTACAGCCCGGTCGCGGCGGCGAGCGTCACGTGCGTGACGTGTTCCCCGGTCAGGTGTTCCAGGATGAGGCTCCCCAGGGTGTGGAACCGTCCGCGCAGCGGCCGGTCGGCGGTCAGGGCGACCTGGTAGGCGTTGGCGAGCGGCGAGTCCGGCCGGAGCCGGGTGCCGGTGCGCGCGAACGCCTCCCGGGGCAGCCCGGCGGCCAGCCGCTGGTACGCCGTCCGGCCGTCGCCGCCGGTTTCCAGGCAGCGGCGGTCCTGCCAGGTGAGGTACCCGGTGGCCGGTGTGTCGATGGCGAAGCCGCGCATGTGGGCGCTGAGTCTCAGTTCGGGCGACGGGCCGTGCCGGGCGGTGGACCGCTCGACGACCTCGTCGAGGCCACGTCGGACGGAGTCGACGCTCCAGGTCGTCCGGAGCCCGGACCGCTGGACGTCGAAGTGGTGGTCGGTGCGGTGGGCGGGCAGCGTCAGCAGGGTGTCCCGGCGGACGACCGCTGCCTTGACCCGGGTGGTGCCGACGTCGACCAGCAGGGTGTCGGGGTCGGGTGACGGCATCGACTCAGGAGTTCTTGAACTCGGACAATTGCTGCTGGGCGGCCGCCAGCACCCGGGGCATGCCGGCCCGGTCCAGGGCGGTACGGAGGTTCGACAGCGCCACGTCGGCCTTCAGTTGCCCGATCATCGCCAGGTTGGCGTGTTCCTGGATGGCGGCGGTGACCGCCGCGACCTCGGTGCGGATGCTGTCGGTGGCGAGCGAGAAGCCGATGGCCTTCGACGGCACGGCGGTGGCGTTCAGCTCGCGTTCCCGCTCCCACCGCTTGGCGGTGGCGTCCTCCTGGTTCCGGTACGGCGCGTTGAACTGGTTGCCGAAGACCCAGTCGGTGTTCGGGTTCCAGGCGGCCTGCTTGGGGCCGGCTTCCAGGACCTGCGGATCGGTGGCGCTGGCCTGGTAGTGCGTGCCCTCGATGCCGAAGCAGATGGTGCGGTAGATGTCCTGGTCGGTGTTGAGCGCCTCCAGGAACGACATCGCCTCCACCGCGTGCGGCGCGTCGGCGTTGATTCCGGTCAGGGTGGCCAGCACCCCGTCGGTGTTGAGCAGCGGCGTCGTGACGAAGGTGGCGCCGATGGTGGGGAAGTCGGTGTACTGCGGGTTGGTGGGAAGGTACTGCGCGTCGGCGAAGGCGGTCCGGCCGGCGTTCCACCGCACCTGCATGTCGTTCGGGGTGGGCGGGGTGGGTTCGGTGTACCCCCGCTCGTTCCACCGGCGGGCGGTCCGCACGGCCTCCTCGAACTCGGGCGTGTCGAACCAGGACAGCGCGGTCAGGGCCGAATCGTCGTAGCGGACGGCGAGTCCGAGCGTGGTGGCGATCGGGTCGTAGCCGTGGATCTCCGGGTGGAACAGCGCGCCGTGGCCGCCGTTCGACGTGGACCACGGCAGCAGCTTCCCGGCCTGCTTGACCCGGGCCAGGTAGGGCTCGAGTTCGGCGTACGACGAGATCGTCGACGGGTCCAGGCCGAGCTGTTCGACGACCTCCTTCTTCGCCTGGTATCCCCACATCTTCGGGAAGCGCTGCTGGTTGATGACGCCGTACAGCTTGCCCTTGACCCGGGCGGCGTTCCAGGTGTCGGCGGACATGCTGGCCTGGAGCTTGGGGGCGTGCCGGCTCAGCAGGTCGTCGAGGGCCAGCAGGTTGCCGCTGGAGGCGTTGGTGGCGTACGGGTTGGACCAGGGCGCGGTGAAGTAGAGGTCTCCGGGGTCGCCGGAGGCCACCTTGAGCCCCATCACCTTGTTGTAGTCCTGGAGCGGGTTCAGTCGGACGGAGTACGTGGCGCCCTTCTGCCGGAGCAGGTCGTTCAGGGTCTGCTGGATGAGTCCGACGTCGGGCAGTTCCCGGGTGGCCATGAAGCTGTAGGTCAACGTCGCGGCTCCGCCGGACTTCTCGTCGTCGGAGGAGCAGCCGGAGAGGAAGGAGCCGCCGAGTAGCGCGCCGGCGGTGGCACCGGTGGCGGTCAGGAAGGACCGTCTGCTGATCTTTGCCATGGGTTGTGCGTCCCTTCGGTGGTGGCGGGGTGTCGGTCAGTCCTTGACGCCGCCAAGGGTGATTCCCTTGATCAGGAATTTCTGGAGGAAGAAGAAGGCGAGGACGATCGGGCCGATCGCCAACATCGCGATGGCCGCCCGCGCCGACTGCACCGGGATGTCACCGGCCTGGCCGGCCAGGGCGGGGTTGGCGAGGGCGAAGTCGATACTGGAGCCGACCCGGTAGAGCAGCAGCTGCACCGGCATGAGCGAGCGGTCCTGGATGTAGAGCAGTCCCAGCCACCAGTCGTTCCAGTACTGGAGGATGACGAACAGTCCGACCGCGCCGAGGGCGGGTTTCGACAGCGGCAGAACGATCGACCAGAACGTCCGGAGTTCACCGGCGCCGTCGATCCGGGCCGCGTCGAACAGGTCGGCGGGCAGGCCCTTGAAGTAGGTGCGCAGGAGCAGGACGTACCAGGGCGCGACCAGGTACGGCAGGATCAGCACCCAGATGGTGTCCTGGAGCTGGTAGTACCGGGTGATGACGATGTACAGCGGCACCAGTCCACCGTTGAAGATCATCGTGAACAGGACCAGGAACGCCAGCGGCTTGGCTAGCCGGAAGTCGGGTCGGGACAACGCGAACGCCATCAGCGACATGATCAGCAGCGACGCCGTCGTGCCGACGGTGGTCACCACGACGGACACCGCGTAGCTGCGGACCAGTTGTTCCGAGTTCTCCAGCACGAACCGGTAGGCGTCCAGGGTGAAGCCCCTGGGCCAGAGCGCGTACCCGTGCTCGTTGAGCTGCCGTTCCTCGGAGAACGACGCGGACAGCATGACGAGCAGCGGGACGATGAAGGCCGCGGCGACCGCCGCCATCACCAGCCGGAGCAGGACGGCTGACGCCGACCGTGGAGCCGGTCGTCCGGACCGTGCCGACAGGGCGGCGGCGGTGCCGGTGGTGGTGTCCCGGGTGTCGGTGACGTCAGAAGAGAGCATTGTCGGCACTTCTCCTCCGCACGTACCAGTTGGCCCCGACCACCAGCACCAGCCCGACGACGGCCTGGTAGAGCCCGGCCGCGGCGGCCATGCCCACGTCGCCGGTGGTGGTCAGCGCCCGGTAGACATAGGTGTCGATGACGTCGGTGGTCGGGTAGAGCGCCGGGCTGTTCTGGGTGACCTGGAAGAACAGCCCGAAGTCGGCGTTGAACACCTTGCTCACCGAGAGCAGGACGTTGATGGTGATCAACGGCAGGATCAGCGGCAGCGTGATCCGGCGGGTCTGCTGCCAGCGGGAGGCCCCGTCGAGGCTCGCCGCCTCGTAGAGCGACGGGTTGATCGCCAGAATGCCGGCCAGGTACACGATCACCCAGAAGCCGACGCCCTTCCACAGGTCGACCGAGGTGAGGATGGCCGGCCAGTACGAGGGTTCGGCGTACCAGTTGACGGCCGGCAGCGAGACGAGGTCGAGCAGTTGGTTGAGCAGGCCGCTGCGGGCGTCGAGGAACGCGGTCGCCAGGTGTGCGACGACGACCCAGGACAGCACGAACGGCAGGAACATCGCGGACTGTGTCACCTTGGTCAGCAGGGGTGACCGGTCCCGCAGCTCGTTGATCAGGATCGCCAGGGTCAGCGCCACCACCAGGGTGGCGACGATGAACAGCGCGTTCATGGCGACGGTGTTGCGGGTGATCCGCCAGGCGTCCCCGGCGAACAGGTAGGCGAAGTTGTCGAAGCCGACGTTCTCGCTGCCCCAGATCCCCCGCCGGGGACGGAAGTTCTTGAAGGCGAGCACCACCCCGAAAAGCGGGACGTAGTTGAAGAGGATCAAGGCGACCAGTCCGGGGGCGCAGAGCGCGAGGTACAGCAGCTCCCGTCGCACCGCCTGTCGCCGGCGCGACCGGCGCGACGCCCGCTGGGCGTCAGTCCTTGTTCGCACGGCTCGTTCACCTACTTTGCTGTGGTGCTCCGCTCCCCCCGGCAGAGGCCGTCGTGAAGGCAGGGGATCTCGGGGCGGGTCGGTCGATGAAAGTTTCTTCCCAAGCTCAGGATGAAAGTTGCTTCCGGGTGGGCGGAAGAATTATTCTCAGAGCCGTGCTCATCAGTCAAGTGCCCCAACCAGGGCGAAGAAGCGGTGCGATCGATCGCATCCACGCCTATCTTCCGAACCTGTCGCCCGCCGAGCGCAGGGTGGGCGAGGCGATCATCTCGGGCCCGTCGGACGCGATCGGCATGTCGATCGTGGAGTTCGCCGCCAAGTGCGGCGTCGCCCAGGCGACCCTGACCCGGTTCGCCCAGCACGTCGGCTTCGAGGGCTACCCCGCGCTGCGGCTGAGCCTCGCCAACGACCGGGCCCTGGACGCCCCGGGACGGTCCCACGGTCCCGCCGAGCAGGACATCCAGGCAGCCGCCCAGTTCGTCGCCGACGACTACCTGCCGATGCTCGGCGCGGCCATCCGGCACGCCGCGGCGGTGGAGGTCTGGACGGAACCGGACACCGAGGTGGGCGCCGAGCTGCTCGCCGCCGAACTGAAAGGGCTCGGCGTCCGGGCCAGCTGGTCGAACAAGCCCCGCCACTGGGACGTCGCCGCCAGCGCCCTCCCCCCGGACTCGGTGGTCCTGCTCTTCGGCGACGACGGCCAGCTCGGCACCGACGCCGGCCGGGCGTTGGCGACGGCCCGCGCCCGGGGGGCGTCGATCGGGCTGATCAGCCGGACCAGGTCGAGCGGCGTGCCGAAGTCCGGCGAGTACGTGCTGACCCTCCCCCAGGGCTCCACCCCGGAGTTGGCGTCGATCATCGCCGCGCACTCCGTCACGCAGGTGGTCCGGGACGTCTCCCACTTCGTCGCCGACGGTCCCGCCTCACCGTGGGTGCCCTGGCCGTTCCTCCGGGACGTGCACATCCCGTTCCCCGGTCACGACCCGATCCCGGCCACCCTGCTGACCCAGCCGCCGGACACGCCGTCGTCCAGCCTCGTCGTCCTCTTCGGTGGGCATCGCGCCCCACGGACCCAGGCACTTCCGCCGGGTGTTCCCGAGAACCGCGAGATGCCGAGCCTCACCACCGCCCTCATCAACCGCGGTCACCACGTCCTCGTCGTGGAGAACCCGGGCCACGGCGGACGCAAGCGGGAGTGGGAGGACGCCGCCCGCCTCGTCGGCGACAGCCTGGGCGGCAAGGGTGAGGACGTCCTGGAGACCGCGTGGACCCAGGCGCCGAGCATCATCGACGCCGTCCTCGACCTCCCGGAGGGCATCGACCCCGACCGGATCGCCGTCGTCGGTCAGTCCTGGGGCGGGCTCCAGGCCATGCTGACGACCTCCGGCGACGAACGCGTACGCTGCGTGGTGGCCCTGATGCCGATCTGCTTCCCCACCCGCATCCGCGAGTACGGGAAGTACCGCGGCAAACCGCGCGTCGAGAAGGCCTCCCTGACGGCGGAACGCGGCCGGCACCTGGCCACCCGCCCGCTGCTGCTGGTCTCCGGGCAACTGGACCACGTCGCCCCCTCCGAGGACGTACGGCGGCTCGAGGAGTGGCTCCGGCCGCTCTACGACGAGACCGGCCGGGGCCAGGAGTTGCTGCACGTCCAACTGGCGAAGGTCGGACACACCTTCAGTGCGGACGCCACCCGACGCATGCTCGACTGGGTCGACACCCACCTGCCGCCCACCGGGGCCGCGAAGGGCGGACGACGATGACCACCTCCCCACCGGCCACCGCGAGAACCCGCATCTCGGCCGCGCCCAGCGGCGGCGCCTTTCCCGGCTGGGCGGTGCTCCAGCGCAAACTGCTCGACGAACTCGACCGCGCGTGGCGGCTGTTCCGGGACCGGTGCACCGAGGCCGACGGGCGCGTCCGCTTCGACAACCCCGGCTACCTCAGCTCCCGCGACGCGGTGGACGACTTCTACGAGATCTTCTTCAACTGGCCGGTGCTCGCCACCATCTCCGGCTCCACCGACCTGCTCGACGCGGCCAAGCGACACTGGACCGGCACCACCCGGATGCTCGAGGGCCTGGGCCGGCTGCACGACGAGTACGAGATCGGCTACGACTGGTTCCACCAGGGCGAGGGCAACCTGCTCTTCTACGGAGTCTGCCTGGCGTCGCCGCAGGACCCGCTGTTCGCCGACCGGGCCGCCCGGTTCGCCCGGCTGTACCTGGGCGGCCCACCCGGCAACTACGATCCGGCCCGCAACATGATGCGCGCCATCCACACCGGGTCGGGCGGCCCCCGCTACGGCCTCCGCGACGAGCAGCCGGCCAGGTACCCCTGGACGCGCAGCATGGACCGGTACGGCCTGCCCATCACCTGGCTGCCCGGCATCGACAGCTACGAGACGCTGCTCGCCGACGAGGCCCGGCAACTCCGCCTCGGCGCGGAGATGGAACACCGGATGGGACGCGGCGACGCGGTGGTCAGCCTCGGCGCGACCACCCTGGCGTTGAACGCCTACCTGATGACCGGCGACGAGACGTTCCGGGACTGGATGCTGCGGTACACCGACGGCTGGGTCGAACGGGCCGCCGCGAACGGCGGTGTCGTCCCCGACAACGTCGGCCCGCACGGCACCGTCGGCGAACTCATGGACGGCCGGTGGTACGGCGGACACTACGGCTGGTCGTTCCCGCACGGCCTGGAGAGCGTCGGCAGCGCCGCCCTGATCGCGGCGATCAACTGTCATCTCGTCGCCCCCGACCGGGGCTACCTGGAGTTCGCCCGCCGCCAGCTCGACTTCTGCCTGGACCAGGCCGTCGAGGCCACCCCGGACCGGATCCATCCCGACATGAGAGCGGAACTGGTCCGGCGGCACGGCCTCGACCCGCACGCGCCGACGATCCTCGCGCCGGTCCGCTACACCGACGGCGGACACTTCGACTACCAGCCGCCCCACCTCGACCTGCTGACCGCGCTGTGGAACGTCAGTCAGGACGACCACGACCGGCGGCGGCTCCGGCAGGTACGGCAGGCCAGCTCGTCGGACCCCCGGGAGTTCCGGCTGTTCCGGAACAAGGGTGAGGACGGCCACTGCGAACCGTGGCTGGCCTATCTCGACGGCGAGAACCCGGGCTACCCGCAGGCCGCGCTCGCCGGTGCCCTGAGCGTCCTCTCCCGCCGCCTGGACCTCATCGAGGCCGACACCACCGATCCCCGTGCCATGACCGAGTGGCACTACCAGGCCCTCAACCCGGTCCTGACCGAGGTGCTGTTGCAGCTCTGCTGCGGCGGACCGCAGGTGATCTACAACGGTGGCGTCCTGCAGACCCAGGTCAGGTACTTCCGGCCGGACGGGACCCCCGGACTCCCGCCCGACGTGGCGGCCCTGGTCACCCGGATCACCGCCGACGAGATCGACCTCCAGCTGGTGAACACCTCACTGGCCGGCTCCCGCGAGGTCACCGTCGTCGGCGGGGCGCTCGGCGAACACGTCATCGCCGCCGCGACCTGGTCCACGGTGGACTCCTGGCCCGGCCGGCTCGCCGACCAGTTCGCCCCGACCTCGCCGGCCTCCCGGCACCACCGGGACGTGGCGGCCGGCACGCTGGACGTCGTGCTCGCCCCGGGAGCCGACGTCCGCCTGACGCTGTACCTCGACCGCCACGCCGCCCACCCCACCTACCGGCCGCTCGACCGGACGGCGGCGCACCCCCGATCGGCAGGCACCGATGACCACTGACACTCCCGACTTCGGCTGGCCGCTACCCGTGGTGGGCGAGCCGCCCGCCAGGCCCGACCCGGCGCTGCTGGACCGCTTCGCCACCATCTCCGCGGCGACCGCCTGCGCCATCCTGCACAAACTCGGCATCCGACGGACCTGGATCGAGGGCCCCGAACCGCTGACGGCCGTTCCGCACACCGTCGGGGTGGCCCGGACCCTGCTGCTGCTGCCGCAACGCGAGGACATCGTCAGCGGCGCCTCCCAGGAGTACGTCGAACGCCACTCCGCCCTCTGGCGGGTCTTCGACGACGTCGCGCCGGCCGACTTCCTGGTGGTCCAGGCGAACGCGGCCCGCCGCTCCGGGTGCCTCGGCGAGATCCTGGTCGCGTCCTTCCGCAACCAGGGCGGCACCGGGATCGTCGTCGACGGCCGGGTGCGCGACACCCCACGGCTCAAGGTCAGCCAGGTCCCGATCTGGTGTACCGGCTCGACCCCGCACTACGCCTCCCAGGACGAGCTGTTCCCCTGGGGGTACCACGTCCCGGTCCAGGTCGGCGGGGTCCTCGTGCTGCCCGGCGACATCATCGTCGCCGACGACGACGGGGTCGTCGTGGTCCCGGCCCGGCTCGCCGACACGGTCGCCACGCAGGCCGCCGAGCACGAGGAGTGGGAGGCGTTCAGCCGGGACCGGATCCGCGCCGGGGGCCGCCTGCGCGACTACTACCCGCTCACCGAGACGACCCGACGGGAGTTCGAGGCCAGCCGGGACGGACTCCACCGTGAACCCTGAACCGACGCCGGTACGGCTGCCCGCGGTGGGCATCGGCACCGCCGCGTTCGGCCGGCTGTACTCCCCCGTGTCGGCGCGGACCGCCGCCGAGACGATCGAGCGGGCGGTGCGCTCCGGCATCCGCTACGTCGACACCGCGCCCGGCTACGGCGACGGGCTGAGCGAGCACCGCATCGGCGGCTACCTCGCGGGGCGTACCGGATCTGCGCCGCTCGTGCTGTCCACCAAGGTCGGCACCCTCGTGGACGAGCTACCGGACGTCGACCTCGACGATCCGGACAGCCTGTCGATGCGGCCCGGCAGGGTGCACCGGGGCTGGTCGGTCCGGGAGATCCGGGAATCGGTCGAGGCGTCCCTTCGTCGGCTGCGGACCACGTTCGTCGACGTCGCCCTGCTGCACGACCCGGAGACCCACGAGGACCTGGCCGCCACCACCGGCTACCAAGGGCTGCGGGAACTGCGGGCCGAAGGCGTGGTCGGGGCGATCGGTGTCGGCTGCAACCACGTCGACCTGGCCCTCCGCCTCGTCGAGCGGCTCGAACTGGACTACGTCCTGCTCGCCGGCCGGTACACGTTGCTGGACCAGTCGGCCCTGGGTGAGCTGCTGCCCAGAGCCCTCGACCGGGGCACCCGCATCATCGCCGCCGGCGTGTTCAACTCCGGAATCCTCGCCACCGGCGACCCCGATGGCTTCTACAACTACCGGAAGGCCCCGGCCGACATCGTCGACCGGGTCCGCCGACTCGCCGAGGTCTGCCACGACCACGACGTCGAACTGCGGTCCGCCGCCGCCCAGTTCGCGTCGGGCCACCCCGCCGTCGGTACGACCGTCGTCGGCGTCCGGTCACCGGACGAGGTGACCGCCATGGTGGAGGCGCTGAGCCGACCGATTCCCCCCGACTTCTGGACCGCCCTCACGGCGCGCGGCCTGCTCCCCGAGGACGCCCCCGTACCGCTGCACCCACCCCTGGCCGCGACCACCCGGCCCCGCGACGAACGGCAACCCGATGACCACGGACTTCCACCCCACGGTCTACGACCTTGAGGGGTACCTTCGCACCTCGCCCGACCCCCGGGCCCTGCCGGGCACCGACCACCCGGCGGCGGTGACACCCACGATCGACAGCTACTACCAGGGGCTGGTCGACGCGCTGGGCCGGACCTCGCCGGCCCTGCCGCACCCCTATCTCGTCCCGGGCGCCGAGTACCACTCCCTCTGGACCTGGGACACCTACTTCCTGGGCATGGCCCTCCCGGCGAGCCTCACCGCGCACGAGGTGGGTTCGCTGCGCAACCTGCTCGAACGGCTCGCCGACGACGGCCGACCGCCGTCCCGGATAGACCCGGACGGGTCGGCCGACTTCCGGCACGTCGGGCAGCCGATCCACGCCGCCTGGACGGTGTCCCTGTGCACCCGGCTCGCCCGGCCCGACCTGGCTGCCGAACTGTGGCCCGACCTGCTGCGGCTACGGGACTGGTGGGACCGGCACACCCTCGGCCGGCGCGGCCTCTACCGCTGGGTCCGCGACTCGGGGACCGGCATCGACAACGACCCCGCGCTCTACGGCCGGGGTGGGGACACCGTCGCCCTGGTCGACGTCAACTGCTTCCACTACCGCGAACTGGTGGCGATGGGACTGTTGGCGGAACTCGTGGACGCGCCCGGGGCGGACACCTGGCACGAGCGGGCCGACGCCCTGCGGGCCTCGATCAACACCTTCATGTGGGACGAGGCGCAGGGCACCTACTTCCACCTGGACCTGACCCCGCACCGCTGGAAGACCTTCCAGGAGATCACCTGGGAGGTGCCGCTGCTCACCCAGACCTGGGCGAACCTGTTCCCGCTCTGGACCGGCGTCGCCGACCAACGACGGGCCGACCGGCTGGTGACCGGGCACGTACTCGACGAACGGCGCTTCCGCAGCCGGTACGGTCTCCGCTCGACGCCGGCGGACCAGCGCTTCTACAACAACCAGGTGATGGCGAACCCCTCCAACTGGCAGGGGCCGGTGTGGGGACTGAACACCGCGCTCACCGCGTACGGTCTCGCCCGCTACGGGTACCGCACCGAAGCCACCGCCCTCGCCGACGATCTCCGGGCCACCTTCACCCGGGACCTCGCACGGACCGGGGCGATCCACGAGTACTACGACGCCGAAACCGGCCGACCCCTAGCCCACCCGCACTTCGTCAGCTGGAACCTGCTCGCCACCCGGCTGTCGTCCGATCTCGCCACCGGACACGACCCCACCCGGCTCAGCCGGCCGTCAGGCGACACCGGCTCCGGCCACGCCCCGCCGGCCGGTGGGTCTCCCCGTGCCTGACCAGCTACCGGGCCTCCTCCTCGACACCCACACCCACCTGTGGAACCCGGCGCTCGGCTACCCGTGGCTCAGTGGTGAGCTACGACGGCCGTACTCGCCCGGCGACCTGCGGGAGGCGGTCGCCGCCCGGTCACCCGTTCCGCCCTTCCGGCAGGTCGCGGTGATCCTGGTGGAGGCCGACCGGGGCCCGGACGGCACCGAGACCGCGGAGCACCTCCGGCTCGCGGCGCACGACCCGCTCGTCGTCGGCGTCGTCGGCGACCTACCACCGGGCAGGACCGTCGACAGCCTCCTGGACCTGCCCGGCTCCGAGCGGCTCCTCGGCATCCGTACCTCGGCCCGCCGGTTCGCCGCACTCGACCGCAGCGAACGTCTCGCGCTGGCCGGAGCCCTCGCCACCCACCGGCTCACCTGGGAATTCAACGTGGGTGTGGAGCTCCTCCCGGACGTCGCCGACGTCGTCCGTGCCGAACCGTCGCTGCACGTGGTCCTCGACCACCTCGCCGGCTTCCCGGGCGCCAGGTCACCGGATCTGCCGACCTGGGAACGGGCCGCGGGCCGGCTGGCCGTACGGTCCTCCGTGGGCGTCAAGGTGTCCGGGCTGTTGACCATGGACCGGGATCGCGGCCGGGCGGAAACCGACCGGGCGGCGGCCCGGGTGGTCGACACCTTCGGCCCGGCGCACCTGATGCTGGGCAGTGACTGGCCGGTCTGCCGGCAGGCCGGCACCTGGTCCGAGTCGATCGACCGGGCGATCCGGGCCTGCGGGTTCACCGCCACGTCCGCACCGGCTGATCTCGCCGGGCGGTCGGCCGCCCGCTGCTACCCGCGACTGGACCTCACCGGAGTCCCGGGGACGGCACCGGGATGAGCCGTCCTGGCGAGCGGGCGGGGTGACGGTTGGTCAGGACGTGGTGGCGGGCTTTCCGGTGGGTTCGGCCGGGGTGACGCCGTGGGTGGGGCGGCGGGTCAGGACCCGGGGGCCGGATTCCGTCACGGCGACGGTGTGTTCGGAGTGGGCGGTACGGGAGCCGTCGGCGGAGCGGATCGTCCAGCCGTCGGCGTCGAACCTGATCCGGTCGGTGGAGCGGCAGAACCAGGGCTCGATGGCGATGGTGAGGCCGGGATGCAGTTTCAGGCCACGGCGGGGACGACCGTCGTTGGCGACGTGCGGGGCCTCGTGCATGGTGCGGCCGATGCCGTGGCCGCCGAACTCGCCGTTGACGCGGTAGCCGTAGGAGTGGGCGACCTCGCCGATCGCGGCGGAGACGTCGCCGAGCCGGCCACCGGGTCGGGCGGCGGCGATGCCGGCCTCCAGGGCGACCTCGGTGGCCTCGATCAGTTTCAGGTCCTCCGGGTCGGGGGTGCCGACGATCACGGAGACCGCCGAGTCGGCGACCCAGCCGTCGATGCCGACCGCCATGTCGATGCTGAGCAGGTCGCCGTCGCGCAGCACGTAGTCGTGCGGCAGGCCGTGCAGCACCGCGTCGTTGACCGACAGGCACAGCACGTTGCGGAACGGCCCGCGACCGAACGAGGGAGCGTAGTCCCAGTAGCAGGATTCGGCCCCGCGTTCGGCGATCCGGCGGCGGGCGTGGTGTTCGAGGTCCATCAGGTTGACGCCGACCGCGGCGACCCCGCTCAGCTCGGCGAGCAGCTCGCCGACGAACTGGCCGGTCACCGCCATCCGGTCGACCTCCTCGGCGGACTTGAGCTCGATCACGACGGCCTCCCTCTCCCCGGTGTCGGTATTTTTATACCGGCATTTTTATACCACGCCCGGTCGGGGGACGCCGGAGGGCTATCCTGCTGGCATGGTCCGCCAACCACTCACCGCCGAACAGATCGCCGCCGGCCAGCGCCTCGGAGCCGCCCTCCGGGCGGCGCGGGCCGGTCGCAGCCTGGTCCAGGTGGCCCTGGCGGCCGGCATCTCCCCCGAGACGCTGCGCAAGATCGAGGCGGGCCGGCTGCCCGCACCGGCGTTCGGCACCGTGGTCTGCCTCAGCCAGGCCCTCGACGTCCCCCTCGCCGACCTGGCCGACGTCTGGCTGGCCGACATGCCCGTCCGCCAGGCGTCCTAGCGTCCCGGTGCCACCGGGCCGGTAGCGCCCCCGGAACGACGGCTAGCGCGGCTGGTACCACAGGTACGGACGATGCTCCCCGGGCAGCGACAGATCGACCCGCCGCAGCGGGAGTCGCTCCAGCGCCGTACGGGACGTCCACTCGTCCGGCAGGATCCGGAACAGATGCGCGGTGATCGGCCAGTCGTCGACCAGCCAGTCGTTCACGGCTCCCGCCACCGCCTCCGCCAGTGCGGCGTCCTGTCGATCCTGTCGAAGCCAGAAGGTGACCATCGCGGATTCCGGCGGGAAGCCGCACACCGTCCGGGGTTCAGCCCGGACCCGGCCCAGGTACTCGTGGAGCGGGTTCAGGTAGAGGCAACCGAGCGCTTCCTCCTCGCAAGAGTCGAGGAGGAGGAAGGTGAAGGCACGGCGGGCCTCGTGGTCGGCCTGGTGCTTCGCCACCTGCTCGAGTTCCCGCCGCAGGGTGAACCCGTCGGTGGGCCACCGGCCGTCGCTGTGCACCCGGATGACATCCGGGCTGGCCAGGTAGGCGGCATAGTCCAGGGTCGCCACGTCCACGGTCAACGGCCTCGCCACGAACACGGCGTGCCGCAGCCGGTCCGGCACCCGCACGTCCGGGCCGAGCATGATCCACCTCCTTCGGGACGGCCGCCATACTCACACACCGCAGGCCGTTCAGGCGTCCGGATTCCGGTGCCGGCCGGGTCGGCAGTCGCGGACCCGGCCACCCCCGGCTCAGCGATGGGCGAAGACGAAACCACCCTCGACGTCGGGGGCCGGCCGGTGTGTCAGCTCGGCCTCGACGGTGAACCCGGCGGCCTCCAGCCAGGCCGCGACCCGCTCCGGCCGGCGGCGATGCACGTGGACGTGCATCGGGTGACCGCCGTAACCCTCGGTCTTCAGTCGACTGCCGTCACCGGCGTGGAACCCGAGCAGCACCACACCACCCGGCCGCAGCACCCGCCGGAACTCGGCGAGGACCCCCGGTACCTCGTCGTCGGGGACGTGGATCAGGGAGAACCAGGCCAGCAGGCCGGTCAGCGAGTCGTCGGCCAGGTCGAGCCGGGTCATCGAGCCCACCTCGAACCGCAGGCCGGGATGGTCCCGCCGGGCCACCCCGATCATCCCGGGTGAAAGGTCGACACCCAACACGTCCAGGCCGAGGCCGTCCAGGTACCCGGTGATCCGGCCCGGACCGCACCCCACGTCGGCGACCACGCCCGGCCCCTGAGCCCGTACCAGCTCGGCGAAGAGCGCGAGGATGCCCCGCTGGAACGGTTCGGCGGCGAGCGCGTCGCGCAGCAGGTCGGCGTAGCTGACCGCCACCGTGTCGTACGAGGTCCGGGTGTCGTCGAGCCAACCGGGAACAGCCATGCGCCGCACGATAACGACGCCGGCCGGGCGACCGGTGTGCGGGCCTGTCCCGACCGTCACCCGGTTGGGTGTCCCCGGCGACGGATCTTGATGCTGTCCAGGTCGGTCGCCACCGACGTGAGGTCGCGGTAGTCGGCACCGAGCCCGCGGACGGCCGCCCCGGCGAGCGCCTCCGCCCTACCGGTCACGACGGATTCGCCGTCCTCCTCGGTGGCCGGGACCAGGCAACGGAAGGTGAACCCGAGCAGGGACCGCTCGTAGGTCAGGGTGCCCTCCTCGGTGAACCTCGCCTGGTACACGTCGTGATCGTCGGCCCTGGCGAGCAGATCGGCCCGTTGCCTGTCGTCCAACGGCGGGAACTTGCCGCGCACGATGACCTGATACGACTTACCGGCCATGAGCAGGGACCTCCGATTCTGGCCGGACCCCCGGCGTGGTCGACACAGCACTGTGGGCGACACCCTATCGAGAGCACCCGGAAACGCGGGGTGGTTTTCTGTGGCGGACGGAACCGGCCCACCGGCGCGGACCCACGCTGCCGTTCACCCCGTCGATAACCGGTGGACCGGACGGAACGACCCCCGGTAGTTTGCGGCCGACCGTGACACCGGCCGAGGAGGTGAGACCCATGAACGCGGTATCGACGTGGGCGCTCCCCCTTCCCGTCACGGCCGGGCGGCTGACGTAACCGTCGCCGGGAGCGCCCCACCAACAGGGCACTCCCGAAAGGCAACACTCATGCGCTCTCTGTCGTACGACGTGATCATTGCCGGTTGCGGACCGACCGGTGCGATGCTCGCCGCCGAACTGCGGCTGCACGATGTGCGGGTACTCGTCCTGGAGCGGGAAACCGAACCGGTGTCGTTCGTCCGCATCGTCGGCCTGCACATTCGCAGCATCGAACTGATGGCCATGCGCGGGCTGCTGGAACGGATTCTCGAACGCGGCAGACGACGTCCGGCCGGTGGCTTCTTCGCCGCCATCGACAAACCCGCACCCCAGAACCTGGACACCGCGCACGCCTATCTGCTGGGCATCCCGCAACCGGTCCTCGTCCACCTGCTCGAAGAACATGCGATCGAACTGGGTGCACAGGTGCGGCACGGTCGTACGGTGGCCGGTCTCGACCAGGACGACGACGGGGTGACCGTCGAACTGGCCGACGGGGAACAGCTGCGCTCGCGATATCTGGTCGGCTGCGACGGCGGACGCAGTACGGTACGCAAAGTGCTCGGCGTCGGCTTCCCCGGCGAACCCGCGCGGACCGAGACGCTGATGGGCGAGATGAAAGTGGGTGTGCCGCCGGAGGAGATCGCCGCCCGGGTGGCCGAGATCCGCGCGACCGACAAACGGTTCAGCCTCCAGCCGTTCGGCGGCGGGGCCTATCGCGTCGTCGTCCCGGCCGTTGGGGTCAGCGACCGTGCGGAACCGCCCACCATCGAGGACTTCCGGCACCAGCTGCGGGCCATCGCCGGAACCGACTTCGGTGTGCACTCCCCGCGCTGGTTGTCGCGCTTCGGGGACGCCACCCGGCTGGCCGACCGGTACCGGGTCGGGCGGGTGCTGCTGGCCGGCGACGCCGCCCACATCCATCCACCCATCGGTGGGCAGGGCCTCAACCTGGGCGTACAGGACGCCGTCAACCTCGGCTGGAAGCTGGCCGCACAGGTGCACGGCTGGGCACCGGACACCCTGCTGGACACCTACCAGGCCGAACGTCGCCCGGTCGCCGCGGACGTGCTGGACAACACCCGCGCCCAGCTGGAACTCACGTCCACCGAACCGGGCCCACAGGCCGTACGCAGGCTGCTCACCGAACTGATGGACCTCGACGAGGTGAACCGCCACCTGATCGAGAAGATCACCGGGATCGGCGTCCGGTACGACCTCGGACCTGGCCCCGACCTGCTCGGCCGCCGCCTGCGCGACCTCGACGTGGCACCGGGCCGCCTGTACGGTCTGCTGCATCGCGGCCGTGGCCTGCTGCTGGACCGTACCGGACGGCTGACCGTCGGCGGCTGGTCGGACCGGGTCGACCACCTCGCTGATCCCACCGACGCACTGGACGTGCCGGGCCTCCTGCTACGCCCCGACGGACACGTCGCCTGGATCGGCGACGATCAGCTGGACCTGGACGCCCACCTCACCCGCTGGTTCGGCCAGCCCAACCAACAGATCTAGAGTCTCTGCGTGTCGATCGACCTTGAGGCGTCGTTGCCGAGAGCCATCCCGCTCGCCGCCGTGCTGATCGCCGCACGGAGCACTCTGGCGGATCTTGTCGGCGTCGAGGTGGCACCCGAACTGGACGTTGCCGTCGACCGCCGATACGAACGGGGACGCCGCGTCGCCGCCGGCCGGCACCTTCATGGAGCCGAACTGATGTCCACCACCATCGGTGACCCTATTGCCCGCGACACCGACGGTTCACCCGCCGCCATCCACTATGAAATCGACATCGCCGGTTACCACGACGGCGTCCGGCTGATGGTCATCGACCACGCTCCGGAGACCGGTGGCGAGGTCGAGGCCGTCTTCAGCCCCTATCGCACGTGTGTGAGCGTTGTCGTCGCAACGGCCCTGGCGCTGGCCGCCGCCGAACTCGGGGGCGGGACGTTCATCGACGAACAGATTCGGATGCTGCGGCCCGGCGGGACCGTCCCACGCGACGTCGTCATGACGACCCGCCTGCCACCTGAACAAGGTGACTTCGTCACGGGATGCGAGCGCTACCTTCGACAGTTCCCGCACCTGGGAGACTGGCCACGCGACGTGTCGATGCCTGTCCGGACGTCGAACATCCCGCCGCCGAGCTGAAACGCCTGTGCCGGTCGAGGAGGGCTTGGTCAAGCAGATCCGTACAGGCATCGCCCTGCGGCTCGTGCAGCCGGGGTGGTGACCTCTTGGGTGTGACTGTCGGCGTACAGGTAGGCACGGGCCGCGTCCACCAGGTGCGCGGCCCGATGCTCGGCCGGTAGCCACCGCCAGCCGGCCCGCCCGGTGGCCTTCTCGTGCCAGCCGATCGCGTCCCGGGCGTCGCAGCATTCGACGGCTGCGGCGGTGCGGGCCAGGTCCACGGCTGTCGGGCCGAACCCGGTCCGGTGGTAGTCGTGGCCGTCCCCGACCCGGGCCGCCATACCGGCCGCTTCGTCGATCAGCTCAACGGCAGCCGGTTCGTCCCCGCCCTGTGCCGCCGCCAGGGCGGCCTGGATGAGCAGGGTGCCGCACAGGGACAGCTCGGCCGGGGTGCCGTACTCGATCACCGGCGGGGCGATCCGGTACGCGGCGGCGAGCAGCACCGACTTCGCCTCCCGGACCCGGCCGGCGGCGCGCAGCACCTGGCCGAGTTGCACGGCTGCGGCGGCCACCAGAGCCCGGTCCCCGGTCGCGGCGAGCATCGCCCGGTCCACCGCCAGCCACGCCAGCTCCGCCTGCCCGAGCTTCACCAGCAGCGCAGCGACGATCCGGTACGCCTCCACCAACGGCACCCGCCCGGGACCGGGCTGCTGGGCGTGGGTGCGGTGGGCATCGGTGAGCAAATCCGGGGCCAGGTCGATCACCTGCTGGTACCGGGCACGCTGGAACGTCGTCCACGCATACCCCACCTCCCGGAGCATCCGGTCCACGGGCAGCACCGGCCGACGGCCCGCCGGCCGGGCAAGCGGAATCTCGTACCGGGACAACGCGGCCCGGATCCGCTCCACACCCTCAGCACGTTCGGACACCTCGACCGGCGGCACGCCCCGACCCACCAGGACCGCCGGATCGATCCGCAACACCGCCGCGATCTCCTGAAGCGTCGACAGCTTGTCCAGCGACCGGACACCCCGCTCCACCTTGTCCACCCAACTCTTCGACTTACCGAGCCGATCGGCGAACAACTGCTGCGACAACCTCCGCCGACCCCGCCAGTACGCCACCCGCCGCCCCACCGGCAGCCGATCAGTGTCGTCCACGACGCCACCGCCGGTCCGGTACCGCCCGGTGGTCTCCTCCACCGGTATCCGCTCCGCCTCGGCCAAGTCGAGCAGCCGACGCTTCGCCGCCTCCCGTTCCGCCTGCTGGAGCTGCTCTCCCCGGCTCACCGCCGGGTCGTCGCCCGCACCCTGCATCTCTACCTCCGTCGGCAACGCGGCGGCACCTGCCGACGCCGCACAGCGTCCACAATGACGCCTACTTGTCGCCGATCGCGACGACTCAAAGAGCGACAAAGCAGCCTCTTAGCCGGCGACATCTAGACGACATACCGCTAGAGTGGCGGTCATGACCGCCCCGAACACCGCCTTGCGCGCTGTCCGCACCGGAATGCGTATGAGCCAGGACGACTTCGCTCGCGCGCTCCAAGCCGCCGGCCACCGGGTCGGCGAACCCAACGACGCCAACAAGAGACTCGTCCAGCGGTGGGAGTCCGGGGCGATCGCCGCACCGCGACCTGTCTACGCCCGCGCGCTGGAGGTCGTCACCGGCCTACCCATCTCGCTGCTCGGCTTCGCGGCAGTGCCCGACGGCCAGGTCGCCGACGACGAGCACGGTGGGCACGATTTGACGTCTCCCACGTCCAGCCTGGCCACACCGACGCCCACGTCCCGGCCGGCCTCCACCTACCGGTCGTACGAGGGCGTCTGGCTCAGCCGCTACCAGTACTTCTCCAGCGGTCGGGAAGAGTCCTTCGCCGGGCAGCACTTCGTGGTGGTGCTCCAGCACGGCGACCGGCTGACCGTCCGAAGCCTGCCCGGCTCGGCGACATCGTCGCTGTCACTCGACCTCACCGTGGACGGTGCAGTCATCACCGGCACGTGGGTGGAGCAGACCGACCCGGCCGGCTACTACCGGGGTGCCCGGTACCACGGTGCCATCCAGCTTCTGGCTGAGCCCACGGGCCGACGGATGGCCGGCAAGTGGGTCGGGTTCGGCAAGGACATGGACGTCAACACCGGCCCGTGGGAACTCGTCTTCCAGGACGCCTCCACGTCCAAGGCCACGCTGGACCGGTACAACACGCCGGCGACGTAGCGACCGCTCGCGGGGCAGGTCGACGGCAGGTCGGCCTGTGGCTGCCCGGTCGCCGCGCCGGTCACGCCAGCTCGTCCGCTTCCCACACGATCGACTCCGCCGCGTGCACCATGTCATGTTCGAGCCCAGCGCGATCGGCCGCGCTGTCCTCCCACAGGTCGGCCAGGAAGGCGAACGTGGCAAGGGGTTCCGGAAACCCCAGAGACCCGGCATAGGCCGCGATGGCTTGCGCGCCGTCCACCGGCGCGACGGCCCCGGCCACCATTCGTCGTGCAGCCAAGACCGCCATCTCCCAGACCGCCTGGTCCTCGTCCGGCAGCGCGGGCAGACCCAACTCGGCGACCACCCGGTCCAACAGCTCGCGTGCCTCGCGGTACTCGCCTGCCGAGAGCCCGGCGAGTTCCCGCAGCGATGGGGTGTCCAGCCCTTCGGCAAGCGCTTCTGCCGCGATCATCGGCAGTTCCTCGCTCGCCAGCTCACCTGCGCGGACCCGCACCCCGGCGTCTCGAATGTCGATCACACGCCGAGTGTCGGAACTGCACTGGTCTTCGTCCACCGGTTTCGACATCCGCCTACATCGACGGCGGAGCCACGCAGGTGAGACCGGAGCCAGGCCCATCGACCCTGGACCTGGCCGGAGACCTCGGCGGACGGGGACTCTCGACGTCGGCCCAGGTACCGCAGAGCGCATGCTCCGCTTTCGGGTGGGAGATCCGCGCTCCAGCCGACGTGCTCCGAATCTGACCGTCAGGTGCTGGCATGCTTCGCTGCCTTCTCGCTGCCTCCGGGCCAGCACTGGTCGACAGAAACGAGTCAAGGCCCCTCGATTGAGGGGCCTTGAGCTTGCCGTATTTATGGTGGGCGATACTGGGATCGAACCAGTGACCTCTTCGGTGTGAACTGTCGGCAGGCCGGTCGGATCGGGTGCCGTCCGAGGTCATCGGGCCTGCTGGGGGTCGTCCCGGTCGGGTTCGGTCGGGGAGGTTGCTGTACTTCGCTGCTGTACTTCCTCGGCGGTACGGAGGACGTTGCGGGCGGCGGTCGCTACCGGGCAGTCCGGCGTCCGGCAATGGCCGTCGGGTCCGGGTCGGTGCTGGCGGAGGACGGTACGGGCGGTGAGGATCAGCCGGTTGCGGATCTGTGCCAGGGACAGGAACGGCGCGGTCACCAGTCAGCCCACCCCGAGGGTCACGGCGAGCTGCGTAAGGCTGGTCGGGGCGTGCGGATCGCGGGCGATCTCGGCGAGCACCTCGCGGGCGACCGGTCGGTGCCGGATCTCGGCCGGTGCGGTGTGTTCCGCCTCGACCAACACCCGGGCGGCGCTGGCCGGATCATCGGCGTGCAGGTAGGCGCGGGCCGCGTCCACCAGATGCGCGGCTCGATGCTCGGCCGGTAGCCACCGCCAGCCGGCCCGACCGGTCGCCTTCTCGTGCCAGCCGATCGCGTCCCGCGCGTCCCCGAGTTCGACGGCGGCGGCGGTGCGGGCCAGGTCGACGGCGGTCGGCCCGAACCCGGTCCGGTGGTAGTCGTGCCCGTCCCCGACCCGGGCCGCCATACCGGCCGCTTCGCCGATCAGCTCAGCGGTCGTGGCATCGTCCCCGCCCTGTGCCGCTGCCAGAGCAGCCTGCACGAGCAGCGTTCCACACAGGGACAGCTCAGGCGGGGTGCCGTACTCGATCACCGGCGGGGCGATCCGGTACGCGGCGGCGAGCATCACCGACTTCGCCTCCCGGACCCGGCCGGCGACCCGTAACACCTGACCGAGCTGCACGGCTGCGGCGGCCACCAGAAACCTGTCCCCGGTCGCGGCGAGCATCGCCCGGTCCACCGCGAGCCACGCCAGCTCCGCCTGCCCGAGCTTGACCAGCAGCGCGCTGACGATCCGGTACGCCTCCACCAACGGCACCCGCCCCGGACCGGGCTGCTGGGCGTGGGTGCGCTGCGCATCCGTCAACAGATCCGGGGCCAGATCGATCACCTGCTGGTACCGGGCGTACTGGAACGTCGTCCACGCGTACCCCACCTCCCGGAGCATCCGGTCCACGGGCAGCACCGGGCGACGGCCCGCCGGCCGGGCAAGCGGGATCTCGTACCGCGACAACGCCACCCGGATCCGCTCCACACCCTCAGCCCGCTCGGCCACCTCGACCCGCTCGACATCCCGGCCCAACAGGACCGCCGGATCGACCCGCAGCACCGCGGCGATCTCCTGAAGCGTGGACAACTTGTCCAGCGACCGAACACCGCGCTCGACCTTGTCCACCCAACTCTTCGACTTGCCCAGCCGGTCAGCGAACATCTGCTGCGACAGCTTCCGCCGACCACGCCAGTACGCCACCCGACGCCCCACCGGCAACCGGTCAGGACTGTCCACGCCGCCACCGCCGGTCAGGAACAGCGCGGGTGGTTTCCTCGACCGGTATGCGTTCCTTCTCCGCAAGGTCCAGGATTCGTTGCCTGGCGGCTGCCCGTTCCGCCTGCTGGATCTGCTCGCCTCGGCTCTCGGCCGGCGCATCGTCGCTCATCCCCACCTCCGTTTGGTAGGGGCGCGACGGCATGCTGCTGGGGAAGGACCGACACCGCCGCGCCCGGCTCCAGGCGGGTCACGGAACTACCGGCTACGACAACCGGGACGAACCCACCTGGTCACAGCATCGGGTGATCAGACGGTCACGCTCCAGGTAGCACACGTCCAGTCATGCGTCCAGGGACACGGCCAACTCCCCGACAAGAGCGGACAACCGGCCGGACCGGTTCCGGGCAGCGATAGACCGCGCTCGTTCCACCGACTGCGCCGCACCGTCGCGCTCACCGATCGCCAGTTGCGCACCGGCCAAGTGGCACACGTATGTGCCGGTCCAGTCGGCCGAAGCCGAGTCCGCGTCCAGGCCGTCGAGGCCAGCGGTCAACAACTCCACCGCCCGTTCGTGCTGGCCCAGCGCGGCCCGGGTGGTACCGGCCTCCAGGTCGAAGAACGCCCGGTCCCGGTAGTAGTCCCACGGCGGCATCTCGCCCCCGTACTCCAGGGCGGCTATCGCTCGATCGTCGGCCGCCACCGCCGTACTGACCGCCGCCTGCGCGTCGCCAGCGAGGACGTACGCGCGGGCCAGTTGATAGTGGTCGTACGCCAACTGCCCCGGCGACATACCCTGCCTGGTCAACGCCGCCCGCGTCACCCCGAGCAGCGCGCCGATGTCGCCTGACTGCCCGGCCAAATCCGCCCGGAACGACAACACCGTCCCCACCAGCGCCTCATGCCCGCTCTCGACCGACCACTCCAACGCCTGGTTCAACCAATGCCGCGACCAGCCATGATCCCCAGCGGCGATACCCAACCAACCAGCGAACTGCGCCCACTGCGCAGCCTGAAACACCAACCGACCACGCAGGTCATCATGCGCCTCACTCGCCAGGTGACTGACGAGATCAAGATTGGCCTGGACCGCCGGCATGACGGCGGCAGCGCCAAGAACATCGTCAAGGCGGCGTTGACTCGCCAGAAGGTCCGCCAGGGCATCGACCGTAGCCGGATCAGTCCGCGTCGGATGACGAACGGCAAAGGCGATGCGGTCGGCACCGTCGTCCGGCAACTCAGGCGGACGAGCCAACGCGACAAGCCGACCACCCGCACCCAACGCATCGTCCAAACGTTGCGCCACATCATCACTCGGCTGCCGACGCCCCGCCTCCAGGTCGTGAAGCTGGCTCTTGCTCTGATACACCACGTGCGCGAGAGCACGAAGCGAAACCCGCGCCTCGGCACGCAACCGACGAAGCTCCGCACCGAAACGCGGATCAGCAATAGGCGACACGACGCACTCCCAGGTAGAGGGCTGGGGCGGCGGACCCGTCGGCCTCTACCCCGACGGGCCGCCACAAAGGACGCTACACCCGCACCACACGACCACGTAACTCCCCGCGCTCGCTCGACTACACCTCCGCGCTACACCCGCAAAGCCAAGGACGCTTCGATGCCTGCGGCTGGCCGATGATCTCCGACCCCTCGCTTGTAAGCTCTGCGCGCTCCGTCCGGGCGCGTCCGCGCACGTCCCTGACGTCGGCCGCTGATCCGTAGCCCTCCGTACCCGGCCCTCCACGTCTGGCCCCTGTTGCTGTCACCGTTGCTGTCGACAGCAACAGAGCCACGTGCGTCCGGGACAGACTGCCAGCTTGGGAATCGGGTTGATCTGTGCTCTCGGTGGCCTTACCGACTGACCCGCGAAGCACAGAGAGTCCGGTTCACGGTCGGCCGACTGACCACTGATAGCCGGTGTTGACCGCTGCGTCGGGCACGCACCGGGCACGGTGCCCCCTTAGCTGTCCGGCGCGCCCGGCGTCGTTCGTCTCGTACGTCAACCCAGTTGACTCCCCAAGGGCTTCCCGTGAGCGCAGCTTGACCGCGGTGCGGTTTCAGCAAAAGTCGACGTGCAAATTGCATGCCTCATACCGCCCTTGCAGACTTCATGGCGTGCCGAAGGTTTGGTGGTCAGAGGCAACGCATGGTCTATCCACCTGGGTCGCCGCTCACCTGCCCCGTGCCCAGACACCGTTGACTCAGAGCCACCCTCCGAACTACGACCATCGAGGAAAGTGCAGGCTGATGAATAGGCGTACGAGACGAACCGACCGCGATGGGCCTACAACAATAGGTGAGTGGACGGCACTACTCAGTGGCATCGCGGCGCTCATAGGTGCCATCTCTAGCCTTCTCGCAGTCCTCAAGTAGGGGGCACCTCGAACGCCACACACGACTCCGCAACCGAGGAACGCCTAAGGTGAATCAGCTATCCACTCTATTCCACTATCACTTGCGAAACCCATTCGAATTGTCGCAGGATTAGTCAAGAAGACCTTGCCTGACGTTAGTGTCACTTTCGCCCGAACAACCCTTGGCCGAGAAGCCCACTCTCTATCGCGCGTATTCAATTCGTAAAACCATGCTTCAGTCGCACCCTGCGCAATTGATCGATTGTCGGCGAGGAACATCTTCATTGCAAGCTCCTCCACGTCCTCGCCAACCTTCGGTTGGGGGATATAGTAGGGTGCCCATCCGAAGCCCTCGACAGGCGCTTCCTTGGCAACAAATTCGAAGGAAACGTGTGACACATTTATAGGACTTCCGAGGTTATGTACCTGCACAAATGCTGCTTCGGAATGCCGTCCGTCAGGATGGGATCGAACGATCTGCCGGAGGTTGGCCTCCACTTTCAAACGACCACGCGCCCATGTCAATATAGAGACAATCAAGCTCAGAACTGATATCGCTAGGGCGAACCAAGCCGGATTCATGCGAGCCAAACTAACATGACCGATCGACTAACCTTCCAGCCATCCCGTCTGCCGTCGACCCGCACTCCTGTGGAGCGGGCCGCCGCCCGGCCCGCCACGTCAACACGGCCTTGACGCCCGTACGGACGCTGGCGGGTCGGGCGGTGGTCTGCTCGGCTCGCCCGGGTCGACGGCAGACGGGATAGCTACCGCAACCACCCACGGCTCGGCACCCGCCGACGGACCCCCCGGCCATCCTGGAGCCGGAGCGCCCCCGCCGGAGGCGCAGTAACCGCCACCCCGCCACCGACACGGCAGCCGCCGACGGACCCGGCGTGCGCTCCCCTACGCCGCGCGGGTGTCGGCCGCGCGGCCCGGCCGGCTGCCGGCCCCACCACCCCACCGGGAAACGGCCTGTCGTCGTCCGGCGGCCCACCGGGCTACCCGCCCTCCGCGCCAGCCGCCGGGCGTGTTGCGTGGCCGGAGTCGGAGCGCCAGCGGAGCGACGGACGCGCGCCCTGGCGGCGGCGCGTGCGGCCCGTTCAGGGCCGCCTTGATAGATGTACAGAAAGTCCTCCCACACCGGCCGGCAGCTCGGCCGGATCGCCTCCTGTGCGGGATCACGGCGGGTTGACGTGTCGGTGCTCGGTGCTACCGTGGTCTTCGTCGAGCACGCCAGCGCGGCCTTCCTGCCGGATCGCTGACCTCGACTTCGGAGTTGCCGAGCGGCCGTCCTGCCGCTGATGCGGGTCACGTCCCGCCGACTCTCGATCGCACCGGCCGCCGTGCCGGTCCCGGAATCCGCTGAGCGGCCCAGCACGGCCTTCCTGCCGTCCACGATGGCCCGGATTCGCACACTTCGACGGGTGGGGACTGCCTGCGGCAACCCGCCGGATGCCGACGATCAGGCACCCACCCGTCCCGGCATCACACCCACGATCCCCGGACCGAAGGACTTCCCCGAAAGGCGGTCGGTGGCTCGGCCACGCTTCCGCCCTCCGGCGTTAGCCGCCCTCACCGGCGGTGCCAGGAGACACCACGAACACCACCAACGGACATCGCTCCGACGACCGGTGGCAGTTCGTATCCGTCCCTGCCACCACCTGAGGAGAAACCCGTGTCCACCCTGCTCACCCTGCACCGCCCCAGCCCCGCCGCCGGCCGCGACGCCCAAGCCCTGCACCGGGCCGCTACGCCGGACTTCTTCGGCTGGCTGGAGCACACCCGCGCCGCCGCCGGCTGCACCCGCCCGATCCGCCTGACCGGCACCCTCACCGCCGTCGAACCCGACACCGGCCGGATGCTCGGGGAGCGGCACACCGACGAGCTGCCCGACCGGACGCTGTATAAGGCGTGCGGGAACCGCCGTGCCGCCCAGTGTCCCGACTGCGCCTGGGTCTACGCGGGCGACGCCTTCCAGGTTGTTCGGTGCGGTCTGACCGGCGGCAAGACCGTCCCCACCACGATCGCCGCGCATCCGGTCGTCTTCGCCACCTTGACCGCGCCGTCGTTCGGGGCGGTGCACCACCGACACATCCCCCGGCACACCTGCACCGGACGGCGCCGCTGCGACTGCCGCCCGGCACCCTGCCACGCCCGCCGCGCCCCTGGCACCTGCCCGCACGGGCAGGCCGTGGCATGCTTCGCCCGCCACGACTCCGACGATCCGCAGCTCGGTCGGCCGCTGTGCCTGGACTGCTACGACCACGACCACCAGGCCGTCTGGAACTACTTCTCCGGCGAGCTGTGGCGGCGCACCAAGCAGGCCATCGAACGCCACCTCACCGCCCTGTGCCGCCGACGCGGCATCGGTCACGTCCAGGCCGTCACTGACTCCGGCAAGGTCCGTCGGGTGCCTCCGGTGCGGGTGTCGCACGGGAAGGTCGCTGAGATGCAGCGTCGGGGCGCGGTGCACTTCCACGTCCTGCTCCGCCTCGACGGCGTCAACCCCCACGACCGGCACGCCCTCGTCCCGCCGCCGGCCGGTATCACCGCCGACGACCTCGACGCCGCCATCCACGCCGCCGCCCAACAGATCACCGTCACCACACCTTCGCACCCAGACCGGCCGCAGGGCTGGTCGATCGCCTGGGGTGAGCAGGTCGACGTACGCCGCATCGGGAACGGCGACGGGGACGTGACCGACGGGAAGGTAGCCGCCTACCTGGCGAAGTACGCCACCAAGTCCACCGAGGTCACCGGCCACTGCTCCACCCGACTCACCCCGGACACCGTTGACGCCTACGCCGACCCGGAAGGCGACCACCTCGCCCGGCTCATCGACGCCTGCTGGCGACTCGGCCGCCCCACCCACACCCCGACCAGCAACACCGCCGCCCCCACCGGCGGGCGTCAAGGCGACCTTGACAGCAAACCGAACCCCTACGCCGGGCTGCGCCGCTGGGGGCACATGCTCGGCTACGGCGGCCATTTCCTCACCAAGGCCCGCCGCTACTCGGTAACCTTCGGCCACCTGCGCGACATCCGCGCCACCTACCGCCGCACCGAGCACGACGACACCATCACGGTCGGCGTCCTGGCCTTCACCGGCTCCGGCTGGCTGACCGACGGGGACGCCCTGCTCGCCAACACCGCCGCCGCCCAACACCGCGAACGCCAACGCGTCGGCCGGGAAGAACTCGCCCACGAGACGTGGTCGGAGGTGGCGGCATGACCCGACACCTCACCCCGCGCTGGTACTCCCCCGCCGAGGTCGCCGTTTTGCTCGGCTTCGGCCTGTCCAAGGTCAAGATGAAGATCGCCACCGGCGAACTGCGCTCCATCAAGGACGGCAAGTACCGCCGCATCCTCCCCGAATGGGTCGACGAGTACATCCGCGACCAGGTCGACCGGCAGGAGGCCGCCTGATGCCCGCCCGTACCCGCGCCAACGGCGAAGGCTCCATCTTCCCGTACCGCAACGGCTTCGCCGCGTACGTCTGGGTCACCAAGCCCGACGGCAAGCGCACCCGCAAGTACGTCTACGGCCAGACCCGCGAAACCGTCCACGACAAGTGGATCAAGCTGCACCAGCAGGCCAAGGCCGGACCGGTGGCGACCAAGGTCCCGACCGTGGGCAGCTTCCTCACCTACTGGCTGTCCGAGATCGTCGAACCGAACCGCGCACCCCTGACCTACGCCACCTACGAGACGTTCGTCCGCCGCTACATCGCCCCCGGCCTCGGGGCCAAGCGGCTCGACCGGCTCCAGTCGCGGGACGTGCAGACCTGGATCAACCAGGTGGCCCGTACCTGCCAGTGCTGCGCCCAGGGTAAGGACACCGCACGCCGCAAGGAAAAGCGCCGTTGCTGCGCGGTCGGCCGCTGCTGCCGGGCCGTCCCCTCGACGCGCACGGTCAGCGACATCCGCGCCACATTGCGGGCCGCCCTCACCCACGCCCAAGCCGAAGACCTCATCACCAAGAACCCGGCCGTACCGGTCACCCTCGCCACCGTCCGCCGCCGCCGGGGCAAGTCCTGGTCGAGCGACGAGGCCCGCAAGTTCCTCGAATCGGCCCGCGCCGACGAGGACCCCCTCTACGCCGCCTACGCCCTGGTCCTCGTCACCGGTCTTCGAAAGGGCGAGGCCCTGGGACTGACGTGGGAGGACGTCGACCTGGACGCCGGAGAGCTGACCATCGGCCGCCAGCTTCAACGGGTACGCGGCCAGCTCCTGCACCGCGACACCAAGACCCAGGCGTCCGACGCCACCCTCCCCCTGCCCGACATCTGCCTGACCGCCCTCAAGCTCAGGCAGCACCAACGCGACGAGGCCGAAGCAGCCGCCGGTAAGGCATGGCACGAGACCGGACTTGTCTTCACCACCCGCTACGGCACACCCATCGAGCCGCGCAACTTCCAGCGTTCCTGGCAGACCCGGTGCGATAGGGCGGGAGTCAAGCCGATCACGGTCCACGACGCCCGGCGCACCTGCGCCACGCTCCTCGCCGACCTGGACGTCCACCCACGGGTCGCCATGCGGATCCTGCGGCACGCCCGGTTCTCCGTGACGATGGAGATCTACACCCAGGTCACGTCCACGGCGACCCGGGACGCCCTGAAACGCCTCGGCGATTCTCTCGGCAACTGACGTATTGCTGTATTCACCTGCTGTACGAGTAGCAGAAAGGCCACTTCCCTCGATGGGAAGTGGCCTTTGACCTGCGTGGGCGATACTGGGATCGAACCAGTGACCTCTTCGGTGTGAACGAAGCGCTCTCCCGCTGAGCTAATCGCCCTCAGCGCCGCTGACTCTACCTGATCGGGTGCGGGCTCCGCGAATCCGGGTCAGTTCGTGGCGAGGTAGTGCAGCGCCCGCGCGACGACGTCGATGCCGAGGCTGTACTTGAGCGACAGCCAGACCACGGTGCCGACGAAGACCAGCCCGACCGAGCCGAGCACCAGCCGCAACGGCAGTGGCCGGGTGGTCGCCCATCTGGTCCAGCGTTGGACGTGCCGTCGGGTGAAGCCGAGCAGCCGCTTGGCCCAGTGGAACTCGACGGCCCAGATGCCGAGGCCGGCGATGACCAGCAGCCAGCCGGGGCCGGGGAGCGGGATCAGCACCACCCCGATGGCGACCACCAGGGCCCCGGCCACCGAGATGAAGACCTTGAGCGCGATCCGGCCGGTCGGGTTGGCCCGGATCAGCTCCAGCGTCGTCCGTAGCCGCCGCCAGCGGACCCGCCGTTCGGCGACCTGTACGCCTGCCGCGCCCTCGGCACCGCGATCACGCAGCCCGTCGCGGCCACGCCCGTTCTCCGGCACCCCGTACCCCCGCTTTTCGGTCTTTCCAGTCATCGCGCCCGGCTTCCGGGGCGTCGGGACCGGCTCCACTGAGGAATGTTTCGTGACCATCTCACCTCCCAGTGTCCCTCTGGCCCGTCACCCCCACCGACGACTGGACGTTACCGGAGTAAGTCGACGACTGAACCACCCGATCCCGGGCGGAAGAAATTTCTGGGCAGAACCGGATATCGTACATGAATTCTCACATTCTAGCGGCGTTTCCGACCCCCTTCCCACCACTGGGTGAAGTCAGCGTATGGCGGAGCGTAGCCATCAGGAGCGCCTGAGTATGGAAAAGCGGAACACGCGCGTTCCGCAGCGGTGCCGGGGGGAGAACGTCCATGAGTGTCATCCGACCGACGACCGTTGAGGTCGAGACGTCGCTAAGGCTCGTCGCGCCTGACGCCACCGCCTTGCCGGTGCGCGCCAGTCTGCGTTACGACCCTGCGGACCCGTACGCGGTCCATGTCCTGTTTCATGCCGAGTCTGCCGGCGGCGAGGCGGTGAGCTGGTCGTTCGCCCGTGAACTGCTGGTCACCGGGCTCGACGAGCCGGCCGGCATCGGCGACGTCCGGGTGTGGCCGTGGGCCACCCCACGAGGCGACTTCGTCGCGCTGGCGCTGTCGTCGCCCGACGGCAACGCCCTGTTCGAGGTGCCGCGCAGCGTGCTGGTGCGCTTCCTGCGCCGCACCTACGTCGTCGTTCCGCGCGGCCGGGAGGCCGAGCACCTGGACGTCGACACGGCGGTGAACCGGCTGCTGGCCGGTCGCTGACCGACGGCTCACCAAGGGGGCCGCGCGGAGCTGCCGAATCCGCGCGGCACCCGACCGGAGGACCACCACCACCGGGTACGAAAGACCGGGCCGGGGCCGGAAGACCACCGCCCGGTACGACGGCGACCGCTCAGCCGTGCGTGGTGATGCCGCCGTCCACCGGGATCACCGCGCCGGTCAGGTACGCCCCGGCGCGCGACGCCAGGTAGATGGCGGTGCCCGCCATGTCCTCGGGGCGGCCGATGCGGCCGAGCGGGACCTGCTGCTCGATGCCGGCCCGGGTGGTCGGGTCGTCCAGCGCGAACGCCATCATCCTGCTCTCGAACGGGCCGGGCGCGATCGCGTTGACCGTGACGTGCTCGCCGGCCAGTTGGTGGGCGAGGCTGCGGGTGAGCATGTGCACCGCGGCCTTCGTGGCGGAGTACGCGTACACCTCCATGGACGGCACCCTGATGCCGTCCACCGACCCGATGTTGATCACGCGGGCCGGGTCGTCGGCGGTGGCCGCCGCGCGCAGCGCGGGCAGCAGCGCGGTGGTGAGCCGGAACACCGCCTTGACGTTGACCGCCCAGAGCTTGTCGAAGGCGCTCTCCGGGTACTCCTCCAGCGGTGCGCCCCAGGTCGCTCCGGCGTTGTTGACCAGTACGTCGAGCCGGGAGGTCCGCTCCCGCACGGCGGCGGCCAACTCCTGCGCGCCCTGGTCGGTGCTCAGGTCGGCGGGGATCGCCACGCACCGCCCGATCTCGGACAGTTCGTCGGCGACCTGTCGGCAGACCTCGGCCTTCCGGGACGAGATGATCACGTCCGCGCCGGCGGCGACGAAGCCCCGGGCGATCATCAGCCCGATTCCCCGCGAGCCGCCGGTGACCAGGACCGTCTTGCCGTCGACCGAGAACAGATCCGTCATGGGCACCCCCATCTCGCAGGTGGCGGGGGCCGCCACGGTGGCCGGCGGTCCTCCCGGGTCGGCCCGTCGCCCGGCACGCCTGGAGAGGCGGCGCGACCGACCGGGCACTACCGACCGGTAGCCTAGCCCTCCCGGCCCGTTCCGCGCCTGCCGACATGCGTTCGCCCGCGTCCCGGGCTACCGTCGCTGGTGATGGTCTCTTCCGGTCACCGCACGCAGGCGACGGACGCCGGTCCCGCGCCATCTTCCACCGGGATCCACATGATCACCCTCGGTGATCTCAGTACCGACCCTTCGTGGCGGCGGCCGGTCCTGGTCCCGGCCGATCATCTCGTCCTGGTCACCGGCGGACACGGCACGCTCGAAGTCGACTTCCAGCCACTGGCCTGCCGGCCGGGCTCCCTGCTGCGGATCCGCCCGGGTCAGGCGGTACGCCGGGTCGACCCGCTGGACGCGCACGTGGTCCGCTGGGCGGCCGGCTCGCTGCACGGGCTGGACCTGCCGCCGGATCCCGTCCCCACTCTCACCCAGCTCAACGGCGAGGACGAGGAGGCGGTGGTCACCGAGGTCAGCCAGCTCGTGGTGGACTACCGCCGGTACGGGCGCGGCAGCCCGGCCGGCGAGCGCCTGCTGCGGCACCAGCTCGCCGTCCTGCTGCTGCGGCTGGCGCTGACCGCCACCCCGCCCGCCACCGGCACCGAGATCCGCACCTTCCGGCGGCTGTGCCAGGAGGTGGAACGGCACTACCGGCGTACCCGCCGGGTCGAGGACTACGCCGACCGGTTGGGCTGCTCGGTGCGTACCCTGACCCGGGCCTGTCTGGCGGTGACCGGGCGCAGCGCCAAGCAGGTCGTCGACGAGCGGGTCGCGCTCCAGGCCCGTCGCCTGCTGGCCGCGACCGACGAGCCGATCGCCGGGATCGGCCGTCACCTGGGCTTTCCGGAGCCCACCAACTTCGGCCGGTTCTTCAGCCGGGAGGCCGGCCTGAGTCCGGGAGCCTTCCGGGCCACCGGCGGACGGGTGGCGCCGGCCCGGATCCCCCGCCCCCGGCCACCGCATTGGACCGACCGGGCATGATGGCACGGTGCAGATCTCCGCTCGCGGCGACTACGCGGTACGGGCGGCACTGAGCCTCGCCATCGCGTACCCCTCGCTGCTCTCCACCCAGACCATCGCCGCGGAGCAGGACATGCCGCGCAAGTTCCTCGAGGCCGTCCTGGCCGACCTGCGCCGGGCCGGCATCGTCCGCGCCCAACGGGGGGCCGAGGGTGGCTACACCCTGGCCCGTCCGCCCCGGGAGATCGCCGTCGGGGCGATCCTGCGGGCGGTGGACGGGCCGCTGGCCGGGGTCCGGGGCATGCGCCCCGAGGAGACCCGCTACCTGGGCGCGGCGGAGAACCTCCCCCGGCTGTGGGTGGCGGTCCGGGCGGCCGTGCGGCAGGTGGTGGACGAGGTGAGCCTGGCCGACCTGGCGGGTGGCCGGCTGCCGGCGCACGTCCGGCGGCTCACCGCCCGACCGGACGCCTGGGAGCCCCGCTAGCCCCTCGGGGAGCAACGCGACGACCGGTCCGGCACCATCCGGGTTTCGTGAATCGACCGTCCGGGCATGTTCGGTGCCAGACACGGACGGCTGGTCACGAAGGGAGGCCCCGCGATGGGCCTGATGTTCCGCAAGCGGAAGAAGTACGGTCCGATCATTCTCAACTTCACCGAGAACGGTTTCTCCTCCTGGAGCATCAAGATCGGCCGCTGGTCCTGGAACTCCCGCGCCAAGGCGCACCGGGTCGACCTGCCCGGTCCGCTGTCCTGGAAGCAGGACAAGTCGCGCTCCCGCGCGTAGCGACCCACCGTTCGAGGGGGCGCCGGTGACCTGCCGGCGCCCCCTCGACGTGTCCGGATCGGCGGTTCCGCCTCCGGTGCCGTCCGGTGTGCGTCGACAATCGGCCCATGAGCAGCGAACGACCGTACCGGCGGGAACGTCGGCAGGCGGTGACGGCGTCCCTGCTGCTCCTGCTGGCGTACTTCGTGGTGCCGGTCGAGCCCGATGTCAACGGCCTACGGTTGGCGTTGCGTACCCTCGGCACCGCGCTGCTGGTGCTCGGGGTGGCCCGGCTGGTCACCGGTGAGGTGCGCCGGCAGCTCGTCGAGGACACCGAGCCGACCTCGGTGTGGCATCTGACGGTGGCGCTGGTCGCCGGGGTGCTGACGTTCGCCCTCGCCGACTACGTGATCGCGATCAGTGATCCGGCGCAGTTCGTCAACCTGCGCACCCGGATCGACGCGCTGTACTTCACGCTGGCCACCCTGACCACCATCGGCTACGGCGACGTGCACGCCCAGGGGCAGCTCGCCCGGGTCGCGGTGTGCGCGCAGATGGTCTTCAGCATCGGGATCATCGCCACCGGGGCGTCGCTGGCGGTCAAGCAGCTCACCGAGCGGCCTCCGGCCCCGCCACCGCCCCAGCCTCCGGGGTCGCCACCGCCTCAGCCCTCAGCCCCGCCGTCACCCCAGTCTCCGGGGCAGCCGCCCCAGCCTCCGACCCCGCCACCGCCTCGATGAGCACGTCCCCGGCGAGCCGGCCGTCCGGCGGGTCGCGGCGCACCGCCCCGGAATCCAGCAGGACGGTCAGCGCCCGGACCGCGTCGCCGGCCCGGTAGCCGGTCGCGGTCAGCGTGTGCCGCCGCAGCTCGGTCACCGTGGCCGGGCCAGAACGGGCCAGCTCGGCGTGGAGCAGGGCGGCCAGCGGCCCGGGGTCGGGCTCGGCGGTGAACTCGGCCACAGCCCCGTCGAGGGCGCGGTGCCGCAGCCCGCTGGCCGCGCCGGCCCGCCACAGCGACTCCTTGAACGACTCCAGGCTGCGGTCCGACCGGGTGCCCAGGGCGTACACGGCCGGCGACGTACCGTCGGTGAAGGCTGTGTCGACCTCGGTGACCAGCGGGAACCCGGCCGAGGTCAGGTCGGTCCGGGCGCTCGCGCCGACGGCGAGCAGCAGCTCGGCCGAGCGTCCGGCGGCGGCCACCGCGCGGGCCGTCGGGCCGGTGAGGTCCGTGCCGGTCGGGTCGGACAGCACCGTCAGCAACGGCGCGCCGGCCGCGCCGGCCGCCTTCAGCACCACCGGCAGCCGGCCCGGATCACCGGGTACGAGGTGCAGGGTCACCTCGGCGGGCAACCTGGACCCGACCGTGCCGAGCCGGTCCGGGTCGACGCCGAGCACCAGGACGGTGAGCCGGTGCCCGCGTACCCGGTCGGCGGCGTGCGCGACGGTGCGGAGCGCGGCCTCGGCGCTGTCGCCCACCACCCCCGGGTACGCCAGCGCGAGCGTCACCCGGCGGGACCGCCGCAGCGCCCCGGTGAGCCAGGTGTCGAGGTGGCGGACGAGCAGTTCGCCCAGGACGGCGTCGGAAGGGTGGTGGGACATCCTGTCGTTGTACCAGGTGACCCGGCTCCGACCGGCGGCCCGCCCCACGGTCGGCCCGGACACCGGCTCGGCCGGCCCGGCTCCACCCGGCGACGCGACCGCCCGGTCAGGGCCGTCGCCGGGTCAGGCGGCCCGGCTCCGCCCGGCGGCCCGGCCGCTCCGGTCAGGCCGGGACGGAGATGCCCACGCCGCCGCGGGTCTGCCCGCCGTAGCGCTGCTGTTCCCGGGCCAGGTCGAGCCGGCCGATCCGCTTGCGCGCGGCCAGCGCCGCGTCGTCGAGCCGGTCGGCGGGGACCAGCCAGACCACCTCGAACTCCAGCCCGTCCGGGTCGCGGGCGTACAGGCTCTTGGTGGTGCCGTGGTCGGAGCTGCCGGCCAGCGCGCCGGCCGCGGTGAGCCGCTCGGCGGTGGCGGCCAGTTCGTCGAGGGTGTCGACCTCCCAGGCGAGGTGGTAGAGGCCGACCGTGCTGCGGCCCGCGCCGGACGGCCCGGCCGCCGCGCCGATGGCGAACAGCCCGAGGTCGTGGTCGTTGGTCGAGCCGGGGGCCTGGAGGAAGGCCGCGCCGGTGAAGCCGTCCGGGGTCATCGCCACCGGACGGAAGCCGAGCACGTCCCGGTAGAAGGCGACGCTGCGCTCGAGGTCACGGACGAAGAGTACGGCGTGGTTGAGCCGGTGGATTCCCATGCCGACCACGGTAACGCGACTTTGTTGAGCGTTCAACTATCCACCGTATGATGGGCGTCATGACCCGGTGGCTGGACCCCGACGAGCAGCGCACCTGGCGGGCGTTCCTGACCGCCTCCCGGGCGCTGATGGAGACGCTCGACCGCGAGCTGCAACGCGACGCCGGCATGCCGCACGCGTACTACGAGATCCTGGTCCGGCTCTCCGAGGCCCCGCAGCGGCAACTCCGGATGACCGACCTGGCGCGGGCCAGCGGATCGTCGCGCAGCCGGCTCTCGCACGCGGTGGCCCGGCTGGAGACGGCCGGCTGGGTGGTCCGCCGGGACTGTCCCACCGACCGTCGGGGGCAGGTCGCCGCCCTCACCGACGCCGGGTTCGCCGCGCTGGCCGCCGCCGCGCCCGGCCACGTCGAAGGGGTACGCCGGCACCTGCTGGACGCGCTCAGCCCGGCCCAGGTCGACCAGCTCCGCCGGATCAGCGAAACCCTGGTGGACCACCTGGACACCGATCGACCACTATCCTGACCAAACTGCCACCTGACGGGTCTTGTACATACCGTTGCGAAGTGAGCACGATGGGGCGTGTCCTCCCCCTTCGGTGAACTGACCGCGCAGGCGCACCACCTCGTGGCCTCCGGCGACCTGTCCGGCGCCCAGGAGTTGCTCGCCGACGCGCTGGCCGACGCGGACCCCCGCCCCGCGAACGCCACCCCCGAGCTGGCCGACGCGGCCGGGTTGCAGGCCCGGGTGCTGGTCACCCTCGGCGAGCCACACTCCGCCCGGGGCTGGGCGGCCTTCGCGTACGCGGCGATGACCCGGCTGTACGGCCCGTCGGACCAGCGCACCGTCGCCGCCGCCGCCACGCTCGCCGCCGTGCTGCACCGGGTCGGCAGCTACGCCCGTGCCGCGCGGCTCTACCAGGACGTGATCATCGAGCTGACCGCGCTGGACGGCCCGGAGTCGCTGCGGGTGCTCGCCGCGCACGCCGACCTGGCCACCGTCGAGTACGCCCGGGGCGAGTGCACGATCGCCCGGGAACGCCTCCAGGACGCCTGGGAACTGCACCGCGAGGTGTACGGCGACGGGCACGTCAGCGGGATCAAGATGCTCGCCCGGCTCGGCGCCATGCAACGCGACTGCGGGCACTTCGCCGACGCGCACGACAACCTGGCGCTGGCCCGGGAGCTGTGCCGGCAGTACCTCGCCCCCGACGATCCGCTCGCCACCCAGGTCGCCGTCCTGGCGCGGGCCGCCGCCAACCCCGACCACGCCTGCGACGACGGCCCGGACGCGCCGACGGTGCCGGCGGCCCGTACCCCGTCGGCCGACGAGGAACTCGACGACTGGTCCACCGGCCCGCCGGCCCACCCGTCTGCGGCCCAGTCCTCCCCGGTCCACCCGTCCCCGGCCTCCGGACACGACCTCCCGGACCCGGCGTACCCGGTGGCGGGGCAGGCGCACCCGGACCCGACGACCTACCCGACGGCGGTCCCGCACCCCCGCCCGCCGGCCGACCCGTCCCCGTACCCCCCCGGTGCCGACCCGTACCCGTACGCCCCCGGCTCCGACCGGTACACCGCCGATCCCGGTGCCGGATACGCCGCCGATGCCGGTGCCGACCGGTACGCGGCTGACGTCGACCCGTACCCGGGGGGTGAGGACCCCGGACACCGCACCGCCGACCGTTCGTACGCGCACGAGCGGCGGTTCGACTTCGGCGGACGGTACGGCGACACCGGTCCGGACGACGACCGGACCCTCTGGCCGCCGGAGGCCGACGTGGTCCGGCCGGGCGAGGAGGCGACCACCACCACCCGGACGGCCGAACCCGCGCTGCCGCCCGCCGTGGTCGGGCTGACCGGGTCGTACCCCGAGGAGTCAGCTGGCGTACGGCGGGTGGCGCACCTTCCGGTACGGGCCGGTTCCCGGCTGCCGGTGCACGTACCGCGCCCAGCGGCCGACCCGCCCCGCCGGCTCGCCCCGCTGGTCGTCGCGGGTGTGGTCGTGGTGCTGCTCGGTACGGGCGCGGTGATCGCCGGGGTGGCCCAGGTAGACGATCCGGCCGACCCGGCACCGGCCCCAGCCCCCGGTACGCCCACCGCCGCCGAGCCGAGCGGCACGAAGCGGCCCACCGCACCGCCCGGCGCGGCACCCAGCGGGGTGACCCTGCGCGACAACCGGGACAGCGTCGCCCTGAGCTGGGCCTACCCGGCGGGCGCGGAGGGGCCGGTGGTCGTCTCCGGTGGGCGGACGGGGCAGAACCCGCGCGCCTTCCAGGAGCTGCCCGCCGGCTCGACCAGCTACATCGTCTACGGCCTCGACCGCGACACCGACTACTGCTTCACGGTCGCGGTCGTCCACTCGGCGGACACCGTCGGTCGGGCGAAACCGGTCTGCACCAAGCGGAGCTGACCAGCCTGGCCGTGCCACCCGTTCGACCCGCCGGGCGGGCCGGCCGGGTCGGTCAGCGCCGGGTCGACGGGTCGGGCTCGGTCAGGCCGCCGGGTCGACGGGCGGGTCCGGGTCCGGGCCGAGTTCCAGGGTCGGCAGGCGCAGCATGACCCGCAGTCCCGGTCCGGCGTCGCCGAGCCGTACGGTGCCGCCGTGCGACCGGACGAGTTCCCGGACGATGGCCAGCCCCAGGCCCGCCCCGCCGGCGTCCCGGGTCCGGGCGTCGTCCAGCCGGGTGAACCGGTCGAAGACCCGTTCCCGGTCGGCGGGCGGGATTCCCGGCCCGTCGTCGGTCACCGTCACCAGGTGACCGCCGGCATACGGATCATCGTCGGTGGCCGCCGTACCGGCTGGGCCGGTGGCCGCAGTACCGACTGGGCCACTGGCCGCCGTACCGGCCGGGTCGGTGGTGGTCGTCCCGGCGGCGGTCACCGCGACCACGACACTCTCCCGGCAGTGGCGGACCGCGTTGTCGAGGAGGTTCGCCAGCACCCGGTGCAACTGGTCGGCGTCCCCGACCGTCCACACCGGTTCCGGCGTGGGCAGCACCCGTACCGGCGGGGTCGGGAAGCGGGCGGCGACGGCCTGGACCAACGAGGTCAGCTCGACCGGCCCGGTCGGGCGGACCCGGACCCGCCCGGCCCCCGGCCCACCGGTTCCGCCGGACCCGGCCGTCGGACCGCCGACACCGCCCTCGGCCGTCGGACCGCCGACACCGCCCCCGACCACCGGGCCGGCGACACCGTCGACCCCGCTCGGCGGGCCGGCGACACCGGCGGGCCGGGCGCTGGCCGCCTCGTCCAGCCGGGCCAGCAGCAACAGGTCGTCGACGAGGCGGCTCAACCGTTCCGTGTCGGTGAGCAGGTCCCGGGCCACCGCCGGCCAGTCGGTACGGTCCCCGAGCCGGCCGGCGACCTCAAGCTCGGTACGCATGTTGGTCAACGGACTGCGTAGCTCGTGCGCGGCGTCGGCGACGAACGCCCGTTGCCGGGCCCGGCTCGCCTCCAGCCGGTCCAGCATGTCGTTGAGGGTGACCGCCAGCCGGTGGATCTCGTCGTGCGACGCCGGTACGGGCAGCCGGCCGCCGCCGGCCCGGTCGGTGATCTCCGCGGCACCGCTGCGCAGCGCCTCGACCGGGCGCAGGGTGGCGCCGACCACCCGCCAGGTCACCCCACCCAAAAGCACCACCAGCAGCGGAAAGCTGACCAGCAGGACGGTCCGGACCACCTCGGCGCTGTGGGTGACGTCCGCCATCGACTTGCCCACCAGTACGGTCAGCGGCTCGGCGGGCGTGCCGGCCGGCACGGTCACCACCCGGACCCGGCCGGGCAGCCCCAACCGCTCGCCCCGGACGAAGGTGCGCTGCCGTGCGGTGTGGTCGATCCGCCCCACCGGCACCATCGGCACCAGCCGGTCGGCGTCGATCGACGCGGCGCGTACCCGGCCCTGCTGGTCGACCACCTGCACCCGGACCTGACCGGCGGCGACCGGCAGCGGATCGGGCAGGACGTCCTCGGCGGCCAGCAGGGCGACCGCGTCGGCGGTCCGGAACGCCTCGTCGTCGACGCTGCGTTGCAGGACGTACCCGAGGGCCACGAACAGGACCGCCCCACCCACCGCCAGCCCGACGACCAGACCCAGCACGGTGAGGGCGGTCAACCGGCCGCGCAGCCCGAGCGTCGGCGGCGCGAGACGGGAGCCCTTCCTAGGCGGACGACGCACCCCGGGACCCTTCCCGACCCGCCGTCAGACGGTAGCCGGCGCCCCGGACCGTCTCCAGCCGGTCCCGGCCGATCTTGCGACGGAGGTAGCCGACGTAGACCTCCACCGCGTTCGGGGCGGTCTCCACGGCGGCGTCCCAGACGTGGTCGAGCAGTTCGGTCTTGGACACCACCTCGCCGGGTCGGCGCATCAGGTACTCCAGCAGCGCGTACTCGCGGGCGGTCAGGGCGATCTCGGTGTCGCCCAGGGTCACCCGGCGGCCGGCCGGGTCCAGGCTGAGGTCACCGGAGGTGAGCACGACGGGACGTTGCGGCGCGCCCCGGCGCAGCAGCGCCCGCAGCCGGGCCAGCAGCACCACGTACGAGAAGGGCTTGGTGAGATAGTCGTCGGCCCCGCAGTCCAGCCCGTCGGCCTGGTCGTACTCGCCGTCCTTGGCGGAGAGCATCAGCACCGGCAGCCAGTGTTCCTCGGCGCGCAGCCGCCGGACCACCTCGTAGCCGGAGAGGCCGGGCAGCATGACGTCGAGGATCATGGCGTCGTACCCGCCGTAGCGGGCGGCGTCCAGCCCGGCCGGGCCGGTCGCGGCCACGTCCACCGCGAACCCCTCGGCGGCCAGCCCGCGCTGCAACGCCCCGGCCAGCCGGGTCTCGTCCTCCACCACCAGCAGTCGCACCGGTCAAGAGTGCCACCGGCGGGCCTACGATCGGTTCGTCCTCCTCAGCGCCCTCTCAGCATCGATCGGGCAGAGTGGATACCCAAGGAGGTGCACATGTCTGTTCTGACGAGCCGTCCGGCGTTGCGCTGGGTGGTGCCGGCGGTCGCGGCGGTCACGGTGATCGGCGGTGGCGCGGCGCTCGGCCAGTTCGCCGCCGAAGCCGAGCCGGCCCTGCCCCCGCGCAGCGCCGCCCAGCTCCTGGTCGACCTGCAGACGTCCCGGCTGGAGGGGCTCTCCGGCACCGTGGTGCAGCGCGCCGACCTCGGCCTGCCGCCGCTGGTCGGCAAGCTCGCCGAGCGCCGGGACGACCTGACCGCCCTGGTCTCCGGCACGCACACCATGCGGGTCTGGTACTCGGGGCCGGACAAGGCGCGCATCGCGTTCAAGGACACCCTCGGCGAGCGGGACGTGATCCGCAACGGCCCGGACCTGTGGGTCTGGAACAGCCGGACCAACGAGGCGAGCCACCGCACGCTGCCGGCCGACGCGGCTCAGCGGCCGGAGGAGGCGGCCGACCTGCCGGTCACCCCGGCCGAGGCCGCCGACCGGGCGCTGGCCGCGATCGACCCGAGCACCGAGGTCAGCGTCGGCCGGTCGGCGACGGTGGCCGGACGCGACGCGTACGAGCTGGTGCTCAAGCCACGTGCCGAGGCGTCCCTGGTCGACCAGGTCCGGATCGCGCTGGACGCGAAGGAGCACGTACCGCTGCGGTTCGAGCTGTTCGCCGCCGGCACGGACGAGCCCACGGTCGAGGTGGCCTTCACCCAGGTCGACTTCAGCCGCCCGGACGCCGACCAGTTCACCTTCAACCCGCCGCCCGGGGTGAAGATGGACGAGGGCAAGCCGGTCGGCGAGCGGCCGGAAGGACTGGCCGGGAAGACCGACCGGCCGGGGAAGGCCGACGACCACCCGGACGTGACCACCGTGGGCGAGGGCTGGGCCACCGTCCTGGTCGCCCGGACCGGTACGCCCGGGACCGGGACGCAGCGCCCCGCGGGCGAGGCGGCACCGGAGCAGGGGGCCGCCGAGCAGGGGGCCGCCGAGGCGGCGCAACTGCTGGGCTCGCTGCCGAAGGTGAGCGGTGACTGGGGCAGCGGCCGGCTGTTCAGCGGGAAGATGTTCAGCGTGCTGCTCACCGACGACGGGCGGGTGCTCGCCGGGCTGGTCGCCCCGGAGCGGCTCTACGAGGTCGCCGCGGCTGACCGGTGATCCCCAGGCAGTCGCCCAACGGCTGACCCACTTCAGGCAGGACCACGATTCGCGTCACCGGGACCTCGTCCGGGTGACGCGAATCCTTTCTCCGGGAGTTGGTCGACCCCGTCGGGACACGCTATCTTTCTCAGTTCAGGGCACACAAAAAGAACGCCAATTAAGAATTGGCGTTCTGCGCGATTTTAACGAATTGGGAGAGGGCTTGTCAACGCAGTCCGGCGAGCAGCAGCACACCGACGAGATCGGCCACGAGCAGGAGTACGTCTCCATGCTGTACGGCCGGCTGGACGGGCTGCGGGACCAGGCCGCCCGCCGGTTGGCCGAGGAGCTCCGCAGCGACGGCGGCACCATGCAGGCCCGCTCCCAGCGGGACACCGCCGTACGGATGTACGCCGAGCAGGTCGAGCAGTTCTCCGCCGTCGAGCAGGGCCTGTGCTTCGGCCGGCTGGACGCCGACGACGGGTCCCGCCGGTACATCGGCCGGATCGGCATCTTCGACACCGGTGACGACTACGACCCGTTGCTGATGGACTGGCGCGCCCCGGCCGCCCGACCGTTCTACCTGGCCACCGCCGCCAACCCGCAGGGCGTACGGCGACGCCGGCACCTGCGGACCCGGGACCGCAAGGTGGTCGGGCTGCACGACGAGAACCTCGACCTGGACAGCGCCTCCCCCACCGGCCACGACGAGCTGACCGGCGAGGCGTCCCTGCTGGCCGCGCTGAACGCCAACCGGACCGGCCGGATGCGGGACATCGTCGAGACCATCCAGGCCGAACAGGACCGGGTGATCCGGGCCGACCTGGGCGGGACGCTGGTGGTGCAGGGCGGGCCGGGCACCGGCAAGACCGCGGTGGCGCTGCACCGGGCGGCGTACCTGCTCTACACCCACCGGCGGGAACTCTCCACCCGGGGCGTGCTGCTGGTCGGCCCGAACGCGACCTTCCTGCGGTACATCTCCCAGGTGCTGCCGACCCTGGCGGAGACCGGCGTGCTGCTGCGTACCCCGGGTGATCTCTTCCCCGGGGTGACCGCCCGCCGGGCGGAGCCGGCGCAGGTCGCCGCGCTCAAGGGCCGACTGGTGATGACGGAGGTCCTGGCCGGCGCGGTACGGGACCGGCAGCAGGTGCCCGACGAGCCGATCGGGATCGAGCTGGAGCAGCGGGACGTGCTCACCCTCACCCCGGACGTCTGCCGGGCCGCCCGGGACCGGGCCCGGCGTTCCGGCCGGCCGCACAACCTGGCCCGCGCCCTGTTCGACATCGAGATCATCCACGCCCTCGCCGACCAGGAGGCCGACCGGATCGGCGCGGACCCGCTGGGCGGGGAGAACCTGCTCGACGAGGCCGACGTGGCGGAGATCCGCCGGGAGCTGCGCGAGGAACCCGGCGTCCGGGCCGTGCTGGACCAGCTCTGGCCGGTACTCACCCCGCAGCGGCTGCTCGCCGACCTGTACGCCGACCCGGACCGGATCGCCACCGCCGCGCCGATGCTGACCGACGCGGAGCGGGCGCTGCTGCACCGGGAACCGGGCGGCTGGGCGGCGTCGGACGCGCCGCTGCTGGACGAGGCCGCCGAACTGCTCGGCGAGGACGAGCGGGCGGCGGCGGCCCGCCGGGAACGGATCCGCGCGCAGGCCCGCGAGTACGCCGAGGGCGTGCTGGAGATCTGGCGGGGTTCCCGTTCCATCGACGTCGAGGACGAGGCCGACGGCGGCGAGATCCTCGGCGTCACCGACCTGCTGGACGCCGACCGGCTGCTGGAGCGGCAGGAGACCGGGGACTCGCTGACCACCGCCGAGCGGGCCGCCGCCGACCGGAACTGGGCCTTCGGGCACGTCATCGTGGACGAGGCGCAGGAGCTGTCGCCGATGGGCTGGCGGCTGCTGATGCGGCGCTGTCCGAGCCGGTCCATGACCATCGTCGGGGACGTGGCGCAGACCGGCGCGCTGGCCGGCACCCCGTCCTGGCGGGAGGCGCTGGCCCCGTACGTGGCGGACCGGTGGCGGCTGGAGGAGCTGACGGTCAGCTACCGTACGCCGGCCGAGATCATGTCGGTCGCCGCCGACGTGCTCGCCGAGATCGACCCGACCCTGCGTCCGCCCCGCTCGGTCCGCAGCACCGGCGTGCTCCCCTGGGACCGTACGGTGCCCGCCGGGCAGCTGCCCAGCGCACTGGTCGAGGCGACGGTACGGGAGGTGGCCGGGCTGGAAGCCGGCCGGCTCGGCGTGATCGTGCCGGCGGGGCGGGTCGCCGACCTCGGCGCGGCGGTCACCGGGGCGCTACCGGAGGCAACGGTGGGCGAGCACCCGGAACTGGAGAGCCAGGTGGTGGTGCTGACCGTGGCCCAGGCCAAGGGCCTGGAGTTCGACGCGGTCCTGCTGGTCGACCCGGACGGAATCGTCGCCGAGTCCCCCCGCGGCCACAGCGACCTCTACGTCGCCCTGACCCGCGCCACCCAACGCCTAGGCATCCTCCGCCCCACCCCTGACTGACCCCCCGGCCCTCTCCCCCCTCCCCCCTGCCCCCTGCCCCCCGCCCGTCGTGTCGACCATGAAGTTGTTGTCCGGCGTACCGGCGTGTCGTGCAGACAACTTCATGATCAACGGGGCGGAGGAGCCGGGAGCGGGCCGGGAGCGGGCCGGGGGTCAGTCGTCGGTGAAGGCGCCGATCTGGGAGGCGGCGCTGGACTGGTCGCTGGTGCTGGCGCCGGCCGGCGTGCTCAGGCCGCCGGTGGTGGCGTCCCCGGTGGTGGTCGGGGCGACCGTGCCCGGGTGCCGCTCCGGCTGCCGGGCCACCCGTCGGACGCTCGCCGGGCCGGCCGTGCCACCGGTGGTGGTGACCGCCCCCTGGCCCCGGGTGGGGCCGCCGTCACGCAGTACCTCCGGGTCGATCGGGACGTCCGCCGGATCGTCCGGGTCCGTCTGCTGGAGCACCCGCCGCTCGTCGGCGGGCGGCGCGTTCACCTCGTCCAGCGCGTCCTCGCCGTACACGCCGGCGAGCAGGCGTTCCTCGGTCCGCCGGGCGGACTCGCGCATGCTGTTCTCGGGCATGTCGATCACCTCGCTAGATTCGGTAACGGGCTGGGTTCGGTAACGCTGGGTTCAGCAACTGACTGCCTCCCCGGCATGCCTGCGGCTAAACCCGCGCCACCGGTCCCGTCCCGCCCGAACGGCGGGGGCGGCGGCACGGAGGAGCTACCCCACCGGCCGTCACCGGCCCGATCGGCGCGGCACCTTGCGATGGCCTACCGCCATCCGGCATGCCTCATGGCGTGCCGCTGTCGGGTCCGGATCCGCTGCTATCCGGCCGGGGATCGGCGTTACTGCCCCACCCCCACCGGGTAGCCAGGCGGTGCCCCGCCGAGGACCGTGCCGTGACCGGAACGCGGTGCGGGGCGTGGGTGGAGGACTCATCGCATCCTGAGGAGGACCAGATGAGCACGCAGGCTGCAAGCACCAGGCCGCAGAACCGGCCGACGCAGGAGATGTCCGGCCGGGCGGTGCAGGACATGCCGAACCGCGCGATGGCCGAGGCGCCCACCCGTCCCATGGCGATGCACGACGGTCGGCGCGAGCCCGCGCTGGCACCGGGCACCGAAACGAAGAACGCGTTCCGTACCACCGAGTTCTGGGTCTACGTCGCTGCGGTGGTCGGTGTGCTGGCCGCGTCGCAGCTGGTCGGCCAGAACGCGGCCGGGGTGGACATCTTCCGTGCCCCGCAGGCGTGGTTCTTCATCACCCTGCTGACCATCGGCTACCTGGGTAGCCGTGGTCTGGCGAAGGCCGGCAGCGCCTTCCGCAGCGGCGCGGAGCGGATGACCGGTCGCTGACGGAACGGCTGTCCGGTCCCCGCTGACCGGGCGTAACGAAGACGGTGGCCTCCGAGGGGTTCCTCGGAGGCCACCGCCTGTACGGGATCCGGGACCTGGTCCCCCGCCGTCCTCCGCCGGGGGACGGCGGCCCTACTCCTCGAAGTCGCCCTCGTCGCCCTCGAACGCCTCCTCGATCAGCTCACCGGCGACCATGCCGCCGGCCACACCGAGGGCCGCGCCGGCCACCACGCCGCCCATGCCGACGCCACGGCCGTGGCCGCCGTGTCCGTGACCGCCGTACCCGTGGCCGTGCGGTGCCGCGAAGCCGTGGCCGCGCATCCCGCCGAACCGGTTGATCGTCTCGCCCAGCCATCCGTCGACCACCTGGGCCCAGTCGACCCGGTCGGCGTCGGCGTGCGACACCGTGTAGCGACCGAAGGTGTCCTGGCCGGGGGTGAGGAAGCCGCCGCGCTTGTCACACTCCAGGATCACGTCCACGCCCTGCTGGCTGGTCACGAAGGTCAGTTCGACCTCGTTGACGGTGTGGGCGTACTGCGGCGCGGCGAAGAACTCGATCTCCTGGTAGAACGGCAGCGTCTGCTGGACGCCGTAGATGTGCCCGCGCTCCAGGTCGGCGTTCTTGAACCGGAAACCGAGCCGCTGGAACGCCTCGAGGATCCGCTCGTGCACCGGCAGCGGATGCACGTTGACCTGGTCGAGGTCACTCTTGTCGACCGCGCGGGCGATCGCCAGCTCGGTCCGCAGGCCCATCGTCATGCCGTGCAGCCGCTGGCCGTACACGTCGGTGATCGGGGTCTCCCAGGGCACCGGCAGCTGGAACGGGATGGCGAGCTGCTGCTTCGGGGCGAGCTGGAGCGGGCCGCTGACGCCCATCCGGTGGAACTCCATCACCCCGGCGTACTCGCCGTCGCCGCTCTCCATCTCGACCCGGGTGACCAGACCGATGGTGACCTGCTCGATGTTCGCCGGGGCGTCGCCGCCGACGAGGTTCACCTGACCGTCGAGGGTGAGGCCGGGTCGGGTGTTGGGGTTGGCGAGGACGGTGTCCACACTCGGCCCGCCCACCCCGAACGCGCTCAACATCTTCTTGAAGACCATGCCGCAAACTCCCGGGAAGTCGCACCGGCTCTCCATGGTGGAACCGGCCGTTACCCTGTGCAAGATATCGGCCTCCACTGGGAACTACCTGGGAGGACGTCGCGGGCGTGGTGCGCACGGCGGTCAGCCGGTCGCGGTGGGCAGCAGCCCACGCAGCCACGCCCGGGTCCACACCGCGATGGTGAAGCCGTCGGTGATGACGCCGTCCCGGATCAGGTCGCCGACCTGGTGGGCGGGGTAGGTCCGGGCGGCCCGGATGCCCTCCTGCGCGTCCAACGGGCCGAGTTCGGCGATCTCCACCAGGTAGAGACGGACCTCGTCGGTGGCGGTGCCGCTGTCCGGGTGCAGGGTGCCGAGGTCGACCAGCCGGGTGGGCACCGCCCCGAGTTCCTCCCGCAACTCCCGGGCGGCCTGTTCCATCGCCGGAACACCGCGTTCGCCGAACCCGCGTGGGGCTTCGAGCTGCCACCGTCGCAGGGCGTGCCGGAAGTGTTCCACCAGGACCACCGCGCCGTCGAGCACCGGCAACAGGACCACGCCGTCCGCCTCGCTGCCGGGCATCGACCGGATGTACGTACCGAGCGAGCCGTCGGCGAAGCGTACCGGGTCACGCAGCAGGATGCCGTACTCGTCCCGGTACACCACCCCGGTCCGGCTCCACTCCACCGGCAGGTCCCGGCGGCGCAGCGCCTCGGCCTTGGCCTTCTCGGCCGCCGCCACCTCGGCGGGCTCCGACAGGATGTGGATGGCGGCGTCCGGCGGGTTGACGAAGTACTCCGGCCTTCGTTCCCGCAGCTCGGCGTACTGCTGCCAGTTACTGGTCACCGTCTTCTCCCTGCGGTCGGTCGATGTTCGGCTCGTCGTCCCGGCCGGTCCCGGCGGTGATCGGGAAACCCAACTCCTGGAACCGCCGGACCAGCTCCCGCCAATCCTCGCCGGCCCGGTGCAGTTGTACCCGCATGACGTCGATGCCGGTGCTCAGCTCACGTGCGGCCCGCCGCTCGTCCCGGCCGACCACGGCGAACCGGACCACGGCGGTCGCTCCCCGGGCGACCACCTCGGTCGCCACCTCGCCGACCAGTTCGATCCTCGGGTCACCGTCGAAGACCACCGAGACGACAGCTCCCAGCACCTCGACGCTGACCCGGATGGTCGGATCCCAGACGTCCATCCGGGCCGCCCGCCGGGTTCCGACCAGCTCGGCCAGCCGCCGGGCCAGGGCGACGTACCGGTCGTACACCCGCTGGGACCGGTCGACGAAGTCGAACGGGTCGTCGAGCAGCCCCTGGAGGGCCACCACGTAGGCGCGCCACTCGTCGGTCCGCCGGGCCTGGCGGACGTGGTGCAGTTCCAGTCCGGTGAGGTCGAGCCGGAGCGGCAGCTGGGCCAGGTCGAAGACCTGTGGCCGGAGCGTCCGGACCAGCCCCAGCAGGTCGTCCAGGTCGTGCTCGGGCGCGCGTTCCCGGCGGTACTCCTGCATCGCGGTCCGGCGCAGCGAGTCGGTCGGGGTGAGCGCGTACCCGTCCACGGCGTCCGGGAGGGTGGTGTTGTAGCGCAGGTCGACCAGTTGCTTGAGCTCGGCGACCAGCGGCTCGGCACGGAACAGGCCCGCTGCCGGGTTGCTGCCGGGTTCCACCAGGAAACGCTGGTAGAAGGTGTTGCGGGTGACCTCGTCGGACCCGGCCGCCCACTGGGTGACGTCACGCAGCCGGTCGCCGAGCACCGGCCAGCCCGCTTCGGGCAGCCCCAGGTCCCGCCCGAGCTGGGGCAGGTCGAAGGCGACCAACTGGAGCAGGAAGCGGCGGAACTCGGCGTACATGAGACGTTGGGTGAGCCGCTCGTTCTCCTCGTCGTGCCAGGACAGCCGCAGGCAACGGACCTGCTCCACCTCGTCGAGGACCCGCAGCCACGCGTTCCAGCCGGCCTGGTCGACACCGAACGTCGGTTCCTCGCTGGGGTCGCGTTCGCGCAGCAGGAAGGGGACGATGACGGACTCGCCCAGCAGCGCGCGGAACGCGTCCCGTTGCGGGCCGTCGGCGACGAAGTCGCGGTGGACGACCGGGTTGTTGAAGAAGTACGCCCGGTTGACGACCACCTGTTCGGCGTTGAGGATCGCGCGTAGGTACTCGGCCCGGGCGTCGCGTTGGCGTTGCCGCTCCACGTCCCGGAACGACCGGCGTCGGGTGACCATCTCGGTGAGCAGGTCCTGGGTCACCCACTGGTTGTCGAGGCACTGGGCGACGACGGCGACCCGGGCGAGATCCCGGTTGTCGAGCCGGGTGGGGCGGGCACCGGGGTCGAAGCGGTCCATGGCGGCTCCTCCAGTGATCGGAACGTCCTCAGTGGATGATGACCGAGGCGCGCCAGGGAGAAGCACGACGCCGGTCGGCTGTGCTGGCCGACCGGCGTCGTGGGACCGAACTGTCAGACGGCGGTGCAGGTCAGCGTCGGGGCGGTGTTGGTGCCCGACGCGGAGCCGATGAAGCCGAAGGTGGTGCTGGCCCCGGCACCGAGGTTGCCGTTGTAGCCGACGTTCTTCGCGGTGACCGACGAGCCGCTGCTGGTCACCGTGGCGTTCCAGGACTGGGTGACGGTCTGGCCGCCGGTGAACGTCCAGGTCACCGTCCAGCCGCTGATCGCGGCCGAGCCGGCGGTCACCTTGACGTCACCCTGGAAGCCGCCCTGCCAGGAGCCGACGATCGAGTACGTCGCCGCGCAGCTCTTGCCGGCCGGCGGGGTGGTCGGCGGGGGCGTGGTGACCGGCGGGGTGGTCGGCGGCGTGGTGGGTGGGGTGGTCGGCGTGGTGCCGCCGTACACGCTGGCCTCGCGGGCGGTCTGCCTGATGCCGTTGGCGCCGTTGAAGAGCCGCTGACCCCAGCTGCTCAGGTTGGCCGGGTCGAAGTTGATGGCCAGGTCGAGGTACTCGACGCCGCCACCGTTGCCGCTCCACGACCAGCCCAGCCAGCCGAGGCCGTTGGCCTGGCTGTAGGAGAGGATGGCGTCCTCGTCCGGGTCGCCGTCGGAGTGGTTGTGGCCGAACTCGCCGACCACGATGGGCAGCCCGGCGGTACGGAACCGGCCCAGGTAGTCACTGATCTTGGCGGCGGTGTTGAACACGCCGTACATGTGGATGGAGAAGACGGTGTTCCGGGCCGGGTCGGCGGCGAAGACCGAGGTGGCGTTGTCCCGCATGGTGAAGGACCAGTCCTGACCCCAGTTCGGGGCGTCCACCATGATGGTGTGTTCGAAGCCGGCGGTACGCAGCCGCTTGATGGCGTTCGACGTGTCGGTCGCCCAGGTGGCGTAGCCCTGGTTGCCGTACGGCTCGTTGCCGATGTTGAGGATGACGTACTTCTCCTGGCCGGCCAGCGCGCTCTGGACGCTGATCCAGTAGTCGACCGCCTGCGCCAGGGTGGCCGCGCCGGCCTGCTCGCCGTAGCCGGTGGTGTCGTGCACCTCCAGCACGCAGATCAGCTTGTTCTGCTTGCACAGCGAGATGACGTTCGAGACGTCGGCGGTGTCGTTCTTGGTCCAGCGCTGCCCGCTGGAGAGCACCACCCGGACGGTGTTCGCGCCGAGCGCCTTGACGTTGGCGAACGAGCTGGTCTGGTGGGTGTACCAGGTGTGCGCGTGGTTGACCCCGCGCATGACGAACTCGTTGCCGTTGGCGTCGTACAGCTTGCCGTTGGCGACGGTGAAGCCGGCGGCGGCGTGCGCCGGCTGCATGCCGAACGCCACCAGGCCGACCACGAACGTGAGCAGGGTGGCGGCGACGACGGAGAGTCGTGTCTTCATGGCCTTCCTCAGGAGTGACCCCCGGCCCGAGGGGGTGAAGGGTGCGACAGGTTGGCACGGCTGTAGCCCGACAGCCGCCGCCCGGCTCCGGTCGACGCGCGATCGGCGCGCGGGCCGATCGTGCGATCAGCGTAGGCCGATGGATCCTCCGGAGGCAACCTGAACCGGTTAAGAGAATCGGTCGACGGTTGGCCCGCGTCACACGGGGTACTCCGGGAGGATCCGCGCGGACAAGAAGGAGACGTGTGATGGTCAACGTCGGCTACACCCTGATGTGCGAGCAGGCCGGTCCCAAGGAACTGGTCGACTACGCGGTACGCGCGGAGGCAGCCGGCTTCGACCAGCTCGTCATCTCCGACCACTACTACCCGTGGCTGGAGTCGCAGGGCCACTCGCCGTACGCCTGGTCGGTGCTCGGCGCGGTCGCGCACGCCACCAGCCGGGCGGAGCTGATGTCCTTCGTGACCTGCCCGATCCGGCGGTACCACCCGGCGGTGGTGGCGCAGAAGGCCAGCACCATCGGCGTCCTCTCCGACGGCCGGTTCACCCTCGGTCTGGGCGCCGGGGAGAACCTCAACGAGCACGTGGTCGGCGGCTGGCCGCACGTGCAGCAGCGGCACGAGATGTTCGAGGAGGCGGTGCAGATCATCCGGCCGCTGCTCAACGGGGAGACGCTGACCTTCTCCGGCAACCACTACGACGTGCCCGACGCGTACGTGTGGGACCGGCCGGACCGGCCGGTCCGGATGGCGATCGCCGCCTCGGGCCGGCAGTCGGCCACCCTCGCCGCCGAGTACGGCAACGGCATCATCGCCACCGAGCCGGACCGGCACATCATCGAGATGTACGACGACGCCGGCGGCGCGGGCCAGCCCCGCTACGGGCAGGTGGCGATCTGCTACGGCCCCGACGAGGCGGAGTGCCGCAAGATCGTGCACGACCAGTTCCGCTGGTTCGGCCTCGGCTGGAAGGTGAACGCCGAACTGCCCGGCCCGGACTCGTTCGAGGCGGCCAGCCAGTACGTCCGGGAGGACGACGTGGCGGAGGGCATCTCCTGCGGCCCGGACGTCGACCGGCACGTGGCCGCGTTCAAGAAGTTCGTCGACGCCGGCTTCAGCCACGTGGCGATCGTGCAGGTCGGTGGGGGCAGCCAGCCGATGTTCCTAGACTGGGCCCGGGAGGAGCTGCTCCCCCGGCTGCGCCAGCTGTGAGGACGCGGAGGTGACGGCGCGGCCGTGGTGGTGCCGCCTCTCGACAGGCAGAGGCGGGCCCGCCGAACCGTCCGCCCCGGGTCGGTTCGGCCCGGCCGAGTTGCGGCTGGCGCTGGCCGCGCCACGCCCGGCCGCCGGGCTGACCAGCGAGTGGCGGCTGGTGGACGGAATCCGGACGCACTGCCGCCGGTCCGCCGCCGCAGTCGACGGGCGTCTCCCGGTCCTGCTGCTGCACGGCCTGGCCGTGTCGCACCGGTACCTCACCCCGCTGGCGGTGGCGCTGGCCGACACCCATCCGGTGTACGTGCCGGACCTGCCCGGCTTCGGGTTGAGCGGCCCGCCGCCGCAGCCGTACGACGCGGTACGGCACGCCGGACATCTGGCCGCCTGGCTGGCGGCGTACCGGCTCGGCCCGGTCTGCGTGCTGGGCCATTCGTTCGGCGCGGAGGTGGCGGCGGCGCTGGCCGCCCGGCACCCGGACGCGGTGCGCGCCCTGGTGCTGGCCGGGACGACCAGTGACCCGACGGCCCGGTCCCGGTGGGGGCAGGTCGGCCGGTTCCTGGTCGACACCACCCGGGAGGCGAAACTCCAGGCCCCGATCCTGCTCCGCGACGTCCTCGACGCCGGGCCGCACCGGGTGCACGCCACGCTGACCCACTCGGTACGTCACGCGGTCGAGTCCGACCTGGCCCGGGTGGAGGTCCCTACCCTGGTGGTGACCGGGGAGCGGGACCCGATCGTGCCGCGACCGTGGCGGGACACGGTCGGCCGGCTGGTCCCGGCGGCGCGTTCGGTGACCGTGCCCGGGGCCGCGCACAACGTCGCCACCACCGCGCCGGCCCAGGTGGCCGAGGCGGTACGGACGTTCCTCTCCCGGCTGCCCTCCCCTGAACCGGAACAGGTGACCCATGCGAATCGGTAACACGGAGATCCGGCCGCTCGGGGGCGGCCTCGGCTGCCTGCTGATGATCCTCTTCTCGGTGCTCGCCTCGATCCTGCTGACCGTCCTGGTCAACGTCGTGCTCTGACCGGTCGGCGAAGGCTGACAACCGGACGAACCGCCTGACCCAATGCCAGGGGCGGTGCACTATTGCACCACTCGTGATACCTGCGTGCGTGCTACCTCATCACCGCCAGTCCGTGCCCACATCCCCGGCTGAGCCGTTCAGCCTCCGGGGCCAACGGAGGCCCGACGGCGAGGTCGAGGGATGCCGGCGTGGGGAATGCGAGATGGTGAGCCGGGGTCGGCACCCGAAGAAGGAGATCGCCGACGCCCTGCGCCGAGCAGTAGAACGGCTTCTTCCTGGAAGTCGTCCACCGCGGTCACCGCTGGGGTGAGCTTCGATGTGGTTCGTGCGGTTCGACACGGGACATCTGGTCCACGCCGCGCGACCCGGGCACCCACGCGAAGCAGATCGACCGTTTCGTCAGTGGCCACAAGCATTAGGTGTCCAGGGGTCGCAGAGACTCCGGCAAGGAGGGGCAGGCCGGTGACATCCCACGTCTTCACGCTCGTGCTCGATCGGCAACCCACCGATGACGAGCTAGCCACGCTGCAGGCTGCGGGCTGCGACGATGGCGCCTTCGGCATGGAGGACAGCCTCGCAGTCGTCGAGTTCGATCGGGAGGCACCCACGATGGCGGACGCCATCGCCTCCGCCGTGCGCTCCCTGGAGGCGGCGGGTCTCGGGGTCACCCGCGTGCTGGATCAGGACCTGCTGACCCTCGCCGACATCGCGGACCGGATCGGCCAGAGCAGGGAGTCGATCCGCCGCTATGCTTCGGGCACCCGCGGGCCCGGCGGCTTTCCGCCCCCGGTCAACCCGTCCCGCGAGGGGACGCTGTTCTACCGCTGGAGCGAGGTGGCTCCGTGGATCCGCCACCATCTCGACATCGACGTGCCGGACGCGGACCCGGCCCTTGTCGTCGCCAACCTGATCCTGCAGGCACGGAAGCACCGCCACCGGGTGCAGCACCTGTCGGCGCTCAGCGATCTGCTGGCGGCGTAGCCCGGTCGGCGGCTCTCAGGCCGGGGTGAGGTCGAGGTCGACGGCGACCGGGTAGTGGTCCGAGGCGTACTCGGTGTCGCCGCCGCGTACCACCCGGCAGTCCCGAGCCAGCCCGGCCAGCGCGGTGGTGCCGAGCAGGTAGTCCAGCCGCATCCCGGAGAACTCGACGCCGCCGCCGTGCCGGGTCGGTGCGGTCTCGGGCGGGCCGGTGCCGGCCCGGCCGAACAGGTCGACCAGACCGGCCCGGTACAGCCGGGCCACCGCCCGGGTCTCCGCCCGGCCGTCGCGGCGCAGGTGCCGCCGCCGGTACGCCGCCGGCAGCCGGGCGATCCGGGCGGTGTGGTCGACGTCCGGTTCGAGGGTGTTCAGGTCCCCGCCCAGCAGGGCCAGCGTGCCCGGGGACCGTCGTACGGCGGCGGCCAGCCAGCCAGCCTCGATCCGTCGTCGCCAGCCCCGGTACGGGTCGAGGTGGGTGCTGAGCACGGTCAGCGGCCCGGCGGCGGTGGCCAGGGTGACCCGCTGCGCGCCGTGGTGGAACGGACGGCGTACCGGGCCGGCGGCGAGCACCCGCCATTCTGGCCGGACCAGTACCGCCACCGGCTGCCCGAAGCAGGACCGGGCCAGGTACGCCCGCAGGCCCACCGCCCCGGCGAACCGGTCCGCCACCCCGCCGTCGTCGAAGCCGCGCAGTTCCTGGAGGGCGAGCACGTCGGGCCGCTGCGCGACGACGACCCGGACCAGCCGGTCCCAGCGGTCGGGGCCGGCACGGTCCCGACCGCCGGTACGGATGTTCCAGGTCACCACCCGCAGCATCGCCACGTCTCCCAGGTCGGCGTCGGTGCCAGGCCGGCGTCGGTGCCAGGCCGGCGTCGGTGCCCCGGTCAGTCGACCCGACCCGCCTTGACCAGTTCGTCGTCGAGGGTGTCGACGTCCTCCGACTCGATGGCCGGCCGGTTGCCCTCCGCCACGTCGGCGTTGGGGCGCAGCACCCAGTAGAGCAGGCCGATCCAGCAGGCGGTGAGCAGGATCGCGCCCATGAAGTCGGTCGGGTGGTGCATGCCCCGGTACATCCGGGAGACCGCCACCCCGACCGGCATGATCACCGCCAGGGCCACGAACACCCAGCGCCACCAGCGGTCGGTGCGCGGGAACACGATGATCGCGATGGCGGTCCAGAGGCAGAGCGTGGCGGCGATGTGGCCGGACGGGAACGACGAGGTCGGCATCGGGCCGTCCAGGTTCTCGATCGGCGGACGCGGCCGGTCCACGGCCGCCGCGCTGGCCAGGAAGAGGCTCAGCTCGCCGAACATGGTCAGCGCCACGAACAGCACCGGCCGCCAGCGCCGCCAGACCGCCAGCACGATCGGGCAGAAGACCAGCGAGATCAGCAGGATGGCGTGGGTGTCGCCGACCTTGCTCCACCAGTAGCTGAAGTCGTCGCGCCCCGGGGTGCGGTGCGTGTCGAACCAGTTCGGCACGGCGGTGTCCAGGGTGGCGAAGAAGGTGCCCTGGGCGTGGTAGCTCACGTAGCTGCCGAAGCCGTAGAGCAGGCCGAGGATCAGCACCCAGCCGATGATCAACTCGGCCACGCCGGCGCGGGCGTGCGGGATCAGTTTCTCCTCGTCGGGCGCGGGCGCCACGTCGTGCGCGGCCTCCGGTTCCAGGCCCTCCCCCAGCGGTACGGCCGGCCGGCCCCGCTCCAGCCGCCAGAGCCGGAAGGCGTACGCGGTGACGCCGAGCCAGGCCGCGCCGAGCAGCCAGGCCCCGAGCACGTCGGAGACGAAGTGCACGCCGAGCGCGACCCGGGTGAGTCCGATCAGGAACACGATGGTGGCGGTCACCGCGATCGCCGCCTTGCGCCACCGGGGCCGCATGGCGGGCAGGAACACCAGCAGCAGCGCCCCGTACGCGACCATGGAGCCGAGCGCGTGGCCGCTGGGGAAGCTCTCCCCGGAGTAACTGCCGATCGGCACCTCGACCTCGGGGCGCAGCCGGTCGACCAGCGCCTTGAGCGTCGGGTCGAGGATCAGCGCGCCGGCCCCGGTGACCAGCAGGTAGACCGCGAGCCGGCCCTGCTTGCGGATCAGCAGGCCGACCACCCCGACCGAGACCAGCCAGCCGATGACGGCCAGGCCACCGAGGTCGGTGATCGCGTTGAGTACGGTGACCAGCGGCCCGTGCGGCGAGACCTGGGCGTTGAGCCAGGCGGCGATGCCGTGGTCGACGTCGTAGAGCGGCCCCCACTGGCTGCGGACCAGCACCAGCAGTATCCCGAAGCCGACCCCGGCACCGAGCACCAGCGCGAGGCCGGCGAGGCTCCGTTCGGTGAAGTGTCCCAGGGGTCGACGCAGAACCTCTTTGACCGCGGCCACGGCTGCCTCCCTTTCCCATCTGGCGTGCGGCTTTACCCGATCGGCGGGTCCGCCACACGCGATGCGGCAACCGGCGGTCTACAGCGCGGTCATCTCCCCGGTGTCGTAGATCTCCTCACGCTTGGCCTCGGGCTCCCACAGGTCGGGTTGGGCCGGGTCCTGTACCCCGATCCGGACCGCCTCCAGCTGGGCGGCGAAGGCCAGCCCGCCGAACAGCGCCACGCCGGTGAGGTTCGCCCAGATCAGCAGGGCCATCATGCCGGTGAGCGAGCCGTACGTCTGGCCGAAGTTGTCGGCGAACGCCACGTACGCGGCGAGCAGCAGGCTGGCCAGCCACCACAGCACGGTGGCGATGATGGCGCCGAAGACCAGCCAGGACAGGCCGGGTTGCTTACGCCGGGGGGTGTGCCGGAACAGCACCGCGACGGCGAGCACGGTCAGCGCGAGGCTGATCGGCCAGCGCAGCAGGTTCCAGGCGCCCTCGATGGTGTGGCCCCAGCGGTAGTGCTCGCGTACCGAGTCGCCCACCGCGCCGCCACCGACCAGGATGAGGAAGCCGACCAGCGCGGGCAGGCCGGCGACGACCGCGAGGACGGCGGCGCGCAGGTACTTCCACAGTGCCGGCCGGTCCCGTTCGACGCCGTAGATCCGGTTGGCGCCGCGTTCGATCTGGGCCATGGTGGAGGTGAGCGCGGCCAGGCCGGTGAGCAGGCCCAGGGTCAGCGCCAGTTCACCGATGCTCTCGGTACGGTCCCGGTCGTCGAGGAGTTCGGTGACCATCTGTTCGCTGGCACCGGGGGTGAGCGCGAGGACGGTGTCGGCGACGATCTCGCCGCCCTCCTCCACCCCCAGTTCGCTGATCAGCCCGGTCAACGCGATCATGAACGGGACCACGGCCAGGCAGAGCTGGAACGCGAAGGCGCGGGCGTGGCTGAACCCGTCGCCGTAGCGGAACCGGATGAAGGCGTCCCGCAGCAGATGCCAGCTGCCCTCGCGGCGCAGGGTGTGCCAGGCGTCGTCGGCGGAGAGTTCCTCGTCCGCCATGCACCGGGTTTCCGGGACGATCCGGGTGCTACTCACGGCGGGCCTCCTCGACCAGGCGTTCACCCCGCTCCGCCACCGCGTCGGCGTCCTCGGCCAGGTCGGGGTCCTCGGCCGGGCGGGGTACGCAGAGCCACAGCGCCCCGGGTCGGATCTCGGCGAGCAGCTTCCGGCCGGGGGCGATCAGGTCGCCGTCGAGTTCCCGGGGCTGGGCCCGGTTGCTGGTGATCTCGACGCGCCGGCCCCGGAAGACCTCCATCCGGGGTACCCGGTCGCGGTGCCGCAGCACCGCCCAGCCGAGCGCCAGCCAGTGCCCCAGGGTGCGCGGGGTGAGCACGGCGACGTCGAGGTAACCGTCGTCCGGTTCGGCCTCGGTGAGCAGGGTGACCCCGCCCTGGAGCCGGCCGACGTTGGCGATCAGCACCGAGCGGACCCGCCGCCGGACCGGGGGCCGGTCGTCGATCCGGATGGCGACCTTCATCGGCCGGTCCCGCAGGTGGCGGGCGGCCCCCATGACGTACGCGGGCCAGCCGATCCGGGCCTTGGTGGTCTCGGAGGTGTCGGCGAGCATCTGGGCGTCGAAGCCCATGCCGGCCATCACCACGAAGTGGTGGTCGTCGACCGCGCCGACGTCGAGGCGGCGGCGACCGCGTTCGACGGCCACCTCCAGCCCGGCGGCCAGGTCGTTGGAGAGGCCGAGGTTGGCGGCGAGCAGGTTGCCGGTGCCCTGCGGGAGCACGGCCAGGGCCACCTCGGTGCCGACCAGCCCGCTCACGCAGGACATCACGGTGCCGTCGCCGCCGCAGGCGAAGACCACGTCCACGCCGGCGGCCACCGCCTGTTCGGTCTGGCCGCGCCCGGGGTCGTCGACGCTGGTCTCGTACCAGAGTGGGGCCGGCCAGCCGGCGGCAGCGAGGGTCTCGTCGACGGTGCGGCGCAGTTCGTCGAGGTCGGTGACCTTGACCGGGTTGACCACCACCGCGGATCGCAGCCCGCCCGGCCGCGCCGCGTGCCGCGTGTCCTGTCCAGCATCCACGGCGCAAGTGTGCAGCAATGCGGCCCCGGCAGCGACCCGGCGGCGACCGCCGTCGAACAGGCCACAAACAGGTTTGCCGGACGCTGGTACGCGGTGTCCGGTTTGTCGGTTCGGTCAGGTCACCGCGCGTACCGCCTCCTCGACCCGACCCCGCAGGTCGGTCAGGTCGACGCCGGCCTCCCGGAGGACCTGGGCCGCCGTCCCGTCGCCCTCGCGGAGCAGGCCGAGCAGGAGGTGCTCGGTGCCGATGTGCCGGTGCCGCAGGTGCAGCGCCTCCCGCAGGGCCAGTTCCAGCGTCTTGCGGGAGCGGGGCGCGAACAGGTGGTTCGGTTGCCGTCGCCGCCACCAGCCCCGTCGGCGCGGTGGCGGGGTCGGCCGGCGCAGCGCGCCCGGCCCGAACGACTCGTCCAGCCGGGCCTCGATGGCGGCCAGGTCGATGCCGATCTGGCGCAGCGCGGCGGCGTCGGCCTCGCCGAGGACGGCGGTCCGGTCGAGCTGTCGGGCGATGCGGGCCCGCAGGTCGTCGGCGGGGACGCCGGCCTGGGCGAGCAGCCGGGTCGCCAGCGCGTCGGGGTCGGCGACGATGGCCAGGAGCAGGTGCGGGGTGTCGACCGGCGCGTCGCCGGCCTCGTCCCGGGCCCGCCGGACCACCTCGCGGGCCCGGTCGGTGAACCGTTCGAACATCACGCCTCCCTGGAGTTCTCGACCGCCGGTCGCCCGGCATGCTTCTTGTGGACCGCCTGTCGGCTGACCTCGAGCGCGTCGGCGATCTCCTGCCAGGACCAGCCCGCCCGTCGGGCGTTGTCCACCTGGACCACCTCCAGCCGTTCGAGGAGCCGGCGCAGGGCGAGCACGGCCCGCAGGCCGACCCGGGGGTCGGTGCTGCCGGCCGCCGCCGCGAGTTCCGTCGCCTGACTCATGCCTGTCAACGTACGTTGACACCGCCGCTCACGTCAACCCCGGTTGACAGGAAATCCGTGGAGCGGGGAACGACCCGCCGCTACGGTGAGCCGATGGCAGCGGTCCGGCAGTTCCAGATCACCGTCGACTGCGCGGAACCCGGGCGGGTCGCCCGGTTCTGGTGCGCGGCGTTGGGGTACGTCGCACCGCCGCCCCCGGACGGCTTCGCCAGCTGGGCCGACGCCGACCGCGCGCAGCCGCCCGAGCGGCAGGGCGCCTGGTCCGCCTGCGTCGACCCCACCGGGGTCGGCCCACGGCTGTACTTCCAGCGGGTGCCCGAAGGCAAGGCCGTCAAGAACCGGGTGCACCTCGACGTACGGGTCGGCGTCGGGCTGGTGGGCGAGGAACGGGTCGCCGCGCTCGAAGCCGAATGCGCCCGGCTGGTCGCGCTCGGCGCGACCCGGGTACGGCTGCTGCGCGCCGACGGCGTCAACGAGTCCTGCCTGGTGATGCAGGACGTCGAGGGCAACGAGTTCTGCCTGGACTGAGTCCGCCGACCGGATCACCGGTGCCGGGCAACCAGCCGTACCATCGATCCTGATCAGCGGCGCTCCGGCACGGGCGTCGCGCGCGGAGCGGGACCACACCACCGGCATGCGGGCTCATGCCGGCTGACCGGCGTGCGGTCCACCCCCGCGAGTTCGCCCCGCACCGACGGGCCGCGCGCAGCCACCCCGTACCGGAAGGACACCCCTCCATGCGCGCTCCCCGGACGCGCCGTCGCCGCACGCTGCCCGCGCTGCTGGCGTTGGCCGCCCTCGCCACCACCGCCGCCGTGACGGCCGTCGTCCCCCTGACCACCCCACCCGCGCACGCCGCCGACCCCGTCGTGGTACGCGAGGCCACCTTCGAGGACGGCACCACCCAGGGCTTCCGGGCCCGGGGCGGGGAGACCGTCGCGGTCAGCACCGCCACCGCCCACGGCGGCACGCACAGCCTGCTCGTCTCCGGCCGCACCGCGAGCTGGCAGGGCCCCGCCGTCGACCTGCTGGACGAGATGACCAAGGGCACCCGCTACACGCTGTCGGTCCGGGTCCGGCTGGCCGCCGGCCAGTCCCCCGGCCAGGCCCGGCTCAGCGTGCAGCGCGACGCCGACGGCAGCTCCGCCTACGACCAGGTGGTCGGCGACACCGCCGTCACCGCCGACGCCTGGACCCAGCTCACCGGCACGTACGTGCTCGCCCACGACGTGGACGGGCTGTCGGCGTACGTGGAGACCGCCAGCGGCACCGCCGACCTGCACATCGACGACTTCGTGCTGTCGTACCGGCCCACCCCGCCGGTGCAGACCGACATCCCGGCGCTGCGCGAGGTGCTCGCCGACGACTTCCCGATCGGGGCTGCGGTCGGCAACCGGCAGCTCGTCGGCGACCAGGCGACCCTGCTGACCCGGCACTTCGACACGGTCACCCCGGGCAACGCGCTCAAGTGGGACGCCACCCAGCCCACCGAGGGCAGCTTCCGGTGGACCGACGCCGACACCCAGGTCGGCTTCGCGGTGGACCACGGGCTGGCGGTACGCGGGCACACCCTGGTCTGGCACCAGCAGACCCCGGCCTGGGTGTTCACCGACACCGACGGCACCCCGCTGACCGCCGACCCGGCCGACAAGGCCCTGCTGCTGGACCGGCTGGAGACGCACGTCCGCACCGTGGTCAGCCGGTACGGCGACCGGATCGGGGTGTGGGACGTCGCCAACGAGGTGATCGACGAGAACCAGGCCGACGGGCTGCGGCGCAGCCGCTGGTACGAGATCAGCGGCCTGGACTACCTGCGCACCGCGTTCCGGGTGGCCCGCGAGGTCGCGCCGACCGCGAAGCTGTACCTCAACGACTACAACACCAACGTGCCGGCCAAGCGGGACAAGCTGCGGAACCTGGTCGGCCAGCTACGCGCCGAGGGGGTGCCGGTCGACGGCGTCGGGCACCAGATGCACGTCAACGTCCAGTGGCCGTCGGTCGCCGAGACCGAGGCGATGCTCCAGGCGTTCGTGCCGCTCGGGGTGGAACAGCAGATCACCGAGATGGACGTCAGCATCTACACCAACGAGGCCGAGTCCTTCCCCACCCCGCCCGCCGACCGGCTGCGCACCCAGGCGTACCGGTACCGGGACCTGTTCGACCTGTACCGCCGGTACGCCGACGAGTTGACCTCGGTGACCCTGTGGGGGCTGGCCGACGACGACACCTGGCTGGACACCTTCCCGGTGGCCCGCAAGGACGCCCCGCTGCTGTTCGACACCGAGTTGCAGGCCAAGCCGGCGTACTGGGGCATCGTCGACCCGACCCGGATCGACGCCACGCCGTCCCCGAGCCCGACGGTGACCCCCTCGGTGACCCCGTCGCAGACCGGCTCCCCGTACCCCACCGGGAACACCCCGTCGAGCACACCGACCAGTGGGCTGGACACCTGCCGGGTGACGTACACGGTCACCAACCAGTGGCCGGGCGGTTTCCAGGCGACCGTCCGGATCACCAACACCGGCGTGCAGGCGCACCCGGGCTGGTCGTTGCGCTGGTTCTTCCGGGACGGGCAGCGGGTCGCCCAGCTCTGGAACGGCTCGGTCCGGCAGGACGGTGACATGGTGACGGTCACCCCGGCGTCCTGGAACGCCAACCTGCCCGCCGGCGGGACGGTCGAGGTCGGCTTCCTCGGCAGCTGGTCCTCGGCGAACAACCCGCCGATCGGGTTCACCCTCGACCGGCTGCCCTGCGTCGTGGGCTGAGCCGCCCGACCGGGTTCCCAGGGGCCTCCTGCCGTCCGGCAGGGGGCCCTTCCCGCTTCCCGGTGAGCCGACTCACCTTGACGCTCTGACAGATCACGCACAGAATGTCAGCATGTCAACGGACCGGTTGGACGTCATCCTCGACGCCGCCTACCAGTGCTTCACCCGGCACGGCATCCGGCGTACCACCATGGACGACATCGCCGCCGCCGCCGGCATCTCCCGTCCCGCCGTCTACCTGCACGTCCGCAACAAGGACGACGCGTACCGGCAACTCGCCGAACGCCTCTTCGCCGGCTCGCTGGCCGAGGCCCGGACCGCCGCCACGACGACCGGCCCGCTCGACCGCCGGCTGCACGGCGTACTCGCCGCCAAGCTCGAACTCACCCTCCGGCTGCACCGGGACTCCCCGCACGCCGCCGAACTGCTCGACGCCAGCACCCGGCTCACCGGCGACCTCGTCGAGACGTACACCCGGGAGATCACCGACCTGCTGGCCTCGGTCCTCACCACGTCGGCCGGTCCGCGCGCCGGACTGGTCGCCGACGTGCTGGTGGCCCTCACCCGTGGCCTGGAAGCCGACCTCACCGACCCCGACCTGCCCCGCCGACGGCTGCGCGAGGGCATCGCGCTGATCGTCGCGGGCCTGCACCCCCAGGGAGACCCCCGATGACCGCCGTCCTGATCACCGGCACCTCGTCCGGCATCGGCCGGGCCACCGTCGAACGGCTCGCCCGCCGCCCCGACCTGACCGTCTACGCCACCGCCCGCAAGACCGAGTCCATCGCCGACCTGGCGGCCACCGGCGCGCGGCTGCTCGCCCTGGACGTCACCGACGAGGCGTCCATGCGCGCCGCCGTCGCCACCGTCGAGGCGGCCCACGGACAGGTCGACGTGCTGGTCAACAACGCCGGCTACGGCGAGTACGGCCCGGTCGAGGAGGTTCCGGTGGAACAGGTCCGGGCCCAGTTCGAGACGAACGTGTTCGGGCTGGCCCGACTCACCCAGCTCGTGCTGCCCGGGATGCGCCGGGCCGGCCGGGGACGGATCGTCAACGTCAGTTCGATGGGCGGCCGGCTGGTCTTCCCCGGGGGCGGCTACTACCACGCCAGCAAGTACGCGGTGGAGGCGATCTCCGACGCGCTGCGGCAGGAGGTGCGCCCGTTCGGCGTACAGGTGGCGATCGTCGAGCCGGGCCTGATCCGTACCGGGTTCGGGGCGGTCGCCGCCGGCCGGCTCCAGGCGGTGGCCGCCGGGACCTCCGGTGCCGGCGACGCGCCGGCCGGGCCGTACGCGGCGCTGGTGGGCGCGGTGGACCGGACCATGGCGCAGTCGTACCGGAACCCGCTGCTCGCCGCCGGGCCGGACGCGGTGGCCCGGGTCATCGAACGGGCGGTGACCAGCCGCCGCCCACGCACCCGCTACCTGGTCACCGCGGCCGCCCGGGTGATGGTGCACAGCCGCCGGCTGTTCGGCGCGCGGGTCTTCGACGCGGTCAACCGGCTCCAGTTCCGCTGAGTCACCCCGGCACCACCGGGCCCGCCAGTACTGTCGGCGGTGGACGGCGAGGCGGGAGGTGACCCCACGATGAGCGCAGCCGCCGACGCGCCCGTGGTGGTCGGGGTGAGCGGCTCCGAGCAGAGTCTCTCGGTGGTCCGGTTGGCCGCCCGGGAGGCCGCCGAGCACGGTCGCCGGCTCTGCGTGCTGCACGCCTTCAACTGGGAGGCGGCGCTGGCCGCCCCGAGCGTCGTCGGGCCCCGGGCCGAGGCGGAGGAGGCCATCGCGCGGGCCGTCGCGGTCGCCGACGAGGTCGCCCCCGACCTGCGGGTGGACGGGCAGCTCGTCGAGGGCGCGGCGGTGGCCGGGCTGCTGCGCCGCTCCGAGTCGGCGTTCCTGGTGGTGGTCGGCGACGGCGGCCTGTCCAGCCGGGACTGCGTACCCGCCGACGCGGCGGCTGTGCAGGTCGCCGCGCGGGCCGGCTGCCCGGCGCTGGTGGCCCGGCTCGCGCCGCCGCCGTCCGGGCCGGTCCTGGTCGGCCTGGACGGGTCGGCCACCGCCCGGTCCGCCCTGGACTTCGCCGCGGACTGCGCGGGCCGCCACGACGGCCGGCTGCGGGCGGTCCGCGTGGTCGAGCCGGGCGCGGACGACGACCGCGCCGACCGGGAACTCGCCGAGACGGTGGACCGGTGTGGACGGCGTTTCCCCATGGTCACCGTCGAGCGGGAGGTGCTGCGCGGCGACCCCGGCCACACGCTGGTGGAGCAGTCCCGCTCGGCCCGGCTGGTGGTGGTCGGTACCCGCGGCGACCAGCCGTTGCGGGGCATGCTCGGCGCGGTGAGCCAGTCCCTGCTGTACCACGCTCCCGCGCCGGTGCTCTTCGTCCGCGGTGTCGTCGACACCGACGACGGCGGCCGGTGAACGGGCCGGAGCGCCCGTCGGGCCCGGGACCAACGGCCCTGACTCCCGCCTGGCGGGTGGGCGAGGCTGAACGCGCCGGACGAATTTCCCGTTCCGGATGCAGGATTCCCCGACCCGCGAGAGGCTTGCGCAGATGGACACCGCTCTGGAGCTGCCCGGCCCGCTGACCGACGACGAGCTGCGCCGACTGGACGCCTACTGGCGGGCGGCGAACTACCTCACGGTGGGCCAGATCTACCTGTTGGACAATCCCCTGCTACGGGAGCCGCTCACCGTCGAGCACGTCAAGCCCCGGCTGCTCGGTCACTGGGGCACCAGCCCCGGCCTGAACCTGCTCTACGCGCACCTCAACCGGGTGATCGTCGGCCGGGACCTGAACGCCATCTTCGTCACCGGCCCCGGCCACGGCGGCCCGGCCCTGGTGGCGAACACCTGGCTGGAGGGCACCTACAGCGAGCGGTACCACTCGGTCGGCCGGGACGAGACCGGCATGGCGAAGCTGTTCCGGCAGTTCTCCTTCCCCGGCGGCATCCCCAGTCACGTGGCCCCGGAGGTACCGGGCTCCATCCACGAGGGCGGCGAGCTGGGGTACGCGCTCAGCCACGCCTACGGCGCGGCGTTCGACAACCCGGACCTGCTGGTCGCCTGCGTGATCGGCGACGGTGAGGCGGAGACCGGCCCGCTGGCGGGCAGCTGGCTGTCCAACGTCTTCCTGAACCCGGCCCGCGACGGCGCGGTGCTGCCCATCCTGCACCTCAACGGCTACAAGATCGCCAACCCGACGGTGCTGGACCGGATCGGCACCGACGACCTGCTGGCGATGATGCGCGGCTTCGGCCACCAGCCGTACCTGGTGGAAGGCGACGACCCGGCCACCGTGCACCAGGCGCTCGCCGCCACCCTGGACCGGGCGCTCGACGAGATCGCCGCCATCCAGCGCCGGGCCCGCTCCGGAGAGGCGGTCAGCCGCCCCCGCTGGCCGATGATCATCCTGCGGACGCCGAAGGGCTGGACCGGTCCCCGCGTGGTCGACGGCAAACAGGTCGAGGGCACGTACCGGGCCCACCAGGTGCCCGTCGACGGCATCCGCGACAACCCGGAGCACCTGGCCGAACTGGAACGCTGGCTGCGCTCGTACCGGCCGGAGGAACTGTTCGACGCGACCGGCGCGCCGGTGGCCGAGCTGACCGCGCTGCCGCCGACCGGGGACCGGCGGATGAGCGCCAACCCGGTCACCAACGGCGGGCAGGTGCTGCGCGACCTGGACCTGCCGGACTTCCGGGCGTACGCGGTGGACGTGCCCGAGCCGGGGGCGACCGTGCAGGGCGCCACCGGAGCGCTCGGCCCCTGGGTCCGGGACGTGATCACCGCGAACCCGCAGACGTTCCGGCTGTTCGGCCCGGACGAGGTCGCCTCCAACCGGCTCGGCGCGGCGTTCGAGGTCACCGACCGGGCGTTCGTGGCCCGCACCGTCCCCGGCGACGACCACCTCTCCCCCGACGGCCGGGTGATGGAGGTGCTCTCCGAGCACCTGTGCCAGGGCTGGCTGGAGGGCTACCTGCTGACCGGCCGACACGGCATCTTCACCAGCTACGAGGCGTTCATCCACATCGTCGACTCGATGGTCAACCAGCACGCCAAATGGCTGAAGGTGACCCGGGGCATCCCGTGGCGGCAGCCGGTCGCCTCGCTGAACTACCTGCTCTCCAGCCACGTGTGGCGGCAGGACCACAACGGCTTCTCACACCAGGACCCGGGCTTCATCGACCACGTGGTCAACAAGAAGGCCGAAGTGGTCCGGGTGTACCTGCCGCCGGACGCGAACACCCTGCTCTCCACCATGGACCACTGCCTGCGCAGCCGGCAGTACATCAACGTGGTGGTGGCCGGGAAGCAGCCCGCCCCGAACTGGCTGACCATGGACGAGGCCGTCCAGCACTGCCGGCGCGGCCTGGGCATCTGGGACTGGGCCAGCACCGACGACGGCGCGGAGCCGGACGTGGTGCTCGCCTGCGCCGGCGACGTGCCCACCCTGGAGACCCTGGCCGCCGCCGACCTGCTGCGCCAGCGCCTGCCCGAGCTGAAGGTCCGGGTGGTCAACGTGGTCGACCTGATGCGGCTCCAGCCGCCGTCGGAACACCCGCACGGGCTGCCGGACAACGAGTTCGACACCATCTTCACCCGGGACCGGCCGATCATCTTCGCGTACCACGGGTACCCGTGGCTGATCCACCGGCTCAGCTACCGCCGCGCCAACCACGGCAACCTGCACGTGCGCGGCTACAAGGAGGAGGGCACCACCACCACGCCGTTCGACATGGTGATGCTCAACGACCTGGACCGCTTCCACCTGGTCATCGACGTCATCGACCGGGTGCCGGGGCTGGCCGCCCGCGCCGCGCACCTGCGGCAGGAGATGGTCGACGCCCGGCAGGCGTGCCGGGACCACACCCGCCGGTTCGGCGAGGACGACCCCCGGGTCGCCGAGTGGCGCTGGGTCCGCGAAACCGACCCGACGAACCGCTGACCCGGTCGGGGGCGGTGGGCCCGCGCCCACCGCCCCCGACCGTCGCGTACGAGAGGCAGGAACCATGAGCGACGAGATCCTGGTCGGCTACGACGGCTCCCCCGACGCGTCGACCGCCCTGGCCTGGGCGCTGGACGAGGCCGGCCGGACCGGCCAGCCGGTGCGGCTGGCGTACGTGTTCGAATGGCTGACGGTGGCCGGGTGGGTCGGGCCGAGCGTCACCCCCGGGGCGTGGCCCGACGAGACGGCCCGCCGGCAGGTGGAGGAACTGGTGCACAAGGCGGCCAGCGACGCCGCCGCCGCGCACCCCGGTCTGACCGTGCACGGCGAGGTGTTCGACGGGCCACCCGCCCTGGTCCTGCAGGAACGTTCCGCCGAGGCGGCCCTGCTGGTGCTGGGCAGCCGCGGCCACGGCGGCTTCACCGGCCTGCTCACCGGCTCCACGGCGGTGTCGGTGTCCGCGCACGCGCACTGCCCGGTCGTGGTGGTCCGGGGCGACGCGCCGACCGCCACCGGGAAGCGGATCGTGGTCGGGGTGGACGGCTCGGAGCTGTCCCTGGTGGCGCTCGGGTTCGCGGTGGAACGCGCCGAGCAGCGGGGCGTACCGCTGCACGTGGTCCGTACCTGGGCGGCGGCGCAGTGGCGGACGCAGGGCTTCGACCCGGACGAGGCCGACGCGACCGAACGCACCACCCTGGCCGAGGAACTGGCCCGGTGGCGGGAGAGCTTCCCGAACGTGCCGGTGACCACCCAGGTGGGGCCCGGGAACCCGGCGTCCGCGCTGGTGGAGGCGAGCCGGGAGGCGCAGCTGGTGGTGGTCGGCAGCCGGGGGCGGGGCGGGCTGCGCGGCACGCTGCTCGGTTCGGTCAGCCAGCAGGTGCTGCAGCACGCGCACTGCCCGGTGGCGGTGGTCCGGGAACGCTGAGTCCCACTCACGGGATTCACTCAATCGACCTGCGCAAATTCCACGGATACGCTCTGTCTCCGCACCGGATTCACCGAGAGAGGGCACCCGCATGCGAAAGGTCACCACCGGTCTGGCCGCCGCCGGCCTGGCCACCCTGGGGCTGCTCGCCGCCGTCCCGGGCAGCGCCGCCGCCTCCGCCCCCGCCCCCTTCTGCGAGAGCGGCGCGTCCACGTTCATCTGCGACGCCGCGAGCACCGGCGCCACCACCTGGACGATCACCGAGCGGTACATCGCCGGTGGGAGCTCCACCTACTCGATGACCACCGCTGGTAGCTTCCTGTTCCAGAACTGCACGTCGCGCAGCACCCTGCGGGTCTTCTACAGCTACGTCGCCGACGGAGTGACCGTCACCAGCGAGACCGGCGGGGTGAACTGCAACCCGTACGAGTGGCCGTAGGCCACCTCCCGGGTTGACCGGTCGGCCCAGCCCCGGCGGCACGTCCCGTTCGGCGACGTGCCGCCCGGCGTACCGGTGATCAGTCGGGGGTGCGGGGCACCTCCGGACGGGCCAACCCGCCGCCGAGCGCCCGCAACGCGTTGAGGATCACCACCACGTCGATGCCCTCCTGGAGAAACGCCCCGGCCACCGGCGGCAGCCGCCCGGCCGCCGCGACCAGCATCGCCAGCACCGCCAGCCCCATCCCCACGGTGGCGCTCTGCACCGCGATCCGGCGGGCGTACCGGGCGATCTCCACCGCGTCGGCCAGCCGGTCCAGCCGGTCCACGGTGAGCACCGCGTCGGCCACGTCGGCCGAGGCCCGCGCCCCGGTCGCGCCCATCGCCACCCCGACGTGCGCCTCGGCCAGCGCCGGGGCGTCGTTCACCCCGTCGCCGACCATCACGGTGACCGCCCGCCGGGCCTCCTGCCGGACCCGCTCGACCTTCTCCCGGGGCGGGCACTGGGCCACCACGTCGTCCACCCCGACCGTCCGGGCGACCTGCCCGGCGATCGCCGACCGGTCACCGGTGACCATCACCACCCGGGTCAGCCCGGCCTGCCGCAGCCGGTCGACGGTGCGCCGGGCGTCCGGCCGCACCGGGTCCTCCAGCAGGATCACGCCGAGCGGGCCGTCGTCGCCGCTGACCCAGACGGTGGACCGGCCGTCCGACTCGGCGCGGTCGCGTACCCGGCGCGCCCAGTCGGGCAGGTCGTCGGTGAGCTGACCGACCCGCACCGTCCGCCCGGCCACCCGGCCGCGCACCCCACGGCCCGGTTCCTCGGTGACGCCGGTCGGCTCGGTGAGCGTCAACCCGCGCTCCCGGGCCTGCCGGACCAGCGCGGCGGCCAGCACGTGCGGGGAGAGCTGCTCCACCGACGCGGCCAGCCGCAGCACCTCGTCCCGGTCGCCGCCCGGCGCGGTGACCGTCTCGGCGGCCCGGGGCCGCCCGGCGGTGAGCGTGCCGGTCTTGTCCAGCAGCAGGGTCCGGGCCCGGCCCAGCAGCTCCAGCGAACCGCCGTCGCGGACCAGCACCCCGCGCCGGGCCACCCGGGACAGCCCGGACACGATCGCGATCGGGGTGGCCAGCAGCAGCGGACAGGGCGTCGCCACCACCAGCACCGCCACCGCCCGCACCAGGTCACCGGAGAGCAGCCCGGCCAGCCCGGCCAGGACCAGGGTGAACGGCACGAACACCGCCGCGTACCGGTCGGCCAGCCGCACCATCGGGGCCTTGCGGGCGGTGGCCTCCTCGGCCAGCCGGACGATGCCCGCGTACGTGCTGCCCGCCGCGTCCGCTGTGGCGACCAGCCCGAACCCGGCCCCCGCGTTGACCACGCCGCTGGCCACCCGGTCCCCCGCCGCCCGGGACACCAGCCGTGACTCCCCGGTCACCACCGACTCGTCCAGGGTGACCGGCTCGGTCACCGTCCCGTCGACCGGCACCACGTCACCCGGGCCGACCAGCAGCCGGTCCCCGGCCCGTACCGTGTCCAGCGGCACCTGCTCGATGGTGCCGTCGGCGCGCCGCCGCCGGGCGGTACGGGGCGCACGGGCCAGCAGCGCCCGCAGGTCCCGGGTGGCGCGGCGCTGCGCGTACGCCTCCAACGACCGGCCGGTGGCGAGCATCAGCGCCACCACCGCCCCGGCCAGGTACTCGCCGACGACCAGCGCGCCGGCCAGCGCGAGGACGGCGATCACGTCCACCCCGAACCGCCGGTGCCAGAGCTGCCGCAGCATCGACGCGGCGGCCGGCAGCAGCGTCGCCAGGGTCACCGCCGCCCAGACCAGCCCGGCCACGCCCCGCTGACCGGCCAGCCACAGTCCCGCGCCGACCAGCACCACCACGGTCAGCACGGTCAGCGGCAACCACTGCCACCGCTGCCACCACCGGCGGCCACCCCGGTCGACCGGTCGCTCCGGGACGCACCCACGGTCCCCCATGGGGGGATCGTCGCAGCCCCTGACGGGTAGGAGACCGGTATCCGGCGTATCCGGCCGGGACCAACGGCCCGCGGCACGGGACGTGCGGCACTGCACGGCGCGGGACGCGGCGAGCAGGATGACAGACAAGCCCGCCCCGGAGCGCCCCCGGGTGGGGCACGATGGGGACGAGACGAAAGGTCGCCACATGAGCCACGAGACGACGGCACGTTCGTTGACCACCGCGTACGCGGAGGCCGCCGCCACCGCCGGCTACGCCCCCTCGGTGCACAACACCCAGCCGTGGCGCTGGCGGGTGCTCCCCGACGCGCTGGAGCTGCGGACGGTCGCCGACCGGCAGCTCGCCGCGACCGACCCGGAGGGGCGGCTGCTCACCCTGAGCTGCGGTACGGCCCTGCACCACGCCCGGGTGGCGCTGACCGCCGAGGGCTGGACGCCGGCCGTGGAGCGGCTGCCCGACCCGGCGGAACCGGAACTGCTGGCCCGGATCACCGGTTCCCGCCGCGACGGGGTCGACCCGGAGGCGATGCGTCTGGTGCAGTGCATGCAGGTCCGGCACACCGACCGGCGGCCGGTCAGCGACGAGCCGGTGTCCACCGCCACGCTCGACGAGATCACCCGGGCGGCCAGCGACCAGGGCGCCCAGCTGCAGGTCCTGGACGGCGGCCAGATGCTGGAACTCGCCGCGGCCGCCGGCCACGCCGGCGCGGTGGAGGCCGACGACCCACGGCTGCGGGAGGAGCTGGCGTACTGGACCAGCCGCACCGACACCGGCACCGGCCTGCCGCCGGAGGTGCTGCCCGAGCAGGCCCCGCAGACCACCGTGCCGGGCCGGGACTTCGGCCGGGCCGGCAGCCTGCCGATCGGTCCGGGCCACGACCGGGCGGCGGTGTACGCGATCCTGTTCGGCGACGCCGACGAGCCGGACAGCTGGCTGAAGGCCGGCGAGGCGCTCTCCGCGGCCTGGTTGACCGCCACCCGGCTGGGCGTGTCCGTGGTGCCGCTCAGCGGCGTGGTGGAGGTGGACGGCACCCGGCAGACCCTGCGTCGGCTGCTGGCCGGGCTGGGCTTCCCGTACCTGGTCCTGCGGCTGGGGCACGCCGACCCGGCGCACACCGGCCCGGCGCACACCCCCCGGCTCGCCACCGCACAGGTGGTGGACACCTCGGCCGTCCGCGACCGGAGCTGAGTGAGATTCGGATCATGGTCTCGTGCCGGACGGTCACCGGGCGGTAACATCCCCCGGTGGCCGATCCCGCACCGCACCCGCGTCCCGAGCCGCATCCGGCGGTACCGTCGCTGGGCCTGAGTCCGCTGTCCCGGGTCCGGCTGGACGAACTGCTCCAGGAGATGCTCGACCGGGTCGGCGAGGTGGTCACCAGCCGGGAACGGCTCCGCGCGCTGCTCGACGCGGTGGTCGGCATCGGCACCGACCTCGACCTGCACAGCACCCTGCAACGAATCGTGCGGTCGGCCTGCGAGCTGGTCGGGGCCCGGTACGGCGCGCTCGGCATCGTCGGCCCGGACCGGATGCTGCACGACTTCATCGTGCACGGCGTCACCCCCGAGCAGCACGCCGCCATCGGTGACCTGCCGCACGGCCGGGGCGTGCTCGGGCTGCTCATCGACGACCCGCGTCCGCTGCGCATGCCGGACATCACCCAGCACCCGAAGTCGTACGGCTTCCCACCCAACCACCCGCCGATGCACACCTTCCTCGGGGTGCCGGTCCGCATCCGCGACCAGGTCTTCGGCAACCTGTACCTGGCCGAGAAGCAGGGCGGCGTGCAGTTCACCGAGGACGACGAGGAGATCGTCGTCGCGCTCGCCGCCGCGGCCGGCGTGGCGATCGAGAACGCCCGCCTGTACGCGCTGGCGCACCGGCGGGAACGCTGGCTCGCCGCCACCGCCGAGATCACCTCGGTGCTGCTGGGCGAGGTCCGGCGCACCGACGCGCTGGCCCTGGTGGCCCGCCGGGCCCGCGAGGTCGCCGAGGCCGAACTGGCGCTGGTGCTCCTCTACGACGAGGACGCCGACCAGTTCACCGTGGAGGTCGTCGACGGGGCCGGCGACCGGGTCCGGGAACTGCTCGGCGCGGTGCTGCCGGCCGGGGAGACCACCTTCCGCGGCTCGGTCACCGAGCACCGGCACGAACTGCTCGACAATCTCGCCGAGGCGGCGCCCTGGCCCGCGCCGGTGACCGCCGGCCCGGCGGTGGTGTCCCCGCTCGCCGCCGCCGACACCCTGCACGGTGTGCTGGTGACCGCGCACCAGCCGGACCGGGGCGGCACCACCGACGACGACGTGGCCCTGCTGCGCAGCTTCGCCGGGCAGGCCGCGCTGGCCATGGAACGGGCCCGGGGCCAGGAGGAACGCGAGCTGCTGGTGGTCCTGGAGGACCGCGAACGCATCGCCCGGGACCTGCACGACGTGGTGATCCAGCGGCTCTTCGCCACCGGCCTGCAGTTGCAGAGCGCCGCCCCGATGTCCACCCGGCCGGACGTGGCGAAACGCATCAACGCCGCGGTGGACGACCTGGACGCCACCATCCGGGACATCCGGCGCACCATCTTCGAGCTGCGTACCCCGATGAGCGCCGCGCTGCGCACCGAGATCCGCGAAGCCGTCGATGCCGCCGCCGAGTCCCTCGGGTTCCGGCCCGAACTGGACCTCGACGGCCCGGTCGACAGCGCGGTGCCCGAGTCGGTCCGCCCCGACCTGCTCGCCGTGCTGCGGGAGGCGCTGTCCAACGCGGTCCGGCACGCCCGCGCCAGCCGGGTGCGGGTCGCGGTGCACGTCGACGCCGGCCGGGTCACCGTGCTGGTCGCCGACGACGGGGTGGGCACCGACCCGGCCGCCGCCCGCAGCGGGCTGGTCAACCTACGGGACCGCGCCGAAGGGCTCGGCGGGGAGTTCGAGATCCGGCCGGTCGACCCGCACGGCACCGAACTGTGCTGGAGCGTCCCGCTGCGGGACTGAGGCCGCCCCCGGCCCGGCTCAGCGCCGGGTGGCGCTCAGCCGGGTGGGCCGCCGCTCAGGGCCGGCCGCCGGGCCGCCGGTAGCGCTCAGGGGCGGTGGCCGAGCAGCCGGGTGGCCAGCACCGCGGCCTGGGTACGCCGCTCCAGGCCGAGTTTGGCCAGCACACTGGAGACGTAGTTCTTCACGGTCTTCTCGGCCAGGAACATCTTGCCGGCGATCTCCCGGTTGGTCAGCCCTTCGGCGACGTACTCCAGGATCCGCCGTTCCTGCTCGGTGAGCGACTTGAGTTCCCGGGGCTGCTCCACGCCGCTGCGGATGCGCTCCAGCACCCGGGTGGTGATCGCCGGGTCGAGCAGCGACTGCCCGGCCGCCACCCGGCGGACCGCGTCCACCAGGTCGGTGCCCCGGATCTGCTTGAGCACGTACCCGGCCGCGCCCGCCATGATCGCCGCGAAGAGCGCCTCGTCGTCCTCGTACGAGGTGAGGATCAGGCCCTTGATCGACGAGTCGACGGCCCGGATGTCCCGGCAGACGTCGATGCCGTTGCCGTCGGGGAGCCGGGCGTCGAGGATCGCCACGTCCGGCCGGAGCGCCGGGATGCGGCGTGCCGCCTCGGGAGCGGAGCCGGACTCGCCGACCACCTCGATGTCGCCGCTGCTGGTGAGCAGGTCGGCGAGGCCACGACGGACGACCTCATGGTCGTCGAGGAGAAACACCCGGATCATCCCTCGTTTCTACCCCGTCCGGGCGGCACCTGACACGGGCCGAAGGTCCCGAACGGGGCGGGGCCGGCGGGTAGCTGGTCCCGGCGGGTGGGGACGTCCGGCCCTGCCCGGCACCCCCGCCGGGGGCGCACCGTGGAGACGAGCCCGCAGAGTACCGACCCGCCCGGAAGGGAGCACCGACCATGGACGTCGGCTACACCGTCGAACAGTTGCGCGCCGCGGCTGCGGACGCCGTCCGGGCCCCGTCGCTGCACAACACCCAGCCGTGGCGGTTCCGGCTGCGCGACGGCGGGATCGAACTCGCCGTCGACCCGACCCGCCGGCTGCCCGCCACCGACCCGAGCGGCTGGGGTGTCCGGCTGTCCGGCGGGGCGGCCCTGCACAACCTGCGGCTCGCCCTGGCCGCCGCCGGCACCCCGGCCTCGGTGCGGCTGCGCCCGTACCCGGGCGAACCGGACGTGTTGGCCCGGCTGGTCCCGGACCTGCCGCGCCGGCCCACCCCGACCGAGCTGAGCCTGCACGCGGCCGTCCCGCGCCGGTTCAGCAACCGTCGGCCGTTCTGGCCCGACCCGGTACCGGCGGACGTGCGCTGGCGGCTCGGCGAAGCCGCGCGGGCCGAGCAGTGCTGGCTGGAACTGGTGATCGGCACCAGCGCGGTGAACGCGTTCGCCGAGATCGCCCGCAGCGCCCACCGGGTGCTGGAACGTGACCCGGCGTACCGGGCCGAACGGATCGCGTGGACCCGGGCCGCCCCCGCCGACGACGGGGTGCCGGCCGCCGCCGGTGGCCCGCAGAGCGAACCCCAGGACCTGCTGCCGGCCCGGGGCTTCGGCGGCCTCGACCGCCCGCCGGGCCGGGACTTCGAGCCGGAGCCGCTGGTGGCCGTGCTCATCTCGGCCGGCAACACCGCCACCGACCAGATCGTCGCCGGGCAGGCCCTGCAACGGGTGCTGCTGACCGCCACCGACGCCGGACTGGCCGTGTCGATGCTCTCCCAGCCGATCGAGGTGCCCGGCGCACGGGAACAGCTGCGGCTGTCGCTGGGCCGGTTCGGCACCCCGCAGATGGTGCTGCGGATCGGGTACGGCCAGCCGGGGCGGGCCACCCCCCGCCGCGCCGTCGACGAGGTCCTCGACCTGCCGGTGCCGCAGGTCTGACGCTCCGACCAGGCGGACCGGGGCGGCCCGCGCCCCGGCCGGGCGGGTCAGGCGGCCCGACCGGGCGGGTCAGGCGGTCCGGTTCACCACCTCGAGCTGCGCCATCATCCCGAACGACGAGTGCTCCGGGAAGTGGCAGTGGTAGACGTACCTGCCGGTGAACCCGGAGAAGGTGGCCTGCACCCGGACGGTGGAGCCCGGCGGCACGTGCACGGTGTCCTTCCAGCCGGCCTCTCCGGGTGCCGGCGGGACGCCGTCCCGGTCCAGCAGCCGGAACTGGATCATGTGCAGGTGGAAGTCGTGGTCGATGTTGAACCGGGTGTCCAGGTTGGTGACCCGCCAGATCTCGGTGGTCCCGTTGACGACCCGGGCGTCCACCCGGGTCGCGTCGTACGTCTGGCCGTTGATGGTGAAGGCGACCTTGGCCGGGTCGAAGCTGAGCGCCAGGTCCCGGGTGACCGTCGCGGTGGGCAGCGCCGGCAGCGGGATCAGCCGGTCCGGCAGCCGGCTGTCGTCGGTGGCCGTGCCGACCACGTCGAAGCCGACCACCGGCCCGGAGGTGTCCTCCAGCACCACCCGGGTACCGACCGGCTGGCCGGCGAAGTCGATCACCACCTCGGCCCGTTCCCCCGGGGTCAGCTTCACCTCGGAGACCGCCACCGGGGCCGGTAGCAGGCCGCCGTCGGTGCCGATCTGGATGAGCTGTCCCCGGTCGAGCCGCAACCGGAAGATCCGGTGCAGTGAGCCGTTGAGCAGCCGGAACCGGTACCGGCGGGCGGCCACCCGCAGATACGGTTGCGGCTTGCCGTTGGCCAGCACGGTGGGCCGGTTGTCCGCGTCGGCCGGGTCGAAGACCAGGCTGCCGTCCGCGCCGATCAGCGCGTCACGCAGCAGGATCGGGACGTCGTACTGGCCGGACGGCAGGCCCAGCGCCTGCTCCGCGTCGTCGGAGATCAGATAGAAGCCGTGCAGCCCCCGGTAGATGTGCTCGGCCTCCATGTGGTGGGCGTGGTCGTGGTACCACAGCGTGGCGGCCTGCTGGAGGTTCGGGTACGCGTAGCTGCGGGTCGCGCCCGGGGCGATCACGTCCATCGGGTGACCGTCGTGCGCCGGTGGCACGAAACCGCCGTGCAGGTGCACGTTGGTCGGGTGGCCGAGCTGGTTGGTCACCTGGAGGGCCACCGCCCGCCCCCGGCGGGCCCTGATGGTGGGGCCGACGAACCGGCCGTCGAAGCCCAGGACGGGTGTGGCGACCCCGGGGAGGATCTCGGTGGTGCCGGCCCGCACCGGAAGCTGGTACAGGTCCGCGTCGCCACCGACGTACACCGGGCGCAGCACCGGCGGGACCGGCAGGGCGACGCCGAACGGCTCGACCGTCGCCGCCGCGACGGTCCGGACCGGGTCGGTACCACCGTGCCCGTGGTGCCCGCTGTGCCGGGCCGCACCAGCGCCGGCGGCCCCGGCGGACGGGAGGATCGCCGCACCCCCGACGGCCAGCCCTCCGAGCGTGAGCGCGCGTCGTCTGTCCATTCTCCACTCTCCCCTGTGTCGCCGAGCAGGTGGAGTCAACCGGAGAAACCTCGAAAATTGCTGGAGGAAAGTGACCGGTTCCATGGACCAGCATCACTGAAACGGTTTTCCGGAAAAGCAATTCCACAGCCGGAAACAACCGCTGGAAATTATTGCACGAGCAGATTTGCCTACGGAAGAGATGCGGTGATCCCGATGCCGTCGGGGAGCTGCGGGGCGGGCTCGGAGGTCATCCCGTACGGCTGGCACGACCGACGGCGCGGGCGGACACGCCACTGACGCTCGTCGCTGATGGTGGGCGATACTGGGTTTGAACCAGTGACCTCTTCCGTGTCAAGGAAGCGCGCTCCCACTGCGCCAATCGCCCCTGCCCTGCAGGAGGGCCGAGAGCGGACGACGGGATTCGAACCCGCGACCCTCACCTTGGCAAGGTGATGCGCTACCAGCTGCGCTACGTCCGCACGCCCCCGGTGTTCCCGGCGACGGGGTGAACTCTACCCGAAGCCAAGATCAGCCCGAAACCGGGTATCCCCGTCCGCCGGCACTCACCGCGGGCCCACCCCCGCCCCGGCGCTCACCGCGGGTCCCACCCCGGCCCCGACCCCGGCGGATCCGACTGCGGCCGCTGCCGGGGCGGCTGCTGCGGCTGCGGTTGCCGTACCGGCTGCTGTTGCGGACCCGGCGCCCCCCAACCGGGCAGCACCCCCGAGGCGGCCTGCTCAGGCGACGTCGGCTGCGGCGCGAACGGCGCCGGCTGGGAGAGCGTGACCTGTCCGGACGGCCCGGAAACCGGATGCGCGGCCTCCCCCACCGGCGGCAGCGGCACCGGCGGCACCGGATCCATCGTCATGTGCGGCAACGTCACGATCTCCGGATTGCACTCCACCGCCTGCACCACCGAACCCCGGCCCTCCCCCTTCACCAGCAGCAGGGCGTAGTCCGGCAGATCCTGCAACACCCGGGGCTCCACCGCGTACTCGTACACCCGCTGCGCGGCGGCGGCGTCGCTCCAGCTCGTACCGCTGGCGACCGACTGGGTCTGGCTCCAGTTCCGGCTCCGGCTCCAGTTGCGACTGCGCTGCCGGATCAGGGACTTGCCCTCACCCCGGCTGCCCTCACTGCCGCCCTCGGTCTCCGAACCGCCCTGCGTGTCGGCGAGGGTGTGCGTCTCGTCGCCGCCGAGCGTCCGGGTCAACCCGCTGAGCACGAACCGGTGCTGCCGACCGATGAACTCGGCGGCCTGCTGCGCCTCCCGGTGGTTGCCCAACCGCATGAACGCCACCTCGCCACCACCGAGGGTGTGCAACGCCTGCTCCCGCAGGTGCGCGTAGAACAGCACCAGCCGGATGCCGCGCCGCTCGCAGAGCGTGCTCAGCCGCTCCACCTGCCGGTGGTGCACCTCGTCCGCCCCGACCAGCACGATCGACCCGCCACTGACCGCCTCCCGGCTGACCCGACGGATCAGCCACTGCACCAGCAGGTCCTTGAGCAACTCGTGCTGGGCGCTGCGCCCGTCCCGGTCGGCCACCAGACAGGACAGCTCGGCCGGCGCGGGGCCGCCCCCGCCGCCCTGCCCCAACGTCTCCAGCGGACGCAGGAAGCTCTCCAGCCGCCGCAACTGGTGGTGCGCCTGCCGGCGGGCCTCCTCCGGCATCAGGCTCACCACCAGCGAGCACTCGATCTCACTGAGCGCCGGCTGCCCCGGCCGGTCGGTCAGCACCCGCAGGCCGGCGACGATCCGGGCGATGGTCAGGTCGTCGCCGAGCACGTCGCAGAGCTCCCCCAGCAGCATCGCGTCCCGGTGCCGGTCGGCGCGCTCGCCACCCTCGCCGTACATCGACTCCACCAGCAGATCCACCAGTTCCCGGGCGGAGAGCCCGGCGAGCAGGTCCAGCTCACGCAACCCGGACGGGAACCCGGTGACGCGCACCGACCGGCCGGTCTGCTCGGCCAGGCTCATCAGCTCCCCGCACAGCGCCTCGCCGGTGAAGTCCACCAGCGTCATCGGCCCCCGGGTACTCAACAACGAACCACCGAAGACGGTCAGCAACGCCTCCCAGCCGTAGCTGGTGCCCCCGACCACGTCGATCCGCCGGGTGCCCGGCGACGGGGCCGCCGCGCTCCACTCGTACATCTGCTCCAGGGCCCGCTGCTGGTGCTGCTCGAACTCGACCCGGCGGGCCTCCCACCCCGCCCTGGCCTGCTCGTACCCGCTGCGGGCCTGCTCCTGCGCGGTGCTCAGGTCCCGCTCGGCCTGGCGTTTGAGCAGCCACACCACGGCCGCGCCGCCCAGCCCGCCGAACGCGGAGAGGATCACCAGGAACATGACCAGCCCGCCGAGCACCGGGTTCAGGCTGTCCGCGAAGCGCCCGCAGCACCCGAACAGCACCGCCAGGCCCAGCCCCACGCCGAGCGAGATCCCGATCCGCCGGGCCGCCTGCTGCCGGGCCGTGGTGGCCCGGGTGACCAGTTCCGGCGGGACGGCCCCGGGCACCGGCGGCGGCTCAGGGAACCGACGGCGGTAGAGGTTGCGGTCCTGGAAGATCCAGCCGAACCGCTCCCCGGGCACGGCGAGCCGGGGCAGCGGGCTGTCTCGGTGCGCGATCTCGGTCATGGGGCAGGGCGCCGCCTTCCACAGTGGCAGGATCCAGGATCGAATTCGCAGTTAACCAGGCACCTGGCGAAACGAGAAGACCACCGTCCGCGACCGGCCGGTACCGGGCCTAGAGTTGTCCGGTCCCCGTCGTCGACTGCGAGGAGCCCTCATGGTCTGGGCCGTGCTGGCCAGCGGGTTGCTGCTGCTGGTGGCGGGGCTGGTCGTGGCCCGGCGACGTCGACGCGCCCGCGCCGGCTCCCCGCCGCCCCGGGACGAGCGGCGTTTCCTGCCCGACGGCCGGCGCATCCTCCGCGACGGCCACCGCCCCGCCGCCGGGAACGGTCGACTCGCCGACCGGGTACGGCGCGTGCTCGGGCGGGAACCGAAGCTGCCCGGCCCCCGCCTACCGGACGAGGTGACGGTGCTCTGCATCCGGTGCCAGGGACGGGGCTGGACGAACCGACGGGAACGCACCCTCACCTTCACCGGGGAAGGGTTCGCCGACGTCGACCACGGCTCCGCCATGTGCGAGACCTGCGGCGGCTCCGGCCGCGTCGCACGCTGACCCGCCCTGCGGGACGGCCCCGGAAACAGCGAACCCGTTGCCGGATTGACCGACAACGGGTTCGTTCACCTGGTGGGCGATACTGGGTTTGAACCAGTGACCTCTTCCGTGTCAAGGAAGCGCGCTCCCACTGCGCCAATCGCCCTCGTCTAACGCCGAGGTGGAGACGGGATTTGAACCCGTGTACACGGCTTTGCAGGCCGTTGCCTCGCCTCTCGGCCACTCCACCGAGGTTGCCCCCGACATGCGTGATGGCATCTCGCCGAGCGGACGACGGGATTCGAACCCGCGACCCTCACCTTGGCAAGGTGATGCGCTACCAGCTGCGCTACGTCCGCACGCCCCCGGTGTTTCCCGGTGACGGATGAGAACTCTAGCCGAGGCCGGGAACGCTTGCCAAATCGGGGGCCCTTCTGGCGCGTTTCGCCCGTTCACGCGGCGTCCGGGCTGTCGGTCCGGGATGGCGGTGGGCGCGCCCGGGGTGGACGGTGTGGGCGCGGGTCCAGATCGTCACTCTCGGCAAGGCTTCCTAGGAGCCTGGGTGACTGGCCGGGACGAGGAGCGGCAGGTGGTTCTGTCCGGGTTCTGACTGTCCGCTCCACCCGCCCGGAGCGGTAACTCCTCGTGAGCGGTCGGATAGGCTACGGTAGCCGCGTGACGAGACGTGCCGCCGAGATCCGCCTGGATGCCCTGCTGCGCACGGCGTGCGACGTGATCGTGGAACGGGGCCTGGCGAACACCCGGACCGCCGACGTGGCTCAGGCGGCCGGGGTCAGCCAGGCGCTGGTCTTCTACCACTTCGCCACCAAGGACCGGCTGCTGGAGCAGGCGTTCGCGTACGCCGTCGAGCAGGACCTCGCCCGCCTGGACACCGTGGTCCGGTCCGCCGCGCCGCCGCTGACCAAGCTGAAGAAGATCCTTCGGCTCTACACCCCGGCCGGGCGGTCCACCTCGTGGTCGCTGTGGATCGACGGCTGGTCGGAGTCACTGCGCACCCCCGAGCTGGAGAAGGTCTGCCGCCGGCTGGACCTGCGCTGGCGTCAGGACCTCGCCGAGGTGATCTCGGCCGGCGTGCAGGACGGCACCTTCGAGTGCGCCGACCCGGCCGGGGCGGCCTGGCGGATCCACGCGGTGATGGACGGCCTCGCGGTACAGCTCGCGGTGCACCACCGGGTGATCACCCGACGCCAGTTCGGCGAGTGGATCCGCCTGGTCACCGCCCGGGAACTGGGCCTCGACCCGGCCCAACTGGACTGAACACCCCGGGCCGCACGGACGCGAGGTCGCCGGAACGGCCCCCGTCGTCGCGGGCGACCGGGACAATCGGCGGCATGGACCTGCTGGAGACGTACCGACGCAGCCTGGCGGAGTTCACCGACCGGGTCGGTCGGGTCGGGCCGCGACAGTGGTCGGACCCGACGCCCTGCCCGGCGTGGGACGTCCGCGCGCTGGTCAACCACGTGGTGACCGAGGAACGGTGGGCGGTGCCGCTGCTCGGGGGCGCGACCGTCGAGTCGGTCGGTGACCGGCTCACCGGTGACCAACTCGGCCCGGACCCGGTGGACGCGGCCCGGGACGCGGCCCGGCAGGCCGAGCGGGCGGCCAGCGAACCGGGGACGCTGGACCGGACGGTCGCGCTGTCGGCCGGTCCGACACCCGCCCGGGAGTACCTCCACCAACTGCTCGCCGAGCATCTCGTCCACGGGTGGGACCTGGCGGTGGCGATCGGCGCGGACCCCCGGCTGGACGACGCGCTGGTGCACGAGTGCGGCCGGTGGTTCACCGAGCGGGTCTCCGACTACCAGGAGGGGAACCTGGTCCGCTCCGGGGTGGACGTGCCGGCCGACGCCGACGAGCAGGACCGGCTGCTGGCCGCGTTCGGCCGCGACCCGGCCTGGACCCCCGGCTCCTGACCCCGACGGCGGCGGAACCGGCCGTCGCGGTCACCGGACCGACCGGTGCGGGGTGGGCGCACGTTGGCCCGGGACCGGTCGCCCCCGTAGTGGGCCAGGACGCGCGGGTCCATCACCCGCCGCCAAAGCGGTGGCACCAGCGCGGCGACCACCATGGTGGCGTACCCGGCGGGCAACTGCGGTGACGCGTCGAAGCTGCGCAGCGTCTGGTACCGCCGGAGCGGGTTGGCGTGGTGGTCGCTGTGCCGCTGGAGCTGGAAGAGGAAGACGTTGGTGACGGTACGGTCGCTGTTCCAGCTGTGCCGGGGATCGACCTTCTCGTACCGGCCGGCCGGGGTGCGCCGCCGGGCCAGGCCGTAGTGCTCCACGTAGTTGACCACCTCGAGCAGGGAGAAGCCGACCACCGCCTGGAGCGCCAGCAACGGCAGCACCGCCGGGCCGAAGGCCGCCACCAGCACGCCGACCAGCAGCACGGTCAGCGCCCAGGCGTTGAGGACGTCGTTGCGCCACGTCCAGGGGCTGCCGCCGCGTCGACGGAGCCGGGCGCTCTCCAGCCGCCAGGCCGACCGCAGGCCGCCGAGGACGGTACGCGGCCAGAACGCCCAGAAGCTCTCCCCCAGCCGGGAGCTGGCCGGGTCCTCCGGGGTGGCCACCCGTACGTGGTGCCCCCGGTTGTGCTCGACCTGGAAGTGCCCGTACCCGGTCGGGGCGAGCGCGATCCGGGCGAGCCGGCGTTCCGCCCGTTCCCGTTTGTGCCCCAGTTCGTGTGCGGTGTTGATGGCGATGCCGTTGACCACGCCGAGCGTGGCGACCAGGCCGGCCGCGCCGAGCGGGCCGGGCTCGTCGTGAACCCACACCGCGCAGCCGAGCACCAGGCCGGCGTACTGGGCGGGCAGGTAGAGGTAGGTCAGCCACCGGTAGTAGCCGTCGGCGGCGAGGCGGGGCACCGCCTCCTCCGGCGGGTTGCGCCGGTCGTCGCCGACCAGCAGGTCGATCACCGGGATCACCCCGAAGACGATCACCGGTGCCAGCCACCAGGCCCACCATCCGCCGGTGGCGTGCCACACCCACCAGCTCAGGAAGGGCAGCGCCGGGACGAGTAGCGCGAGCGGCCAGAACAGCCGGCGGGGATCCCGCCAGCGGACGGGGTGGGGGCGCGCGTCGATGCCGTCGGCCATGGCCAACCTCCGATGAGCGGCTGCCCTCCGACTGTGGCACGGATCACTTCTCTTTACAAGGACTCATACTTTGTAAAGGGTCGATCAAATGCCGGTTCGTCGGCGGTCCGGCCCAGCACCTGACGCATCCGCAGCAGCAGGCCGACCCCCAGGAAGACCAGCAGCCCGCCCAGCAGGAACGCCGCCTGTACCACGCCGAAGCCGCCGGTCGACCCTGCCGGCTCCGCGACCACCCGACCACCCGTCCCGGCAGCCGGCCCGGCAGTCGACCCGGCAGCCTCGCCCGGCACGTCGGTCGGATCGACCACGTCGGTCGGATCGGCCGGCTCCCCGTCAGCGGCCAGGCCCGGGTCGACGGGGTCCGCCCCATCCGGGTCCGCCCCATCCGGGTCCGCCCCATCCGGGTCCGCCTCGGCCGGGTCCGGGACAGCCGGGCCGTCGGTCGGCTCCGGGGCCGACGGGCCGGCCACGTTCCGGGTCGCGGTCTGCCGGGCCAGCAGCCGCGACCCCTCGTCGTACGCCTCGGCGGTCAGCGTGACGCGTCCCCCCGTGACGTCCCCGGCCAGCGCCAACCGGTACCGGGCGGTGACCGTCCGGCCGGGGCAGAGGGTGCCCGGGTCGGGCCGCCGATCGGTGAGCCGGGCCGCCGACCCCGCCACCCGCACCTGCACCGGGAACGGGCCGTCGGACTCGACCCGGTCCATCCGTACCTGGTCCAGCCGTAGCCCCCGGACGGTGAGCAGCATCGACCAGCGGACCCGGAGGCAGCCGCCGGCGTCGTCGCGGGAGACGACCGCGGTGACCGTCTCGACCCGGTCGGTGCCCAACCGGTCCGGCAGCCCCTCCAGGATGGTGGCGAAGTCCGCCCTCGCCGGGGCGGGCAGGCCGGGTACCGCCACCACCAGCCCGACCGCCAGCACCCCGAACCGGGCCGCGTACCGCCGCCACACCGCTGCCACCGTCTCGTTCCTCCCGGTCGTGCCGTCCCGTACCCCGACGCTAGGGGCGGCACCGGGACGGCGACAGCCGGGTCAGTTCGCACCTGGCGGCAACCATCGGGGGTGATCTCACCCGGGGTGGTGAACCGGTCACCGGCGACCCGCGACACGCCGGTTGGCGGGGCCGGGGCAGAATCACCGGATGTCCGAGATCTCCACGGCCTTCGTCCGGCTGCACGCCCGGCTCACCCCGGTGGCGTTCGTGCCCGAGGTCCGGCTGCACCAGGCCGACGAGCCGATCGGGCTGTGGGAGCTGACCGAGGGCGAGTTCCGCAGTTCCCAGCCGCCGCCGTTCTGGGCCTTCGCCTGGGCCGGCGGGCAGGCCCTGGCCCGGTACGTGCTGGACCATCCGCAGACCGTCGCCGGCCGGCGGGTGCTCGACCTGGCGTCCGGCTCCGGCCTGGTCGCCGTCGCCGCCGCCCGGGCCGGCGCGACCAGCGTCCGCGCGGTGGAGATCGACGAACGGGCCGTCGCCGCCGTCGCGCTCAACGCCGAGGCCAACGGGGTACGCGTCGACGCCGAACTGGGCGACGTCCTCGACGAACCGGACGCCGGGACGGCCGAGGTGGTGCTCGCCGGGGACGTCTTCTACAGCGCGGCGATGGCCAACCGGATGCTGCGTTTCCTGCTGCGTGCCACCCGGGCCGGGGCGCGGGTGCTGGTCGGCGACCCGGGTCGGGCCTTCCTGCCCCGGGAACGGTTCACCGAGCTGGCCGGGTACGACGTCCCGGTGCCGCCGGCGTTGGAGAGCGTGTCGGTCCGGCACACCACCGTCTGGGAACTGAACCCCGGCCGTCCCCGCGCCGACGCATGACCGCAGCGCTGTTCCGGGCCTGGGGTCCGGCCCTGGACGCCGACGGGCCCGCCACCACGACCGTCACCGACCACCTCGGGGTCGAGCACCTGCTGGTCACCCGGCACGCCCTGGTCCGGCAGGTGCTCGCCGACCCGGTCACCTGGCGGCCCGACAACGCGCTCGACGCGGTCACCCCGATCCCGGTGGCCGCGTTGCGGATCCTCGCCGGGCACCGGTTCCGGCTGCCGCCGACGCTCGCCAACAACTCCGGCCCGAGCCACCCCGGCATCCGGGCGCTGGTCGCCGAGGCGCTGCACCCGCAGCGGGTCGCCGCCCAACAGCCCTGGCTGACCGACCTGGTCGACACCCGGGTGGCCCGGCTCGCCGCCGGACTGGCCGCCGGGCAGACCGTCGACCTGTACGCCGGGCTCGCCGCCGACCTGCCGCTGCTGGTGCTGGCCCGGCTGGTCGAGCTGCCGGACGCCCCGGTGGGCGCGGTCAAGGCGTTCGCCCGGGCCGCCCTGGAACTCTTCTGGGCCCCGCTGGACGCCGACCGGCAGCAGACCCTGGCGGTCGAGGTGGGCCGGTTCCACCGGGTGCTCCGGGAGTTCGCCGCCACCGGTGGTGGGCTGGCCGCCCGGCTGCGGGCCGCCGGCCACCCGCCGGACGTGCTGGTCGGCGCGCTGTTCTTCCTGCTGGTGGCGGGGCAGGAGACCACCTCCCAGTTCCTCACCCTGCTGCTGCACCGGCTGACCGGTGAGCCGGCGGTGCTGGCCGGGCTGCGGGCCGGCACGGTGCCGGTCGCCGACGTGGTCGAGGAGGGGCTGCGGCTGGAGCCGCCGATCGTCACCTGGCGGCGGGTCGCCGGGATGGACACCACCCTGGACGGGACCCCGGTGCGCCGGGGCACCAGCGTGGTGCTCTGGCTGGCCCGGGCCGGCCGCGACCCGGCGGTGGTCGCCGAACCGGCCCGGTTCCTGCCGGGCCAGCGTGGCTCCCGCCGGCACCTGGCGTTCGGCGCGGGCGCGCACCGCTGCGTCGGGGCGCACCTGGCCCGGATGGAGGCGGCGGTGGTGGTCGCCCGGACGGCGGAGCTGCTGGCCGGGGTGCGGGTGGTCCGGCCACCGTGGTGCCCGGACAACCTCACCTTCCGGATGCCGGACACCTTCCTGGTCCGCCCCGCCTGACCAGGAAGGTGTCCGGCTGACCGGCCGACCCGCCTGGCCGGGGCCGCCCTGCCTGACCACGCCGCCCTGCCTGACCGGGCCGCCCTGCCTGACCGGGCCGACCCGCCTGGCCGGGCCGGTCCGACGACGCCGGGGACCCGCCGGGGGCTGCGGCCCCGGGAACGCCGGTGCGGACTGACGAAGGTCAGGGTGGGCCTGTGCCGTCCGGTGGCGGTGCGACCGGACCCCCGGACCGTAGCGTGCCGGCATGATGACCTCACGTCACGGCGGTCGGGCGGTCGCCGTACTCCTGGCTCTGACGGCGACCCTGGCCGCCGGCGGCGCGGTCACCGCCGCGCCCCCGGCGGTGCCCGCGCTGGCCCTGCCCGCGCCGACCGGCCCGCACCCGGTCGGCACCACCTGGCTGCACCTGACCGACCACGACCGGCCCGACCCGTGGCGGCCGGAACGGCCCCGGGAGCTGATGGTGTCGCTGTGGTACCCGGCGGCGACCGGTGCCGGTCGGCCCGCCCCCTACACCACCGCCGGCGTGTCGGCGAAGATCGTCGAGGCGGAGGGGCTGCCGCTGCCCCCGGACGTGCTCACCACGGTCCGTACCCACGCCCGGCGGGACGTGCCGGTGCGGCCGAACCGGCACGGCTGGCCGCTGGTGCTGCTCTCCCCCGGTTTCTCGCTCAGCCGGGAGTCGCTGACCGGGCTGGCCGAGGACCTCGCCAGCCGGGGCTACCTGGTCGCCGGCCTCGACCACCCGTACGAGGCGCGCGGGGTGGAGTTCCCCGACGGCCGGGTGGTCGACTGCCTGGCCTGCGACGAGTGGGGCCCGGACACCGCGGCGAAGGTGATCGCGGGACGCACGGCCGACGCGTCGTTCCTGCTGGACCGGCTGACCGGGCCGCGCCCGGTGTGGCGGGGCTTCGTGGACCGGGACCGGGTCGCGATGGTCGGCCACTCCATCGGCGGCGCGTCGGCGGTACGCGGTCTCGCCGTGGAACCCCGGCTGGACGCCGCCGCCGACCTGGACGGCACGCTGTTCACGCCGACCGGCACCGACGAGCCGGTGCTGCTGGTCGGCGCGGACCGGCCGGCCGACCACAGCTGGCTGCGCGACTGGCCCGCGTTCACCGGCTGGAAGCGCTGGCTGACCGTCGCCGGCAGCGGGCACATGTCGTTCACCGACCGGCCGGTGCTGGGCGCGCAGCTCGGCATCGACCCCGGCCCGATCCCGGCCGACCGGCAGCTGCTGCTCACCCGGGAGTACGTGGCCGCGTTCCTCGACCGGCACCTGCGGTCCCGGCCCGCGCCGCTGCTCGACGGCCCGCACCCCGCCTACCCGGAGGTCACCTTCCGCTGAGTCGCTAGCGGGGATCGGCGTCCACCAACCCCGCCTCGTACGCGAGGATCGCCGCCTGCACCCGGTTGCGTACCCCCAACCGGGTGAAGGCGCTGGTCAGGTACCCCTTTACCGTGCCCTCGACCAGGTGCAGCCGGCGGGCGATCTCGGCGTTGGACAGGCCCGCCCCGACCAGCCCCAGCACATCCCGTTCCCGGTCGGTGAGCACCGCCACCCGGTCCCGGGCCACCGGCCGGCGGGCCATCCGTGCCCCGCTCAACTCGATCACCCGGCGGGCCACCCGGGGCGACAGGTACGCCCCGCCGTCGGCCACCGCCCGGACCCCGGCCAGCAGCTCACGCGGGTCACCGGCCTTGACCAGGAAACCGGCGGCACCGTCCCCGAGCGCCCGGGCCACGTGGTCGTCGTCGCCGAAGGTGGTCAGCATGACCACCGCCGTGGCCGGTACCAGCCGACGGATCTCGGCGGCGGCGGCCAGCCCGTCCAGCCGGGGCATCCGGATGTCGAGCAGCGCCACCCGGGGCCGGTGGGCACGGACGAGTTCCACCGCGGCCCGGCCGTCGGCGGCCTCGGCGACCACGTCGACACCCGGGTCGGTGGCGAGGATCGCCCGCACCCCGGCGCGGATCATCGCCTCGTCGTCGGCGAGCAGTACGGAGATCATTCAGTCGATCCGTTCCTTGCCGACCAGTCGACCCTGCCGGAAGCAGAGCCGCCAGGTCGGCTGGGCCAGGGGGAAGTTGCCGTCGGTGTAGTACTCGCAGCCGGCCGGGGCGTCGGCGGGCGGCTCCACCTGCCGGCGGGGCAACCCGGCCAGGTCGGCGCGCGGCTGGCCGGGGCGCATCCGCTCGTACGCCGCCGGGTCGAGCACCGCGTCGGCGGTGACGTACGGGTGGTAGACCAGCGCCAGCAGCCCGGCCAGCGCGACCGGCGTCCCGACCGCGACCAGCAGGCTCCGGCGCAGCCGTCGGCGGGCGGCCCCGAAGCGCTCCGGCGGGCCCGCTCCGGGCGACCCGTCCCAGGGCGACGGCCGGTCCGGCGTCAGGGCCGGCGACCCGGCCGGTGACCGGTCCGGCGTCGGGGCCGGTGACCCGGCCGGTGACCGGTCCGGCGTCGGGGCCGGTGACCGGGCCGACGCCAGGGCCGGCGTCGGATCGGGGACGGTGCTGTCCCCCTCCCGGCCGGGGTCGCCGGTACCGCCGGGCAGGTGGGCCCGGACGGCGAAGCCGGTGCCCTCCGGCCCGGCGGCCAGGGTACCGCCGGCCAGGCGGACCCGCTCGCCCAACGCCAGCAGCCCCGAGCCGGTGGAGACCGGCACCGGCGGACCGGTCGGCCCCGGACCGTTCACCACGGACACCGTGAACCGGCCCGGCACCCGGCGCACCGTCAGGACGACCCGGGCACCCGGGGCGTACCGGGCGGCGTTGGTGAGCGCCTCCCGGACCAGTCCGCGCAACGCCACCACGGTCAGCTCCGGCAGGTCGGCGTCCCCGGGGTCACCCCGCACCAGCACCGTCATCCCCGCCCGTCGGGCCCCGTCGACCAGCGCCGTCACGTCGGCCGGTTCCACCGGCACCGGACCGGCGTCCGGCCGCAGCACCCGGACGATCCCGCTCAGCCGCTCCGTCGCGGCGGTCACGCTGACCCGCAGCTCACCGGCCGCCGTCCGGTACCGGGGATCGAGGTCGGCCGCCAACTCCAGCGCCCCGGCCCGCAACGCGATCAGGCTCAGGTCGTGGCCGAGCGAGTCGTGCATCTCCCGGGCGATGCGGGCCCGCTCCCGCAGCATCACCCGTTCGGCCGCGCCCTGCTGCTCCCGGCGCACCACCTCGGCGTACTCCCAGCCGGCCCGCAGCAGCGCGTGGTACTGCCGGCGGTACCGGCCGACCAGCCAGGGCAGCACCCCACCGAAGATCAGGATGGTGGCGAGCAGGAACCAGGTCCGCGCCCGGGTGCCGAGCAGCCCCAGGTTCAGCACGGTGCCACCGGCCGCGATCGCCGCGAACACCAGCGCGGCGGGCAGCGCCCGGACGGCCCGCCGGCCGACGAGATAACTGAAGACCGGGATCGCGAAGACGAAGTTGCCGTCCACGTACGAGCCGAGCACCACCAGCACCAGCGCCGCCAGCGGTCGCCGCCAGGCCAGTACGGTCGCCGCGCCGAGCAGCAGCAGCCAACCGACCAGCAGCGGCACCGTGTACCGGTGGTACGGCGGGGTCAGCCGGGCGTACCCGAACGGCGCGGCGAGGAACAGGCCGAGCAGCCCGTCGCCGAGCAGTCGCCGCCATCCGCCGTCGATCCGTTCCCCGAGCGCCCGCACGTCCCGGGACGCTACCCACCCGACGGCGGAACCGGCACCGACGAAGGTCAGATCTCCTCGGCCCAGGCCCGCCAGTCGTCGAGCACCCCGTACAGGGCCGGGGTGAGCCAGCCCGGCGCGGAACGCCGGAACACCCCCGGGTCCATCGCGCCGGCCCCGGTGGGCAGCGCGCCGACCAGGTTCGGCACCAGCTCGCTGAGGTTCGCCCAGTGCACCAGCTCCGGCTCGGCCGGCCACGCCCCGATGACCACCCCGGCCGGTACCGCCCGGCGGTCCAGCGCCTCCAGGGTCAACGCGGTGTGGTTCAGGGTGCCCAGCCCGGCCCGGGCCACCACCACGGCCGGCGCGCCGAGCGACACCGCCAGGTCGGCCACCGTCCACGCCTCGCCGGACGGACGCACACCCATCGGCACCAGCAGCCCGCCGGCACCCTCGATGAGCACCAGGTCGTGCTTGTCGACCTCCTCGCGGACCGCGTCGACGACGGTGTACAGCTCCAGCGGCTCCAGCTCGGCCACCCGGGCGGCGGTCAGCGGGGCGAGCGGGTCGGGGAAGCTCGCCAACGTCCGGGCGGTCAGCGGGGCGGCCAGCCGGTTCACACTGTCGACGTCCGACGGCTCACCGGTGGCCGTACCGGTCTGGCCGGGCTTGACCACGGCGACCCGCAGCCCGGCGGCCTGCGCGGCGGCGGCCACCGCCGCCGTCACCACCGTCTTGCCGACCCCGGTGTCGGTGCCGGTGACCAGCACCGCCCCCCGCCAGGCCCCGCTCACGACACCACCTGCGCGACCCGGCTGCCCGGCTCAGCCGTGGCGCCCACCGGCGCGCACGCCACGATCACGTCCAGCGCCCGCGTGAAGTCGGCCCGGGGCACCCCGGCGTTGAGGGTCAGCCGCAGCCGCGAGCGCGGATCCGGGGTGGACGGCGGCCGGAAACAACCCACCGCCACCCCCTGCTCCCGGCACCGGGCCGCCCAGGTCGTGGCGGCCTCCGGGCCGGGCGCGGTCACCGACACCACCGCCGCGTCCGGCACCGACACGGTCAGCCCGGCCGCCCGGAGCCGGCGTACCGCGAGGGTGGCCCGGTCGGCCAGTTCGGCCCGCAGGTCGTCGGCGGCCCGGGCCAGGCCGACGGCCGCCCGGACCCCGGCGGCCACGGCCGGCGGAAGCGCGGTGTCGAAGATGAAGGTCCGGCCGGTCTCCACCAGGTGCCGGACGAACGGGGCCGGGCCGGCCACCACGCCGCCCGCCCCGCCGAGCGCCTTGGAGAGGGTGGCGGTGACCACCACGTCCGGCTCGCCGGCCAACCCGGCCGCGACCACCCCGCCGGCACCCTGCGGCCCGGTCACCCCGAGCGCGTGCGCGTCGTCGACCAGCAGCACCGCCCCGAACCGGCGGGTGACCGCGTGCAGCCGGTCGAGCGGGGCGAGGTCCCCGTCGACGGAGAAGACCGACTCGGTGACCACCACCGCCGGCCGGCCCGGCGCGGCGGCCAGCACGGCCTGCACGGCCGCCACGTCGCCGTGCGGGACGACCACCGTCTCCGCCCCGGAGATGCGGCAGCCGTCGATCAGCGAGGCGTGGTTGTGCGCGTCCGAGACGAGCAGGGTACGGGGCTGCACGAGAGCGCGCACCGCGCCCAGGTTGGCCAGGTAGCCGGAGGAGAAGAGCAGGGCGCGCTCGGCCCGCAGCCAGTCGGCGAGGTCGTCCTCGAGAGCGTGGTGGGCGTCGGTGGAGCCACGGACCAGCCGGGACCCGGTCGCGCCCAGCCCGTACGCCCGCAGGGCGGCACCGGCGGCGGCGGTCACCTCGGGATGTGTGGACAGGCCGAGGTAGTCGTTGCCGGCCAGGTCGACCACCTCGTCGGCCGCGCCCCGGGGGTGCAACCGCCGGGTCAGCCCGGCCCTCGCCCGCAGCTCGGCCCGGCGGTCGAGCGTCGCCAGCCAGTCCGCCACCGTCACTCCCCTGCTCGTACCGATCCCGGCCGTCCGATCCGACGACCGTTCCGCCGGGCGAAGTTACCACCCGTACCGGACGGCGCGGCGTGGCGTGGCTCGGCTTCGTGGGCGGCTCGGGCCCGGCTGGAGACGGTACATGCGGGGATTCGGACCCGGCGGTCGGCCTTGTAGGGTACGAGCCATGCCAGAGATCCTCGACCAGGCGCGCACCCAGGTGCTGGAGAACGGCGTCGGCCTCGACGAGGCCGGTGTCCTCGCCGTGCTGACCCTGCCCGACGAGCACCTGTCGGACACCCTCCAGCTCGCGCACGAGGTACGGATGCGCTGGTGCGGGCCGGAGGTCGAGGTGGAGGGCATCGTCTCGCTGAAGACCGGCGGCTGCCCGGAGGACTGCCACTTCTGCTCGCAGTCGGGCCTGTTCGCCTCCCCGGTACGGTCGGTGTGGCTGGACATCCCCTCCCTGGTCGAGGCGGCGAAGCAGACCGCCGCGACCGGGGCGACCGAGTTCTGCATCGTGGCCGCCGTCCGGGGCCCGGACGCGAAGCTGATGAAGCAGATGCGCGAGGGGGTGAAGGCGATCCGGGACGCGGTCGACATCCAGGTCGCCGCCTCACTGGGCATGCTCACCCAGGAGCAGGTCGACGAGCTGGTCGAGATGGGTGTGCACCGGTACAACCACAACCTGGAGACCTGCCGGTCGTACTTCCCGAACGTGGTCACCACGCACTCCTGGGAGGAGCGCTGGGAGACCCTGCGGATGGTCCGCGAGTCCGGCATGGAGGTCTGCTGCGGCGGTATCCTCGGCCTCGGCGAGACGGTCGAGCAGCGCGCCGAGTTCGCCGCCCAGCTCGCCGAACTGGACCCGCACGAGGTCCCGCTGAACTTCCTCAACCCGCGGCCGGGCACCCCGCTCGGTGACCGGCCGGTGGTCGAGGGCCGGGACGCGCTGCGCGCCATCGCCGCGTTCCGGCTGGCCATGCCGCGCACCATCCTCCGGTACGCCGGCGGGCGGGAGATCACCCTCGGTGACCTGGGCACCCGGGAGGGGCTGCTGGGCGGCATCAACGCGGTGATCGTCGGCAACTACCTCACCACGCTGGGTCGACCGGCTACCGACGACCTCAAGCTTCTCGACGACCTGAAGATGCCGGTCAAGGCGCTCTCCGCGACCCTGTGACGCGGGCGCGGTGGTGACCATGAGTGAGGTGGCGGTGCCGGGCGGTGGAGCCGGGCCGGGCGGTGGAGCCGGGCCGGGCGGTGGAGCCGGGCCGGGCGGTGGAGCCGGGCCGGGCGGTGGAGCCGGGCCGGGCGGTGGAGCCGGGCCGTGGTGTGACCGGTGCGGTGAGCCGGCCGGCACCGGAACGCACCAGGCGTGCCGGCTGGCCCGGGACCTGGAACCGCCCCGGTTCTGCGCGCGCTGCCGCCGCCGGATGAAGGTACAGGTGCTGCCGACCGGCTGGCGGGCGTCCTGCGTCGAACACGGCGCCACCGAAGGCTGACCACCCCGCCCTACCGCCGCCGGCCGGTCTGCTCGCCCCACGCCGCCGGCCCACTCCGGCTCGCCGACCGGGCCGGCCACCACGGCGGCTCGTTCGCCGGATCCTGGACAGTCACCGTCGTATGAGGACGGTAACTGTCCAGGACTCCGACCTGGTCACCCGATGGTGCAGGGGGAACCGTTGAGGGTGAAGGCCGTCGGCTTCGGGTTACTGCCGGTGTGCGTGCCGTTGAAGCCGAAGCTGGTCGACGCGCCCACGGCCAGCGTGCCGTTGTACGGCAGGTTGGTGGCGGTCACCGCCGCGCCGGACTGGGTGGCGTTCGCCGACCAGGCCTGGGTGAGCCGCTGACCGGCCGGGAAGCTGAACCCGAGGGACCAGCCGTTCAGGGCGCTGGTACCGGTGTTGGTGATGGTGACCGTGGCGGTGAACCCGGTGCTCCAGTCGCTGGTGGTGTAGCCGACCTTGCAGGCGGCGGTGGGGGTGGCCGGCAAGGTGGTCACGGTGACGGTGGGAGACGGGGCGGACGGGTTGCCGGCGGCGTCCACCGCGACCACGTGGAACACGTACGCGGTCGCCGGGGTCAGGCCGGTCACCGGGTACGTGGTGCCGGTGACCGTGGCGAGCAGGGTGTCCGTCGACGCGTCCCGGCGGTACACCCGGTAGCCGGTGACGCCGACGTCGTCGGTGGACGGCCCCCAGCTGAGGGTGAGCCCGGTCGGGCCGACCGCCGAGGCGGTGGGGGTGCCGGGCGGGGTGGGCGCGCTGGTGTCCGGGCCGCCGCCGGCCGGGGTGGTCACCGTCGCCACCGGGGAGGACGCCGACGAGTTGCCGGCGTTGTCCCGGGCGCGTACCCAGAACCGGTAGCTGCGGGACGGCTGGAGGGCACTCAGGGTCAGGCTGTTGGTGCTGGTCCGGTGCAGGATCAGCGCGTCGCTGCCGACGGTCTCCTGGGTGATCTCGTAGCCGGCCACGCCACTGCCGGCGTCGGTGGACGCGGGCCAGGTCAGGGTGACGCCGGTGGCGGTCAGGTTGGACGCGACCGGGGTGCCGGGGGTGGTGGGCGGGGTGGTGTCCTGGACCGGGCCACTCGGCTCCTCGCCCCAGACCCGCTGGCCGCCGGAGTAGAGCGGCACCTTGCGGTTCGGGCCGGCGGTGGGCTGCCAGGACGGGTCGTTGGTCGGGTCCCAGGTGCCACCCTCCGGTACACCGATCTTGAACTGCACCTCCATCCGGTGCTGGGACTGGCCGGCCGGGGCGATGGTGTGCCCGGTGCAGTCCACCTCGACGTACCAGAGGTCGCCGCTGACCTGGCGGGCGGTCGACGGCGACGGGCAGCCCTGGGTGTAGCCGGGGGTGACCTGCACCGGCGTGCCGTCGGTCCGGAAGTAGTACCGGAACGTGCCGTCGGTGAGCGCGCGGGCCGGGAACGCGGACTTGTTGTAGACGATCGCCTTGAGCCCGACGGCGCGCGGCTCGTTCTGCATGACCGTGGTCTCCACGGTCAGCTCGTCGATGTCGGGGCGTTCGGCGGTCGGGAAGCCGGCGAGCGGGGTGCCGCCGTACTTGGCGCTCAGGGCGGCCAGCGCGGAGCTGAACCCGGCGTTGTAGTCGGTGGCGACCTCGTTCATCACGTAGTCGGAGCGGTTGTCGGTGTACGCGTCGTTGGCCGCGGACGGGCCGCCGACCAGGGCGCCGTAGAGCACGTGCCGGGTTTCGGTGGGTACCGTCTGGCTGTCCCACCAGGAGCCGTGCGCGGTGCGGTGGTGCGGGTTCTTCGGTGAGTTGGTCCCGAAGCCGATCTGGTAGCTGGAGTTGCGCGGGTTGTCGCCGAGCGCGTAGTTGATCTGCCGGACCGCGAAGTCGTGGTAGCGGGTCTTGCGGGTCGCGTCGGTGATCCTGTCGCTGTGCAGCAGCGCGACGAACGCGGTGTTGGCGGCGTAGCGCAGCGCGCCCCACGAGTCGAGCACCGCCATCCCGCCCGGCGAGTACGGCACCCGCTGGCCGTTGACCCCGACGGTCCAGTAGTCCAGCCACCGGTTGGCGTCGTCGAGGTACTTCTGCTTGCCGGTCAGCGCGGCCAGCAGCACGTACGCCCCGAACTGCTTGTTGTCCCAGGCGATCGTCCACTTGTAGGACCGGGTGGTGCTCTGCGGCTCGGTGCCGAGCTTGTCGTACTCGCTCTCCGCCTTGGTCAGGTAGCTGGCCTCGCCGGTGGCCCGGTGCAGCCAGATCGCGCCCCAGACCAGTTCGTCCTGCCAGCCGCTCCACGAGCGGTAGAAGCTGGTCGCGTCGGTGATGCACTCGTGGTAGCTCTTCCGCACCGTGTCGGCGAAGGTGTAGAGCTGCCGGGCGTGGGTGAGCAGGGTGTTCGCGTAGGTCGGGTCGGTGGGCCGGAACACCATCGACGACGCGGCCATCGCCGCCGCCGTCTCGCCGGCCAGGTCCGCGCCGCCACAACTGGCATCGATCTTGTACGCGGGCCGCGCCATCGGCATCACCTCGGCCGGACCCCACCACTTGTGATCGTCGTCACCCTTGCCGACCTGTCCGTAGAGGACGTTCGGGGCGGGGTGCGCCTTGATGAAGTAGTCGTTGACGAAGCGCAGGTTGTTCAGCAGGTGCGTCAACTGGCCGGAGGCGACGTACCCGTCCCGGTACTCCACCGCACCCCAGGCCAGCATGGTGGCGCTGAACGCCATCGGGAAGCCGAACTTCACGTGGTCGCCGGCGTCGTACCAGCCGCCGGTGAGGTCCAGGCCGACGTCCGCGCCGTCGGTGAGCGCCGAGTCGCCGCGCCAGGAGACCCGGTTCCAGGCGGGCAGGTCACCGGACTGCTGGGCCTCGTAGAAGAACAGGGACTTCTGCAACGCCTCGGCGTAGTTGTAGGCGGGGGCCGCGGCGACCGGGGCCGGGGCGGTGCCGGTGACGGCGAGGGCGAGGCCGGTGGTCAGCGCGGCACCGGCCGCGACGAGACGCCGGTACCAGGGCGGTTCGGACCGCCCGCGGGCGGTGCGGTGGCGCATGCCGGTGCTCCTGTCGGTGGAGGGCGCCGCCCGGGGCGGGTCGACCGGGGACGGGGGTGGGTCGACGCGCCCCGGGCGGCATGGTGGTGGACGTCCCGGGAGCCCGCGCCACCACGACCGTGGAAGCGCTCCCATGGATACGCGACAATGTAACGGCCGTCTCACCCGTTTGTGAAGAGCAGGTGTCAAACCCGCGACGCGCCCCGGCGCAGCGTCCGACCAGGACGCTCCGTTACATCAACACGCGGAGTGACTCAGCCGACGGCTCCGTCGGTCCACTCCGACAGGACCTTTGACCAGCGAGTCTGAGCAGCTCAGGCCGTTCGTCCGATGCCTCGGCGGGTCGCCACCCATGGGATCATGGGCCGTCCCCTCGACTACTCTCCGGAGGAAAACCGTATGCCGCAGCGCCGGCACGTGGCCTGCGCGGTCGTTTCTGCCGCCGCCGCCACGACCTTCCTCGCCTTCGCCACCCCGGCCTGGGCCGTCAGCACCGCCGAACTCCGCCAGTCCGACGTCAAGGCGGGCGAGTTCGAGAACCAGAAGTGCAGCGACGCCCGGTTCGCCGACCTCCCCGACGACCACGACGGCTGGCACTTCATCCTGCCCGGCAACAAGAGCCAGTCCGGCGACTTCCTGGGCCTGGAGCTGACCTTCACCGACGGCGTGCAGGACGTCACCGTGACGATCCCGGACGACGCAGACCCGTACCCGGACGCCTTCTACACCACCGGCGGCCCGAACGCACAGGTGAAGCACGCCTACCTGTTCACCCCGGCGGGTTGGACGCTGGTCACCGGCGAAGCCACCATCAGCGGCAAGGCCGACTACTTCAACCTGAGCCACACCTGCCCGGGTGAGCCGGCTCCGTCCACCCCGACCCCCACCCCGACCCCGTCGGGGTCGGTCAGCCCGACCCCGGACGAGTCGGTCAGCCCGACCCCGGACGAGTCGGTCAGCCCCACCCCCGACGAGTCGGTCAGCCCGACTCCCGACGAGTCGACGAGCCCGACCCCGGGCGAGTCGGTCACCCCGTCCACATCGGAGACTCCGGGCGGCGGTGGCGGGGGCGACCTGCCGCTCACCGGCGCGGCGGCGACCACGATCGCCCTGCTCGGCGTCGGCCTGATCGGTGGCGGCGCGACCCTGATGGTGCTCCGTCGCCGTCGGGACAACATCACCTTCACGAGCTGACCCGGTCGGCGTACCGACTGTCGCTCCTCGCACCCCGACCGGCCGCCGGGCCTCGCCCGACGGCCGGTCGGCGTTCGCGCGCCCGACCGTAGCCCGCCCGGCCGGGGCGCCGCTCGCCCGACCGCGACGCCGCTCGCCCGACCAGGCGGCGGCTCTTGCTACCGGGCGGCGGTCCGCCCGTCCGGTAGCCGCCGGCACGACCAGGCACCGTCCGCACGACCAGGCGGCGGGTTCGCACGGCCGGTTGGCGTTCGGACGACCAGGGCCGCGGCCTGCCCGGTCCGGGTGGCCTTCGGGCGACCGGCCGACGTCGGGGACCGACCGAGACGACCAGGAAAACGCTTTCCCGTCAAGTCAAGCTGAATCACATTATCGATGAACTGCGATATAGTGGCGACGTAAGTGCAGCTCAGCGGCGAGATGCACGAGGCAAAGGGGCGGCTCGACCGGCCCTCGACAGTGGACGACCATCCTGGCATACGAACGTACTGTTGCCGCCGGTGTTCCGGGCACGGGACAGTACGCCCAGCGGTGCCGTCGATGCCGCCGCTCCACTGGATGACCCTGAGGAGATCGCGATGGCTCTACGACTCGCCGATGGCACCGCCTGGGCCGACACCCTGGCCCGCGCCGTCCAGGCCACCCCCGAGGCGTTCGACGCCGCCGACGCGGACGGCACCGTCACCCTGCGCAACCTGATCCAGGGCGACTGGGCCTCGGCCGGCACCCCCAGCCCGGTCCGCACCCCGGTCGACAACACCGTCCTGGTCAACCTGCCCCGCCTGGACGCCGCCACCGCCAGCGCCGCGGTCGCCTTCTCCGCCGCCGCACACCGCACCTGGGCCGACACCCCCCTCGCCGAGCGGAAGGCCAAGGTCAACGACGCGCTCGACGCGCTCACCGCCCACCGCGACCTGCTCGCCCTGCTGCTGGTCTGGGAGATCGGCAAGCCGTGGCGGCTGGCCTGCGCCGACGTGGACCGGGCCCTGGACGGCGTCCGCTGGTACGTCGACGAGATCGACCGGATGCTCGCCGACGGACGCGAACCGCTGCCCGGCCCGGTCAGCAACATCGCCAGCTGGAACTACCCGATGAGCGTGCTGGTCCACGCCGAACTGGTCCAGTTGCTCGCCGGCAACGCGGTCATCGCCAAGACCCCCTCGCAGGGCGGGGCGGTCTGCCTCACCGTCGCCCACGCGCTGATGCGCCGCGCCGGCCTGCCCGCCACCCTGGTCTCCGGCGGCGGCGAGGAACTGTCCGAGGTGCTCGTCCGGGCACCCGAGATCGGCGCGGTGGCCTTCGTCGGCGGGCGCTCCAACGGCGGCAAGGTCGCCGCCGCGCTGCTCGACTCCGACAAGCGCCACTTCATCGAGCAGGAGGGCCTCAACGCCTGGGGCATCTGGAACTTCTCCCAGTGGGACATGCTCGCCAAGCACCTGAAGAAGGGCTTCGAGTACGGCAAGCAGCGCTGCACCGCGTACCCGCGCTTCGTCGTGCAGCGGGACCTGGTCGACGAGTTCCTGGCGATGTACCTGCCGGTGGTCTCCTCGGTCCGCTTCGGCCACCCACTCGCCGTGTCCGACGACTGGTCCGCCGGCGACCCGCTGCCCGAGCTGGACTTCGGCCCGCTGATCAGCGGTGCCAAGGCCGACGAGCTGCGCCGCAAGGTCGACGAGGCGGTCCGGGGTGGCGCGATCCCGCTGTACCGGGGCAAGCTGGACGGTGCGCCGTTCCTCGACGCACAGGACACCTCGGCGTACGTGGCCCCGTCGGTGCTGCTCGCCCCGCCCGGCCGGTCCCGGCTGATGCACGCCGAGCCGTTCGGCCCGGTCGACACCATCGTGGTGGTGGACACCACCGACGAACTGCTCGCCGCGATGAACGCCTCCAACGGCGCGCTGGTCGCCAGCCTGGCCTGCGACGACGAGGAACTGGCCGGGAAGCTGGCGGTGGACCTGCAGGCGTTCAAGGTCGGCATCAACAAGCCGCGCTCCCGGGGCGACCGCGAGGAGCCGTTCGGCGGCCGGGGTGCCTCGTGGAAGGGCGCCTTCGTCGGCGGCGACCTGCTGGTACAGGCCGTCACGGTCGGCGGCGAGGGACGCCTCTACGGCAACTTCCCCGACTACAACAGCTACCCCGCCACCTGACGCACGCCGATCGCGGAGGGGCCCGTCCGGGCTCCTCCGCGCACGCCGTACGCCCACCGGCCCGTCCGGGATCTTGCGCGCACGCCGGTACGCCACTGGCCCGTCCGGGCGGACGGCCGGCACCTGTCGACCGCTCGCTCGGACGGTCACCAGGTGCCGTCGCCGTGTACCCGGGCGGGTGCCCGTCCGAGCAGGAGCGTGGTGAGGGCGGTGTCGATGTCCGGCCCGAGGAACCGTTCGCCGGCCTGGTCGAGGGCGAAGACGCGGCCCTGTTCGTCGACGGCGAGGATGCTGTCCTGCCGTTCGGTGCCGATCGGGAACAGCCGTACGCCCGGCACCGCCCCGAAGTCGGCGAGACTGGCAGCAGTGTGCGCGACCAGCAACGGATCCACCTGGAATCGTGAGATCCAAACCTGTTCCCCGGGACCACGCCGCCCGCTGGCCAGACTCGGAAAGGCGGTCAGCGCCCCGAGCGCGGCCGCGATACGCGAGTGTCGTTCGCCGCCGACCGCAGCGCAGGTCTCGTCGATAGCCACCTCTGCCAACAGGTCGTCGCCGAAGTGTGGCTGCCAGCCGGCTGCCGCCAGGGAGTGGGCGACTTCCTGGGGGAAGCGGTTGGGGTGCGGGACGGGCTGGGGTTCGGGTCGCCATTCATCGACGTAGGCGAGGTCGGGCCAGGGGCGTAGGTGGAGGTGGACCAGGGCGGTGAGGCAGGAGTCGCAGGGGCGGTCGGTGGGTCCGCCGGCGGGGTCTGCTGGTTCGCGTACTCGGAAGACGTCCAGGCGGGCGGTCTCCAGGAGTGTCAGGTAGTCCTGGAAGCCCAGGGGTGGTTGGCCGGTGGTGGCTCGTTGGTGGTCCTGGTCGTGCAGGGGGGTAGGTGACCCACGGCATCCGGCGGAAGACGTTCGTCATGTTCGAGGAGCAACTCCAACAGCAGGGCGACCCGGGGGCCGACCCGTCCATCGGGCGCCAGCACGCTGCCACCAGCCCGGACGATGCCGCCCTACCGTCGTTGCACCTCGGTCGCGCAGTGGTTGGCGGCCAGCGGCAGCGTCACGGTCACCACCGCACCGTCCCGCTCCAGCCGCATCGGCCGACCGAGTCGGTGCAGGGTCCGCAGCATCGGGGTGTTCGCGGCGTGCACGTGCAGTTCCACCGCCGCGTACCCGGTCCGGTCGGCGTGGGTGACCAGCCGGCGCAGCAGCGCGCCGCCGAGGCCACGGCGCTGCCGGTCGTCTCTGACCAGCAGCGCCGCCTCGGCCTGGTCCCCCTCGCCGAGCAGGTTCGCCATCGCGACCACCGACTCCGCCGCACCAGCGGGGTCCGTCTCGACAGCGACCAGGGTCATCCCGCGCGCCGGATCGAGCAGCCGCCGCAACCGGTCGGGGGACGGCCGGCCCGCTCCGCTGAGGTAGCGGCGGTGCAGGGTCCGCGCCGAGCACTGCTCGTGCAGCCGCAGGACGGCTGTGAGATCGTCCGGCCCGGCGGGGCGTACGCCCAGCTCGGAGCCGTCGGGAAGGATCAGGGTGACCTGTTCGGCGGACCGCCGCGCGACGGTGACCGCCAGTTCCACCAGCGCCTGCGCCCGGGCGTACTCGGCCGGGGTGAAATCCGGCGCGGGCCGGGACAGCTCGAAGACCCCGCCGTCGCCGTCGGCGAGCCGTAGCCGGGTGCCCTCCACCCCGACCGGCCCGGCGGCGGGCCCCGGCCGCCAGGTCACCATGTCCGCGCCGAGCAGGGTACGCAGCGCCTCGCCGGCCGCGTCCGGGTCGCGCACCAGCCGGCTGGCGAGTCCGAGCACCCGGGTCGGCTGGTCCGCCAGACCGCGTACCTCGCTGCGCTCCACCCAGCAGTCCCGGCCCCGGCCCTTCTCGACGGCGGCGAGCAGGTCGGTCTCGTCGAGGGCGTCCGGCGCGTCGACGAGGAAGTCGTCCACCGCGCCGGCCTCGGTGGTGTGCACCTGTACGGCGAGGATGTTCACCCCGCGCAGGGCGAGGCTGGCGGTCAGCACGGAAAGGTAGCCGGGCCGGTCGTCCACGGTGGCCCGGATCCGCCAGAGGGTCACGATCGTCCCCCGGTGGCCGGGGCTGTGGGCGCGCCCACCAGGTCGAGCCGGTCGCCGAGGATGACCGCGCTGGCCTTGACCAGTTGGGTCAGCCGGTCCACCTCGGTGCGGTGGAAGGCGGCCGGGGTGAGGGTTTCGGCCACGTCCCGGGCGACCACCAGCACCAGGCCGGCCCGGCCGAACGGGACGACCGCGAAGTGGCTGCCGTCGGGCATGGTCAACGCACGGGAGCGCAGCGGGGTCACCTCCGGCAGGTTCGGCGGGACCGGGGTACGCCAGCTCGCGTAGCCGACGGTCGCCGCCCCGCCGCCGGAGGAGGCCCAGTCGATCGGGACCACGGCGGCCACCGCCCAGTCCGCCGCCAGCAGGCCGGGCACCGCGTCGACCAGGGTGGCGCACCCGTCGGCCGGGTTGGCCGCCACCTGGGCCAGCAGTTCGGCGTCCTGGCCGGTGGCGGTCGGCGCGCCGATGGCCCGCCACACCCCGTCCACCTGGACGCCGGGGATCGCGGCGAGGCCGGCCAGCAGGCGTTCGAGGCGGGCCGCGCCCGGCCAGACCACGGTGAAGTCGTCCACCGCCCGGCCGCCGAGGCGTTCCAGTACCACCACCTGGACGATGTCGGCCCCGGAGACGCCGAGGGTGCGCGCCACCTGGCCGAGCGTGCCGGGCCGGTCCGGCAGGGTCACCCGAACTCTCAGCAGCATGTCTGTCCCCCATCGTTCGGCGGGCCGGACGTAGACGTCCGGCAGGCTGGTCCCCAGCGTGCCGGACGGGGGTTTCGCCCCTGTTGCCGCACGGTGTCCCCGGCGAAAAACAAGTCTTGACATGGTGAACGGCCGTGCCATCAACTAGTCGGATGACCGATCCGGCCGGGCCGCCGCCGAAGGGGCTCGACCTCGACCGGCTCGCCGCTCATCTCACCGCCCACCGGCCCGATCTGGGGGACGGCCCGCTGCGCGCCCGGCTGATCGCCGGCGGCAAGTCGAACCTGACGTACCTGCTCACCGTCGGCGACCGCGAGGTGGTGCTGCGTCGGCCACCGTTGGGGCACGTGCTGGCCACCGCGCACGACATGGCCCGGGAGCACCGGGTGATCAGCGCGCTCGCGCCGACCGGGGTGCCGGTGCCGGCCGCCCTGCTGCTCTGTACCGACCCGGACGTGATCGGCGCGCCGTTCTACCTGATGGAACGGGTCGACGGGGTGGTCTACCGCAGCCGGACGCAGACCGACCGGCTCACCGGCGACCAGCGGCGTGAGCTGGCCGAGGCGATGATGGACACCCTGGCCACCCTGCATTCGGTGCCGCCGGACGAGGTCGGGCTGGCCGACTTCGGCCGTCCGGACGGTTTCCTCGCCCGGCAGGTGCGCCGCTGGGCCGGGCAGCTCGACCGGTCCCGCAGCCGGCCGTTGCCGGGTGTCGACGAGCTGCGGGACCGGCTCGCCGCGACGGTGCCGGAGGGGGCGAACGCGGGCCGGATCGTGCACGGCGACTTCCGGCTGGACAATCTTCTCGCCTCGGTCGACCCGGTGGCCGTCCGGGCGGTGCTGGACTGGGAGATGGCGACTCTCGGCGACCCGCTGGCCGACCTGGGTCTGCTGCTGACCTACTGGGACGTGCTCGGCGACTCCGACCTCGCCGCTGGCAACCCGGTCGCCGACGGGCTCGGCCCGCGCGCCGGCTTCCCCACCGGCGCGGAGCTGATCGCGCGGTACGCCGCCCGCGCCGACGTCGACGTGGGGCCGTTGCACTGGCACGTGGCGCTGGGCTGCTTCAAGCTGGCGGTGATCTGCGAGGGCATCCACTACCGGCACACCCTCGGGCAGACCCTGGGTGACGGGTTCGACCGGATCGGTGCCCTGGTGGCGCCCCTGGTCGCGCACGGGCTGGCCGCCACCCGACGTTGAGCACCACCGGGACCGGTCCGGCGACGGAGGATGGTCGGCGACGTCGGCCACCGGGAGACGTACGAGAGGGCGGCGACACGCGCCGCCGGGGAGAGACGATGGACTTCAGCTTCGACGCCCGTACCACCGAACTGCGCGAGACGTTGCTGCGCTTCCTCGACGAGAGGGTGTATCCGGCGGAGGCCGTGCACGCCGCGCAGGTCGCAGCGGCCGGGGACCCGTGGGCGCGTCCGCCGGTGCTGGCCGAGCTGAAGGCGGAGGCGCGGGCCCGGGGCCTGTGGAACCTCTTCCTCCCCGACCCGCGCCACGGTGCCGGGCTGACCAACCTCCAGTACGCCCCGCTCGCCGAACTGACCGGGCGCAGCCCGCACCTGGCCCCGGAGGCGCTCAACTGCGCCGCCCCGGACACCGGCAACATGGAGCTGCTCGCCGCGTTCGGCACCGAGGAGCAGCAGGAACGCTGGTTGCGTCCGCTGCTGGCCGGCGAGATCCGCTCGGCGTTCTGCATGACCGAGCCGGCGGTGGCCTCGTCCGACGCCACCAACATCGCCACCCGGATCGTCCGGGACGGCGACGAGTACGTGATCGACGGGCGCAAGTGGTGGTCGTCCGGGGCGATGGACCCGGCCTGCGAACTCCTGATCGTGATGGGCAAGACCGATCCGGACGCCGAACGGTACAAGCAGCAGAGCATGATCCTGGTGCCCCGGGACACCCCCGGCGTGACGGTACGGCGCGGGATGACCGTCTTCGGGTACTCCGACGCGGCGCACGGCGGCCACGCGGAGATCGACTTCACCGGGGTGCGGGTGCCGGCGGCGAACCTGGTCGGGGAGGCGGGTGGCGGTTTCGGCATGGCCCAGGCCCGACTCGGTCCGGGTCGGATCCACCACTGCATGCGCCTGGTCGGGATGGCCGAGCGGGCGCTGGAGCTGATGTGCCGGCGGGTGGTCGACCGGGTCGCGTTCGGTCGGCCGCTGGCCGAGCAGGGCGTGGTCCAGGAGTGGATCGCCGAGTCCCGGGTGCGGATCGAGCAGGCCCGGCTGCTGGTACTCAAGACCGCCTGGTTGATGGACACGGTCGGCAACCGGGGCGCGCACACCGAGATCCAGGCCATCAAGATCGCTGTCCCGGCGATGACCGAGTGGGTGGTCGACAAGGCGATCCAGGCGCATGGCGGGGCCGGGGTCAGCCAGGACACTCCGCTGGCCGCGCTCTGGGCCCAGGCCCGCACCCTCCGCCTCGCCGACGGCCCGGACGAGGTGCACCGCGCCTCCCTGGCCCGCCGCGAACTCCGCCCCTACCGCACCCCCACCCCCTAACCCCCTACCCCCACTCCCCCGTCCCTCCCCTCCCCGCCGACCCCTCCCACCCCCCGTTGATCATGAAGTTGTTGTCCCGGGAAATCGCTTGCCCGGACAACAACTTCATGATCAACGCGGCCCTGGAGGGGGTGGGGGGGTCAGGCGGAGGCGCGGGGGACCATGTGGGTGTCCAGGAGGACGTAGGGGGCGGGCAGGTCGTCGCCCCGGATCCGGGCCACCAGGAGTCGGGCCATCTGCCGGCCCATCTCCTCCACCGGCTGGAAGACCGTGGTCAGCGGCGGGTCCGACTGCCGGGCGATCGGCGAGTCCTCGTACCCGACCACGGCCACGTCGTCGGGGACCCGCCGGCCGGCCTCGCGCAACGCCCGCAGCGCCCCGTACGCCATCAGGTCGCTGGCGACGAAGACCGCGTCCAGGTCCGGACAGAACTCCAGCAGCCGGCGCATGCAGGCGGTGCCGCTGCCCTCGCTGAAGTCGCCGTACGCGATCATCGCCGGGTTGACCCGGCCGCCGGTGGCCGTGACGGCCTCCCGGTAGCCGTTCAGCCGGGCCAGGCCGGCGCCCATGTCCTGTGGACCGGCGATGGTGGCGATCCGCTGGCGGCCCTTGCCGACCAGGTACTCCACCGCCTGCCGGGCCCCGCCGACGTTGTCGACGTCCACGAAGTACGCCGGCTGGGCCCCGGGACGCAGCATCCGGGCCGGACGCCCACCGAGCACCGTCGGCAGACCGCGCTCCTCCAGCAGGGTGGGCAGCGGGTCGGCGTCGTGCAGGGACAGCAGCAGGACCCCGTCGACGTGCTGGTTGGTGAGGTGGTGCTCGACCCGTTCGCGTTCCACCGGCGACTGGGCCATGGCGAGCCAGAGCTGCATCGGGGTGTCCAGCAGCCCGGAGCTGATGCCCCGGACGATGCCGGCGAAGAAGGGTTCGGTGAAGACCCGCTCCCCCGACTCGCTGACCACCAGGGCCACCGAGTCGGTGCGCTGGGTGACCAGGGCTCGGGCGGCCCGGTTCGGCACGTACCCCAGCTCGGCGATGGCCTGCTGCACCGCGGCCCGGGCCTCCGGGCTCACCTGGGGCGAGCCGTTGACCACGCGGGAGACCGTCCCGCGCCCGACGCCGGCGCGGGCCGCGACCGCGTCGAGGGTCGGGCGCCCGAGCGAGCGGGTGCGCTGGGTTGTCATGTCTGCTCCTCCGACGTCGGACGGGCCGGCGGAACCCCCGCAGGGGGAGATCCGCCGACGCCGCCCGTTCACTGGCTGGCCCTGGGGCCTATTGTGCGGCCAGACCGTTGCGTCGGATCACCTCGGCGTACCACCTGGCACTGGACTTGGGGATGCGGAGCTGGCTGTCGTAGTCGACATACACCATGCCGAAGCGCTTGGTGTAGCCCCACGCCCACTCGAAATTATCCATCAGCGACCAGGCGAAGTATCCCCGCAGGGGCACGCCCGCGCGGATCGCCTCGTGCGCGGCCCGCAGGTGGGCGTCGAAGTACGCCAACCGGTCGGTGTCGTCCACCCGACCGTCGACCACGGTGTCGACGAACGCCGACCCGTTCTCGGTCACGTACAGCGGCAGGTCGGTGTACTCCTCGTGCACCCGGCGCAGCGTCTCGACCAGGCCGGGGGCGTCGATCTCCCAGTCCATGTCGGTGACCGGCACGCCGCGGGTCACGAAGCGCACCGACTCGCTGCCCGGCCAGCAGGACGGCGCCCGCCAGTACTTCTCCGGCTCGGCCCCCTCGATCGGGGCGGCCACCACGTGCCGGCTGTAGTAGTTGATGCCGACCACGTCCAGCGGGGTGGAGATGGTCGCCAGGTCACCGTCGTGGACGTGCCCGAAGTCGGTCACCTCGCGCAGGTCGGCGACCAGGTCGGCCGGGTACTCGCCGCGCAGGATCGGGTCGAGGAAGAACCGGTTGGCGAGCCCGTCGATCCGGCGGGCCGCGTCGGCGTCGCCGGGCGCGTCGGTGGCCGGGGTGACCGGGTACAGGTTGAGCGTCACGCCGATCTCGGCGTCCGCCCGGCCGGCGCGCAGCGCCTGGGTGGCCAGGCCGTGCCCGAGCATCAGGTGGTGCCCGGCGCGGACCGCGTCGCCGCCGTCGGAGCGACCCGGGGCGTGCGCGCCGGAACCGTACCCGAGGAACGCCGAGCACCACGGCTCGTTGAGGGTGGTCCAGTAATTCACCCGGTCACCGAGGGCGTCCTGGGCGAGCTTCGCGTAGTCGGCGAACCGGAACGCGGTGTCCCGGACCGGCCAGCCGCCGGCGTCCTCCAGCTCCTGGGGCAGGTCCCAGTGGTAGAGGGTCACCCACGGCTCGATGCCGTGGGCCAGCAGCTCGTCGATCAGCCGGCGGTAGAAGTCCAGGCCCTCCTGGTTGGCCGCCCCCGAGCCGCCCGGCTGCACCCGGGGCCAGGAGATGGAGAACCGGTACGACTTCAGCCCCAGCTCCGCCATCAGTTTCACGTCGGCGGGCATCCGGTGGTAGTGGTCGCAGGCCACGTCGCCGGTGTGGCCGCCGACGGTACGGCCGTCGGTGTGGCTGAAGGTGTCCCAGATCGAGGTCGTCCGGCCGCCCTCGGCCGCGGCCCCCTCGATCTGGTAGGCGGCGGTGGCCGCGCCCCAGAGGAAGTCCGGCGGAAAGATCAGCTCCGGCCCCTGGTCGAGGAGACCGACGGCGGGCGGGGTGGCAGGGTTGCTCACGACTTGACGGCACCTTCCATGATCCCGCCGATGATCTGGCGGCCGAACAGGACGAAAATCACGAACAACGGCAGGGTCGCGATCAGGGTGCCCGCGAAGATCTGCGAGTTGTCGGCGAAGTAGGCGGTGTTCAGGCTACGCAGGGAGATCTGCACGGTCGGGTTCGCCGGGTCGGCGAGCACCACGAACGGCCAGAAGAACTGGTTCCACTGCTCCATGAAGGTGAGCAGGCCGAGCACCGCCGCGGCCGGCCGCAGTGCCGGGGCGACCACGTGCCAGTAGATCCGCCAGGTGGAGCAGCCGTCCACCCGGGCCGCCTCGATCAGCTCGTTGGGCACGGCCTGTTCGGCGTACTGGCGCATCATGAAGATGCCGAACCCGCCGATCAGGAACGGCACCGTCACCGACGGCATGGTGTTGAGCCACTCCAGCTTCGCCATCAGGATGTACAGCGGCAGCACGCCGAGCTGGATCGGCACCATCATCGAGGCGAGGATGATCAGCAGCAGCGCGTTCTTGCCCTTGAAGCGGAGCTTGGCGAAGGCGAACCCGGCGAGCGACCCGAAGAACACGGTGGCGACGGTGATCGTCCCGGAGACCAGGAACGAGTTCATCAGGCCCTTGAGCACGTTGGCGTCGCCGTTGGCGAGCACCCGCTCGATGTTCTCGCCGAGCTTGCCGCCGGGCAGGAACGGCGGCGGCCAGGAGTTCGCCGCGTCGTTGGTACGCGACGCGATGACGATCATCCAGTAGAAGGGGAAGAGGGACAGGATCACGCCGAGGACCAGGCCGACCCAGGTGAGCGGGCTGGCCTTCCACAGCGCTGCGGCCCGGTGCCCGCGGGACGGCCGGTCGGCCCGGTGCCCGGGCTGGCGTACCGGGGGACGGAGTGTCGTGGTCGTCATCTGCGTACCCTCACTTGTCCGAGCTGATCCGACGGGCCAGCAGGTAGTTCACGACCGACATGAAGGCGATCAGCAGGAACAGCACGAGCGCGACCGCGCCGGCGTACCCCCAGCGGAAGCGGGTGTTCATCACGTCGAGCAGGTACATCGTGATGGTCTGGAACTGACCTTCGGAGCCGCCGGAGATGCCGCCGGCGCCGCTGGTGAACAGCAGCGGCTCGGTGAACAGCTGCAACCCGCCGATGGTGGAGATGATCAGCGTGAAGATGATCGTGGGGCGGAGCTGGGGGACGGTGATCGACCAGAACTGCCGCCGCCGGGACGCGCCGTCCAGCGACGCCGCCTCGTACATGTCCTTGCTGATCGACTGCATGGCGGCCAGGTAGATCAGGGCGTTGTAGCCGATCCACCGCCAGTCGACCATGGTGGAGATGGCGAACCAGGAGGCGAACCGGTTGGCCCGCCAGTCGATCGGGTCGATGCCCACCAGGTCGAGGGCCCAGTTGACCAGGCCGAACTCGCGCGCGTAGATCATCGAGAAGATCAGCGCGACCACGGCGGTGGAGGTGATGATCGGCATGGCGATGGCCATCCGGAAGAACGTCTGCGCCGGCAGCCGCCGGTTGAGCGCGTTCGCCAGCATCAGGGCGATCAGCAGCTGCGGCACGGTCGACATGGCGAACATGCCGAACGTGTTGACGACCGCGTTCCAGAACTGCGGGTCGTTGGTGAGCAGCTCGACGAAGTTGTCCAGCCCGACGAAGCTGATCGTGGGGTTCAGCGGGGAACGGTCGGTGAGCGCGATCCAGACCGTGTAGGCGATCGGGTACGCCCCGAAGATCGCGAAGAGGACGAAGAACGGCAGGACGTACAGGTACGGCGAGTACTTCAGGTCCGCCCGGGTCAGCGAGAGGCGACGGCGCGACTCGGCACGGGTGGAGCGGGGCCGGCGTCCGTCGGGGGGCGCGTCGGCGTGCAGGTCGAGGCTCATCAGCGGTCCTTCACACGTCAGGCGACGCCACCGGCGCGGGTGACGTCGGGGAGGCACCGGGATGGCGCCGCCGCGTTGCCGCGGTCGACGCCATCCCGGGGTGGCTCGGCCAGGGTCACTTGCCGGCGGCCTCGCCGTTCTTCAGCGCTGCCTCCCACTGCTCGCCAGCGGGCTTGCCCTGCTCGACGGCGCGCAGGGTGTTCTCCACGGCGGTGCGGACCGCGTTGTTCTTCGGGCCCAGGTAGACCGGCTTCAGCTCGCTGGCACCGGCGGCGAAGATCTTGCCGACCGGGGCGCCGCTGAAGTACTCGTTGGTCGAGTCGGCCACGGCCGGGTCGGCCAGGGCCTGCGGGGAGGACGGCAGGTTGCCGACCGTCTTGAACGCCTCGACCTGGCCCTTGGCGCTGGTCAGGAACTTGACCAGCTTGGCCGCCTCGGCGGCGTGCTTGCTGGACTTCGGCACGGCGAGGAACGAGCCGCCCCAGTTGCCGCCGGCGCCGGGGGCCTTGGCGACGTCCCACTTGCCGGCCGCCGCGTCACCGGCCTGGCCCTTGATGACACCGGTCATCCAGGCCGGGCAGGCGATGGTGGCGAAGGTGCCGTTCTTGAAACCGGCGTTCCACTCGTTCGAGAACGCCTGGAGGTTGTTCGACAGCTTGGCGTCGACCAGCTTGGTGGTGAGGTCGTACGCCGCCTTGACGTCCGGGTTGTCCTTGATGACGAGCTTGTTGCTCTTGTCGTAGTACGTGTAGCCGGTGCCGGCACCGGCGATCTGCATCAGCACCACGTTGTAGAAGTTGGTCGCCGAGTCGATGAACTTGTGCTTCGGGTCGGCGGCGGTGAACTTCTTGCCGGCCTCGATGAAGGCGTCCCACGTCGGCCAGAGCTGGCCGACCTGCTCGCGGTCGGCGGGCAGGCCGGCGGCCTGGAAGAGGTCCTTGCGGTAGCACAGCGCCATCGAGCCGACGTCGGTGCCGAGGCCGAGCACCTTGCCGTCGGGGGTGCTGCCCTGCTCCCACTTCCACGGCAGGAAGTTGGCCTTGAGGTCGTTCGCGCCGTGGTCGGCCAGGTTCACGAACTTGTCGGCCTGGGCGTAGAACTGCACGATCGTGCCCTCTTCGAGGGCGACGACGTCACCGGCGCCGGAGCCGGCGGTGATCTGCTGGGTCAGTCGGGTGTTGTAGTCACCCAGGCCGAGCCCCTTGCCGCGCTCCTGGATCTTGACGTTCGGGTTCTCGGCCTCGTACTGCTTGTACAGCGCGTCGTAGCCGAAGCCCTGGTCGCCGAAGACGTCGACGGTGAGGGTGATCGGATCGTCGGCGCTGCCGCTGCTGTCCGACGAGTCGTCACCGCCTCCGCAGGCGGTGGCGGTGGCGATCACCGCGACGGACGCGAGCGCGATGGCCGCGAACCGCCGACGGCGGAGTGTGAGGCTCATTGCTGACCCCTCTTTCGGTGGTGAGGCTTTGTGGTGGGGGCGCCCGGGAGCGCTCCCATGAGATTGCCGTCGGGTAACGGGCGTGTCAATAGATCGTGGGAGCGTTCCCATATCGTTACCGCGAGAGCGCTTTCGCGGCCGGCGTCTTGCCCCTTTTCGGGCGCGCCGGGAGCATGCGGCGGGCCCGTCTCCCCTACCGGGGAGACGGGCCCGGACGTCAGCGGGTCAGCAGAGCCGGCGCAGCAGGGTGGACACGCGGCCGGGGTCGAAGGCCGTCGGGTCGAGCGGCCGCCCCAGCCAGTCCCGCATCGCGTCGTGCTCCGGGTGCAGTGGGTCGGCGAGCGCGTCGAGCAGGAGCCGGTAGCCCGGTGGCCCGCCCACGTCCTCCGGCGGACCGGCGCCCTCGCCGTCCAGACAGACCGGATAGCGCTCGTCCGGGTCGGCGGTCAGCACGTCCTCCACCACCAGATCGTGCTCCCACCAGTCGCCGAAGTCGTAGGTGTACCGGAACCGGCTGCCCTTGCCCACGACGGCGTCGAGCCGGGTGTCCAGCTCGTCGCGCAGCGGCAACTCGCCCACCGGGTCGGGGACGCCGTACTGCACCCCGTCGATCTCGAACGAGTGCAGGTGGCAGTTCTGCCAGCCCACCGCGTACTGCACCACCCGGTGCAGCCGGTCCAGGGTGTACCCGCCGGGCACGAGCACCCGACGCCGGACCGGCGGGCGGACCCCGGCCAGCGAGACCTGCAACTGGAAGATCTGACGCGGCATGCTGTCCCATCCTCCCTCGGCATAGGCTGCCACCATGATCTGCCGAGCGTGTCGGGCGAAGCGGCACGGTGACTGCCCGGGCCGGAACTGGTGCGACTGTCAGCACCGTACCCCCGGACCCACCCCTCCGGTCACCGGTCCGGCGAGCGAATGAGCGTCCGGATCCCGATCCACCGCGCCTGGCCCGGGCCGACCAGCGGTCCGCTGGACGATGCCGCGCTCACCGCGCTCTACCGCCGCCACGACCGTCCCCGGCTCCGAGTCAACTTCGTGACCAGCATCGACGGCGCGGTCACCGTGGACGGCTACTCCGCCGGGCTCTCCGGTGAGCCGGACAAGCGGGTCTTCGGCGTGCTCCGGATGCTCTGCGACGCGCTGGTGGTCGCCGCCGGCACGCTGCGGCACGAGGGCTACCGGGCGGTACGCCTCGACCCGGCCCGCCGGGCCTGGCGGCGGGAACACGGGCTCGCCGAGTACCCGACCCTGGTCGTGGTCTCCGGCTCGCTGCGGCTCGACCCGGCGCAGGCCGCCTTCGCCGACGCGCCGGTCCGGCCGGTGGTGCTGACCCGGGCCGACGCCACCGCGCCGGCCGGGCTGGCCGAGGTCGCCGACCTGGTCCGCTGCGGCGACGACCGGGTCGACCTGGCCGCCGGCCTGGCCGAGCTGCGTCGACGCGGTCTCGGGCAACTGCTCTGCGAGGGCGGTCCCCGGCTCTTCGGCGCGCTCACCACCGCCGGTCTGGTGGACGAGGTCTGCCTCACCGTCGCACCGTTGCTGGCCGGCCCCGGCGCGGACCGGATCACGGCGGGACCGGTCGGCCCGCCCCGGGACCTGCCACTGCGCCACGTGCTCACCGCCGCCGACGGCGTCCTGATGCTGCGGCACGCCCGGGACTGACCGGCCGGCGGCACACCCGGCCGGACCGGGCGACGGAAACTGGGAGCCGGGTGGCGGGAGCCGTCACCGGGTGCGGCAGACCCGGCCGGTGCGGGCCGGGTCGACCACCCGCTCGCTCCCGGCCCGCCACACCGGGTTGACCGACAGCGCCAGCGGTGGCGCCTGCCAGGCCGCGGCGAACCGCTGGAGCGGGGCGTACTCCCGGCGCCGCTCGTCGTTCACCGCCCCCTCCAGGACCTTCACCAGGCGGCGCTGGGCGGCGCTCCGACCGATCAACCCGCCGTGGAAGGCGGGCGCCTGGTAGACCGGGATCTTCGCGTACTCCCCCGGCGGGGCCTCGGCCGCGCTGACCGTCGGCAGGAACGCCACCATCAGTACGCCGGGCACCGGGCAGAGCGTCTGGGAGCGGTAGAACGGCGCGCCGTCGAGGATCGACCTGACGAACGGGACGTCCGGATGGTCCTTCTCCTTCTGGGTCAGGTTCGTCACGGCGAAGATCCCGCGCAGCCCCCAGCCGGCCGCCAGCCCCCAGCCCTGCTTCTCCTCAGGCGGCGGGTAGTAGGTACGGCCGGCGCGGACCAGCGGGCTGAACAGCAGCACGGTGTCCACCGGTGACCGGGGCCGCAGTTCCAGGAAGGTACGGGCCACCATCGCGCCCTCGCTCTGCCCGACCAGCGCGACCGGTAGGCGTGTCCGCCGGTGCACCGCGTCGACCTGCGCGGAGAGCAAGCGCGCGCTGTCGGTCAGGGACTGCTGGGTGGCCTCCGGCGGGTACGGCCGGGGGCGGCCCCGGCCGTCGAGACCCCGGTACGAGAAGCGTTCGACCAGCGGGTCGCCGGCCGGCTGCCCGTCGTAGCGGGACGCGTACCCGCCCAGCACGATCACCGCGTGGTCGACCGTGCCGGGCAGGTCCTCCCGGAGCACCGGGGGCCGCCACTGCCGCTGCCCGCCGGCGGCGATACCGATGACGCTCTCGGCGACCAGTGGACTGGCCAGCGCGAGCAGGACCGCGATCAGCGCGACCGGTACCCGACGCCAGCGGATCCGGACCGGCCGGAGCGCCGCCCGCACCGTCCGCTGCCACAGCAGTCCGTTCACCAGCCCGGCCACGGTGGCCATCGGCACCGTCCACCAGTTGAGGACGCTGGAGGTGACGGCCCCGATCAGGGTGAGCGTCGCGAAGTTGAGCGTGGTCCAGCCGGTCAGCTCCCACGACGGGAGTCCCCGCCACCAGTCGCGTACCACGCCGGCCCGTTGCAGGAACGGGGCGAGCAGCAGCAGCGGCACCAGCGAGGCCAGCAGGTACCAGGACAGGGCCACCCCAGCGGCGGCCACCGACAGTGCCGCCCAGGGCGAGATGATCAGCGCGGCCAGCACGGCGATCTGGAGGCTGCGGCCGAACAGCCACCGCCACGACGGGCGGGGCCGGGTGTCCGGCGGCCAGGCCAGCCCGATCAGCGCGGTGGTGAGGACGGCCCGGAACAGGAGCGCCAGCACGAACTCGGACCCGAACCCGAACCAGGAGTTGTGGTAGACCAGCAGCCAACGCAGGTCGTGGTAGGAGTCGTACGGGAAGACCGCGCTGGCCTGCGGGGCCAGCCCTTCGGCGGCGGGCAGCCGCAGCCCGACCAGCAGCGCCGCCTCGATCGTCGGGGGCAACGCGGCCAGCACGAGCAGAGCCGTGGTCCGGCGGCCCGGTCGCCCCATCCGTCCAACCCCCCGTCCCGCGCTCCTTCCGCGAGGATGCCGCGTCCGGGCCGTCGGCGAGCCGGAAACGGGGGTGTTCGGCGGGTTCCGGGCCGGCGGCAACCGCCGGAAAGTTCCCAGTTCGGGCACTAGCCTGGGGACGGGGCTCGAGGACGGCGGGGTGAGACCGATGACCGGTGCGGGACACGTCCCGACCGTCGCGTCGGCGGGAGCGGTCCGCCTCGCCGCGGCGCTGCTGGGGTCCGCCGGCCTGGTCGACATCCTGGCCGGGGTCAGCGAACTGGACATCGACCCGTACCTGGTCGTCACCGACGAGGGGCTGGTCCGGCTGGACGTCACCGGCTGGCTCTGGCTGCACGTCGGCACCGGCAGCCTGGCCCTGGTCGCGGCGCTGGTCGTGCTCACCGGCCGCCGGTGGGCGTGGTGGGTCGGGGTGGTGGCGGCGGTGGCCGCCGGCGCGGTCAACCTGCTGTTCCTGCCGTACCACCCGCTGCGGGCCGCCCTGGTGCTCGGGCTGTACCTGGCCGCCGCCCGGCTGGTGCTGCGGTCCCGGCCGGTGGCGACGGACGGCCCGGTCAGCACGCCCGGCGCGGGGTGAACGACGGGTCGAACGACGGTGCCACCCGCCAGGCCGGATTGATCGAGATGACCAGCGAGGGTGCCTGCCAGGCGCCGCTGAGGCGTTGGAAGAGGTCGTACTCGCGCCGTCCGCCGCTGACCGGTGCGCCACCCAGGAACCGGACCACCTCGTCCTGGACCACGGCCCGGCCGAGCAGGCCACCGTGCAGGGCGGGGATCTCGAAGACCGGGATGCCCGCGACGTCGCGGGGCGGGGCCTCGGTCGCGGCCACCGTGGGCACGAACGCGAGCATCCGGACCCCGGGGACCGGGCAGAGGGTACGGGACCGGTAGAACGGCGCGTCGTCCAGCAGCGACCGGAGGAACGGCTGGTCGGCGTTGACGTCCTCGCCGGGGCTGATCAGGTTGCCCAGCCCGAGCAGGATCCGCAGCGCCCAGCCGGCGGCGATCCCCCACCCGGTCCGCTCGTCCCGGGGTGGGTAGTAGACCCGGCCGGGACGGACCAGCGGGCTGAACATCAGCACCGTGTCGACCGGCGACCCCGGTCGTCGCTCCACGTACGTGCGGGCGACCATCGCGCCCTCGCTCTCCCCGACCAGCGCCACCGGCCGGCCGGTCCGCCGGTGCAGCACGTCCACCTGGGCGGCGAGCAGCGCGGTGCTGGACTCCAGCGACCGGTGGGTGTCCTCCGGGGCGTACGGCAGTGGCCGGCCCTGGCCGTCCAGGCCACGGTAGGAGAACCGGACCACCGCCGGGTCCACGGCCGGCTGCCCGTCGTACGCGGTCCCGTACCCGGCCAGCACGATGACCGCCCGGTCGACGGTGGCCGGCAGCGGCCGGGTGATCAGCGGGGGCCGCCAACCGCCCGGCCCGGGTGTGTTGGTGGTGACCCGGACGTACCCGCCGGCCGCGGCGACCACGAGCACGGCGGCCACCAGCGGCGCCACCGGCACCCGCGCCCAGCGCACCCGGGTGGGCAGCACGGCCGCCCGGATGGTCTGCCGCCAGAGCAGCCCGTTGACGATGCCGCCGGGGATCACCACGAGCGGGTCCCACCAGCGGCCGACCGACCAGAGGGCCGCGCCGACCACGGTGAGGGCGGCGACGTTCAGCAGGGTCCAGCCGACCTGCTCGATGCTGGGCAACCCCCGCCACCAGTGCTCGGTCACCCCGGCCCGTTGCAGGAACGGCGCGATGACCAGCATCGGGACCAGCGAGGCGGCCAGGAACCAGGACAGCGACACCACCGCGGCGAACACCGACAGGATCGCCCAGGGGCTGACCACCAGCGCGGCGAGGGCGGCGACCCGCAGGTTGCGGACCAGCAGCCAGCGGAACGTGGGCCGGGGCCGCCCGGTCGGCCAGGCCAGCCAGGTCACCAGGCCGGAGAAGAGCCCGCGCAGGCCCACCAGGGCGACCAGACCGACCACGAACACGGCCCAGGAGTTGTGGTAGACGAACAGCCAGCGCATGTCGTGGTACGAGTCGTAGGGCCAGACGGCGGTCAACTGCGGGGCGAGCGCCTGGGCGGCGCGGTAGCCGAACGCGGAGAAGATCACGGTCTCGACCAGCGGTGGCACCGTGGTCAGCACGAGCAGCCAGCCGGTCCGGCTCCGTGTCGACCCCACCGCTCCCCCTCGCCGTCGTGGCTGCTCACAGGATCCCGCGCCGGCCCCGACCTGCGGGGCGGATCGCCCCAGAACCTGACGATTCGCCAACGATCAGTGACGGTGGGTGACCGTGGGGTGCTCCCGGCCGCGTCGCCTGGCAACCTGTCGTACCGCTGGGGCAGGATGCAGCACGTGTGCCCTGAGCGAGACGAGCGACTGAGCAGCGGAGTCCGACCATGACCGACGGCCCGGCGATGACCGACGACGTCTCCGGCGGCCCCGGAGAGGAGGTCGGGCGGGTCCTCGGCACCGCCGACGCCACCCCGCTGACCTTCTGGACGGCGGTCTCCACGCAGAGCTACCTGCAACTCGACGACGTGGTGGTGACCCGGCGGGAGCTGCCCGACCGGGAGCCGGTCACCATCGCCGGGGTGGTGACCCAGGTGCGCGCCCGGCACGAGGGCGCCCAGTTCGACTCGGACGTGTTCGCCATCGCCGAAGGCACGCTGCCGGCGATGGTGCAGGAGGCGGCCGAGATCACCACCACCCGGGTCGACCCGGAGCTGTACGTGCCGCCCACCCCCGGCGCGGTGGTGTACCGGGCCGAGGGCGACGCCCGGGCCCGGGCGCTGCACTTCGACCGGATGGAACGCCGGATCCCGATGGGCACCGGGCGGGACGGGGTGCCGGTCTACCTCAACGCCGACTTCCTCGACGGCAGCCGGGGCGCGCACGTGTCGATCTCCGGCATCTCCGGGGTGGCGACCAAGACCAGCTTCGCCACCTTCCTGCTCTACTCGGTGTTCCGCTCCGGGGTGCTCGGCGGGGACGCGGTCAACGCCAAGGCGCTGATCTTCAACGTGAAGGGCGAGGACCTGCTCTTCCTGGACCACCCGAACACCCGGCTCGACGACGCCACCCGGGCGGCGTACGCGAAGCTCGGGCTGGCCGCGGGGGCCTTCCCCGACGTGCGGGTGTACGCCCCGCCGCGCCCCGGTGACTCGTCCGGCACCCCGGACGTGAGCAGCCGGCTGACCGGGGTGGACAGCTTCTACTGGACGCTGAGCGAGTTCTGCGCCGACCGGCTGCTGCCGTACGTCTTCGCCGACGCCGACGACGAACGCCAGCAGTACACGATGGTGGTGCACGCGGTCACCGCGCACCTGGCCCGGTACGCCCAGCCCGCCGACGGCGGGGTGAGCGTCGACGGGGTCCGGCTCGGCTCGTACGGCGACCTGGTCGACCACATCGTCGAGCAGCTCAACGACGACGAGACCCGCAGCGACTGGGCCGGCAGCGCGGTCGGCATCGGCACCGTCAACGCCTTCGCCCGCCGGCTGATCGGCAGCAAGAAGGACCTGGGCCGGCTGATCCGGGGTGACCTGGCCACCCGCCGCCCGCACTCGATCAACACCGCGGAGAGCGCCCAGGTCACCGTGGTGGACCTGCACAACCTGCCGGACCGGGCGCAGCGGTTCGTGGTCGGGGTGACGCTGCGCGGCGAGTTCGAGCGCAAGGAGAAGGCCGGCACCGCGAAGCCGCTGCTGTTCGTGGTGCTCGACGAGCTGAACAAGTACGCCCCCCGGGAGGGCTCCTCGCCGATCAAGGAGGTGCTGCTTGACATCGCCGAGCGGGGCCGGTCGCTCGGGGTGATCCTGGTCGGGGCGCAGCAGACGGCCAGCGAGGTGGAACGGCGGATCGTCACCAACTCGGCGATCCGGGTGGTGGGTCGGCTCGACCCGGCCGAGGCGTCCCGCCCGGAGTACGGTTTCCTCCCGCCGGCCCAGCGGCAGCGGGCGCTGCTGGCGAAGCCGGGCACCATGTTCGTCAACCAGCCGGACATCCCGGTGCCGCTGTGCCTGGAGTTCCCCTTCCCGGCCTGGGCGACCCGGGTCTCCGAGGCCGGCCGCGCCCCGTCGGAGACCCTCCGCTCGATCACCCAGGCGGCCGACCCGTTCGCGGTGGTCGGCTCCGGCGGATCCGACGACGACATCCCGTTCTAGAGGGGAAGCTCACCGGTGAAGATCCTGCACACCTCCGACTGGCACGTCGGCAAGGTCCTCAAGGGACGGTCCCGGGCCGAGGAGCACAAGCAGGTCCTCGCCCAGGTGATCGAGGTCGCCCGCCGGGAACGGCCCGACCTGGTCATCGTCGCCGGTGACCTGTACGACAACGGCGCGCCCACCCCGGAGGCGACCCGGCTGGTCACCCGGGCGTTGACCGCGCTGCGGCGTACCGGCGCGGACGTGGTCGCCATCGGCGGCAACCACGACAACGGGCCGGCCCTGGACGCGCTGCGCCCGTGGGCGGAGGCCGCCGGGATCACCCTGCGCGGCAGCGTCCGGGAGTCCCCCGACGAGCTGATCGTGGACGGGACGACCCGCGACGGCGAGCGCTGGCAGCTCGCCGCGCTGCCCTTCCTCTCCCAGCGGTACGCGGTCCGCGCGGTGGAGATGTACGAGCTGACCGCCGCCGAGGCCACCCAGACGTACGCCGACCACCTGGGCCGGGTGATCGGCCGGCTGACCGAGGGGTTCACCGAGCCGGACCGGGTGCACCTGGTCACCGCGCACCTGACCGTGGTGGGGGCGGCGGCCGGCGGCGGCGAACGGGACGCGCACACCGTCATGGGGTACGCGGTCCCGGCGACGGTCTTCCCGGGCACCGCGCACTACGTGGCGCTGGGGCACCTGCACCGGGCGCAGCGGGTGGACGGCCCCTGCCCGGTGCGGTACAGCGGCTCCCCGATCGCGATCGACTTCGGCGAGCAGGAGAACGTCTGCTCGGTGACCGTGGTGGAGGTGACCGCCCGGACGGCGGCGCAGGTCCGCGAGGTGCCGCTGCCCGGGGCGGTGCCGCTGCGGACGGTACGCGGCACCCTGGCCCAGTTGGCCGAGCTGGAGCCGCCGGAGGGCTGGCTGCGGGTGTTCGTCCGGGAGCAGCCCCGGGCCGGGCTGCGGGAGGAGGTCCAGGAGCTGCTCCCCGGGGCGCTGGAGATCCGGATCGACCCGGAGCTGGTGCCGGCCCCGGGCGGCGGCGCGCGGGCCGCCCAGCGGGCCGGCCGCTCCCCCGGCCAGTTGTTCGCCGACTACCTGGACAGCCGGGGGCACGCCGACGACGAGGTGCGGGAGCTGTTCGACGAGCTGTTCGAGGAGGTCGACCGCTGATGCGACCGATGCGACTGGACATGGCCGGCTTCACGGTGTTCCGGGAGGAGACCCGGGTCGACTTCACCGACGCGGACTTCTTCGCGCTGGTCGGGCCGACCGGTGCGGGCAAGTCCACGGTGCTGGACGCGATCTGCTTCGCCCTCTACGGCACGGTGCCCCGCTGGGGTGGCGCGCGGGGGTTGGCGAACGCGCTGGCCCCGTCCGCCACCGAGGCCCGGGTCCGGTTGGTGTTCGAGTCCGCCGGGGACCGTTACGTGGCGACCCGGGTGGTCCGCCGGGACGGCCGGGGCACCGTCAAGACCGCGGGGGCCGGGTTGCAGCTCATGCCGGCCGGGTTCGACGTGACCAAGCTGGACACCGGGCTGAGCCCGGACGATCTCGGCGAGGTACTCGCCGGGAGCCCGGCCGAGATGGAGGACGCGGTGCTGGCGGCGGTCGGCCTGCCGTACGAGCAGTTCACCAGTTGCGTGGTGCTGCCGCAGGGGCAGTTCGCGGACTTCCTGCACGCCAAACCGGCCACCCGGCAGCAGATCCTGGTGAACCTGCTCGGCCTGGGCGTCTACGAGGCGGTGCAGAAGAAGGCCACCGAACGGGCCGGGCAGGCCGAGGCGAAGCTGGAGGCGGTCGACCGGGTGCTCGCCGGGCTGACCGACGTCGACGACGCGGCGCTGGCGCAGGTCCGAGCGCAGGTTGACCGGGCGCACGAGCTGGCCGGGGCGGTCGCCGCGGCCGTACCGGAGCGGGACGCCGCGCGGTCGGCGGCGCGGGACGCGCACGCGGCGCTGGCCGCCCTGGACGCCGAGCTGACCGTGCTGGACGCGGTCCGCCCGCCGGACGGGGTGGCCGAGGTGGCCCGGAAGGTCGCCGCCGCGCGGGCCGGGGTGGACGAGGCGGCGAAGGCGGTGGTGCTGGCCGAGGAGCGCGAGGAGAAGCTGCGCGGCGAACTGGCCGGGGCGGGCGACGAGAGCACGGTGCGGCTGCTGCTGAAGGCGTACGCCGACCGGGACCGGCTCACCGAGGAGACCGCGACGGTGGCCGCCGCGTTGACCGCCGCCGAACGGGAACACGACACGGCGGTGGCCGCGCTGACCCGGGCCCGGACGGCGGCCGAACGGGCCGAGGCCGACCTGGAGGCGGCGTTCCGGGCGCACGAGGAGGCCAAGGCCACCGACCAGGCGGTCGCGTTGCGGGCCCACCTGGTCGCCGGCGCGCCGTGCCCGGTGTGCGAGCAGCCGGTGCCCCGGGTGCCGGCGGTGCCGGCCGGCTCGGCGGTGGCGACGGCGGTGGCCGCCGGTAAGGCCGCGCGGGCGGCCAGCGAGGCGGCCCGGCGGGCGGTGCAGGAGCAGGACGCGGCGGCCCGGGAGCTGGAGCGGGTACTGCTGCGGGCCCGCGCCCAGCACGACCAGCTCACCGGCCGGCTGGCCGAGCTGGACGACCAGCTCTCCGGCGCGGCCACGGTGGCGGCGCTGCGGCACGACCTGGCCGAACACGCCCGACTGCGGGCCGAACTGGACGAGGCGGCCGGCGCGGTCCGGTCCGGCCGGGACGCCGCCCGGCGGGCCCGGGGCGTGCTCGACACGGCCGAGGAGCGGCTGCGCGCCGCGTGGCGGGACTTCGACACGGTCCGCGACGGGCTGGCCCGGTTCGGCCCGCCGGCCGCCGACCGGGACGACGTGGCCGCCGCCTGGACGGCCCTGGCCGGTTGGGCCGGCGGGGAGGCGGCCCGGCGGCGCGCCGACCGGGCCGGGCTGGCCGGTGCGGTGGCCGAGGCGGAGGCCGCCGCCGAGGCGGTGGAGGAACGGATCGACGGGATCTTCGCCGCCGCCGGCCTGCCGGCCGGCGACGACCCGGTCCGCGCGGCCACGGTGGCGGTGGAACGGGCCGAGGCGGCGCACCGGCGGCTGGTGGAACGCCGTGAGCAGGCCGCCGAGCTGCGCGAGCAGCGGGCCGGGCACGAACGCGACGCCCGGGTGGCCCGCGCGCTCGCCGGTCACCTGCGGGCCAACAACTTCGAACGCTGGCTGCTGGCCGAGGCGCTGGACCTGCTGGTCGACGGGGCCTCCGGCATCCTGCGGGAACTCTCCGGCGGGCAGTACGACCTGGTCCACGACAAGGGCGAGTTCTTCGTGGTGGACCACCACGACGCGGGACTGCGACGCGGGGTGCGGACGCTGTCCGGCGGGGAGACGTTCCAGGCGTCGCTGGCCCTGGCGCTGGCCCTGTCCGAGCAGTTGGCCGGGCTGTCCACCACCTCGGCCAGCCTGGAGTCGATCGTCCTGGACGAGGGCTTCGGCACCCTCGACGCGGCCACCCTGGACACCGTCGCCGCCACCCTGGAGAGCCTGGCCGCCCGGGGTGACCGGATGGTCGGGGTGGTCACCCACGTACCGGCGCTGGCCGAACGGATCCCGGTCCGGTTCGAGGTCAGCAAGGACGCCCGCAGCGCCCGGGTCGAACGGACCGGCCGATGACCCGGCCGGGTTTCTTCGTCGACGCCTGGGATCCGGCGTACGGGGCGTCGTTCGAGGCGTCCGTGGCCGGCCCGGCCGCCCCGAGCAGCGCCCAGGTTGACCCGGACGTGGAGCTGCCGGCGGCGGACTGGCGGGCGCTCGGCCCGCGGGCCGGGGTACGCGCCCCGCAGGTGGTGCTGCTGGTCGACGGGGTACGCCGGATCGACGCCAGCGTCTGGACGGCCGAGGCGGACGGGGTGTCGTACCCGGGGGTGGCGGCGTCGTACGCGGCCGGGGTGGTCCGCTGTGACCTGGGCCGGGGCGCGGCGGAGCTGGCCGGGGCGCGGGTGGCCCGGGGCCTGTTCACGGCGAGCCCGTCGGCGGAGGAGGTGGTGGCCGGCACGGTCCGCTACCCGGTGCACCGGGTCGGCGGCAGCGGTGAGCTGAGCAAGCTGCCGGCCGCCGTGCAGGGGCCGCTGACCGCGCTGGAGGTGGAGGTCTCCAACGCCGCCCGCACCGACGACGACCTGCTGGTGGTGGACGGTCCGCTGCGGGCCCGCCGGCAGTTGCCGCGCACCCTCGGGTACGTCAAGACGCAGCACAGCCAGTACCTCGACGCCCGGCTGGCGGCGGTGGTGACCGGGCTGGCCCCGGGGCAGCGCTGCCCGGTGTTCCGGCTGGGTACCGCCTGGGGTGGCTGGTCGTGGTATCTGCGGCTGCCGGTGGGCCGGGGCGCGCCCTGGGCGGGCATCGTCCGGGTGGAGTGCTCCCCCGAGCTGGATCCGGCCGAGGCGATCGGGCTGGCCGACCTCTCCCTGGTCACCCTGCCGAGGTTCGCCTCCACCCCGTACAAGGACCCGCGCGCCCCGCAGAACCTGATCCCGATCGCCGGCCTGGAACGCCGGCTGCGGTCCCTGCTCGGCGACGCCCGCCTCCTGCACCGCGCCCTCTCCACCGCCGCCCGCCGCCCCGCCCCTGCCCCGCCGCGTTGATCCTGCCCCCGCCGCGTGAATCCTGCCCCCGCTGCGTTGATCCTGCCCCCGCCGCGTTGATCATGAAGTTGTTGTCGCGACACGCCGGGCGGGGTGACAACAACTTCATGGTCAACCGAGCGGTGCCCGCGGCGGGGGCGGGTGGAGGGCTGGGTGGGGGGCTGGGTGGGGGCGGGTGGGATTGGGGGGCGGGGTGGTGGGGATACTGGGCGGGGTGGGGCGCAGGCGGGACGAACAGCGGGTGGTCGAGCAGGTCGACACCGGGCGGGCGGAACTCGTGCCGGACGTCGACCGGCCCGGATCGTGGACGCTGCTGCTCGACGGCGCACCGCAGTCGCACGTCGACCTGACCGACCCGACCCACCTGGAGTTCGAGTACGTCCGCCGACTCGCCGCCGCGATCGACCTGCTGGCCCCGACCGGCGCGCCGCTGCGGGTGCTACACCTGGGCGGTGGCGCGCTGACCCTGCCCCGGTACGTCGCGGCCACCCGGCCCGGGTCGACGCAGCGGGTGGCCGAGGTGGACGGAGCACTGGTGGATCTGGTCCGTCGGGCACTGCCCTGGCCCGCCACGGCCCGGCTGCGGGTCCGGGTGGCCGACGCCCGGGAGGTGCTGACGTCCACCCGGGACGCCGCCTACGACGTGGTGGTCGCCGACGTGTTCGCCGGTGCCCGTACCCCGGCCCACCTGACCTCCGTCGAGTACGCCACCGAGGTGGCCCGGGTGCTGCGGCCGGACGGCTGGTACCTGGCGAACCTGGCCGACGGGCCGCCGCTGCGGTACGCCCGCGCCCAGGTCGCGACGGTCCGTGCCGTGCTGCCCCGGGCCTGCCTGGTCGGTGACGCCGGGGTGCTGCGCGGTCGCCGGTACGGCAACCTGGTGCTGGTCGCCGGACGGGTCGAGCCGCCGGTCGCGGCGTTGACCCGGCGGGCCGCCGGGGACTGGTTCCCCGGGCGGCTGGTGGCCGGCGACGAGCTGGACCGCTTCGCCGGTGGCGCGGCCGTGGTCCGGGACGACGGGGCGGCCGACTCGACGCCGCCCCCGCCGGGAATTTTCTCCGTCCGGCGTTGATCCTTCCGGCGTCCCGACCCGTACCACTGCGCGGCTGATGTCAATGGCACCCCGGAGGTCTGCATGCACGCGGTGGCGGCCGGCTGGCACGGCGACATGGTGAGGGCGAAGTGGACCCCGACGCGCTCCCCGTCCCGTCCGGCCACGTCGACTCGCGGGGTCGACGCCCGCTCCACCGGTCGCCATGACGAGCCGGTGGCACCCCGTCCCGCCCCCGGGCGGCACCAGGCGCGGTCCACCGAGGCCAGTCACTCCGACCAGTTGATCCGGCTGCTGTACGCCGAGCACGCCGGGCCGTTGCTGATGTTCGTGATGCGGCTGACCGGCGGGGACCGGCAGCGGGCCGAGGACATCGTGCAGGAGACCCTGCTGCGGGCCTGGCGCAACGCGCACCGCCTCGGTACGCAGGGCCAGACGTCGCTGCGCCCCTGGCTGGTGACGGTGGCCCGACGGATCGCCATCGACGAGCACCGCAGCGAGCAGGCCCGGCCGGCGGAGACGTACGACCGGGACCTCACCGCGTTCGCCGAGTCGGACAGTACGGACCAGGTGCTGCGGACGATGACCGTGGCGGACGCCCTGCGTACGCTGAGCCAGTCGCACCGGGAGATCCTGGTGGCGACGTACTTCCGGGGCCGGACGGTGCCGGAGGCGGCCGAGGAGTTGGGGCTGCCGTTGGGCACCGCCAAGTCGCGGGTGTACTACGCGCTGCGTGCGCTGCGTACGGCTCTGCGGGAACGGGGGGTGACAGGGTGAGCCGGGCCGACCACTGGGACGTCGCGGCGTACGCGCTCGGCGTGCTGGACCAGCAGGACACGGAACGGTTCGAGGAGCATCTGGCCGGTTGCTGGGCGTGCGCCGCCGAACTGGAGACCATGGTGCCGGTGGTCGGGCTGCTCTCCGGCATCGACGGGGACACCATGACCGCCGTGGAGCAGACCGCCACCGATCCGGCCCTGCTGGATCGGACGCTGGCCGCGGTCCGGGCCGACCGGCGGCGGGCCCGGATGCGTCAGGTGCTCGCCACCGCCGCGGCGGTGGTGGCGTTCAGCGTGCTCACCGGGGTCGGGATCGGCACGGTGACCGGCGGGGAACCCGGCGGTCCGCCGGTCGCCCTGCCCACCGGTTCCGCGGCGGTGGAGTCGCCGCAGCCCGGTCCCACCCGGCCGGACCTCGGCGGGGTGGGTGGCCCGGACGAGATCGTGGGCGACAAGTCCGGTGCGACCGACCAGGTCACCGGGGTACGGCTGGACGTGATCCTGGCCGCCGAGCCGTTCGGCACGCAGGTCGCGTTCCAGGTGTCCCGACTGCCCGGCCCTCGCAAGTGCCGGCTGGTGCTGGTGCACGCCGACGCCAGTACCGAGGTGGTCAGCTCCTGGTCGGTGCCGGCCGGTGGGTACGGCACCGGCGCGAACTCGGTGCCGTTGCGGTTGTCCACCAACACCGCCACCGCGCGGGACCAGATCCGGCGGTTGCAGGTGCAGTCGGTGGACGCGGCCGGGGTGGCGACCCCGCTGGTGACCGTCACGCTCTGACCCACGCTTTCCCCACGACATCGGACACATTGTCCGATGTCGATAGTTCTGTGTGGCCGAACATTTCCTCGACGTCCATTACGGATCAGCCGTCCGTTCGGTTCAACGAATCGACGTGACATTGTCCACGCCGAGGTGTTCAACCTGAACGGGGGAAGGCCACGTACTCCTGGGCGAACTGGCAGAAACGAGGAGGGCACGTGGCACTCATGAAGCGGACGGTCATCGCCGCGGGCGCGTTGGTCGCACTCACGGCCTGCGCCCCGGCCGGCTACAACGGGGCGGATTCCGGCGAGGCGGCACCCATTCCGGTGGCCGCCGCCGAACCCACCGAATCGGCGGCCCCGGACTCCTCGGCGGCGCCGAAGGACGCGCCAAAGGACGCGCCGAAGGACGTCGACCTGACCGACGAACTGATCGGCAAGGAGGTGGCCCGGATGGGTGAGGTGGTCACCGACCAGGACGGCTGGATCCTGTACCGGTTCGACAAGGACACCGCCGATCCGCCGGCCTCCAACTGCGTCGACACGTGCGCCGAGGTCTGGCCGCCCGCGCTCACCGACGGCGATCCCGCACTGGACGGTGTCTCCGACGACAAGGTCGGCACCGTCACCCGGCAGGACGGCACCAAGCAGCTCACCCTGGGCGGCTGGCCGCTGTACCGGTACATCGGGGACAAGAAGCCGGGCCAGTGGAAGGGCCAGGGGGTCGGCGGCACCTGGTTCGTGGTCCAGCCGAACGGCAAGAAGAACCTGAGCTGCCTGCCCACCGGCACCCCGAAGCCGGTCGCCCCGCCCGCCGACACCGAGGGCGACTCGACCGGCGGCTCCGACTACTCGTACTGACCGCCCATCCGGGTGGCCGGGTCGCCGAGTCGACGGCGGCGGCCCGGCCACCCCCGCCGACGGGGACGCGGTGCACCGGCAAGCACCCGCGTCCCGGCCGCGGCGTCGACCCGAAAGGGCCGACGCCGCGGTCCACCGGCCGGCGCGGTCCACCGGCCCGCCGGCCGCCGCGTCCACGGGTCCGCCGGCCGCCGCCGACCAGGTCACCGGGGTCGGCACCGGTCGTGGCAGAGTGGCGACCGTGACCGCCACCCGGACCCTGCGCCCCCCGCCGGAGTACCGGCTCGTGGAGACGGTGCGGTCGCTGACCTTCAGCCGGTACGACCCGTGCGCCCGGATCGCCGCCGGCACCCTCTGGTGGGCGGTCCGCACCCCGGACGGTCCGGCCACCCTGGCGCTGCGCCGCCACGGCGGCGACCTGCTCGCCGAGGGGTACGGGCCGGGCGCGGACCGGGTACTCGACCGGGCCGACGCGATCGCCGGGCTGCGTGACGACCTGACCGGGTTCGCCGACCTCGCCACCGCCCATCCGGTGGTGGCCCGGCTCGCCGCCGGACACCGTGGGCTGCGGATGCCGGCCACCGGCCAGGTCTTCCGGCAGGCACTGCGGGCGGTGCTGGAGCAGAAGGTCACCGGCCAGGAGGCGTACCGGGCGTACGCGGCGACGGTCCGGCACTTCGCTGAGCCCGCCCCCGGGCCGTTGCAGCCGCTGCTGCTCCCGCCCGACCCGGCGCGGGTCGCCGCCGCGCCCTACTGGGTCTTCCACCCGTTCGGGATGGAGCAGCGACGGGCCGAGACGCTGCGCCGCGTCGCCGCCACCGCCGACCGGTTGGAGCGCTGCGCCGACCCCGGCGAGGCCACCCGTCGACTGGTCGCACTGCCGGGGGTCGGCCCGTGGACGGCCGCCGAGGTGGTCCGGATCGCGTACGGCGACCCGGACGCGGTCAGCGTCGGCGACTACCACGTGCCGAACACGGTGGCCTGGGCTCTCGCAGGTGAGCCGCGGGGCGACGACGCCCGGATGCTGGCCCTGCTGGAGCCGTTCCGGGGACACCGGGGACGGGTCTGTGTACTGCTCGCCGCCGGCGGCGTACAGGCTCCCCGGTACGGGCCACGGATGCCGGTCCGCTCGTTCGCCCGCTTCTGAGGCCGAGCTGACCGAGCTGACCCGGCCCGGTGGGTCGGACCGGCGCGGGTCCGGGCCCGACCCGGGGTCAGGCCGGGTGGCGGCAGAGGCGGCGCAGGGTGTGCCCCAGCCAGCGGGCGTACCCGTGCTGGAAGGCGCGGCCGGCCGGCCCGGCGACGCGCATCATCCAACGGTCCGGCCGGCTGAACGCGCGTACCTCGAACCAGACCCGGCCGGCGTCGTCGCGTTCCACCACGAACGCCTCCTCGCCACGTGCCGGGTGACCGGGGAGGGTTCCGTACCCGAACCCGGCCCGGTGCTCGTCGTCGACGGTCCAGACCACCTCGCAGGGCGCGGCCAGGCGCAGCGGGCCGATCCCGAGGCCGGAGGTGACGGCGACGCCGGGGGCGGCCCGGGGCGCGTCGGCGGTGATCCGGACACCGGCCGCGCGGTGCAGCCGCCAGGTGAGCACGGCCTGGCCGGCGGTACCGAAGCAGCCGTCGGGGAGCCGGACCCGGTGCCGGACGTGCCGCCAGCCGGCCGGCAGCTCACCGGTGCGGGTGGCCCCGACGTGCGGGTAGGTCAGCGGCACGGGCACTCCCCGGGGGATCGGCGCGGACCCGGCCAGGATACGACCGCCCGAGCCGCCCGAGCCGCCCGAGCCGCTTCGCGCAGGTCGGCCAGAGCCACTCGGCTTCGCAGGGCGACCAGGGTCAGTCGGCTTCGCGCAGGTCGGCCAGGGTCAGCGGGCTGAGCCGGGCCAGCAGGTCGGCCAGTTCGGGCACCGAACCGACCTCGCCGAGCACGTCCTTGCCGCCGCCGAACTCCGGCCGGTACCGGTGCACCAGCCGGTACCGGTACCGGCCCCGGATCAGCTCCACGCTGACCCGCCAGCGACCGCAGCAGCCGCAGACCCACTCACGCACCCGGCGACGGTAGCTCTGACCTGCGGTTACGCCGATCGGTCAGCAGGGACGACCGGGACCGACCGGGACAGGTGGGCACGCTACGCACCGGTGATGTGCCTCACCGTTGTCGGTCCCGTCTGGTTGACTGTCGCCGTGGAGCTGCCGCTGAATCCCCCGGTCGAGCCGATGCTGGCCAAGAGCGTGGCCCGGATCCCCACCGCCGACGGCATGACGTACGAGCCGAAGTGGGACGGGTTCCGCTGCATCGTCCTGCGCGACGGCGCCGAGGTGGAGCTGGCCAGCCGGGGCGGCAAGACGCTCACCCGGTACTTCCCCGAGGTCATCGAGCAGGCCCGCCGCCAGTTGCCGGAGCGCTGCGCGGTCGACGGCGAGCTGGTGGTGATCCGGCGCGACGGCCCCGACGGGAAACCCCGGCTCGACTTCGAGCTGCTCGCCCAGCGGATCCACCCGGCCGCCTCCCGGGTCCGGCTGCTCGCCGAGACCACCCCGGCCGACTTCGTCGCCTTCGACCTGCTGGCGATCGGCGACGAGGAGCTGCTCGACCAGCCGTACCCGCAGCGCCGGGCCCGGCTGGAGGCGGCGCTGGCCGGGGTGCGCCCGCCGGTGCACGTCACGCCGGTCACCACCGACCTGGACACCGCGCGCCGCTGGTTCGACGTCTTCGAGGGGGCCGGGCTGGACGGGTTGATCGCCAAGCCGGCCGACCTGCCGTACGAGCCGGGCAAGCGGTCGATGTTCAAGGTCAAGCACGCCCGGACGGCCGACGCGGTGGTGGCCGGGTTCCGCTGGCACAAGTCCGGCCCGGTGGTCGGCTCGCTGCTGCTCGGCCTGTACGACGACGCCGGCACGCTGCACCACGTCGGGGTGTGCGCCTCGTTCACCATGGCCCGCCGGGCGGAGCTGCTGACCGAGCTGGAGCCGTACCGGGACGTCGACGCCGGGCACCCGTGGGTGCACGGTGACCACGAGCGCGGCCAGCGCATCCCCGGCGGGGTCAGCCGGTGGACCGGCGGCAAGAACCTCGAGTGGGTGCCACTGCGCCCGGAGCTGGTGGTCGAGGTGGGCTACGACGCCATGGAGGGCGACCGGTTCCGGCACACCGCCCAGTTCGTCCGCTGGCGGCCCGACCGCGACCCGCGCTCCTGCGGGTACGACCAGTTGGAACGGCCGGTCCGCTTCGACGTCGACCAGGTGCTCCGGGGTGACCCGGTCCCCGCCGCCGGGCCGGCCTGACCGGCCACAGAACGATCATGGAGGGCAGTCCGTGAGCCGTATCCCCGACCCGTCCCGTCCCCGCCGGATCCGGCGCACGCTGGCCGGGTTGGTGGCGTCGGCCCTGGTCGTCGCCGGGTGCACGGTGCCGGCGTTCGCGCCCCGCGCCGAGGTCGAGGGCGAACCGTCGGCCGCCGCGCCGGGCGCCGCGCCGCGGTGGCGGGCCTGCCCGGAGGTCGCCGACGAGGTGGCCGGCCGGGCCGCGCCGGACATGCGGTACGAATGCGCGCGGATCTCCGTACCCCGGCGGTGGAGCGCCAGCGGGACGGCCGCGACGGCCGGTCCGGGCAGCGGCGGGACCTTCGAGATCGCGCTGCTGCGGGCCCGGTCCACCAAGCAGCGGGACCGGATCGGGTCGCTGGTGGTCAATCCGGGCGGGCCGGGCGGCTCCGGCGTCGACACCGCCGTCTACCTGTCGTTCGGTCCGGCGTTCGGCGGGCTGCCCGGCACGGTGACCGAGCGGTTCGACATCGTCGGCTTCGACCCGCGTGGGGTGTCCCGGTCCAGCCCGGTCGAGTGCGTCTCCGACGCCGACCTGGACGCCAGTTTCGGGTACGACCCGGACCCGGAGTCGGCCGCGCAGTTCGACGGCCTGGTCGCGCTCAACCAGCGGATCGGTCAGGGCTGCGGGCAGCGGTACGGCGACCAGTTGCCGCTCTACGGCACCGAGCAGGCCGCCCGGGATCTCGACGCGGTCCGGGCCGCCGTCGGCGACCAGAAGCTGACCTACCTGGGGTACTCCTACGGCACCCTGCTGGGCGCGGTCTACGCGCAGCTGTACCCGCAGCGGGTCCGGGCGCTGGTGTTCGACGGCGCGGTGGATCCCCGGCAGGGGGTGGTGGCCGCCTCGGAGAGCCAGGCGAAGGGGTTCGAGCGGGCCTTCGACAACTTCGTCCGGTGGTGCGCGGGCAACGCCGACCGTTGCCCGTTGGCCCCGGACGCCCGGGGCGCGGTGACCTCGGCGATCGACAAGGCCCGGGTCTCCCCGGTCGAGGGCACGGACGGCCGGCGGGCCACCTCCGGCTGGGTGTTCTACGCGGTCATCTCGTCGCTCTACACGGAGCAGGGCTGGCAGGAACTGGCCCGGGCGATCGAGAAGCTGGACGGCGGCGATCCGGCCGACGTGTTCCGGCTCGCCGACGCGTACGCCGGGCGGAACCCGGACGGCACGTACTCCAATCTCTTCGACGCCAATCTGGCCGTCAACTGCGCCGACGAGGACGAGAAGCCCAGCCGGCAACGGATCCGCGAGTTGCAGGGGCAGTGGCGTGCCGCGTACCCGCTGTTCGGGCCGGCCCTGGCGGTGGGCATGCTGACCTGCCTGGAATGGCCCGGCCGCCCCGACCCGTACCCGACCGGGAAGGCGGACGGCGCGCCGCCGATCCTGGTGGTGGGCACCACCGGCGACCCGGCCACCCCGTACGAGCAGACCCCGGCGCTGGCCGAGATGCTCGGGGTGGGACGGGTGCTGACCTGGGACGGCGAGGGGCACACCGCGTACCCGCAGACCGCCTGCGTCACCAACGCGGTCGACGCCTACCTGCTCGACCTGACGGTGCCCCGGGAGGGGCTGCGCTGCCCGGCGCGTTGACCTTGACGATGGCCGGTGGCTCCGGCAGCTCGATACCGTGCCGGGTGGCGAGTTCCTCGAGCAGCGCCCGCATCCGGCGCACGTCGGCCTTCAGCTCCTCCTGCTCCTCGTGTTCGAACGCGTCGTCGTCGACGATGAGCCGGCTGGCGAAGTGGGCGGTGATCAGCGGGATGACCAGCAGCACCATGGTCGAGATGAGCAGGGCGGCGAGGGTGCGGCCCTGCCAGGTGGTCGGCGAGATGTCGCCGTAGCCGACGGTGGAGGCGGTGACCACCGCCCACCACACCGAGTCGGCGGGGTTCTTGCGTTCGACGTGGCTGTAGATCACGCCGGCCACCACGATCATCAGCAGGTACGAGATCATCAGGGTGCGGGGGGAGTTGGCGAACCAGACCAACCCCCGGTAGACCAGCCGGAACGGCAGCAGCAGGAGGTCCATGCCGCATCATGCTGCTCCTGTGCGGCGCCCCCCGCCAGCCGGTTCGGCTGTTCGGTCGGGCATCATCGACGGCATGTCCGACGCGCCCCTCCGGACGGCGGTCCCGGCCGGCCCGCAGCCCTCGGCCGATCCGCAGCCCCCGGCCAGCCCGCAGCCCTCGGCCACGGCGGCGCCGGCCGATGTACACCTCCCGTCCCCGACGCTCCGGGGCGGGGTGCACTGCCGGACGGCGGTCCGGGGGGATCTGGCCGCCATCGTGGCCCTGCTCGCCGACGACGTCCTCGGGCGTTCCCGTGAGGTCGCGGCGGTCGACGACACGACAGCCGACACGACAGCCGGTGACACGGTGGTCGACGAGGCGTACCAGCGGGCCTTCGCCGACATCGACGCCGACCCGCGCAACCAGCTCGTCGTCGCCGAACAGGACGGCGAGGTGATCGGTTGTCTCCAGATCACCTACATCCCGGGGTTGGGGCGGCACGGCACGGAGCGGTCCCTGATCGAGGCGGTCCGGGTCCGCTCGGACCGGCGTGGCGCGGGCGTCGGCCGGGCCATGCTGACCTGGGCGATCGACCAGGCCAGGGGGCGCGGCTGTGGCCTGGTGCAGCTCACCACCGACAAGCGCCGGACGGACGCGCAGCGGTTCTACCTCGGGCTCGGGTTCACGGCCAGCCACGAGGGCATGAAACTGGCGCTCTGAGCGGTTCTCCGCCGCCGGGCGGCACTCCCCCACCCGGGGCGGTGCTCGGCTAGATTCACCGCCATGGTTCGGCGGGCACGGCTGACACCGGCGGCGTGGACGGCACGGGTGCCGTCGGTGGCCTGGCTGACCCTCGCGGTCGTCCTGCTGGTCGTGGCCGCGTTCACCCGGTGGCGCACGATCAGCGGCGATCCGGTCGTGGTCGCCGCCCTGGAGCAGAAGATCGCGGCGGTCGGCCCGGTGGCCGGCCCATGGCTGGTCGGAGCCACCACCCTGCTGGTACTGACCGAGGCGGTCGCCCTCGCGGCCGGACGGACCCAGCGGCGGCTCCGGCTGGCCGGCACCGGTCTGGCGGTCGTCCTCGTCGTCCTGCTCGGCATGATCGCCGTCCTCCTGGTGCGAACCCTCGACGTCCCCGCCGGTACCGGCCGGGGTCAGGTTTCCACCCAACCCGGCCCGGCGCTGCTGCCGGCCGGCGGCGCGGTGCTGGCCTGCCTGGCGGGCATCTGGTCGGCCCCGGTCCGGCGGGCGGTGCCGCCGCTGCCGTCGTCGCGGTGGCGACGGGTCGGCGTCGCGCTGCTGGCGGCCGGGTGGGTCACCGTCGCCGTCGCGGTCGGCCTGCCGTCGTGGCGACGGGAGTACCCGGACCGGGTCGAGGTGGACAGCAGCCTGGACCTGGTCTTCGTGGCGTTGCCCTTCGCGCTCGCCGGTGCCCTGCTGGCGGTGCCGTCGTTGCTGCGTACCGGGGCGGCCCGCCGGCCGTGGCGGGAGGCGAGCCGGGGCTGGACGATCGCCACCGTACTGGGCTGCGGCAGCTCGATCATGGCGATCTGGTACTTCGTGGCGAACGACCCGTATCGGCAGGCGGCCGGCATGTCGGGGGCGCGGCCCGGCGCAGGCACCGCCCTGGCGTTGCTCGGTTGCGTGCTGATCGCGTCCGCCGGCGCGCTGCCCGACGGGCGGCGGCCCGGCAGGTAGCGCGACGTCGGGGGCCGGCGGGGTCAGCGCGACGCCGGTCGGCCCGGGGCCTCCCGGGCGGTAGGGCTCGTGCTCCACTCCAGTCCGGCCCGGTCGGCCGCCGCCCGCAGCGCCGCCGCGAAGCCGGTCACGTCGCCCCGCACGGCGGCGAGTTGCTCCGGGCCGAGCAGCAGTTCCGGCCCGTCGGCGGTCACCGCCAGCACGCAGGGGGTACGCCCCTCGCTCGCCGCCCGGACTGCCGGGCTGCGCTCGTTGAGGTGCACCAGGTCCACCGGTACGCCCAGTTCGGGCAGCAGGTCCTTCCACTCCCGCCGCCGACCGAGCCGGCCGTGCGTGGTGTCGCAGAGCGCGCAGTCGGCGGTGCCCCGCACCTTCCCCACCAGGTACGCCAGTTCGCCCCGGAGTCCGCCGTCGGCGTGGTAGACCCCCACCAGTCGCCGGACGGCCCGGTCGGATTCCGCTGTCATGCGGCAAGTGTGCCTGAGCCGGGGCACCGGTCGACGGGTACGCGGGCACCGGCCGCCCGGACCCGGGGGGCGCGCGCCGCCGGGCCGGACGGCTGCGCGCATCCGGCGGCGGGTGGCCCGGCTCAGGCGCGGCAGAGGATCTCGCCGTGCAGGACGGCGAACCAGCCGTCGTCGGCGGCGGCCCACTCCCGCCAGCCGTCCGACAGCCGGGCCAGGTCGGCCGGGGTGGCCAGACCGGCGGTCAGCACCTGCCCGGCCATGGCCGAGTGCAGGATCCGCTCGGCCCACATGCCGCCCCACCACTGCCGGTCCTCGGCGTCGGCGAAGCACCACGTGCTCGCGGTGGCGGTGATCTCGGTGAAGCCGGCGGTCCGGGCCCAGGACAGCAGCCGTCGGCCGGCGTCGGGTTCGCCGCCGTTGGCGCGGGCGGCCCGCTGGTACAGGGCGAGCCACTCGTCCAGCGCGGGCACCCGGGGGAACCAGGTGAACGCCGCGTAGTCGCTGTCCCGGGCGGCGACGATCCCGCCGGGCCGGCACACCCGGCGCATCTCGCGCAGCGCCCGGACCGGGTCGGCGACGTGCTGGAGCACCTGGTGGGCGTGCACCACGTCGAACGTGGCGTCGGGCAGGTCCAGCGCGTGCACGTCGGCGACCCGGAAGTCGATGTCGTCCCGCGCGCCGGCCTCGGCGCGGGCCAGCCCGAGCGCCTCCTCGGTCGGCTCGACGGCGGTGACCCGGGCGACCCGGTCGGCCAGGTCGACGGTGATCGTGCCCGGCCCGCAGCCGACGTCCAGCAGGGTCGCCTCGGGGGTGAGGTACGGCAGGAGGTATCCGGCGGAGTTCGCCGCGGTGCGCCAGCGGTGCGAGCGCAGCACCGTCTCGTGGTGTCCGTGGGTGTAGACGTTGCGACCGGCGGCCATCGCGGGACCTCCTCGTTCCGGGGCCCCGAACCTATCCGTCCCGTCCCTCAATGCGGGACAGGAATCCCATTATCCGAACTCAGCTGTCCGGGCGGGCCCGCGACGGCTGCACCCGCTTCGGTTCGCCGGGCATCTTCGGATGGTCCGGCGGGTACGGCAGGTCGCCCGAGCCGGCCGCGTCGTCCCGGTCGGCCCACTCCAGCAGCGGGGTGATGTCCCACGGGGCGTCGTCGATGCCGGCGTGCGGGTCGCCGCGCTCGGCCAACCGGGCCGGCACGCTGCCCAGGTGCAGGTCGTCCGGATCGACGTCGGGCAGTTCACCCCAGTCAACCGGGGTGGAGACGGTGGCCCGTGCGTTGGCCCGTAACGAGTACGCGCAGGCGATGGTCCGGTCCCGGGCCATCTGGTTGTAGTCGACGAAGACGTGCGCCCCGCGCTGCTCCTTCCACCAGGCGGTGGTGACCAGGTCGGGGCGGCGGCGTTCCAGCTCCCGGGCCAGCGCGATGGTGGCCCGGCGCACCTCGGTGAACGTCCAGCGGGGCTGGATGCGCAGGTAGACGTGCACGCCCCGGCCGCCGGAGGTCTTCGGCCAGCCGGTCACCCCCAGCTCGTCGAGCAGCGCCCGGACCTCGCCGGCAGCCACCACCGCGTCGGCGAAGTCGGTGCCGGGCTGCGGGTCCAGGTCGATGCGCAGCTCGTCGGGCCGGTCCACGTCGGCGGAGCGGACCGGCCACGGGTGGAACACGATCGTGCCCATCTGCGCGGCCCAGGCCACGTGGGCCAGGTCGGCCGGGCACAGCTCGTCGGCGCTGCGCCCGCTCGGGAAGTTGATCCGGGCGGTCTCCACCCACGGCGGCACGCCCCGGGCCGGCACCCGCTTCTGGAAGAACATCTCCCCCTCGATGCCCTCGGGGAAGCGTTGCAGGGTGGTGGGGCGGTGCCGCAGCGCCCGCATGATGCCGTCACCCACGGCGAGGTAGTAGTGGAAGACGTCGGCCTTGGTGAAGCCCCGCCCCGGATAGATCACCCGGTCCGGGCTGCTCAGCCGGACGGTGTGCCCGGCGACCTCGACCTCGACCGCCCTGCTGGTGCCACCCATTCCGCGACCATATGCCACACCTGTGACACCCGGCGTACCGTTGACGGGTGAGTCTTTCCGAGAGCGAACTGCCCCGCACCGACGACGAGTGGCGGGTCCGGCTCAGCCCCGAGGAGTTCCGGGTGCTGCGCCAGGCCGGCACCGAACGCCCGTGGACCGGTGAGTACGTCGACACCAAGACGGCCGGCGTCTACCACTGCCGGGCCTGTGGCGCGGAACTCTTCTCCAGCGACACCAAGTTCGACTCGCACTGCGGTTGGCCGAGCTTCGACGACGCGCTGCCCGGCGCGGTGAAGGAGATCGAGGACACCAGCCTCGGCATGCGGCGTACGGAGATCCGCTGCGCGCGCTGCGACAGTCACCTGGGGCACGTCTTCCACGGCGAGGGGTTCACCCCGAAGGACACCCGGCACTGCGTGAACTCGGTCTCCCTCCGCCTGGAACCGAAGTAGCGGACGGCCGGTCGGCGGGTTCAGATCAGCAGCAGGCCGCCCCGCTCGTCGAGCGCGTCGGCGTGCTCGTCGTCCAGCCACACGCCGCCACTGGCCAGGTACCGGAAGCGGTACTCCCCCGGGGGCAGCTTCACGGTGACGGTACGGGTGCCGTCGCGGCGGGCGACCAGTTCGTGCCGGCCGGGTTCCCAGTCGTTGAACGAGCCGACCACGCTCACCGTCCCGGGCGGGACGTCGCGGGGCAGGCAGAAGGTGACCCGGGTCTGGTTACCGAAGAGCTTGCTGCGTTTGATCACGCCGATCCTCCGCCGGTCAGGGCCTCTCACCCGGACCAACGCGCGACACGCCCGGGACGACGCGCCGCCGACCGGGTGGCTTTCGCCCGTTCCGCCCCCGACGCCCGGTCCGGTGCCGCACCCTGGGGGCATGGCGACGTGTGAGGTCTGCGGCAACGACTACTGGATGGCGTTCGAGGTGCGGACGGTCAGCGGTGACACGCACACCTTCGACTCCTTCGAGTGCGCCGTGCACAAGCTCGCTCCGATCTGCGAGAACTGCCAGCTCAAGATCGTCGGCCACGGTACCGAGGTGTCCGGCCGGTTCTTCTGCTCGGCGCACTGCGCCCGCGCGGTGGAGGGCGAACGCGCCGCCGCCATCGCCGACGCCGTCGGCGCCCGCCCCGCCTGAGGAACACCGGGCCGTTACCGGGGCCACCCACCGCTGCCGCTCCAACCGGCCGACGGACCACCCGGGGCAGGCACCGCCGAGAGGGCCGACCGACCGCCCGGAGCAGGCACCGCCGAGAGCCGACGGACCGCCCGGGGCAGGCACCGCCGAGGGGGCCGACCGGCTGCCGGCACCCGGGGACCTAGCATCACGGGATGCCGTCGCGTACCACCGACCTGCGGGTCGCCTCCTTCGCCGACCTGGATGCCCGCACCTTCCACGACCTGCTGCGCCTGCGCATCGACGTGTTCGTGGTCGAACAGAACTGCCCGTACCCGGAACTCGACGGGCGGGACGTCGAGCCGGGCACCCGGCACCTGTGGTTGGCCGAGAACGGCACGCCCGTGGCGTACCTGCGGATCCTGGCCGACCCCGGCGGCGTCGAACGGATCGGTCGGGTGGTGGTGGCCCCGGCGGCGCGCGGCCACGGACACGCGGGACGCCTGATGGTCGAGGCGTTGGCGGTGGTGGGGCACCGGCCGTGCGTCCTGGATGCGCAGTCGCATCTGGTCGGCTTCTACGCCGGGCATGGTTTCGCGGCCAGCGGCCCGGAGTACGTCGAGGACGGCATCCCGCACACGCCGATGCGCCGGGAGCCGACCCCCTGACGGCGGTCCGGCCGCCAGCGCCGGACCGGACCGGGCAGCCGGGCCGGGCAGGGCATCGCGCCACAGCCCCAACCGAGCAAGGCAGGGTCTCGTACCCGCAGCCCGAACCGGGCAGGGATTGACTGACGACTATAGAAATGGCATTCTGCGCAGCAGAGCCGCCGCGGGAGCCACGCACAGTCGGCGCGGGAGCGGGCACTCCCGGCCGGACGACGTCAGTCCGACACTCCCCCTGGAAGGCTCATGTCCATCCTGACCCGTACCCGTCGCAAGCCGCTCGTGGCGGGGCTGCTCGCCGCCGCCGCGACCGGCGTGCTGCTCCTGACCACGGCGCTGACCAACCCCGCCTCCGCCCACGGCAACGTGCTCGACCCCGCGTCCCGCAACTACGGCTGCTGGCAGCGCTGGGGCAGCGACTTCCAGAACCCTGACATGGCCAACCAGGACCCGATGTGCTGGCAGGCCTGGCAGGCCGACCCGCAGGCCATGTGGAACTGGAACGGCCTGTTCCGCGAGGGCGTCGCCGGCAACCACCAGGGTGCCATCCCGGACGGCCAACTCTGTTCCGGCGGCCGGACCCAGAACGGGCGCTACAACGCCCTCGACACGGTCGGCGCGTGGAAGACGACCAACATCGCCAACAGCTTCCGCATCCGGTTCTTCGACCAGGCCAGCCACGGCGCCGACTACATCCGGGTGTACGCCACCAAGCAGGGCTTCAACGCGCTCACCAAGCCGCTGGCCTGGAGCGACCTGGAACTGGTCGGCCAGATCGGCAACACCCCTGCCTCGGAGTGGCAGAAGGTCCCCGAGGGTGTCGAGATCAGCATCCCGGCCAACGCGCCGGGCCGCACCGGCCGGCACATCGTCTACACCATCTGGCAGGCCAGCCACCTGGACCAGTCGTACTACCTGTGCAGTGACGTCAACTTCGGTGGCACCACGACTCCGCCCACCACCCCGCCCCCGACCACGCCCCCGCCGACCACCCCGCCGCCCACCACGCCGCCGCCGACCACTCCGCCGCCCGCCGGGAACGGTTGCTCCGCCACCTACTCGGTGACCTCGTCGTGGAACGGCGGTTTCCAGGGTGAGGTCAAGGTGACCGCCGGCAGCGCCGCGATCAGGGGCTGGCGGGTCACCTGGTCGCTGCCGAGCGGCCAGCAGATCAGCCAGTTCTGGAACGCCAACCTCACCACCAGCGGTGGCACCGTGGCGGCGACCAACGTCGCCTACAACGGCAGCCTGGGCGCCGGAGCGAGCACCAGCTTCGGCTTCACCGCCTCGGGCAGCAGCACCAGCCTGCCGCCCGTGACCTGCTCCACCACCGCGTGACCCCGGTCGGGGCCGCAGCCGAATCCCCTCCGGCTGCGGCCCCGGCCGGCCCACGCACCGACCGCTCCCCAGCCCCGGATCACGGCCCAGCGCGGAACGCGCGACTCAGGGCAGGGCCGTGACGATGTCGCCGATGCTGCGGCGGCGGCCGGTGTAGAAGGGGATCTCCTCACGGACGTGCCGGCGCGCCCGGGAGGCCCGCAGGTCCCGCATCAGGTCGACGATCCGGTGCAGTTCGTCGGCCTCGAAGGCGAGCAGCCACTCGTAGTCGCCGAGCGCGAACGAGGCGACCGTGTTGGCCCGCACGTCCGGGTAGCCCCGGGCCATCTGGCCGTGCTCGGCGAGCAGTTCCCGCCGCTCGGCGTCCGGCAGCAGGTACCACTCGTACGATCGGACGAACGGGTAGACGCAGACGTACGCCCGGGCCTCCTCGCCGGCCAGGAACGCCGGGACGTGGCTCTTGTTGAACTCGGCCGGCCGGTGCAGGGCCATCTGCGACCACACCGGGGTCATCGTCCGGCCCAGCGCGGTCCGCCGGAACCGGCCGTACGCGTCCTGGAGGGCGTCGCTGGAGGCGGAGTGCCACCAGATCATCAGGTCGGCGTCGGCCCGCAGCCCGGACACGTCGTACGTGCCCCGGACCACCACGTCCTTGCCGGCCAGCTCCTCGACCAGGGCCTCGGCCTCGGCGGTGACGTTCTCCCGCAGCGCCGGCAGCGGGCTGCTCGCCCGGAACACCGACCACATGGTGTAGCGGATGCTGGCGTTCAGTTCGCGCAGCCGGGCCGCGTTGCTCTGCTCGGTCATCTCGCCGATCCTTCCAGTGCGCTGATGATCTCTTCGGCCGCGGTCCCGCCGGAGCGGACGCAGACCGGGATGCCCACCCCGTCGTACCCGGCCCCGGCCAGCGCGAGGGTCGGGTACGCCGACCGCAGGGCCGACCGCGCGGCGGCCACCCGGTCCAGGTGCCCGGGGGTGTACTGCGGCAGCGCCCCACCCCAGCGCTGCACGTGACCGGCCAGCGGGGTGGGCAGCTTCGCGCCGAGCACCTCGGACAGTTCCCGGTGCACGGTGTCGACCAGCTCCGCGTCGGGGAGCTGCAACTGCCGCTCCTCGCCGTACCGACCCACCGAGGCCCGCACCAGCGCCACCCCGTCCGGCCGGCGCAGGTGCCCCCACTTGGTGGTGAAGAAGGTGGCCGCCTTGATCAGCAGCCCCTCGGTGCCGGGCACCAGGAACCCGGACAGGGCGGGCAGCTCCGGCTCGGGCAGGGCCAGGGTGACCAGCGCGACGCTGGCGTAGTCGAGCCCGCCGACGGTCCCCGCCACCTGCGGGGCCGGGCCGGCCAGCAGCCGGGCGGCCGGGCGGGCCGGCACGGCCAGCACCACCGCGTCGACCTCGACGTGCTCCGGGTCGCGGGTGGGGCCGACGGTGAGCCGCCAGCCGCCCGCGACCGGGGTCAGCTCGCGGACGGTGGCGTTCCGCCGGACGGTCGCGCCGCTGGCGGTGGCCGCCGCGTCGACCAGCCGGCTCAGCCCGCCGGCCAGGGTGCCGAAGACCGGTGCGCCGGGGGCCCGGGGCGCGGCGGCCTGGGCCGCCCGCACCGCCCCGGTCAGGGTGTGCGCGGTACGGGCCGCCCGGGCCAGCGCCGGCATGGTGGTGACCAGGGAGAGGTCGTCGGCGCGGCCGGCGTACACCCCGCCGAGCATCGGGTCGACCAGCCGGTCCACCACCTGGTCACCGAACCGCTGCCGGACCAGCGCGCCGACCGGCACGTCCTCGTCCGGCCCGAGCAGCGGCCGGCCGGCGTCGACGTCGGCCGCCGCGGTGGGCTCGGCCACCGTCGTCACCTGCGCCAGATCCCCCGGTACACCCACCAGCGTGCCGCCCGGGATCGGGCGCAGCCGCCCGTCGAGGGCCAACGCGGCCTGCCCGACGGTGGGGTGCACGATCCCGTCGGTCAGCCCGAGCCGGCGGACCAGGGTCACCGCCGCGGACTCCCCGCCGGCCGGGTCGCGCATCAGGAACGACTCGGCCCCGAACTCCACCGTCGAGCCGGCCAGGCTGCCGGTGCGCAGCTTGCCACCGAGGAGACCGGACTGCTCGTACACGGTGATGTCGGTGCCGGCGGGGGCGCGGTCGCGTAGCCGGACGGCGGCGGCCAGCCCGGTGATCCCGCCGCCGACCACCGCGATCCGCCACGGTCGCCGCATGGTCGCCTCCCGCTAGTCGACGGGCCGCGCGGACACCTCGTGCACCAGCGCGACCACCCGGGTCAGCACGTCGGGGTCGGTCTCCGGCAGGACGCCGTGGCCGAGGTTGAACACGTGGCCGGGGGCCGCCCGGCCCTCGTCGAGGATGCGCCGCACCTCGGCCTCCACCACCGGCCAGGGGGCGAACAGCACGCACGGGTCCAGGTTGCCCTGGACGGCCCGGTCCGGGCCGATCCGCCCGGTGGCGACGTCGAGCGGGGTACGCCAGTCCACGCCGACCACGTCGGCCCCGGCCTCGCCCATCGCGGTCAGCAGCTCGGCGGTGCCCACCCCGAAGTGGATGCGCGGGATGCCGGTGTCGGCCAGCCCGGCCAGCACCCGCGCCGAGTGCGGCTGCACGTAGCGCCGGTAGTCGGCCTCGGAGAGCGCGCCGGCCCACGAGTCGAACAGTTGCACGGCGGAGACCCCGGCGGCGGCCTGGACGCGGAGGAACTCCAGGGTCACCTCGGCGAGCCGGCCGCAGAGCGCGTGCCACAGCTCCGGGTCGCCGTACATCAGCGCCTTGGTCTTCGCGTGGGTCCGCGACGGGCCGCCCTCGACCAGGTAGCTGGCCAGGGTGAACGGGGCCCCGGCGAACCCGATCAGCGGAGTGTCGCCCAGCTCGGCGACGAGCAGCCGGACCGCCTCGTCGACGAAGGACACGTCGTCACGGGTGATCGGGCGGATCCGGTCGACGTCGGCGGCGGTACGGACCGGCTCGGCCACCACCGGGCCGGTGCCGGGCACGATGTCCAGGTCGACGCCGGCCGCGGCGACCGGCACCACGATGTCGCTGAACAGGATCGCGGCGTCGACCCCGTGCCGGCGGACCGGCTGGAGGGTGATCTCGGCCACCAGCTCGGGGCGGCGGCAGGACTCCAGCATCGCCACGTTGGCCCGGATCTCCCGGTACTCCGGCAGCGAACGTCCGGCCTGACGCATGAACCAGACCGGGGTGTGCGGGCCGGGCTGCCGACGGCAGGCCCGCACGAAAGGCGAGTCCGCCGGCCCGCCGGTGCGGAACGTCCCGCCCGGTCGGGTCTTGCCGTCTCGGGCGGCGTCGCCCGCGGTGGTGGTGGTCATCGCCCGCAATCGTGCCACGTTCGGTGCCGCGTCCCATCCTCCGGGTTGCGAAGGACACCCCGGCCCGGTGGTCCGGACCGGCGCGACCGCCCCGGACGGGTCGGCGGCACCCGCGCCGCGCCGACCGAACTCCCCCGGTCTCCCCCGGCGGGGCCGGTGTGGCACCGTCCAGCGCGCCGACGGGATCGTCCGCCCGGACCGGTGGAACCGTCCGGACCGGTGATGAGCGTCGACGGTGCCGGCGCGCCGTCCGAACAGCCGGCCCGACGGCGGCATAGGCTGCCGTCATGTCCCCCCCGATCGCGCTTCCGGAGACCTTCGCCCGCGCGGTCGCCGGGCTGCGGTCGACCACCCCCCGGGCCGAGATCGTGCTGGAGGAGGTGGGCGCGCCGAAACGGCTCGCCCCACACGCCTTCGCGCTCTCCGCCAGCGTGCTCCGCGACGACGACGAGGTGACCACCGGGCGGCTGATCCTGCTGCACGACCCGGCCGGGCACGAGGCGTGGCAGGGCACCCTGCGGCTGGTCACCTACGTGACCGCGGAGCTGGAGGCCGACCTGGCCGCCGACCCGCTGCTGCCCGGGGTGGGCTGGACCTGGCTGACCGACGCGTTGGACGCGCAGGACGCCGGGTACCGGGCGCTCGGCGGCACGGTCACCCAGACCATGTCGACCCGGTTCGGTGACCTGGCCGGGCCGCCCGCCGTCGGGGACATCGAGATCCGGGCCTCGTGGACGCCGCTGACCGACGACCTGGCCCCGCACCTGCTGGGCTGGTGCGCGCTGCTGGCCTCGACGGCCGGGCTGCCGCCGCCCGGGGTGACCGCCCTGCCGGACCGCCGTCCGGCCACCACCCCCTGACCCGTCCTAGGAGAGCCCGGGGGCGGTGCGGATGGCGGGTCAGAGGTACTTCTCGGCCTCCTCGCAGACCGCGTCGAGACCCTTGGTGGCCTGGTCGTACGCGGCCTTGTTGCCGGCGGCGGCGGCGGTCAGCGCGGTGGTGAGCTTCTCCAGGCAGTTGGCGATGACCTTCTTCTGCCGAGCCTGCTCGTCCCGGTCGTTCTTGGTGCCGGTCAGGTCCTGCTGGGTGTCGGTCAGCTTGTCCTTCGCGGTCTGCAACTCGACCTTGAGCTTCTCGATCTCCTTGACCTTGGTGTCCCGGTCGGTGGTCCGGGAGGCCAGGGTCTGCTCGGTGCGCTCCAGGTCGCCGCTGGTGTTCAGGTAGAGGCCGGTCATCACCCCGCCGAGCACGAAGAGCAGCGCCGCCACGACCGCCAGCACCAGCACCGCCCGACCGCGTCCGCCACCGCCGCCGGCGGCGGCCGGAGGCGGATATCCGGGCGGACCGGACATCGGCGGCCCGAAGGGCTGACCGGAGGCGGGCGCGTACTGGCCGGGGGCCGGGGGCGCCGAGGAGGGGCCGTACCCGGCCGGGTGCTCGCCCGGCGACGGCGGCGCGGACTGCGGGTAACCCGACGAGGGCGGGGCCGACTGCGGGTAACCCGGCGACGGTGGGGCCGACTGCGGGTAACCCGAGGGCGGGGCGGACTGCGGGTAGCCGCCGTACCCGGGCTGGGGGTACGCGGCCGTGGGCGGGGTGGACGGCGGGTACCCGGCCGGCGGCTGGGCCGGGACCGTCGGGTCGACACCGAACTGCTGGGTGGGCTGGTGGTCCTGCGGGGCACGCTGGGATCCGTACAGTCCGCCGCCGGCCGGCTGCTGCGGCGGGTGACCGGGCGGCGGATAACCGCCGGAGGGTGGCTGGGTCATGTCTGGAATCCTCCGAAGGGGGCGGGCCACGCCGGCTGACCGGGCGGACCGGACGGGTACGGGACCGGGGACCGGTCAGCAGATGTCGAAGCCGTCGCAGGCGGTCTTGATCGGCACGGCGAGGCCGATGCCCTCGGCGTCGCGGGCCTTGGCGGTGGCGATCCCGACGACCTGCTTCGCTCCGTTGATCACCGGGCCGCCGGAGTTGCCGGGGTTGATCGGGGCGTCGAACTGGATCACGTCGCCGGAGCCGTTCTCCGCCTTGCGGAAGGCGCTCACCACGCCGGTGGTCACGCTGTCGGTGAGGCCCAGCGGCGCGCCGACGACGACGATCTGCTGGCCGGACTTGACCGGGGTGGGCGCGGTGACCAGGCCGGTGAACTTGGCGCTGGTCCGCAGGTGGGCGATGTCGTTCTCCTCGTCGACCTTGACGATGGTGGCCGGGAACCGCTGGTCGGTGCGTTCCAGGAAGACCTGCCGCCCGCCGCTGTCCCAGACCGACTCGACCACGTGGTAGTTGGTGAACAGGTTCGCGCCGCCCTCGGAGTTGGGCTTGCCCACGGCGAAGGCGGTGCCGGTGAACTGCCCGGCCTTGACCCGGAAGACGCTGGGCAGCACGGCGGCGGCGATGGATTCCGGGTTGAACACGGTGCCGGCCTGCTTCTCCAGTTCCTCTGCCCGCTGCTCCAGGCCGTCGAGGCGGACGCCGTCGTCGCCCTGGGCCGCCGACATGTTCCGGTCGGTGTCCGCGAGCCGGCTGTTGAGCCGGTGGATCTGGTACGCCTGCACGCCGCTGACCAGCACCAGTACCAGCGCCAGGAACAGGGCCGCGCGGGGCAGCCAACCGGACTTCGGGCGGGTGGCCGCAGGGTGGGCGGCACCGGGGCCGGCGACGGGCGTGGGCGGCCCGGCCGGGGCACCGGACCAGCCGCGCGGATCGGCCGGCTGGCCGCTCTGGGGCGGGAACATCTGCTGCGGGGTCCGCTGCCCGGCCTCGGGCGCGGGCGACCAGGTGGCCCGGGGCGTCGGCACCGCTGGGGCGGCGGGCGCACCCGGGGCCGACGGGTAGCCGCCGGCGGGCGCGCCGGGGCTGGCCGGATATCCGGCGGGCGCGCCGGGCGCCGACGGGTATCCGGTGGAGGCACCGGCCGGGTAGCCGGGCGGCTGGCCGGGTGCCGTGGCACGGGACGCCGGGACGGTGGGCCAACCCCCCGAACCGCCCCGGGGCTCCATCCGTGGTGGCAGCGGACCGGGTCGACCACCCTCGTCGCCGGATCCCTGCGCCGGCCCGCGCGGTCCACCGTCCTGTGGCCCGTAGCCCGCCGTCATGATCGCCACGTCCTCCCCGTGAGCGCCCGTCCGCCACCCGCCGCCGGCGCTCTCCGGCGGTGGGCTCGATGGACCGTACCGGCCCGGAAGGACATTGTCTCCCCTCGTGTCCAGCTACCGCGGCACGGGTTCGGGGGGGGGTGGCCGCGACCCGTCACCGGGGACCGCGCACCGACACGCGCCGGACGGGCTGCGCGCACCGGATCGCCGCGCGCACTAGGGTTGTCAGGTGACCGACGAACCACCCCTGCGCCGTCGGGCCGCCGAAAGCCGACCGGGAAACGATCTGCACCACCCGCCCTCGGCCGCGCCGGAGCCGGAGGACGCGGGGACAGACGCGACCGCCGACGGGCCCGTACCCCTCACCGCCCCCCGGGACGGCACCCCCGCGCCGGTGTCCACATCGCGTGAGTTGGCCGAGGTGGTGGCCCGTTTCGCGGCGGGCACCGGCCCGGTGGCCATCGACGCCGAGCGGGCCTCCGGATACCGCTACAGCCAGCGCGCCTACCTGGTGCAGTTACGCCGCCTCGGCGCCGGCACCGTCCTGATCGATCCGTTGCCGCTGCCCGACCTGTCGGGTCTCGACGAGGTACTCAGCGGGACCGAGTGGGTGCTCCACGCGGCCAGTCAGGACCTGCCCTGCCTGGCCGAGCTGGGGTTGCGTCCGCGCCGGCTGTTCGACACCGAACTGGCCGCCCGGCTGGCCGGGTTCGAGCGGGTCGGCCTGGCCGCGCTGACCGAACACCTGCTCGGCTACACCCTGGAGAAGCACCACTCGGCGGCGGACTGGTCGAGCCGGCCGCTGCCCGAGTCCTGGCTGACGTACGCCGCGCTGGACGTGGAGCTGCTGACCGACCTGCGGGACGCGCTCGCCGGGGAACTCGTCCGGCAGGGCAAGCAGGAGTGGGCGGCGGAGGAGTTCGCGGCGCTGGTGGCCTCGGCGACCCGGCCGCCGAGGGTGCGCGCCGAGCCCTGGCGGCGTACCTCGGGCATCCACCGGCTGCGCGGGGCGCGGGCCCAGGCCCGGGTCCGCTCGATGTGGTACGCCCGGGACCAGATCGCGGCCCGCCGGGACGCCGCGCCGGGGCGGGTGCTGCCCGACTCGGCGATCATCGCCGCCGCCGAGCTGGACCCGAAGGACGAGAAGACCCTGCTGACCCTGCCCGGGTTCGGCGGCCGGTCGGTGCGCCGGCTGGCCCGTACCTGGCTGGCGGCACTGGAGGACGCCCGGCAGCTGCCCGAGGACGCGCTGCCGGCGCATCCCGTCGTGGAGGGTCCCCCGCCGCCGCACCGGTGGGCGGAACGGGACCCGGTGGCCGCCGCGCGGCTGGCCCGGTGCCGGGAGGTGGTGGTCCGGATCGCGGGTGAGCACCGGCTGCCGCCGGAGAACCTGATCACTCCGGACTCGGTGCGGCGACTGGCCTGGTCCCCGCCGGACGAGATCACCGAGGAGACGGTGGCGGAGACGCTGCGCGGGTACGGCGCGCGGAACTGGCAGCTCGGCCTGCTGGTGCCGGAGCTGACCCGGGTCCTGCCCACCCCGTGACGGGGTGACACACCCACCCCGGTCGCCGGGGTGGGTGTGTCGTGGGACACACGGGGGGTACGGGCACCAGTGGTTACCGGTGAGTAGCATGCGAAGGACCACGCCCGTGCCGGCGACCATCGTTCGGTCCGACAGCGCCGTCGGGCGGAGGCCGACTGATGGTCGAAAAGGAGGCTCCAGTGCCCCGTGAAGTTCGCGACGTCGTCTTCGTCGACGGCGTCCGCACCCCGTTCGGCAAGGCGGGTGGCATGTACGCCAACACCCGCGCCGACGACCTGGTCATCCGCTGCATCCGCGAGCTGCTGCGACGCAACCCGCAGCTGCCGCCGGAGCGGGTCGAGGAGGTGGCCATCGCCGCCACCACCCAGATCGGCGACCAGGGACTCACCATCGGCCGGACCGCCGCCCTGCTGTCCGGACTGCCGAAGACCGTGCCCGGCTTCGCCATCGACCGGATGTGCGCCGGCGCGATGACCGCGGTGACCACCGTCGCCGGCGGCATCGCCATGGGGGCGTACGACGTCGCGATCGCCGGTGGCGTCGAGCACATGGGCCGGCACCCGATGGGCGAGGGCGTCGACCCGAACCCGCGCATCCTCGCCGAGAAGCTGGTCGACCCGTCCGCCCTGGTCATGGGGGCCACCGCGGAGAACCTGCACGACCGGGTCCCGCACGTCACCAAGGAACGCACCGACGCGTTCGCGCTCGCCTCCCAGGTCAAGACCGCCAAGGCGTACGCCAACGGCAAGCTCGCCGACGACCTGGTGCCGGTCGCGGTCCGCGACGCCGACGGCGGCTGGGGTCTGGCCACGGTGGACGAAGCGCCCCGGGACACCTCGCTGGAGAAGCTCGCCACCCTGAAGACCCCGTTCCGCCCGCACGGCAAGGTCACCGCCGGCAACGCGGCCGGGCTGAACGACGGGGCCACCGCCAGCCTGATCGCCGCCGAGAGCACCGCCCGCGAG